>CAVZGP010000012.1:0-134253 GCA_963774765.1 Ilumatobacteraceae bacterium
GTCCGCCGGTGGTGTGGAACGCGAGGATCTCGGTCTCCCATGTCGAGATGGTCTTGGCCAAGCGGACGAGCTCGGGGACTTCGGCGTGAGCGACGAAGTCGTAGAACACGATCAGCCTTCGGCGGGCGTGCGCAACGTCGACGGCGGTGTAGATCTCCCGGCACAGCTCCTTGGCCATCCACGCAGCGCCGACTTCGCCGTAGCGGTCACCGACGAGGCCGACGGTGATGCGCTCGAGTTGACGAACCGAGAGGCGTTCGTAGCCGCGTAGCAGCAGGCGGCGGATCCCGTAGAGCGGATCACCCGTCCGGCCGCGGTGTCCGAGGGTCTCGTTCTGCACTCGTCGGCGCACGTCGTCGACGGCTCGGTTGGCGAGCCCGACGGCGTGGAACCGGTCGACGACCACAGTGGCGTGCGGCAGCGTGGAGGTGAGCCCGTTGAAGTAGCCGCGGTACGGGTCCAACGCCACCTCGCTGATGTTGGCCAACCAGCCCGCGGGCTGGGCAGACAGCCAGGAATCAACCGCAGCGCCGGTCCGGTCGGCGACGACGTCCAACAGACGCGGCCGGGTGAGGTCGACGAAGCCGGTCACGTAGCTGGTGTGACCACGATGCGCAGACGGGCGTTGGAACGCGGTCTCATCGAGGCCGAGCTGGCTGACCTCACCGATGCGGTCAGGGTCGTTGACGAGGCGACGTCCGTGGACCTCGACAGCGTTCATCACGCACGCCCAACCAACACCGAAGTCTCGGCCGACAGCGGCGACCGAGTCGCCGTCCTCACCCACCCGGCGGCACATCTCGACACCGGCCCGTTCGGTCAGCGACGCCCTCGGCGCGATCGCATCGTGGAGTTCGGTCCACGTGCACGTCGAGCACTGCGCCTCACGGCATCGCCAGATCCGCTTGTTCCAGATCAGCACCGTCGAGCGACCTGCGATCTCGAGATCCCTCACCCGCACCCGGCGCCGATCATGCAGCGACGCGATCACCCCGCAGCTGCGGCATCCGACCCGATCAGCAGTCGTCTCGACGGTGATCGTCACCTCGTCGGCGACCTCGATGCCGGTCATCACCATTGCCCTGCAACCCCAGCAGCGCACTCGTGTTGCTACCTTCGATCATCCCGTGGCCTCTCTCGTCAAGCAGTTGTGGAAGACCGCAAGACTTGCGAGGCCACGGGACCTCAACGGTGGATGCTCAAGAACCGATCACCACGCTCCAACACGTAGAGCCGCATATCACGATCACCGATAGCCACGACAGTGGCCGATCAGATCAGCCACCAGAACGCTCGCCGCGGCGCTGAACCGACCGTCATTTCGTGACACTGCATCCGGGCCGCACTGCAGCGCGCGCTGATCGTCGTCGCATGGATTACCGAGCGGCGTATTGTGCGGTTGCCGCGGGATGGCGGGCGATCGGCGAGGCCGGATGGCGCGTGGTGCCGACCGGCCGGCAAAGTGCCGCTCTGATCGATCTCGCTCAACGAGAACGGAGCGGAGTGTGGCGACCCGATCGGCGTATGCGTCTTGCAACGACACACTCCGGGGCGACGTCAATTCAGATTGGCGACGTCGGGCGACATCGGCAACGTTGCGCTGGTCGATGCTCGATGAGTCGCGTCGGCGAAATTTCTCGATTGGAGTGCGACGAAACGATCGCCCCGGACGTCTAGCAGGGTGCTGAAATTCGTCTGATGGTGCTCGCGTTCGGCGGTGGGATGGAAAAGAATGGGGGTATGCGTGGAACCCCGGATCGCCAGTTGGCGATGTTGACGACGTTGTCGACCGAGGATCTGATCCCGGCGGATCATCCGATCCGTCGGATCCGTGTCGTCGTCGACGCCGTGCTCGCCGAGCTCGACGACGTCTTCGATGCGATGTACGCGACGTCGGGTCGCCCGTCGGTGCCGCCGGAGACGCTGTTGAAGGCGACGGTGTTGATGGCGATGTACTCGATCCGGTCGGAGCGGGCGTTCTGCGAGCGGCTGAACTACGACTTGTTGTTCAAGTGGTTCCTCGATCTGCGCATCGATGCCGGCGTTCGACGCGACGACGTTCTCGAAGAACCGCCAACGCCTCCTCGACGCCGACGTCGCGGACGAGTTCTTCGCCGCGGTCGTGCGCCAGGCGAAACTGCGCCGCTACATGTCGTCGGATCACTTCTCCGTCGACGGCACCTTGTTGGAGGCGTGGGCGTCGCACAAGAGCTTCAAACCGAAAGACCGAGCCGATGGTGACGGCCCGAAGGGACGCAACGCCGAGGTGGACTGGCACGGCCAGAGGCGATCGAACGAGACGCACGCATCGACGACGGATCCTGATGCACGCCTGTATCGCAAGTCGAACAACACCGCGGCGAAGCTGTGCTACGCGGGGCATCTGCTGATGGAGCACCGCAACGCGTTGATCGTCGACGCTGATCTCACGTCCGCGACCGGCTACGCGGAACGCGACTGTGCCATCGACATGCTGAAACGGTTGCCCAAGACCGAGCGGCGGCGCACGGTCGCTGGCGACAAGGACTACGACACCAAAGAGTTCGTTGCCGACGTGCGCGCAGCCGGGTTCACGCCGCATGTCGCGCAGAACACCACCAACCGACGATCCGCGATCGATGGTCGGACCACCCGCCACGCCGGCTACAACGTGTCGCAGCGGATCCGCAAACGGGTCGAGGAACCCTTCGGTTGGATCAAGACCATCGGCGGTGGCCGCAAGCTGCGCTACATCGGCCGAGACCGAAACCGGGCCTGGTTCAAGATGACCACCGCGGTCTACAACCTGATCCGAATCACCGCCCTCGACTCCGCCATCGCCTGATGAGCGCGACGGCCACGGCCGCCACCGGCACTCGGGAGCGAAACCCGACGGCGATCACCGAAACCGACATCCACGATCATCGAAAACCGACATCGACTTCGCCGCCCGAGCCAGAACGAAACGGTGACCGAAACCTGAACCCGACCACCCGAACCCTCAACCGCCGATTTTCAGCGCCCTGCTAGGAGGGTGTGAGAGCACGCCCCGCCGGAATTAGTGGCACGATCCCCATCGGGATGGACGACGATTTTGCGCTGTTCTATCGGGCGGCGTATCCCGGCGCGGTGCGGCTCGCGTGGTTGCTGACGCACGACCACAGCGCCGCTGAGGACGTCGTGCAGGACGCGTTCATGCGGCTGCGCCCTCGCCTGGCCACCATCGAGGATCGCAACGCGTACCTGCGGACCGTCGTTGTGAATGGGTGCCGAGATCGAGGCCGGGCGGCTGGTCGTGCGGCCGTCGGGTTACGGCGGATCGGGGCCGGTGCGAGGGCTTCTCGTCGACAGACCGGCCGTCCGAGTTGCTCGACGCCGTCGCGCGCCTGCCCTACAAGCAGCGCGTCGTACTGGTACTCCGCTACTGGGCCGACCTCCCGGAGGGCGAGATCGCCGAGATCGTCGGTGTCAGGCCGGCAACAATTCGATCCATCAACGCACGGGCCCTTGCCCGGCTGAGCAAGGAACTCCCTCAATGACTACCGAACTCGAAGGCCGGCTCGCAGATGCGTTCCGTGAGGACACCGCAACGCGCCCATCTGGTCAATCCGGAGCATCCCGCTGTCGAGCTCGGTGACGGCGAGAACTGGCCTCACGTTCAGCATCGGACTCGGCCATGGGTGCTGGTGGCCGCAGCCACGATCGTTGTGCTGGGGATCGGGCTGGTCGCCACGGTCAACGATCCCGACAGCGTCCAGAACGACACCGTCCCGTTCACGCCAGCACCGGCCACCAACCCGGCAACGACGTCGCCTTCGGCCCCGGTCGATTCGCCGCCGAGCGAGAATTCAGCCCCATTGACGCCGGCTGATGCTCCTCCATTGTGGGTGGAGCCTCCAGCCGGGCGCCACCGCCGCTCTTCCCCCGCACCAATCCCGGCCCTCTACGGCTCCGATCTCGTGTGGACAGGCACGGAACTGATCGTCTGGGGCGGTGTCGAGGACGACCAACCGTGCTGCACCGAATCACACGACGAGGTGCGGCGTTCGACCCGGCGGAGGGCACGTGGCGCCAGATCGCTCCCGCACCCGACGGAGTCGGTGCTGGCGTGGTGCTGTGGACCGGCAGCGAGATGATCGTGTGGAACGACGGGTTTCCCGACACGGTGAGCGCCGCCTATGACCCGGCACGCGACACGTGGCGGTTGATCAGTCACCCGCCGGTCGACGTATCTGTGGCCTTCTGGACCGGTGAAAGGGCGCTGATCCTAGGAAATCCGGATAACGGGCCCGGTTATGAGTACGAGCCGTCGACCGACGAGTGGAGGCGCTTGGCCGACGGCTCGTGGAGCGTCCCTGCGGTGTGGACCGGCTCGAAGCTCATCACCGTGACCGATACCAGCTCGGAAACGGGTACCAGTCTCACCGCCTACGACCCGGTGAGCGAGACGTGGGAGATCCTCGATGGGCTGGACGCCCCAGCGGGCGGCACCCCCGTGGTCATCGAGGCCCTCGACGGGGAGGGAGCCATCGTGGCATTCCTTCCGAGTCCTCCGAGACACCGATCGACCTGTTGGACGAGGACGGAAACGAGATCGGCGAGATGGCCGGCCGTCCGCCGGAGCTGGTGTCGACCTGCGAGAAGACTCCCGGCGACACTTCCTGCATTCTCAGCTCCACGCATGCCGTGTCGCTCGGCAGTGAACTGCTGTTCTGGGACCAAGGAGAAGGTTGGGCGCTCGACCTCGAATCGCAGACATGGCGACCGTTCCCACTCGACGGGCGGGAACCCACGTGGGACGGCACAGAAGTCGTCGCAGAAGGCGAGCTGCTGTTCGTCTGGGGAGCCGGCCGTGACGGCCTCGTATACCGCGCAGCCACGGGTGAGGGACAGTGATGAACATTCGTGGCTACTGGCTCGTCGCCGTGGCCGCCCTGCTGGCAACGGGAGCGTGTTCGTCGGCTCCCGAGGACACGATGACCACCGCTGCTCCTCCGGCCCCGACGACGGCTGCTCGTCCGGCCCAGGCGACGGCTGTCCCGACCGCATCAACCGTGCCCCCCACGACCGCACTGGTCGTCCAGGACATCGAGGAACTCGACCACTTCGCGCCGCTCGAAGCCGGCGCGTCGTACTCGATCGATCCAGACGTCGACCCATCCACGCCATTGCGTGTGGTGTTCGAGCTCCCTGCGAACGAATGGACGCGGTGGAGCGGCGCAGCCAAGTTCGAGGGTGATGGACACGTCGCGGTGACCATCACCACTGTGGTGAACCTGGTCCGCCACGGGTGCCTCGACCACTCACGGGTCGACCCGCCGGTCGGACCCAGCGTCGAAGCCCTCGCCACCGCCTTCACCGAGCTGGAACCGTTCCTCGTCACCTCGCCACCGAAGGACGTGAACATCTACGGGTATCGCGGCAAGCACCTCGAGCTGACCGTGCCCGACCTGCCCGCCGATCATGCAGGGGACGCTCCGTTCACGGAGTGCCTCGACGGGAATCTGAAGAGCTGGGTGGCCCCGTTCGACGATGAAGCACCCCGACGCGTTCTACGGGTACACCGGTCCAGGGTACGTCGAGGAGATTTGGCTGCTCGACGTGGCAGGCACACGGCTGATGATCGCCGCCGAGCGATCTGCCGACTCATCTCCAGCGACCATCGCGGAGATGCGCGAGATCCTCGCCTCCATCCGGATCGAGCCGGGAGGCTTCCCGTCAGGTCTGTTCGCCGATCTTGGTGAGCAACCTGTCTCTGACGAGTTGGCGGCGAAGCTGCAAGCGATGATCGACACGTGGGCAGACGGCGAACAAGGCGGGCTCACCGCGACGCTGTTCACACCAGCGGGCAGGTGGAGCGGGGCGGCTGGCATCGCCGCAGGCGACCGGGCGATGACCCCCGACGATCAGATGGCCATCGCAAGCCTCACCAAGACCGTGATGGCGGCGCAGGTGATGCGACTGGTCGAGGCCGGCGAGCTGCACCTCGCCGATCTTGCCGCCGACCGACTTCCGCCCGACTTGGAATTCGACACCAACGCAGCGACGATCGACGACCTGCTGTCGATGCGCAGCGGGATTCCCGACTGGGTTGACCCAAATTTCTGGGAGAGCCTGACGACCGATCCGCTGCACGCATGGACCACTGAAGAGGTGCTCGCTCTCGTCGGACCTGAACGCACCCCGGTCGGTCAGGCGTGGAACTACTCGAGCACCAACTATGCGCTGCTCGGGCTCATCGTCGAACACGTCACCGGGCGGACGCTCGCCGAAGTGCTGCGCGACGGCGTGCTGGGCGGCGGTGAGTACGAGCGGATGATCTACCAGCCCGACGAGCAGCCGGCGGACCCGATGGCGATGCCGTTCGGCGCCGCTGCCGATACGTTCGGCGCCGGCGGCGGCTATCTCCCATCCGTCGCTGGCGCGACGTCTGCCGGGCCCGCTGGTGCCATGGCGGCCGACTCCCTGACCGTCGCCTCCTGGTGGAGGGCACTGTGTGCCGGTGAGATCGTCTCCGTCGCATCGGTCGATGAGATGACCGACTTCGTGGAACGACCCGAATACGGGCTGGGGATCGCCGAGATGTCCGAGGAGGACGGCAGAGGCGCCGTGGGCCACGGTGGCTCGCATGTCGGCTTCAAGTCCTGGGCGCTGTGCCTACCGGAGCTCGGCACCGTCGTGGTGGCGCTGACGAACTCGAGCGCGACTCGATCCATGACCTCGCCGCCGCGCTCGCCCGCGCCGCCAATGATTGATCGGCCTGCGCACCTGTCACTCAGGTGATTGACCGCCATGGTCGATGTGAACAGCTGATCGACGGGCAGACGCTACGCCGTGCCTTCAGGGTGATAGCGGCTCGAAGCCGTCCCGGGCGGATTGTGCACCCCCGGCTGGGCGTCAGGGTTGGGAACGCAGACCTCGCATTCGAGGCCGTCCGGATCTCGGAAGAACAGGCTCAGCATGTGGCCGAAGTCCGTGACGAACCCATCCGTCGACTGCCGGTCGAGGAGTCGCGATCGGATCTCGTCGAACGACTCCAGCGTCGCCGCCTGAAGCGCCAGGTGGTCGAGGCGACCACGACCGAAAATCGGAACCTGCCGTTCGTGTTCGTCGTTACCTGCGATTTCGAACACGTTCAGTTCTGCCGTGTCACCCAGCCAGATCGCCGTCACCTTGAACCCATCCGCCGCTTGAAGCGTGGTGGCCGCTGCGTCGAACACCCCCTCGTAGAACGAGACGAGCCGATCCGTATCGCCGGTCAGCACGGCGACGTGATTGATGCCGCTCAAGAGCATGATGAGATTCTCGCGCGAAGGCAGGGCCCGGAGTAGCTACCTGGATGGAGCGAGTATCCCAGAGCGCTCGCGCCCGCCAGCGCCTGACGTCGTCCCGAACCGCCGGCTCTGGCTCGCACACTTTGCTCACGCGATCCGTTGCGTCACACACTCGGGAACCGGCGATATGTTGGACCTCCGAGCCTGATCGGCCCACCGCATAATCACCCTCGGCGATCGGCTGGGAGCGTACGCGCTGACACGATCACCGCAGGTAGAGCAGAGGATCGTGTCAGCTTCTGATCCGGCGGATCGCATGCTCGGGCTGCGCGATTCGGTGATCCCGACACTCGAAGTAGTTGACAATTGTTTCCATGAGCGTACGATTATTTCCATGCTGTTGGACCGGCCACTACTGACCGTCACCCCGACGCTCGACGGCGACGTGCTCAGCGTTCTCGCTCGCGCCGAGGCGGCCTTCACGGCACCTAAGGTGCAACGCCTGCTCGATCGGCATTCGGTGCCGGGTGTGCGCAAGGTTCTGAACCGGCTCGTCGAGCAGGGCATCGTCAGCGCAGATCAGGCGGGCCGAACGCTCACCTACCGACTGAATCGGGACCATCTCGCAGCGGCACCGATCATCGAACTCGCCCATCTGAGTGATGCTCTCGTTGAGCGCATTCGCACGGCGGTCGCCGCGTGGGAACATGCGCCACTGCTCGTCATGGTGTTCGGGTCCGCGGCAACGGGGCGAATGCGTGTCGACAGCGACATCGATGTCTTTGTGGTCGGTGACGAACCGACCGATGACGGCGACCGTTGGCGAGCGAAGATCTCCGAACTCGAGCTCGCCATCACGAAGTGGACGGGCAACGACGCACGAGTGCTCGCCTACACCGTCGACGACTTGGCGCACGCCAACGACGTGGTCGTCGACGACATCGCTCGGGACGGAATTCTTGTCGCCGGTGACCGAGCCTTGCTCCGTCGCGCGCATCGGCGGGCTGGCTGATGACGAGTCGCACCACGGAATGCACCGCGGCAATTCGAGAGGGACGCATGGCCAAGGCGATGCAGTTCCTCGACGCGGCCGAAACCGTCGAGACACTCGCCGACGACTCGAACGATGTCGCCGATGCGTTCGTGACGCTCTGTGTCCACGCCGGCATCGCCGCTGCGGATGTCATCTGCTGCAAGCGGTTGGGTGAGCACTCCCGCGGGGAGGACCACACCGCGGCAATCGCGCTCCTCGGCCGCGCCAACGAAGCGGCTGCCAAGAGTCTGCGAGACCTGCTCAGCATGAAGACCAAGGCCGGCTACAGCGCCGTGCCCACCAGCGGAACCGACTACAAGCGCGCCGGACGGGCCGCACGCTCCTTGGTCGACGAGGCCGCGAGGCCCTGACCGTTCTCGACCGACCACACGACGCTTGACACGATCACCGCAGGTAGAGGCCCAGATCGTGTCTGCCCTTGCCGCAGGCCAGTCCGAGCGCGCCGCCGTCGAGGTGCGCAGATCGCGCGCGCGTAGCCCACGCTCGCGTTCGGCTCCGTCCGCGGCTCGTTGGCCCGTCGCAGGGCTCTGCGTGGCCCGTTGTCGGGTCCGGTGGGCTCGTCTGGTCTCGTGCGGGGCGGTCCGCCTCGCCCAGATCGGGTGTCGTCGGAGGCCGGCTGCAGGGGTCGTGCGCGCGGGCGGTGGGAGGGCATACACCTTTGCAGGTTCCCCTCACGGGGAACCTTCGACCGGTCGGGACGACCTCCTGAGACATCCGCCAAGGCGCACCGACCTACTCTTCGGCGTATGTCGAGCACGTGGTCAGTCGAGGACGGCAGAGCCGCCTGGGACGGTCGACGACTCGACGAATGGACCGACCTCGTGGTCGCCGACCTCGTGACCGAGTTCGATCCGGTAGCGGTCTGGCTCTACGGCTCCGTTGCCCGTGGCGACGACGACGGCGACAGCGACATCGACCTGCTCGTCGTGCTCGACTCCTACGAACCTCGAGACGCAATTGAATTCACGACTCGAGCGTTCACGGCTTCACCATCGAGCGCACCGTTCGACGTCTCGTTCACC
Source organism: Ilumatobacteraceae bacterium (assembly GCA_963774765.1). Lineage (GTDB taxonomy): Bacteria > Actinomycetota > Acidimicrobiia > Acidimicrobiales > Ilumatobacteraceae > Sva-07. Next base: position 9,330 of record CAVZGP010000012.1, read on the forward strand.
GATCCCGACCGGTACGTGAATCGCAGCCGAATCCCCGGCACGATCGAACGGGCGACCGTCCTCGAAGGTCGCTGCGTGTATCGACGGGACTGAGCCGCCCGTTGCACGCACGATGACTAGATCGGGTCGTCAGGTTTCCCGTTCAGGGAAACCTGCAAAGGTGTATGCCCTCCCACCACCCGCGCGCACGACCTCCTGACCCGACCTGAAACGGGAGACGATCTGGCGAGGCGGACCGCCCCGAGCGACGCCCGAAGGACCGAACGCACCCGCGAGCGCCGACCGCCACCGAACCGACCCGGCAACGCCAACGACCAACTTTGTCCCACACGCGCGACTCGCCCGCCTTTACGAGAGTGGAGGACGCAACGGCCCTCCCAGGACCAAACGGAGGAGCGACCGATGTCGACCACGAACTCGAGCAGCGTCACGATGACCGTCACCGAGACGGCGAACGTGCTCGGGATCTCCCGATCGAGCGCCTACGAGTGCGTTCGCCTCGGAGCGATCCCGTCGATCCGACTCGGCCGCCGGATCGTCGTGCCACGCCGCGCCGTCGAGGAACTCCTCGCCACGGCGTCCGTCCGCCTCCCGGCACCTACCAGCTGAGCAATGCCGCCGCGGCCTCGGCCGCCTCGCTCTGCTGACCGGGCATCACATGGCCGTAGGTGTCGAGCGTGAAGCTGACGGACGCATGACCGAGCCGTTCGCTCACGACCTTCGCGTTGACGCCGGCGGCGAGCAGATGCGAGGCGTGGGTGTGGCGAAGGTCGTGCAGTCGGATCCGCGGGATGCCCGACGAGTCGACGAGGCGGTTGAACGCCTGGCCGACACTGTGCGGTCGCATCGGCTCGCCGACCTCGTTCGCGAACACGCGGTCGTCGGTCGGCGACGTGACGCCGAGCTCGAACAGCTCCTCGCGCTGCGTCGCACGGTGTCGCTTCATGACGGACACGGTCCGCTGATCGAGGTCGATCGTCCGTCGGCTGCGCTTCGTCTTCGGCACGTCGATCGTCTCGACACCGCCGAGGTACGTCGCAGCGGCGCGCACCTTCACCGTCGAGCGTCGGAGGTCGACCGCGTCCCATCGCAGCGCGACGAGTTCGCCACGACGCATCCCGGTCATCGCCGCGAGATGGACGAGCGCGCCGGCGCGGTAGCTCTCGGCGTAGCGCAGGAACCGGCTCAGCTCGTCGGGCGTCCACACGTTCATGTCGGGCGCGCGATCACGCGCCACGGCCATGCTCGGCGCGTCGGCAAGCCGGGCGACGTTGCGCACCACGAGCCCCTTGCGCTCCGCGTCGTGGAGCAACTTGCCGATCGCGGTGTGCACATGATGCACCGTCGACATCGACAGCGGGCGGCCCGTCACGCCACCCGACCGCAGCAGCTCGGCGTACAGGTCGTCGAGGTCGGTGGCTCGCAGGTCCTGCAACTTGCGCGACCCCAACCGGGTCAGGACGTACAGCTTCATCGTTCGGCGGTAGCCGGCGATCGTCGACACCTTGCGACCTTGCGTCTCGAGTGCGTTGAGCCACGTCTCGACGAAGTCGCTGACGCGCAGCGCGGTGGGTGCGACGAAGTCCTGTCGGCGGTGCGAGTCGATCGCTTCGGCGAGTGCGTGCTTGCGCTTCCCGCTTCGTCGCGTACGACCGCTTCGACTGTCGTCGACGGTCACCTTCGTGCCACGACACGTGCACGATCCACGGCTTCCTGCGGTCGTCGCGACGGTAGACCGAACCGTTCGCCATGGTGTCCCTCTCGGAGCAATCGGGGAAATTCTGCTACCCAAACGGCGGTTTTCGGTCAATCGTTGCGATGCGCAAACGATCTACCTGGTGTTTTGCAGCGCCCCTGGCAGGGATCGAACCTGCGACACACGGTTTAGGAAACCGATGCTCTATCCACTGAGCTACAGAGGCGAGGCCACATCCCGAATCGGGCAGCGGCAGGCGAACACATTACCGAGCGTCTCCGTTGCGGATGGTCTCGACTGCTGGATCCTCGCTTGTCCGTCGGGTAGGGGCGACGTTCGGGCTGGCCGCCGAGGCTCACACCATGTCGATCTGGTCGACGGTGAGGACCGACGCCTCGGAATCCGACGTCGGCGCGAGCGCGACAACCACGGTGGCTCGACGTCGACTCAGGGTGACACGACGGGCGTTCGCCTCGTCGGAGCGGCACACGAAGTCGCGCGCCTCGGAACTACTCCGACCGAACTCCACATGCCGGTCGACGAGCCACTTCACGCGCACGTCGTCGGGGACGTCGAGGTAGGCAACGGCATCGAGCAGATCCACCAGTTCGGACCACGGCGGCTCGTCGAGGAGGAGGTAGTTGCCCTCGATGATCACGACGCCGTCATGCGGTGTCACGCGCACCTGGTCGGCCACCGGCTCATCGATCGTCCGGTCGAACGCCGGGCACTCTACGACGTCAGTCCCCGTACGCAATCGGCGTACGAGGTCGACGAAGGCTTCGACATCGAAGGTGTCGGGTGCACCCTTGACGTCGAGCAGAGCGCGTTCGGCAAGGACAGCATTGGGCAGATGGAACCCGTCCATCGGCACGATCGGTGCGGCGAGTTCGCCAGCCAGCCTCGCGGCGAACGTCGACTTACCGCTGCCCGGCGGACCGGCGATCCCGAACAGGTACCGCTCCGCTCCGATCGATCGCTCGGCGAGCCAAGTGACGATGTCGTCGTATGTCACCTCGCCAGTCTCCCCGACGCGTGTCGGCCGGCCGTCACCGACCGCGATTCCGCGGTCAGTAGCTGCTGCGAATCAGTTCGAGGTCGCCGGTGATCATCGGCACGCGTACCTCGAGGCCGGTGCTCGACACGTCGAGACTGACGCCGTCCATGCCGTGCACGTCCCAGATACGCGGTTCGGCACCGATGATCCGGAAGCTCGTTCGCCGCGTCGGATCCTCGTGCAGCGGGGCGAGCCGGAGTCGCAGGTTGCCGTCAACCCACTCCGCGCGGGTGAACGCCATCGTCGGGAAGTCGACGCCGACGATCTGCGGGCATGGCTCCAAGGGCGCCTCGGAGAGACGGGTCCACATGCCGGGGCCCGCCGCCTCGCCGGCCGCGAGGAACGCGTTGAACTGCCCGCGCGGGTGCGGTTCGTCGAGACCGAGCCCCCAGGTGAACTCGCCCCTTTCGGTGTCCCAGGTCGGTTCGTACGACTCGTCGATCGCACGAGAGAGCCGGTCGGCGAGGTCGTCGAGTCCCCATTCGTGGGCAAGCACCAGCGACGATCCGATCGCCCGATTGGGTTTCAGCGGCAGCTGCGGTTCGCCACCGAGACCGATCGAGAGATATCCCGCCTCGAACAGGCGACGGGCGTCGTCGGGCTCCTGCGGCGCTGCGTAGAACGACGTCGTCAACGCAGCGGCGACCGGCAGACGATGGTGCACGTCGAGCATCGAGTCGTAGTAGAAGGTCGTCGTGTCCGGCGCGGCATCGCCGGTCAGATCGAGGTAGTGCTCACGGGCGTACTGCCACCACGGCGCGAACGCCTGCCGGTGGAAGTCGGTGCCGTGTCGGTTGTCGTGAAGCCTCAGACCGAGGCCTGCCGCTGCCAGTCGATGCGGCCAGACCATGGTGTCCTCTGAATGGCACCCGATCGGGGCGGCGAGCCACTGGCGGCACAGGTGACCGGCGATCTCCGAGTGCGTCCAGGTGAAGGAGTTGTCGCCGTCTCGGATCATCTCGAACGGCCGGTTCCAGCGGTCGTCGTCACCGGCGATCATCGAGCGGATCCCGAGCAGTACGAGGAAGAAGCCCTTGTAGAACAGCATCCCGTCGGCCGCCACGGGATCCATCTGGACTCCCCAGGGCTTGCTGCCGTTGGCGTTCCAGCCTGGAGCGTCGTAGTCGCCGAACAGCTCCGGCGGGATGAACAACCGGTAGCTGTCGGGAGAGTTGGCACGATCGGGGTCGTGGCCCAACGGGGTCAACCAGTCGCTCGCCGACCACCAGGCGGTGTGCCGCTCGATCAGCTGGTCGAGGACCGCCACGTACGGCTCGGTCCACGCCGGTGTGCGGTGCGCCATGAGCCCCATCGCGTACGACGAATCGACGAGATCGAAGCCGTGCCAGCTCGCCATCGGCGGGTCGGATCGGTCATCCCAGTGCGGGTGCGGACGGCCCTCACGACTCCAGTCATCCGGCGTGTGCGCCTTGCGATGGAGGTAGCGCAACCACCCGAGTGATCGCTCCGACAACTCCACGACGCCAACGTATCGGCCCACCCGCAGACAGCGCCGACGCAGGGCCGCGCGCCAGGACTCAGCCTGCGAGCGTCCGCCGCCAGGGTCGGTCAGGGTCGAACAGGTGCATCTCGAACTGGGCGGACAGCTCCTCGAACACCCGCAGCCCGCGCACGCTGTTGCCGATCGCGTCGAGGCGCGGCGAGAACGTTGCCAAGCCGCCTGCGCCTGGGAGCATCCCCAGAATGCCGCCACCCACCCCGCTCTTTGCCGGGATCCCAACCGAGTACGCCCATTCGCCGGCGTAGTCGTACATGCCGCACGTGAGTGCAACGGTCAGCATGTCGCGCGTGACCTCGCGCGGCACGATCTGTTCGCCGCTGATCGGATGCACACCGTGGTTGGCGATCGTGGCACCGATCATGGCGAGGTCGGCCACGGTGACGAGCACCGAGCACTGCGCGAAGTACAGATCGAGTGTCTCTTCGACGTTCTCACCGACGATTCCCCGGCTCAACATCAGGTACGCGATCGCCCGGTTGCGGTTGCCGGTCGCCCGCTCCGATGCCCAGACGTCGTGGTCGATCTCCGGCCGCCGACCGAGATAGCGCTCGTACATCGTCCGCATGATCTCGACGCGTTCGTCGATCGACTCGCCCGAGATCAGGTCGGTGACGGCGATCGCTCCAGCGTTCACCATCGGATTCGGGGCCCGATTCGTCGCCTCATCCAGCTCGATCGCATTGAAACTGTCACCGGTCGGCGACACGCCCACCGTCGCGAGTACGGCGTCGCGGCCATGGAGCTCCAACGCCAGGCCGTACACGAGAAGCTTCGAGATCGACTGGATCGTGAACGCCTGATCGACGTCGCCGACCAGAACCTGTTCACCGTCGAGCGTGACTGCGGCGATCGCGAATCGATCTGGATCGACGTCGGCCAGCTCCGGAATGTACGACGCCGGCTCGCCCTCCCGGAGGTTTGCGTACCGCTCGTGCAGGTCGACGCAAACCTGTTCGAACCAGGCTCGCTGCTCGTGGGATGGCCCTGAGTTGGTCATGCGGTCACGGTAGACCGGCGAAGCCGAACCCTCCGTGCCGTCTCAGCCGGCGAGCAGTTGCTCGCTGAGCGACCAGAGTCGCTCAGCCGTGCCCCTGTCGGCGACGTGCGGAGCGACTCCGTTCTTGCCGACATTGCCGCCCGCCACGCCAACACCGCAGTCGGCGAGATAGGCGCCGTTGTGCCCGCCAAGGTCAGCTGAGGTCGCTGCCCACACCTGGGTGGCGGCGCCCTGCGGGATCGACTTGAACTTCATCCCGCCGGACTCACCGGCCGCCTGCGGAGCGCTCCTTGGCGCGGTCGAGCATCTGATTCATCAGGTCGTCGTCGAGGTGTCGACCGAGGTTGGTCATGATCCCGCCGGGGTGGACCGAGAGCGAGAGCACACCGTCGAGGCGTTGCGACAGTGCCAGCGCGTGCAAGGCGTTCGCAGACTTCGATCGACCGTAGGCAACCCACGCGTCGTAGTCGGTGTGCTCGAAGTTGGGGTCGTCGAGGTCGACGTCAGCGATGCCGTGAGCGGCCGATGACAGGATCACGATGCGCGGGTTGTCTCCGGCGAGGACCGCCGGTTCGAGGAGCCGCGTCAGCTCGAAGTGCCCGAGATGATTGGTGCCGAACTGCATCTCGAACCCGTCCGTTGTGTGCCCGAACGGGCAGGCCATCACCCCGGCGTTGTTCATCAGCACGTCGATCGGACGCCCCGATTCGGTGTAGCGACCTGCGAATGCCCGGATGCTCGCCAGGTCGGCGAGGTCGACCGTGTCGAGTGACAGGTCGGCATTGGGCACCGCTGCACGGATGCGCTCGGCGGCGGCGGCGTTCTTCTGCGCATCGCGAGCGAGCATCAGAATCGAGGCGCCATGAGCGGCGAGTGCACGGGTCGACTCCTCCCCGAGGCCGCTCGCCGCGCCGGTGACCACGAAGCGACGACCGGACAGCTCGATGCCGTCGAGCACGTCGTCGGTGGTGGATTCGAACGAGAAGGTCATCCAGCGACAGTAGGCAGGCGCTTGCGCCTCGTCGTCACCGAGGACGTCTCAGGCCGTCCGTTCCGTGAACGTTTCGGGTTCGAGAAACGCCTGCACAACAGCCACGAGCGCCTTCGGAAACACGGCCGCGCAGCCGAGCGCTCCGGCGGCGGAGCGGCCCTACCTTGCGCGTCGTCCCGACCGGGACCACTTCCCAACCAAGGAGTTCACCATGCGTACACGTACCCCAGCAGCACTCGCCATCGTCGGAGCACTCGCTCTCGCCGCATGCGGGAGCGACGACAACTCGTCCGACGACGCCGCATCCAGCCCGGCCACCACCGAAGCCATGGCCGAGGACGAGATGCCCGAAACCACCGATGCGATGGCCGACGACGAGATGTCCGACACCACCGACGCCATGTCGGACGACGAGATGTCCGACGACATGAGTGACGAGGACATGAGTGACGACGAGATGGCGGGCGCGGAGGGGGATCTCCTCGTCGTCGCGTCCGGACGTGACGACCTGACCATTCTCGTTGCCGCGGTCGATGCAGCAGGCCTCACCGGAGCCCTCTCGGGCGAGGGACCGTTCACCATCTTCGCCCCGAATGACGAGGCGTTCATGGACTACCTCGGCGAGATGGGTATGACCGCCGAGGACGCCCTGGCCGACACCGAGTTTCTCTCGACACTGCTGCAGGGTCACGTGGTCGAGGCGGGCGACGACTCGGCGATGGTCGCCGGCATGATCGACAACCCGTTCGTCAGCCTCGCCGGCACCGAACTGCCCGTCACGGTCGACGGCGACACGATCACCATCGGCGGCGCAACGATCGTCGAAGCCGACATCTTCGCGACCAACGGCGTCATCCACGTGATCGACACCGTCCTCGCCCCGGCCTGAGCACCCACCGATGCGCGAACCGACCAAATACAGCGGTTTCGCTCATCGCAACACCCGACCCAACCCCACCGATGAGCGAACCGACCAAATACAGCGGTTTCGCTCATCGCAACACCCGACCCAACCCCACCGATGAGCGAACCGACCAAATACAGCGGTTTCGCTCATCGTGGGCCGGGTTGACGGTGTGTAGCCGAATACGAAACGCTCGGGAACGAAGCGGAAACTCCGTGGCGAATGCATCGACGGGCAGCGCTGGTAGCCGTACCGTCGCACCCATGTCGATCGACACCAACACCGACGCCGAGGCCGTCGGACCCACAGATCGGCCGCTCGACGAGCCCGTTGCCCGCCTCGTGCACCCCCGGGCGATCCGGTGGTTGCACTGGATCAACTTCCCGCTGCTGCTGATCATGATCTGGAGCGGGCTGCGTATCTACTGGGCTGAGGACGTGTACGCCCTCGGCATCGGCAGCTGGCAGTGGTTCGCGTTCTTCCCCGACGCCATCTACGAGACGCTCGGACTGGAGCGGCGCCTCGCCCGCGGGATGGCATTTCACTTCGCCTTCGGCTGGTTGTTCGTGGTCAACGGCGCGATCTACGTGGCCTACCTCTTGGCGACGAAGCAGTGGCGTCACATCCTCCCCGACCGCCATGCCGCGAAGGAGGCCAAAGACGTCGTACTCCACGACCTCCACATGAAGAAGGACATGCCGCCACAGGGCAAGTACAACGCCGCCCAACGGATCTCGTACACCGCGGTGCTGGTGATGGCGCTGATCATCGTCATCAGCGGATTCGCGATCTACAAGCCGACGCAGCTGTACCCACTGCCGCTGCTGTTCGGTGGCTATCAGGGCGCCCGCTTCGTCCACTTCTGGATGACGATCGGCCTGGCGCTGTTCTTCCTGGTCCACGTCCTGCAGGTCATCCGATCGGGTTGGGGCAACTTCCGCTCGATGGTCACCGGCTACGTGATCGAAGGCCGGTCGCCGGAAGCGTTGAAAGATGGTCCGACATGAACGAAGACGACCAGCCCACGCGCGAGGAGCAGCTCCGCTCACAGATCGACGATGCTCCGACCATCCCGATGTCGGAGTTCAAGCGGCGCTCACGGCGCTCCTTCCTCACCGGCGCCGCTGGCCTCGGCGTTGCCTACCTGGGCTGGAACTGGCTCCAGGACCAGCCGAACGTCGGCGGAATCCCCGAGCCACTGCGGAACCAACTCGAGCGCAACGAATCCGTGTGGAGCACCCTGTCCGATGGCCGTTCGGCACCCGAGCACCCGATCTCGAAGGCCACGCCGATCCAGGTCAACGGGCGCATCGGCATCCGCAACGAGATCGATCTCGCCGACTGGACCGTGCGCGTCGAAGGCCCCGACGGCGAGCTGCTCGACGAACTCGACATCTCGGCGTTCGAAGCACTCCCTCAGCGCGACATGGTCATCGAGCACAAGTGCATCGAGGGCTGGTCGAGCATCGTCCACTGGGGCGGCGCCCGCTTCCGCGACTTCCACGCCGCGTATGCCGACCAAGTCGGCGACGTGCCCTACGTCGGCTTCGAGACGCCCGATGGGCTGTACTACGTCGGCTGGGACATGTCGTCGGCGATGCACCCCCAGACGATGCTGGCGTTGCGACAGGGCACCCAACCGCTCGACCTCGACCACGGCGCTCCCCTGCGACTTGCCACCCCGAACAAGTACGGCATCAAGTGCCTCAAGCGCATCGGCGTGATCCGCTACGCCCGCGAGCAGCCCGCCGACTACTGGGCCGAACGCAGTTACGACTGGTACGCCGGCCTGTGAACTCGCGCCGACTGGCCGCCACCGGTGCGGTCGCCGTCGCGCTCGTGATCGGCGCAGCGTTCGCGCTCGGCGATGACGGCGACTCGTCGCCGGACGCCAACGCCACGGCCACATTCGCGGACACCCCGGCTCCGGCCGCGCCGGTCACCGTCGAGATTCCGGAGCTGGCGAACCGAGGGCCGCATCCGGAGCTGCGCGACATCGACGGCTGGCTCCAGAGCGGCGTCACCTCGCTGGAGGAACTCCAGGGCAAGGTCGTCGCCGTCCAGTTCTGGACGTTCGGTTGCAGCAACTGTCGAGCGACGCTGCCCCACATGCAGGAGCTGTACGAGACGCACCGCGACCAGGGCTTCGAGATCGTCGGCATCCACGCTCCGGAGTTCGACCGCGAGGCCAACGTGTCGAACATCGAGGAGGCGGCAGCCGAACTCGGCGTCACCTGGCCGATCGTGCTCGACACCGACAAGCGAACGTTCCACCTGTGGCAGGAGGGCCCGACCGCTCATTGGCCGCGGATCTATCTCCTCGACCGCGCCGGCAACATCCGCTACGACCACATCGGTGAAGGCCGCTACGCCGAAATCGACGCCGCGGTGCAAGCGTTGCTCGCCGAGCCGAACTGAGCCAGGACGCGAGGATGGTCGCAGCGTTCTTCGAGGCGATCCGAGCGACGACACAGCCCTGCACGCTGCTCGTACTCCTGCCGGCACTGACGATGGCGATCGTCACCCGTGGGCGATGGGTGCCGTTCGCAGCGATCTGCGGGGGTGCCGTCCTCGGTGGCTGGCTGTTCATCGCGAACGTGGTGGCGCTGGAGGGATGGTGGCTCCAACTCAGCGGGGTACTCGTCGTCGTCGTGATCGCGGGCACGATCGCAGCACCGGAGGTGTCTCGGCTCGGCTGGGCCGACACCCCTCTCGTCCAGGCTCTTGCGGCGGGGACCGTCGCGTTCGCCGCGACGTTGTGGTGGCGACCCTGCATCGGTACCGAACTCGGTGCCATCCTCACGGCGTCACGCCGAAGCCTGCCCGGGCAGTTTCCCGGCATCACGGCATACATGTTCGGCGCAATGGTGCCGGTGCTCGCCGTCGTCCTCGTGATTCGAACGATCGACCCGTCACCTGCATCGAGGCGACGTGCCGCGATGGTCGCCTCGGTGGTCGGTGCGGTCGTCGCTGGTGCGCTGGCCGTCGGCCGGCACGACGAGTTGGTGACGACGCTCACCCGCTGGTCCGTGCCCTGAAAAGCGGATCGGGAATAGGTCGAGGCGCCACGACGTTTTGTTTGTCATGGCAAGCATCCCCTCCGACTACGCCGACCTGCTCGAGAAGACGACGTTCTGGCACATCGCCACGCTCGGCTCCGACGGAAACCTTCAATCGAGCCCCGTCTGGGGAGGCTGGCGTGACGGTCACTTCGTGTTCTCGCTGACCAAGGGCCGCCAGAAGTACGACAACCTCGTGCGCAACCCGACGATCGCGATCTCCGGCATCGACCCCGACAACGGCTACCGATACCTGGAGATGCGAGGCTCGGTCGTCGCCATCGACGACGACTCGTCGAACGCCTTCATCGACTCGATGGCCAAGAAGTACATGGGCGTCGACAGCTACCCGTTCCATCAACCGGGTGATCAGCGCGTCGTCATGGTGGTCGACGTCATCCACACGACGCACATGGGATCATGACCGTCGCCGACCCGAGCCACCTCGCACGACGCGGATTCTCGACGCTCAATCGCGTCGTCCGGCCGACGGTGCAAGCCGGTGTCGGCAATCCGCTGCCGATCGGAGTCGGAACGGTCGTACTCGAGACCCTCGGGCGGTCGACCGGGCTCCCGCGCCACGTTCCCGTGCTCGCGACCCGCGTCGGTGACCGGCTCGACCTGAGCACCGTCCGCTCCGATTCGCAGTGGTTGCGCAACATCGAGGCCGACGACCGCGTGGCTGTCTGGCTCGGCGGTCAGCGTCGAACGGCCACCGCCACGGTGGCACGCGGATCACTCAACCGGGTACGCGTCGAACTCACGCCGGCGAGCTGAGATCCGAACCGGTCGGCCCATCGCCCCCCGACGGACCGACCGGTTCACAATCGTTTGCGCACCCAGTGGGCGAGCCATCGAAGCCCGGTGGTGCGGGCCGATGCAGCACGGCCCCCGACGGATCGAACACGAGGCGACCCTCGCCATCGATCGCGGCGGTCCCGTCGACGATCAGGCTGTAACCGTCCACCTCGACGGGCGGATAGCACAGCGACACGGCCGGTCGTTCGCCGGCATTGCGTGCGGTGCTCGTGCCGACGTCGATCACCAAGCGCCCGCCCATCCATGCGGGACTGACAGCCACCACGTGCGGTCGCATGTCGTCGCGCACGGTCAACAGGTACGCCCAGCCTCGTTCGACGGTCGCCGCTTCGAGGTCGGCCAACGCCACCGGGATGCTCATGGTCCGAGCGTAGACCGGCACACTCATCGTCCGCCGATCACAGCCACGTAGTGTCGCGGCGGGGCAAGAGGGGATCCACCGATGACGACACCAGCCGACACCGAACCGACCGAGACGCTCACCGAGTTCCGGGCTCGGGTACGCGCGTTCTTCGCGACGCTTCCCAAGCGGATGGCGAGAGTCGACGGCACCGTGGAGCGCGGCAAGGCCTACCGCCGGGCGCTCTGCGACGCCGGCCTCGCCGGGCTGCCCTATCCGACGCACCTGGGCGGTGCCGGCCTGTCGTCGGACTACAGCGCGGCGTTCCACGAGGAGAGCCTCGAGCTGCTCCCCGGCGAGGACGCCATCTTCGGATTGGGACTCGGCATGGTCGTGCCCACCTTGGTCGACCACGCCTCCGACGAACTCCAACGTCGATTCGTTCCACCTGCGCTGCGCGGCGACGAGATCTGGTGCCAGCTGTACTCCGAACCCGGCGCGGGTTCAGACCTCGCCGGACTCACCACACGCGCGGTGCGCGACGGCGACGAATGGGTGATCACCGGACAGAAGGTCTGGACCTCCCAGGCCCACATCGCCGACCTGGGTGTCCTGCTCGCCCGAACCGACTTCGACGTCCCCAAGCACAGCGGCGTCACCATGTTCGCGCTCCCGATGCACCAGCGTGGCGTCACGGTGCGCCCCCTCGTGCAGATGACCGGCGCCGCCGAATTCAACGAGGTGTTCCTCGACGAAGCGCGGGTTCCCGCCGAGTGGGTGGTCGGCGAGGTGAACGGAGGTTGGGGCCTCGCCGTGGCGCTGCTCGGCCACGAACGCACGGCGCTCGGCCGCGGCAACCTCACCGACGACGAGCACAAATCGAAGGCCGGACGATCGCCGCTCCCGTTCAGCGGGCTCCGCGATCGCGCCGCCGAACACGACCTGCTCGACGACCCTCTCACCCGCGACGGTCTCGCCACCACCTACATCGGCGAGCACCTCGTGCCATGGGGGACGAGCCGTCGCCTGCACCCCTCGATCGGCAAGCTCTGGCGAACCATCCAGGGCCGGCACTGTGCGCAACTCGCGCACGGGATCGGCGGCGCCTCGGCGACCGCCTGGGAGGACGACGACACCGACTCCGACTACTGGGCCTACCACGTACTCAACTGTCGGGGAATGTCGTTGGGGGGCGGCACCGACGAGATCCAGAAGAACACGCTCGGCGAGCGGGTGCTCGGACTTCCCCGCGAACCCGGCCCCGACCGCGCGACCCCGTTCTCCGAGCTCCCGAGGAACTGATGCCCGCCCCAGCCCCCGAACCGCTCGTCAAGCGCACGAACCGCGACGGCGTCGCAATCATCGAACTGAATCGACCCAGCCGGAAGAACGCGATCATCGCGCCCATGCTCGACGAGCTCGCGGCCACCGTGGCCGCGGTGAGCGCTGACGACGATGTGCACGTGGTGGTGCTGTGTGGTGCCGGCGGGGCCTTCTGTTCCGGTCTCGACCTCACGGAGTACAACGCCGATCCGGCGCCGCCGTGGTTGGCGACCGCCGCCGCGTCGATACAGGCCGCCCACACATCGCTCGGCGCCTGCCCCCACCCGATCGTGGTCGCACTCGAGCGCTACGCCATCAACGGCGGCGCGGCCTTCGCCTTGGCGGGTGACCTGATCGTTGCCGGTCGCGATGCCTGGCTGCAGGTCGGCGAGGTGCGTCTCGGGATGCAGGCACCGATGAACCTCGCGTGGCTCGTCGCCCGCTACCCGATGGCCACCGTCATGCAGGTCGTGCTCGGCGGCGAGCGCCTCGGGGCCGACGAGTTGCATCGTCTCGGGATCGCGTGCGAGGTCGTCGAGGACGACGCGGTGAGGACGCGCGCCGAGGAACTCGCCGCCACCATTGCCGGATTCCCACCCGGCTCGGCCCGCCGTCTCAAGACCGCGGCGATGCGACTGGCGGCGTCAGGACCGGTCGACGGCGACTGGTTCGCTCGCGCCGCGGCGCTCGCTCCCTCCGCTGCGCCACCGCCTCCTCCCCGATGATCTGGCCGATGCCACCGAATCCCGACATTCCTGACCGGGTTTGTCGGGTATTGCGATAGCTTGCTCTCCGGCGACGCCGACCGGCGCCGCATCGGTTCACACGAGGAGATCCACCATGGCCGTACGTCTCGGCGACATCGCACCCGACTTCACCGCCCCCACCACGCAGGGTGAGATCAGCTTCCACGAGTGGCTCGGCGACTCGTGGGGCGTGCTGTTCAGCCACCCCAAGGACTTCACCCCGGTGTGCACCACCGAACTCGGCTACGTCGCCAAGATCAAGCCCGAGTTCGACAAGCGCAACGTCAAGGTGATCGGCCTGTCGGTCGATCCCGTCGACAGCCACGTCCAGTGGGAGGGCGACATCGAGGAGACCCAGGGCACAGCAGTGAACTTCCCGATGATCGGCGACCCTGATCGCAACGTCGCCGACCTCTACGACATGATCCACGAGAACGCGAGCGACACCCTCACCGTGCGTTCGGTGTTCGTCATCGGCCCCGACAAGAAGGTCAAGCTCACGCTCACCTACCCGGCGTCGACGGGACGCAACTTCGACGAGATCCTGCGCGTGATCGACAGCCTCCAGCTGACCGCCGACTACAAGGTCGCGACCCCGGCCAACTGGAAGGACGGCGAGGATGTCATCATCGTGCCGGCGCTCTCCGACGACGAGGCCAAGGACCTGTTCCCCGCCGGCTGGAACCCCGTCAAGCCCTACCTCCGCGTCACCAAACAGCCCAACCGCTGACCCCAAGAACGTCCGGCCAAGCCGGAAAAATGCCTGGATTGTCGCGCTCAGCGCGACGAACCAGGCATTTTTCGGGCTGGCGGGTCGATCGGGGGGTCCTTCACCAGCGCGCCGAGCGACTCGGCGACGGCCTTCCAACCTGGCCCGAGGTGCCCGACGTCGTGGTACGTCTCATCTCGCATCACGACCGAACGGGTCAGTGCGACCAATTCGCGCGCGACCACGTCGCCCGCTCTCTTCGCCGTCGAACCCGCTCGCTCGAAACGATCGAGCGCGGCGTCGAAGGCCCCGCGCTGCATCTCGGCGGCCGCAGCGGCCGTGTCGGCAATGACCTGATCGAGGTAGCTCGCTCCGGCATCGGCCACGACCAGATCGGCGTCGTCGATCGACCCTGACGGATCTGCGGTCACCGCTCGAGTGAGCGAGCGCACGGACAACAGATACGGCGAGTCCTTCTCGACGGCGTCGAGCAACACCAAGGCCTCGTCGGCACGGCCGATCTGACACAACGCCAACGCCAGGGTGATGGTCGACTCGGACTCGTCGGATCCCATCGCCGCCGACCGTTCGAGCGCCTGCTGGCTGATGGTGACGGCACGACCGCCGAGCCCGAGATGCACCGCCGTTCCTGCCGCGGCCATCATGGGAAACGACAGGTCGCCGAACGACTCGCTCATCGCCAACGACTCTTCGATGCCACGCTCTGCCTCGTGGGTACGACCCAACGCCACGAGTGCCCGCATCCTCGGCGACAACGCCTGAACGACACCGAACTTGTCACCGAGTGCCCGAAAGCTCGTCAACGCCCGACGCGACAACTCCTCGGCTTCGACGAAGTCCGACGACCACAGCCGAATCGCGGCGACGAGCGAGTCCATCATCGCCGGAGCCCAGGGCTCGCCGAGCTCCACCGAGTCGCGGCGAACCTCGACGGCCAACGCCTCAGCCTCCTCGAAACGTCGCTGATAGAAGCGCACGTAGGCCAAGAGCCCGGCCGCCCAGCCGCGACCGAACCGGTCTCCGAGCAGATCGAACTCCTGCGCCGCGGTCAACAGCCGCGACTCGGCCAGCGTTGCATCACCCGACAGGAATGCCACCCAGGCCTGATGCTGACGCACCCACGCGTGTCCGCGGACGTCGTGCATCCGCTCGGTGAGCGCCTCGGCCTCACCGAGCAACCACTCGGCATCACTCAACGAACCGCCGAACACCTCGGCGAGCCCCCGCTCACGCAACGACGACGCCAGCTCGGTGTCATCGCCCAACTCGCGGAAGATCTCGACGCTCGCGCCGAGTTCACGCCTCGCCCCGGCGAGGTCTCCGTCACGTTGGTGCAGAACCCCGAGGAGGCGTCGGGCGATCCCTTCCTGACGAGCGTCACCGGCTGCCACGGCAGCATCGAGCGCGTCGTGAGCGTCGGCGAGAGCCGGCGCGAGCACGCGACGTTCGGTCTGTGCCTGCGCACGAAGCAACAACAGGTCCCGAGCGGTGGCCGCGTCGCTCGGGCCGAGATCGAGCGCGCGGGTGGACTGACCGCACACGTGGTTGAACGCCCCGACATCCATCGAACGCTTCGCAGCCTCGTACAGCAGACCGACAGCCTGATCGGCGATGTCGTCGGGGAGGCCAGGGACCGGACCGATCTCGGCGGCCAACTCGGCGGCGCACGCGGCGTGGTGTGCCACCTGCTCGATCGGCATTCGTGGATCGCCGATCATCACCGCAGCGGTGCCCCCATGGCGTTGGGCCCGCACCAATTTGGTCAGGGTCTGATAGGCAACCTCGCGCACGACGTCGCTGCGGAACCTCCAGGTCGAACCGTCGACCTCGAGCAGTCCGGCCTCGTCGAGGTGGTCGAGGTCGTCTGGGCCGAGGTCCTGGCCCATCTCGATGGCGAACTTCTCCAGAGATTCGACGAGCCCCGATGTGCCGAGCACTGCCGCGTTGTCGATGATCGCTCGCAGGGCGACAGGAAGCTGATCGAGACGAGCGGAGATGAGCGCTCGTAGCGATCCGGGCAGCGCAGTGCTGGCAGGGCTCGACTTCGCCAATTCGGCGAGTTCGATCAGGAACAACGGATTGCCACCGCTTCGCTCGTAGAGGCTCTCGACGAACACCTGGTCCGCCGACGGTCCGAGTACGGCACCGACGAGCCGGGCTGCCTCGTCATGAGCCAGGGGGTCCAACGGCATCCGGACCGTCACCGGATGATCGCTGGCGGGCGGCCAGTCGTTGTCGGCATCGTTGCGTTGCGCGGTCACGATCAGCAGTGGGCGATCGACCAACGAGCGCGCCACGCGGTGCAACAACTCGATGATCAACACATCGGCCCACTGCAGATCGTCGATCCACAACACGACGGGTCCGGTCGCCGTCCGGCGACGCAGTCCCTCGACGATCAGTGAGAACAGGATCTCGCGCGCCTGGGCCGGCGGCACGTGATCGAGCTCGGACGGATACCCGAGAAGATGCAGCACCCCTTCGACGAACCGTCCGAGCACGGGATCGTCGGCATCGAATCCGTAGAGCTCGACTCCCTTTGCCCGGCTCACCGCTCGGAGCAGGGCCGGCGGGGCATCCTGATCGAGATCGAGCCGCCGGAACAGCGCGGTGGCGATCGGCGCCCACACATTGGTCTCGCCATAGGGGGCACACGAACCGGAGAAGATCGCCACGGCCCGACTCGGGAACGCGTCGAGTGCTTCGGCCACGAGCCGCGTCTTGCCGGCACCGGCCTCACCGGTGACCGACACGATCGCGCTGCGACCGTTGGCCACCATCGCCATGATCGAGGCGAGCAGTTCCCACTGCGTGGAGCGCCCCACGAACGCCACGTCGTGGAATCCGGCCCCGATCCTGGGGACCCGGCGCCGCCGACCCGTGACCCGCCAGACCCGCTCGGGCTGCTCTCGTCCACGCACGTCGAGCGAATCGACCGGCTCACGGAGGATCTCCTCGGAGGCAAGCGCCGCGGTGGAATCCCCGATCAGGATGCCGCCCGGCTCCGCCAGCGTCTGGAGGCGTGAGGCGACGTTGACCACGTCGCCCATCGCGGTGTACTCCGCGGTGCCCGACACGTTGCCGACCACGACCTCGCCGGTGTTCACGCCGATACGCAGACGCAACGGACCATCGAGGTCGGGCTGCTCGTCGACGAAACGCGCGAGCGAATCGTGCATCTGCAGCGCCGCTCGGATGGCGCGGTCGGCGTCGTCCTCGTGCGCCACCGGTGCGCCGAAGAGCGCGAGGATGCCGTCGCCGAGCACCTTGTCGACTCGTCCGCCGAACGCCGTGATGTCCGCGATGAGGCGTTCGAAGCTGGCGTCGATCAGACGCTTCACGCGCTCGGGATCGAGGTGTTCGGACAGCGCGGTGTAGCCGACCAGGTCGGCGAAGACGACGGTGACCACGCGACGTTCCTCGGCGACCGACGGCGACACCTCGTGGCCACACGCCGGGCAGAACCGCGCGCCGTCGGGCAGCGTGGTGTCACACGACGTGCAGGAGGCCATCAATCGCTGAGCGTACGGCACGACAGGGGGCGCACAGACCACCCTTTGCACGAAGCCTTGTCACCCTCTTCGTCTGCAGGTAGACCTGTGCTCATGTCACCGACTCCCGCACCCCCTGCGCCGCCCGCGACGCCCGCTACCGACGGCACCAGCGCCGCGGCCGGAGCCATCGACGCCCGTAAGACCTATGGGATCGGTGACGCCCAGGTCCATGCGCTCGACGGCGTCACCGTGACGTTCGAGACCGGCAAATTCAGCGCCATCATGGGCCCCTCGGGGTCTGGCAAGTCGACGCTCCTACACTGCCTCGCAGGTCTCGACACGCTGACGACCGGAGCGACCTTCATCGGCGACACCTACCTGGCGACCCTCGACGACAAGGCCCTCACCGAGTTGCGTCGTACGAAGGTGGGTTTCATCTTCCAGGCGTTCAACCTGATCCCGACCCTGACCGCCGACGAGAACATCCGCCTGCCGATGATGTTGGGCGGTGAGTCAGGCGACACCGAATGGATCGATCACGTGGTCGCCAAGGTCGGGTTGGGTGATCGTCTCAAGCATCGCCCGAGCGAACTGTCCGGCGGCCAGCAGCAGCGGGTGGCGGTCGCACGCGCGCTCGCCTCGCGGCCACAGATCATCTTCGCCGACGAACCGACCGGCAACCTCGACTCGGTGACGGGCGCCGAGATCCTGTCGTTCATGCGTGACGCCGTCCGCGAATTCGGCCAGACGATCGTGATGGTCACCCACGATCCGGTCGCCGCGTCATACGCCGACCGGGTGGTGTTCGTCGGCGACGGCAAGATCACGGGTGAGATCGCCGATCCCAGCGTCGACCAGGTGATCGATCACCTGCGGAACTGGGACTGACATGAGCGCCAGCACGCTCATCGCTCGCAAGAGCATCCGGGCCCGCTGGGGTCGAACGTTGGCGATCCTCTTCGCCGTCACCTCCAGTGTTTCGTTCGTCGTCGGTTCGTTCGTGCTCGCCGACAGCCTCCGGGCGACCTTCGACAACCTGTTCCAGGAACTGGGCCAAGACGTCGACCTCGAGGTCAGGGCCGCTCAACAGTTCGAAACCGACGATGCGCGTGACCCGATCGACGTCACGATCGCCGACTCGATCCGCGACATCGATGGTGTGGCCGCCGTCGAGCCGGCACTGCAACGTTTCGCTCAGCTGATCGGACCTGACGGTGATGTGATCACGCCTGCCGGCGGCCCGACGCTGGGTGTGTCGTGGGAGGCCGACGACGGCATTCAGGGTGTCACTGTCAAAGCGGGTCGACCGCCGGTGGGACCCGATGAACTCGCCATCGACAAGGCCACCGCCGACGCTCAGGGATTCGAGATCGGCGACACGGTGTCGTATCTCACCGATGTCGGGACGTTCGAGGGCACGCTCGTCGGCACCGTCGGCCTCGGAAGTGCCGACAGCTTCGGTGGGGCACAGTTGGTTGCACTCGACCTCGACACGGCGCTGGTGAACTTCGGCGCTGACGCCAAGGTCGACGCCATCGACATCGCCGTGACCGATGGCGCCGACGTCGACGCCGTCCAGCAGGCGATCGAGGGCATCCTGCCGCCACAGACCGAGGTGGTCACCGGAGAACAAGTTGCCCAGGAGACCGCCGACAGCGTCAATCAGTTCGTCAGCGTGTTCGGCACCGGGCTGTTGATCTTCGCGTTCATCACGGCATTCGTCAGCGCCTTCATCATCAACAACGTGTTCCAGATCACGATCGGTCAACGCCTACGTGAACTGGCGCTGCTGCGAGCTGTGGGAGCGTCGGGGCGCCAAGTGCGCTGGATGATCTCGTCCGAGGCATTCGCGCTCGGCGTCCTCGCCACCGTGTTCGGCGTGCTCGGTGGGGTCGGCGTGGCTCGGTTCCTGATCTTCCTGTTCGACGCTGCGGGCGCAGGATTCCCGGACACTCAGACGGTGTTGCAGATCCGAACCGTCATCGTCGCGGCACTCGTCGGTATCGGCATCACGATGGCATCGGTGATCGTCCCGGCACGACGCGCCGCAAAGATCCCGCCCGTCGCGGCGATGCGCCCGGAGTTGGGCTTTGCCGCCATGCGGTCTCGTCGTCTCGTTGCCGGCGCCATCGTCACCACCATCGGTGTCGCGATGCTCGTCATCGGCCTGTTCCTGCAGCCGGGTGGAACGGCGGGGCTCATCGGCTTCGCCGGCATCGGGGCCCTCGTTCTCTTCCTCGGCGTCGCAAGTCTGTCGTCGACCGTGGCCACCCCGGTCACCCGGGTCATCGGTTGGCCGATCGAGAAGGTGTTCAAGGTGCCCGGCGCCTTGGCCAGGCAGAACGTCGCTCGAGCACCGCGCCGCACGTCGTCGAGCGCATCGGCATTGATGATCGGCGTGGCGCTCGTCAGCAGCACGGCGGTGTTCGCGTCATCACTGCGCGCCTCGCTCGTCAACACCCTCGAGAGCGCGATCTCCGCCGACTACATCATCACCGACGCCAGCTTCCAGGGCCTCTCCCCCATCGTCAGCGAGACCCTGGCCGAGGTGCCCGAACTCGAGGCCGTCACGCCGATCCGCGGGATCAGCGGACAGGTGGACGGTAGTACGAAGAACTTCGGTGCCGTCGATCCCGTCGCCTTCGACAAGCTCGTCGATCCCGACCTGCAGGAAGGCACGATCGCCGATCTCGGCCTGAACGATCTGTTGCTCCACAAGGACCCCGCGAATGACATCGGCGCGACCATTGGGTCGACCGTCGACGTCACGTTCCAGAACGGAGTCGAGCAGACCTTGACCGTGGCCGGCATCTACGGCGATGCGACGTTCGGGAACTGGCTGATCGGGCTCGACACGCTGGCTGAGGTCAGCAACGCACCCGCCCGAGACTTCTTCGTGATCGCCAAGCTCGCCGACGGCGTCGACGCGGCAACCGGCGACGCCGCGGTCGCGGCCGCGATGGAACCGTTCCCGCAAGCGAACGTGCAGACCAACGCGGAGTTCCTCGATTCGCAGGAGGCGCAGATCAACCAGTTGCTGTTGATCATCACGATGCTGCTGGCGTTCGCCATCCTGATCGCAGTCCTCGGGATCTCGATCACGTTGGCGCTCGGAGTGTTCGAGCGAACCCGCGAGATCGGCCTCTTGCGAGCCGTCGGCATGAACAAGCGCCAGACCCGACGCTCGGTGAGGTGGGAAGCGGTGATCGTGTCGATCTTCGGCGCGTTCGTCGGCATCGTGGTGGGCACGTTCCTCGGCGTGATCCTCACGCTGGCCGTGCCCGACGACGTGATCAGCGAGCTGGCGTTCAACCCGACGATCATCGTGGTGATCCTGATCGGAGCCGTCATCGCCGGTCTGGCCGCTGCGCTGTACCCGTCGTTCAAGGCGTCGAACATGAACGTCCTCGAAGCCATCGCCACCGAGTGACGTGTTACATCTGGGGTCAGACCCCAGATGTAACACCTCGGTAGCGTGACCTGATGGCGCTCGATCCGGCCGACCTGCCCGACGAGGTGATGGCCTTCCTCCAGGAGGACCATCTGGCCACGCTCACGACCTTGCGCGACGACCTGTCTCCGCATGTCGTGGCGGTGGGCTTCAGCTACGACATCGAACTGTGTGTCGCTCGCGTGATCACGTGGTCCGGTTCGCAGAAGGCGATCAACGCTGCACGGATGGAAGCCACCGGACAACGCGCGGCGGTCGGCCAGGTCGACGGCCGTCGGTGGTTGAGCCTCGAAGGACCCGTCCGACTGGTCACCGATCGCGACGGCATCCGGGCCGGCGTCGAGGGCTACGCCGCGAGATACCGCGAACCCAGAGCACGCGACGACCGAGTGGTCATCGAGATCGCCGTCGAACGCATCCTCGGCCGCGCGTGAGGATTGCAGCAGGGGTCTGACCCCTGGTGAAATCAGCTGGCGTCGCGGTTCCAGGGGAGGTCGGCGATCCAGCGTTGCGCTGCCGGATGCGGATCCATCGGTGTGTCGTCGCTCGACCGCTCCCGTTTCGGGTCGAGATGAATCTGGCATCCGGGGCACCAGTAGAGGATCCGCCGGTGTTCGCCCATACGGCGACATTCGATCGTGTCGGAGCAGCGCACACAGCGCTGCACGTTGCGGCCGTAGACCGCGAGGCCGCCCTTCACCGATGGCGCGGTGACCCGCTTCGCCTGGTGCAGATTCGATCGCAGCATGGTCGCCGCGGTGTTGACGACGCGAATGGCATCGTGCTCGGTCAGCGCGCCGACGGGTGCGTACGGGCTGAGCCCGACCGCCCAGAGCACCTCACAGCGATACACGTTGCCGACCCCGCACATCACGCGCTGGTCGAGCAGCACCTCGGCGATACGGACGGTCGGGTCCGGATACGTGAGGAGCAGATTGACGACAGCGCCGAGATCGGTGTTGGCCGTACACAGGTCCGGACCCAGCCGACCCATTCCTGGATGCCGACGCTTGTCGGCCCTGCGGTACGTCTCGACGTTCGGAGCGTTGAAGCACACCGCCACCCACTCGTCGACCTCGATCGCTGCCCGCATCTGCGTGTACGGCCGGCGCCAGTTGTCGCCGCGCCGATACACGTGCCACGAACCGGTCATGCGCATGTGCGTGTCGAGCACGAGCCCGTCGTCCCACTCGATCTCGAGATGCTTGCCGTGGCTCTCGACGGACTCGACGACCCGTCCGGCCTGTGGGACCGGGCCGATGAGTCGAGGCGCATCGAAACGAAGCATCGGCTTGCCGGCGAGCGCCGTTCTCAGGGCGCTGGCCGATCGATGGATCGTGTCGCCTTCGGGCATCGAAAGAGCATGGTACGCCACGCACCAGGGGCACTGCCGTGATGCTCGCACCGACTCGTAGTCTCGACGCCGTATGCCGGCCGCCGATCACCCCACCGAGACGCCGACCTCGGCCGGCATCACGCTCGAAGCGCTCCGGACGGCGATCCCACTGTTCATCCCGGCAATCCCGTTCGCGCTCGTGCTCGGTGTTGCGATCACCGACTCGGCGATGCCGACCGCCGTGGCTTGGTCGACCAACCTGGTCGTCTTCGCCGGCGCCGCACAGCTCGCCACGGTGAGCCTGGCCGCCACGGCCACGTGGCTCACGCTCGTTGCGACTGCGGCAGTCATCAACCTGCGCCACGTGATGTACAGCGCTGCACTGTCACCCCGGTTCAACGACCAGCCACGGTGGTTCCGCTGGGTCGGGCCGTTCTTCCTGATCGATCAGCTCTTTGCGCTCACCAGCGTGCGAGTCGGCATGCCCGGACCGCAGTGGCGACGGTTCTACCTCAGCGCCGGCATCTTCTACTTCCTGTCGTGGACGACGACCGTCACGATCGGCCTCGTCGTCGGTTCGTCGATTCCGATCGAGTGGCGACTCGACGTCGCCCCCGCGATCATGTTCGCTGGACTCGTCGTGCTCGGGCTGACGAACCGGCCCGGGATCGTGGCGGCCGTCGTCGGCGCCGGCGTTTGCCTGCTCGCGCTGGACGTGCCCAACAACGGCGGCATCCTCGTCGGTGCGGTCAGTGGAGTGATCGCCGGCTATCTCGCTGACGTCACGGCATCGCGCCGTGCCGACCGACGAGCGACAACGAGCGACCGTTGAACAGCTTCGCAGCGATCACCGCCGTGCTCTCAGTCGGCGTGATCACCTACGCGTCACGCGCGGGGCTGATCGTGTTCCTCGCCGATCGACCGTTGCCCGCCAACATCACCCGTGCGCTGCGCTACGTCGGCCCGGCGGTGCTGTCCGCGTTGACGGTCAACCTGATCGCCGGCGGACAGGGCGTCGACGGCGTCGAGTGGGTCGAGGTGACGGCGCTCGGAGTCGCGATCGCCGTCACCACGTTGACCCGAAACCTGATCGCCGCGCTCGCCGCCGGAATGATCACGCTGTGGCTCCTCCTCTGGCTCGCGTGACCGGTGACGCGGCGCCAGGGCCTCAGCGGATTGGGCACCAGCGTTTCGAGACCCGAACGAATCACGCGCCGCTGAGAACCTCCCACCGATGAGCGAACCGACCGGATACAGCGGTTTCGCTCATCACAACCCAACTCCAGCCCCCACCGATGAGCGAACCGACCAGATACAGCGGTTTCGCTCATCGCAACCCAACTCCAGCCCCCACCGATGAGCGAACCGACCGGATACAGCGGTTTCGCTCATCGCAACCCAACTCCAGCCCCCACCGCTGGCGCCCCTGTCACCGGCGTCACCGGTCAGGGGAGTTTGCCGACGTGAGCCAGGGCGAGGCGGATCAGGCGGTCGTGGCCGTTCGTCATCTGGGCGACCGCGCCGGGGCTGACGGCCTCCTGCGGAGTGAACCAGGCGAGATCGAGCGCCTCCTGCGTCGGCTCGCATTCGCCGTCGACGGGAACGACGTAGGCGAGGCTCACCGCGTGATGCCGCGGATCATAGAACCCCGAGCGTTCGGCGTTCGGGAAGTACTCGACCAGCGTGAACGGGGTCGGATTGGCCGGCACCCGCGGGAGCGCCAGCGGCCCGAGATCCTTCTCGCAGTGGCGCATCAGGGCCTCGCGGATCCGTTCGCCGAACAGCACACGGCCGGTGACCACCATCCTGCTGATCGAGCCGTCCGACGCGACCCGCAAGAGCATGCCGACCTCGGTCACGTTGCCGAGCGCATCGACACGTACCGGGACGGCGTCGACGTAGACGATGGGCACATGTGCCCGGACGAGTTCGAGGTCTTCGGGCGACAACCAGCCGGTCGAGGTCTGGGTGCTGGCGCCTTCGTCGATGTCGGTCACGACCTCGATGATCCCACGCGGACCCGGTGAGCTTGCGCATCCACGCCCGCGCAACCGTCGCGGCCTCGGTCGCGACGAGCCGCAGGTGAGAGCATCAGCGCATGCACGACGACGAACAACGCTGGAACGCACGCTACGCGGCGACGGCCACGGTCGAAGCCGGCGCCCCTGAGGCAGTCGAACGCTGGCCCGACCTCGTCGCGATGCTGCCAGCGGTCGGGCGTGGCATCGACATCGCCAGTGGACCCGGTGCCGTGACACTCTGGCTCGCCGAGCGGGGCCTCGACGTCACCGCCGTGGACGCATCGAGCGTGGCGATCGATCTCCTGAAGGCCGCGGCCGCCGCGGCCGGTACGTCCGAGCGGATCGAGGCCCGCCGTGTCGATCTCGATGACGGACTCCCCGACGATCTCGACGACCTCGACGTGATCGTGTGTCAGCGGTTCCGCGATCCGAAGCTCTACGCACCCATGATCGACCGGCTCGGCGTCGGCGGGGTGGCCATCGTCACCGTGCTGTCGGCGGTCGGAGCGACCGAACCGGGGCCATTCCACGCGCCGGCCGGAGAGCTGTCGACCACGTTCGGTGCCGACGAACGCTGCGAAACACTGCGGTCTCACGAAGGCGACGGAGTCGCCCACATCGTCGTGCGCCGACGTTGAGGATGTGCGATCAGGAACCACTCAACAGCATGTCGCGCAACGCTTCATGCCGGGTCGACGCAGGGTCGGTGGTCTCGACGAAGTCGACGATGAGATTCGCGAACAGATCGGGTTGCTCGACGTGGGGGAAGTGGCCGACGTCCTCGATGATCTCGAGCCGGCTGGTGGGGATCAGCTCGTGCGTGGCATACGCGTGGTCGACCGGGATCATGCCGTCGTGGTCACCCCACACGATCATGGTGGGCACGTGCGCGGCGAGGTACAGGCGGTCGGTGGCGTTCACGGTCTGACCGGTCGGCTCGATCACGCCACGCATGGTGCGAACGAACGCCTTGCGGTTCGTGGCACCCGCCAACGAGCTGTACGCCCGCCACATCTCCGCGAGTTTCGGTGAACGGATGTTGCGGCGGCCGAGTTGTCGACCGACGTCGGTGGCCCGATCGACAATCGGCTTCGGGAACGCGAACGGCATGACGTACTCAGCGCCCGGCAAGGTCAGCAGTCGCAGCAGCCATGACACCTCGCGCCCCAGGCCGCCGCTGCCCACCAGCACCAATCGGTCGACCAGGTGGGGGTGTTGATAGGCGAGCTGCATTGCCACACCTCCACCGAACGAGTGGCCGACGATGGTGACCCTGTCGATGTCCAACATCGACAAGAAGTCGCGGAGCCCGCTGGCGAACGCCCCGAGTGAGTAGTCGCCCATCGGCTTGGCCGACTCGCCGTGGCCGAGCAGATCCACAGCAACCACTTCGACGTGTGGGGTGAGCAGTGGAATCACGTCATCCCACGTCTTGGAACTCCCGGCGAGTCCGTGGATCAACAGGACCGTCTCGCCCGCGCCGCCGCGGCGGTATCCCACCGGGTGACCATGAATGGACACGTGCTGAAGCGGGAGTCGTTGGCTCACGATCCCAGTATCGCCGATGTGGTGGCCGGGCGTGCAGGGCCGAACGGACCCACCTGATCGAGGTCGCGCTCAGTCGAATACGGGATCGACACGCGATGGGATCTCCCGAGGACCGGAATCGATCCATCGCGAGAAGTCGAGCGGATCGACCTTCCGGCTGGGGTGGCCGGTCGTCGCGAGCCAAGCCAGGAAGTGTTCCGGCGCCAGCGGGCGCGAGATGCAGTAGCCCTGGGCGATATCGCAGCCGAGCGCCCTCAGACGTTCGAGCACCTCGTTGTTCTCGACGCCTTCGGCCACCACGACCAGCCCGAGGTTGTGACCAAGATCGATGGTCGACCGCACGATCACCTCGTCCTGCTCGTCGATCAGGACGTTGGCGACGAAGCTCTGGTCGATCTTGAGTTCGCCAACCGGGAGTCGGCGCAGGTAACTCAGCGACGAGTACCCGGTGCCGAAGTCGTCGATCGACAGAGCGACGCCGATTTCGTGCAGTTCGTTGATCGTGGCTCGGGCCCGCGGCGCGTCGATCAACAGCGACGACTCGGTGATCTCGAGCGTCAGCATCGACGGGTCGACGTCGTTCAGGGTCAGGTGTTGCTGGACGCGGTCGGCAAGGCGACGATCGAGAAGATCGTGGGTCGACAGGTTCACGGACAGGCCGAGGTGGTAGCCCCGATCATGGATGTCGCGCAGCGTCGAAATCCCTCGGTGCAGCATCAGGTCCGTGAGCTGCTTGATCAGACCCGTGTCCTCGGCAACCCGCACGAACTGCGTCGGCGGCACGACGCCGCGCACCGGGTGGGTCCAACGAACGAGTGCTTCGGCTCCGACGATCGTCCCCGTGTTGAGATCGAGCTTCGGCTGGAGGTGCATGTGCAGGTATCCGTCGTCAATTGCCGAACGAAGGTCGCCGAGCATCGACAGCCGAGCAGGGGTCCGGCGATCGATCTCGTCGCGGTACACCTCGACGCCGAGACGTTGCGTCTTCGCGTTGAACATGGCGATGTCCGCGTACCGCAGGGGGGCACCCTCGTCGACGTCTTCGTCGACCATGGCCAGACCTGCGCTTGCCGTGACGACGATCTCGAGACCATCGAGGGTGATGGGGCGACCCACATCGCGCACGCAGGCCCATGCGAGTTCGAGCATCTCCTCGCGATTGCGACGCTGCCCGACGATGGCGAACTCGTCACCCGCGAGACGCGCGAGCACATCACCCGGCGCCAGAAGGCGACTCATTCGCTCGGCGGCCTCGATGAGCAACTGATCGCCGGCATGATGGCCGAGGGTGTCGTTGACCTCCTTGAAGCGGTCGAGGTCGAGCATCACGACGAACAGCATCTGGTCGTCCGGACGGTTCGTGGCGATCTCCTCGAGCGACTTCTCGAACGACACCCGGTTGGGAAGCCCGGTCAGCCCATCGAGCCGCGCCTCGCGCTCGATGCGTTGGTGCAGCATGCCCTTGCGCAGGCTGACGGCGAGTTGCTCGGTGAGGCTCTGGAGACGAACGAGATCGTCGGAGCCGAACTTCCGACCGCCTTCACTACGACCGGCCACGATCAGCAGGCCGATCACACCCGATACGTCACGAATCGGAGCAACCATGATCTCCGACACCGTCGACCCGACGGAC
This sequence comes from Ilumatobacteraceae bacterium, assembly GCA_963774765.1. Classification (GTDB taxonomy): domain Bacteria; phylum Actinomycetota; class Acidimicrobiia; order Acidimicrobiales; family Ilumatobacteraceae; genus Sva-07. The sequence goes on from CAVZGP010000012.1 coordinate 36,997, forward strand.
TTGATCGCTCCGAGTTCGGCACGTGACAGGATCACCGCGTGATCGGCCGTGATCATCTCGCGCCAGTTCGGATCACCTGCATCGAGGGGGAGCTGGAGGCCAACGATCCCGTGCACCCTGAGTGTCGCCCCGTGACGATCGTCGAAGACGATGACCGCCGTGCCATCGCTGCGGAGCACCTCGGCCGTCTGCACGGTGGCCGCCCGGATGATCTCATCGGGGTCGAGCGACCTGCCGACGTGTCCGGTGAAGCCGTGGACCGCGTCGAGATCACGAAGGCGCTGATCGAGAACGCCGTAGGCCTTGATGATGTACCAGAGCAGGCCGACGGGGATCAGAGCCACCAATGCCAGCCACGGCGCGATCAACGCCAGTGCGAGCACCATTCCCGCAAGTGTGGCGTTGACGAGGAACAGCCACCATGCCACGCGGAGCTCGCTTGCGATGCGACTCCACAATCCGCCCTCGAACTGCGAAATCGCGAGCGAGACGATCACCGACGAGACGATCCCGCAGACGATCGTGGCAACGATGACCGCGACGACGATGTGATGGTCACTCGCCCCCCACAGATCGATGAGTCCGCGGAACACCAGGACAGCGACTGCGACCTCGAAGGTGAACACCCCGACGTTCAGCGCCAGCTTGTAGAGCGGGGGGCGCCGCATGATCACGAGCATTGCCACAGCACCGGTCACACGCGCAGCGATCGATGCACCAGGGGCGAGATAGACGAGACTGAAGGCGAGAGGGATCTCCGACAGGGAGAAGGCGATCGATTCTCGCCGGAAGATCACCCGGAACACGCTGAACTCGGTCAGCGCGAACGCGACGACCAGGATCGCGAAGAACGCTGCCGGAGCTGGAATCATCGACTCCGTTCGATCCGGAATCGCGAGCGTGAGCGACACGCCAGCGACGAAGAGGAGCGCTGCGAGCGCCGTGACGCGGCGTCGAGGGTGCAGCGGCACGAACGCGGAAGTAGGCGCCTGTGAGGCGCCTACTTCCGTTTTCTGTGCGTCGCTGTCTGTCGTCACGGAGCGCTCCCAACGCGGGAGCGTCAAGCTGGACGATCCCGAACGTCTATCGTCCGGCGACCCAGCGACCTTGAGGAGTCAGTACGAACCGAGGTCGGACCGTACCTGGGATGTCAGTACCAGGAAACGCCATACCAGGAAACGCCGTACCAGGACACACCTTGGGTGTTGGACTGTGTGCTCGTAGCCATGTTGTTCTCCGCTTCTCGACGCCCGCTGGTTGCGAGCGGGGTTCTGGGCTCCACCGATTGGACGGTCGAGTATTCCTTGACAGAACCGAGAACATACTTTGACAGTGACGAAATGTCAACGCGGAGCGCGCACCGCGACCACGGTTGGTGGTTGAAGTGCATCGATGACGCCGCCGACGAGGAAGGCTCGCGCCGCGACGGCTTGAGGTGCCACAGACGTACCCGAGACTCCGGGTACTTGCCCGACTCCAGACGAGGCGAGACCATACGAGATCCCACCCAACGAGGTCGTGCGCCACGCGCTGTGGTGCGCGGGGCTCAGTGCTCCGAGATGGTTGCTTGCTTCGGATACAGCGCCGACACCTCGGACCCGAACAGGTAGCGGTTGTTCGTGTCAACCTGCTCGAGACACTGCTCCGCCGGTGCTAGCTCTCGCCTGCGTCGTCGCCCGTCAGGTCTGCCACGTCGAGGGTGATGCCCAGGGCGACGCCGACCTCCCCGATCGAATCGAGCACCGCGTCGAGGTCGGTCCCGATCGGCACATTCAATTGGACGGTGATCTCGAACCGCCTGCCACCAGCCTCGCCTGGCAGGTCGGTGACCGTGCCGAGACGCGAGATGCTGATGCCGGCCTCGCTGATGAGTGTGGAGATCTCGTGGACGACGCCCGGTCGGTCGTCACCGGTGAGTCGCAGGCGCACCTCTTCGGCGTCGGGCGCAACGATCGGTTCCTCGACCTGCTGAGCCGTGACGTGCAGGCCCTGGTCACGCAGAATCAGCAGGTTGGTGAGGAGTTCGTCGACCCGATCATCACCAACCTCGACCACCACCACGCCGGCAAACGTTCCGGCGATCTCGGCCAACTCACTGCGCTTCCAGTTGGCCTCGTGAAAGCGAACCACGTCGGCCAGCGATGCGACGACGCCCGCACGGTCGCGCCCGATGATGGTCAGCACCAGTTCGATCATTCCGTCACTATGACACGCAGCACGAATTTCGCGATCAACGGTGGGTGCTGCACCGCGATCGAGTTGCGTCACCGTGAGCCGGACTCCCACCACGACCGCACACTGGTCGCAGCGCGACCTGGGTCGAGGGTGTCGATACGCGCGAGGGTCGCCTGGGCGAAATGACCGACGAGGTCGTCGGTATCGGGTGTCGGCGACAACGGCGTCTCGATCACGAGCACGGGCACCGGCATCGCCTCGGCCTGGCGGACGGCGAAGGCCCGGTCGACCGCGCCGACGACCATCGTCGCTCGAACATCGACGGTGCCGGGCGCGGGCTCGGACAGCGCAGCGGGCGTCGCAAGGATCCGTCGACGCATCTCGCGCGCGGCGTGTCGATCTCGATGGGCTCGAGCCACGGACCACCCAGACCGTCGATCAGCACCAGTCCTACCGCCCGCCCGCCGAGCGCCAGGATCTGCGCTGCGACGCCGCTGTGGCCGACGCCGACGACGACGAGTTCGTGGGGAGCTTCGGCGCGCAGCACGTCGAGCGCCACGTACACCGCGTCGCCCGTTTCGTAGTGCCCGCCGACCGGCGGTGGCGCCCCGTTGTGCCCGGAGAGGTCGGGGGCCAGGACGCGGCCGGGCCAGTCGGCGAACGCGGCAGTCCACTCGCCTCCACCAGGAGCGCCGAGGTCGTGGAGGACGAGGAGGTCGGTCATGGACGCGCGCCGATCTCGTCGAGAAATCGGGTGATGCGATCGAGCACGAAGTCAGGCTCTTCGACGTGCACGTAGTGGCCGGCACCGGGGACCGATTCCAGCCGCCCATCCGCGAGCATCGCCACCCGCCGCTCGGCCTCCTCGTCGTGCACCTCGGTCCACGCATCCTCCTCGGAGCTGACCAGCACGAGTGTCGGTGCGGCGACGTGGCCGTACCCCGCCAGGATCAGGTCGAGGGAGAACCCGTCGGGGACACCGGTGCGGAACGCGGGGTCCCACTTCCACACGAATCCGCCGTCGACCTCGCGGGTGCCGAACTCGACCAGGTGCTCGAGGAACGAGCGGGGCAGACGGACGTTGATCGCCCCGCGGCGCTCGACGAGTTGGTCACGCGACGCCCAGGGCCGCGGCGGGCTGTCGCTGAACTTGTCGATGTCGTCAAGGCTGCGGGTGGCCACATCGACGATGCCGTCATCAACGAAGCCGTCAGCCGGCGGCCCCAGCCCGTCGAGGTTGACCAGCCAGGCGAAACGTTCGGGCATCGTGGCCGCAGCGGTGAGGACCTGGCCGCCCCCCATCGAGTGCCCGATCATGCCGATCGGCGTGTCCGATGCCGGCGCCAGGATCCGGGCGAGTTCGCACAGGTCGATCGTGCAAGCACTCCACGCCATCCCGGACGACAGCCGCCCCGAGTCGCCGTGGCCGCGCACGTCGATCGCCACCACATGGAACCCGAGGTCCACCAGTCGCGGAGCGAAGCCGTCCCATGTGCGGCCGTGGTCGTAGGCGCCGTGAACCAACACGACCGGTGGGGCCGCCGGATCGCCCCAGCACCACGCCCGTAGTCGCGTCCGGTTCACCTCGAAGAAGGTCGCCCGATCAGGCGTCGCGAACTCGTCCCCCACGATCGATCATCCTCGCAGGCGCCCGCACGTGGAACACAGCGATTTCCGGTACATCAAGCGCCCGGCCCTTTGGACGCCGACATCGTCGCGCGAACAGCAGTGCTCGTGGAGGAAGGGGATCGGCGTGGCGCCGAGTACGTCGCAGGCCCGTCCCTGCAGGAGTTGAGGGACGAGGTGCCATGGACTCGCTGGGGAGCAGAGACCTCCTTGGTCACCTGCTCATCGCGTCGTCGGCTGGGTGGACCGCGATGTCGAACCATCGTGGTGGCTTGGCGCGAGCGGCGGCAGCCTCAGCGTGAGCAACCAGGTGATGGCGACGAACGAGGCCGATCCCCAGAGCGCGGCGTCGAGGCCGCCGCGGAGATAGAGCACGCCGGACAGCAGCGTGCCGACCAGGCGTCCGGCCGCGTTGGCGGAGTAGTAGAAGCCGACGTCGAGCGACACGTCGTCGCCTTGTGAGTAGGCCAGGATCAGGTAGGAGTGCAGCGACGAGTTGATCGCGAAGACAACGCCGAACACGATCAGGCCGCCGACGACGACCGCGGTGACGGCGACGTCGAGTGCCACACACACCGCCATGGACACCGACACGACGCCCAGCACGAACGCCCAGGTGCGCGCAGCGCCGATCTCGGCGTCGACGCTGGCGATCGAACGGCGCAGCAGGCGCGGTGCGAACGACTGCACGATGCCGTACCCGATCAGCCACGCGGCGAGGAACGCGCCGATCTGCCCGAACGGCCAGCCCAGCACATCGGCGAGGAAGACCGGCAGCGCGACGACGAACCAGATGTCGCGCGACCCGAACAGGAAGAAGCGAGCGGCCGACAACCGGTTGATCGCCGTCGACTTGGACAGGATCGACCGCAGAGGGGGCTTCACCTTCGCCCGGCCGATGTCTTCGTCGAGGAGGACGCCGACGGCGACGAGCACCACGGTGATCATGATGGCCATCGACCAGAGCGCGGCGTCATAGCCGATCCACGACAGCAACACGGCGCCGAGGAAGAAGCCGACGCCCTTGAGAGCGTTCTTGGATCCGGTGAGGATCGCGACGAGCCGGAACAGCGCCCCGTCGCCGGCGATGTACTTGACCGCGCTCTTCGAGCTCATCTTGGTGAGGTCCTTGGCGACCCCGGACAGCGCCTGGAGGGCCATGACGAACGCGACCGATGCCCACTCGACCCAACTCGGATCCTGGAACGTGAGTCCGACGAGGGCGACCACCTGCAGACCGAGCCCGATGAGCAGCGTGCGGTTGAGTCCGGTACGAGCACCGACCCAACCGCCGATCAGGTTCGTGACGACGCCCATGAACTCGTAGAGCAGGAAGAGGAACGCGATCGCCACCGGCGAGTAGCCGAGCTCGTTGAAGTAGAGCAGTACGAGCATCCGCAGCGCACCGTCGGTCAACGTGAACGCCCAGTACCCGGCGGTGACGAGGACGTAGTTGCGCAGCTTCACCGCGGAGACCGCCTCATGGTCGCGACCCGATGCTGTCGGCGACCTTCGCGGCAAGGTCGGCCATGCGGAACGCGTAGCCGGACTCGTTGTCGTACCAGATGAGCACCTTGACCATGCGCCCGTCGACGACCATCGTGGACGGGCCGTCGACGACGCCAGATCGGGTGTCGTTGGTGTAGTCGGCGGACACGAGTGGCCGATCCTCGAACCCCAGGATTCCGTTCAGCTCGCCGGCAGCGGCGTCGCGCAGGAGTCCGTTGATCTCTTCGACGGTGACGTCGCGGGGCATCGTGAACACGGCGTCGGTGAGCGACGCGTTCAGCAACGGAACCCTCACGGCGACGCCATTCAGTTTGCCGATGAGTTCGGGGTAGATCATCGTGATCGCCGTCGCCGAGCCGGTCGAGGTCGGAATCAACGAGTTGAGCGCGGAGCGTGCCCGCCGAAGGTCCTTGTGCGGTGCGTCGACGACGACCTGGGTGTTGGTGACATCGTGAATCGTGGTGATGACGCCGCGCTCGATCCCGATCTGCTCGTGGAGCACCTTCACAACCGGAGCGAGGCAGTTGGTCGTGCACGACGCAGCGGTCACGACGTGGTGGAGGGCAGGGTCGTACAAGTTGTCGTTGCAGCCCATCACGATGTTCAGCACGCGTTCGTCCTTGACCGGAGCAGCGACGATCACCTTGCGCACCCCGCGATCGAAGTAGGGCGCGAGCGACTCGACAGTGCGGAACTTGCCGGAGCACTCCAGCACGACGTCGACGTCAGCGGCCGTCCATGGCACGTCGCCCGGCGACTCGATCGACGAGTAGGCGACCGCTGCTCCGTCGATCTCGAGCAGACCGTCGCTCGCCGAAACGGATCCGCCATACCGTCCGTGGACGGTGTCGAACTCCAGGAGGTGCGCCGCCGTCGCGACGTCGGCGAACGGCTCGTTGATGTGCACGAGTTCGAGACCGTTCTGCTCGCGCAGCGCTCTGACGACGAGCCGACCGATGCGGCCGAATCCGTTGATACCGATCCGTGTGCTCATCGCTGCCCGACCGGTGCCGTCACGTCGCTCATTCCGATCCGATCGTCCATCATCGGTGATTCGTTCCTCTCAGTTCGCGACGGCGCGGATACGGCCGTCGAGTTCGGTGATCACTGCGTCGAAGGCCGCGGCGCGGCCATCGACAGCGGGGTCGGGCAGTGACCAGTGCCACCAACCCGGTTCGGGATCGAGTTCTTCATGCGCCTGGTCGCACACCGTGACCACGAGGTCGCCGAGTCCGGCGGCCCCGAACACGCGCGGCGCGGCGCCGCTCAGGTCCAATCCGGCGCGCGACGCCGCAGCGATCGCTCCGGGATGCACCCGATCGGCCGGATGCGTGCCCGCTGACATCGCCCGCGCTCCGGTCCGGGCCGTCCACAGTGCTGCTGCCAGCTGAGATCGCGCTGAATTGTGACTGCACACGAAGACCACCTGACCCGCGGGCAGTGGAGCGGCGACGCCGAGGCGGGCGAGCGGTGCGCGCACGAGGCGCACATATCGGCGGCGGCGGTCACCAGCCGAGACGAACCGTTCGATCAGCCCGACGTCTTCGAGGACGTCGAGGTGATGTGCGAGCAGATTCGTCGGCATCGAGAACCGAGCGGCGAGTTCTTTCGGCGAACGGTCGCTGAGGGCGAGGTCGTCGACGATCGCCAGGCGGACCGGTTCACCCAACGCAGCGTGGACGGCGGCACGTGGGGCCACCATGTCGTCGATGTTCGCCTGCTCCATGGCCATGAGGCTACTCGTTCAGCCAATATTGAATCAATCGGGGCTGAAAGAGTTCACCCCGTGTTCACCAGCGCGTCACCCACTGCGGCGAGCCGTTCCGGACGAAGTCGGAACCACGCCCACTTTCCGCGCTGCTCGCGTTCGAGCACACCCGCTCGCACCAGCAACGACAGGTGGTGGCTGACGGTCGGCTGTGTGCGATCGACCATCGCCGGTAGATCACACGCGCACGCCTCGCCCGACTCGGCCGTCCCGATGATCGACACCAACCGCAACCGCACCGGGTCGGCGAGTGCTCGCAGCGTTTCGGCCAACTCCGATGCCTGCTCCTCGTCGAGCGCCGACCGCAACAACGGCGTACAGCACAACTCGGCCTCAGGCGTGACATTCGGTGAATCCACGAACTACATATTGACAGTTCTCGATGCGTTCCGCTAACATATCGATCACTGTCAAAACGTCCGTCGGCTCGCCGATCGGCCATCCATCACCAAGGAGTCCACCCATGCGTCTGCAACTCGCCCTCAACGTCGACGACCTCGATCAGGCGATCGAGTTCTACAGCAAGATGTTCGGTAGCGAACCGGCCAAGATCAAGCCCGGCTACGCGAACTTTGCGATCGCGAACCCACCGCTCAAGCTCGTGTTGTTCGAAGGCGCCGGTCCCACCGGCTCGATCAACCACCTGGGTGTCGAGACCGAGACCTCTGCCGAAGTCGTCGCCGCCGAGGCCCGCCTCGCGGACTCCGGGCTCGAGACCACCGGCGTCGACGACACCGTCTGCTGCTACGCCGAGAAGACCGAGACCTGGGTCCACGCTCCCGACGGCAACCGCTGGGAGTGGTACGTCAAGCACGGCGACACCGAGCAGCTGGTCAACACCGTCGTGTCCAGCAGCACCGGCTCCTCGGCCGGCTGCTGCGGCTGACCTGCGGACCGCGTCGCCGAGCGCGGAGCTCGCCGCGGCTCCAAGGGCCGCCGACGCAGTGCCCGTAGACTGACGCCCGACGCCGGCCGACCGCTGGTCACGTGGCCGTCTCACATCTGCGAGGAAATGAGAACAGCATGAGCACCGCAAGTCAATTGGGACGCGACCGTCCACTCGTGCTGGTCGTGATGGACGGCGTCGGCGTGGGCCAGGGTGACGCCTTCGATGCGGTCGCCCTCGCGAACACCCCGAATCTCGATCAGTTGGCGTCCGAGTCGTGCCGAACACTCAAGGCCCACGGAACCGCCGTGGGGCTTCCCTCGGACGCGGACATGGGCAACTCGGAAGTCGGCCACAACATCCTCGGTGCGGGGCGCATCTTCGACCAAGGGGCGAAACGGGTCGACAACGCCATCGCGTCCGGTTCGATCTGGAAGTCGGACGCCTGGCAACAGATCGTCGACCGCTGTGCGGGTGGTGGCGGGACGCTCCACCTGATCGGTCTGTTGTCCGACGGCAACGTTCACTCGAACATCAGCCACCTGTTCGAGATCTTGCGCCAAGCCGCCGAGGACCAGGTCTCGACGATCAGAATCCATGCGCTCTTCGACGGACGCGATGTCCCCGATCCCTCCGCCGAGCGCTACATCGCGCTGACCGAAACCGAGTTCGCGAGACACCCAGGCGTCGACATCCAATTCGCGTCCGGTGGCGGGCGCATGGTCACGACCATGGACCGATACGGGGCCGACTGGCGCATCGTCGAGGCGGGTTGGCGAGCCCACGTCCTCGGCAGGGCTCATCCGGTACCGGATCTGTTGTCGGGCCTCGAGTGGGCTCGATCGACGGGTGTTCGCAGCGATCAGTTGCTCCCGGCGTTCACCGTGGTCGACGAGTCGCAGCAGCCGGTCGGCTCGATCGTCGACGGTGATTCCGTGGTCATGTTCAACTTCCGGGGCGACCGCGCCATCGAGTTGTCCCAGGCGTTCGAGGCGGGACCCGAGTTCGACGAGTTCGACCGGGAGCGCGTCCCCGACGTCTACTTCGCCGGAATGGCGTTGTACGACGGTGACACGAACACCCCGGCGTCGTTCCTGGTCAGCCCCGAGTCGGTCGACATGACGGTCAGCGAAATCATCGCGTCGGCCGGAATCGCGCAGTGGGCGGGGGCGGAGACGCAGAAGTTCGGGCACATCACCTACTTCTGGAATGGCAACCGGTCGAGCAAGTTCGACGACCAATTGGAAACCTATGTCGAGATCCCCTCCGATCTCGTGCCATTCAACGAGCGGCCGTGGATGAAGTCGGCCGAGACCGCCGACGCCTCGATCGAGGCGGTGCGCTCCGGCGAGTTCGGCTTCATCAGGATCAACCTGGCCGGGGGCGACATGGTGGGTCACACCGCCGACATCGCCGCCACTCGCATAGCGGTCGAGAGCGTCGACCTGGCCATCGGTCGACTCGCGGAAGCAGTCGCGGAAGCGTCGGGATGTCTGCTCGTCACCGCGGATCACGGCAACGCCGACGACAAGGTCGAGCGCAACAGCGCGGGCGAACCACTGCTGGACGCCGACGGCTCACCCCAGTTGCGGACAGCCCACTCACTCAACCCGGTCATGTTTGCCGTACACGACTATGCCGGATCTCACGTTCAGCTTCGCGACGGTCTGCCCAACGCAGGCCTCGCCAACGTCGCGGCCACGATCCTGCAACTGCTCGACCTGGAGATCCCACCGGACTACGAGCCGTCGCTCTTGGACTCGCCGACGAACTGACGCAGGAGCGGCCCCTCAAAGTGCGTTGACGCCGGCCTTGAGGATCGCGAGGCCGGTGGCGTCGACGCAATAGCGCGTTCGCGGACCTTCGATCTCGCCGTGGATCAGCCCTGCTTCACGCAGGATCCGGAGGTGCTCCGACACGGTCGACTGGGCGAGCAGGAGTTCGGCCACGAGATCGCCGGTGACGCAGGTCTCGCGGTTCGTCAGCAACTGCAGAATCGCCAACCGGGCCGGATGGGCAACCGCCTTGGCCATCGCGGCGAGGGTCTGGTCGTCGGGCGGCGCGACGAACGTGTCGACCGGAGCCGGCATGGAGCATTCCTCCGTCGACGCTGACCGGTTCGACGGAGTGGCGGTCGACGTGGTGGTGGTCGACGTGGTTGTCACGGTCGTGCTCCGTGCGTGACGGGCGTGCCACTGGCGATGTCCGTGGGGTAGAAGCGGCGCCGGGCCCACAGCGACACGTAGACCAGGCCGACGAGCACGGGGACTTCGATGAGCGGGCCGACAACACCGGCGAGCGCCTGACCAGACGACACACCGAACACACCGATCGCGACCGCGATCGCGAGTTCGAAGTTGTTGCCGGCAGCGGTGAACGCGATCGAGGCGTTGCGGTCGTACGGGAAGCCCATCTTGAGGCCGGCGGCGAACGAACCGGTCCACATGATCGCGAAGTACACCACGAGGGGGACGGCGATACGGGCGACGTCCCAGGGATTCTCGGTGATCGCGTCGCCCTGGAGCGCGAACAGGATGACGATCGTGAACAGCAGTCCGTACAGCGCGATCGGACCGATCCGTGGCAGAAATGTTCCCTCGTACCACTCGGTGCCCTTGCGCGGCTCGAGGATGACCCGTGTGAGGAATCCGGCGAGCAGCGGGATGCCGAGGAAGATCAGCACCGATTTCGTGATCGCCCAGACGGTGATGTCGATGCCGTCGGAGTCGAGCCCCAGCCAGCCCGGCAGGAGTTCGAGGTAGAAGTAGCCGAGGAGCGAGTACGCGACGATCTGGAACAGCGAGTTGACCGCCACCAGTACTGCTGCCAGCTCTCGGCTCCCGCACGCGAGGTCGTTCCAGATGAGCACCATGGCGATGCAGCGAGCGAGGCCGACGATGATCAGCCCGGTGCGATACTCGGGCAGGTCGGGCAGCAGCAGCCAGGCGAGTGCGAACATCAGCAACGGCCCGATCAGCCAGTTCAGCACCAGCGACATCACGAGCGAACGCCGTTCGACCACGTGGCCGATCGAGCGGTACTTCACCTTGGCGAGCACCGGGTACATCATCGCCAGCAAGCCGACCGCGATGGGCAGCGACACCGTGTCGATCTTGACGGCATCGAGTGTGTCGTCGAGGCCGGCGAACGCCTTGCCCAGCACGATGCCGGCGAGCATCGCCACCCCGATCCACACCGGCAGGTACCGATCGAGCAACGACAGTCGAGCGACAACTGCATCCTGCGATGGGGACCCAGTGGTCGTTTCATTCGCCATGTCGGGCCACTCTGATCGTCATTCGACGATGCACGATATCTGATTCGACCGTACGCAGGTGATCTTCTGTTGCACACCGCTGGCAGACAGCCGTCTGGTCATGGTCGAACGCGGCGAGCCGCGCTCACCTCACCGGTTCGTCAGCTGGCAGGGCGGGTGGCGCCGAGAAACACGATGTCGGTGGTGGCCTCGATCCCTCGCCTGCTGCGGGCCGGAGTGGTGATGGTGATGCCGGGTTGGATGGTGAAGATCTCGTCGTCAACGGTCATGGTGCCGGTTCCTTGCATGAAGTGGTAGACGGCTTCCGGCGATGGGTGGATGGGGATGGCTTGGCCGGCTTTGAGGCCGACGAGGACAGCCTTCAGGTGCTCTGTTTCCAAGATGGTGGTCGGTGACGGGCCGTGATCGTCGAAGGTCGCGGACTCTTTCCAGTTCGGATACTTCGTCGCTGTGTCGTGGTTGTGCATTGGAGTGTCTCCTTGGTTGGTGGTGTGGGCGGTCGCTGCGGTGGTCGGCAGGCTCGAGGCTCCGACGGATGCGTCACGACAGCCCTTTCGACAACCGATCAAAGCAGGAGCCGATCAGGTCGGGCAGGGCCGTGCGATGACCGGTGAGTGCCCAGTGTCGAAGCGAGGAGCGCATGCACGCCAGGGCCGTCGATGCGAGAAGTCTCGATTCGAAATCCTCGATGTGGTCGCCCGCTCGTTTGGTCAGTGCTTCGGTCAGGGCGTCTTCCCAGCCTGATTGGAGCTGGAGGCTGCGGGCGTAGACCGACGGATGTGCGGCCATGATGGTGAACCGCCGAATGAGGTCGTCGCGGCTGGCTTCATAGTCGGCGGCCACGGTGATGAACGATGCTTGCAGCGACGCCCAGGGGGCTTCGGACGACGGGCGACGGCCGAGTGTGTCGATGATTCGTTCGAGCCGGGCGGCGTAGTCGGCGAGGACGACGTCTTCTTTGGTCGGGAAGTAGTAGAAGAACGTTCTCGGCGCGATGTCCGCCGCGACGGCGATCTCTTCGATCGTGGTGCCATCGAAACCGCGTGCTTCGAACAGGCCGATGGCTGCGTCCTCGATGCAGCGGCGCCGTTCTTGCTTCTTGCGTTCGCGCAGCCCGAGCTCGTGTGTCATGAAGGTGATCTTGACAGATTATAGCGTTTGGTGCAATATCGCATTCACTGCGATATTCTTGACGTCACTCATCCGGAACTCACCGAAGGAGGAACCGCTCATGTCGAACTGGCTCTACCGTCTCGGACGATTCGCTGCACATCGCCGGGTCTTGGTCGTGGCCGCGTGGATCGTGATCGCTCTCGGCGCGGTGGTCGTCGATCGGACGGTCGGCGGTGGCACCGTCGACAACTTCGAGGTTCCTGGCGTCGAGTCCCAACAGGCAGTCGACCTGTTGAAGGAGAAGTTCCCCGAACGCGCCGGTGCGACGGCGATGGTCGTGTTCCACACGCCGGATGGTTCCGTCGTCGACACAGACCCAGCGGCCGGCATCGCCGCCACGGTCGCCGAGGTCCGAGCTCTCGAGCATGTGGTGGCGGTGACCGAACCCTTGGCGAGCCCCCGATCGATCTCCGCCGATGGTGCGACCGCGTTCGCGTCGGTGCAGTTCGACGGATCGACCGCCGATCTCGGCCGCGACGCCGTGGATGCGCTCATCGAGACGGCCGGGCCGGCAGAGGAGGCCGGGGTCCAGGTCGAGTATGGCGGTGAACTCCCCACCGTGTTGAAGGAACGAACGACCGGGCCGGCCGAGATGATCGGCATCGTCGCTGCCCTGCTGATCTTGTTCATCACGTTCCGCAGCGTGTACTCGGCGATCCTGCCTCTCGGCGTCGCGGTGCTCGGCCTGGTCGTGGGTTTGTCACTGGTCGGGTTGCTGGGCGCGCTGATCGACATCCCATCGGTCGCCCCCCGGTTGGGCACCATGATCGGCCTCGGCGTCGGCATCGACTACGCCCTGTTCATCCTCAGCCGCCACCGAGACAACCTCGAAGCCGGGATGGACAACACCGAATCGATCGGGCAGACCAACGCCACCGCGGGCCAAGCCGTCGTGGTCGCCGGTGGCACGGTCGTGGTCGCGATCCTCGGCCTGCAGTTGGCCGGAATCCCCTTCGTTGGTGCTCTCGGCTATTCGGCGTCGCTCGTCGTGGCCGTCGCCGTCATCGTCGCCATCACCCTGCTCCCGGCGCTCCTCGGATTCGCCGGACCACGGGTACTCGCCAAGTCCCACCGTCACGCCGCCGAACAGGCCTCGATCCACGTGGCATCCGGCGAAGCAGTCGAGGTGAACGACGGCCACAGCGGCTGGGTTCGGTGGGCGCACTGGGTGGCCTTCCATCCGTGGCGATCGGCGATCGCGTCCACGCTGGTGCTGCTGGTGTTGGCGATCCCGGTGCTCGACATGCGCCTCGGTCAGGCCGACGCAGGAACCGACCCCACCTCCACCACCCACCGCCGCGCCTACGACCTCCTCGCCGACGGGTTCGGCGACGGCTTCAACGGGCCGCTGCTGCTGACGGTGGACCTCGGAGCGTCCGGCGACACCGAGGTGCTCGACGCCATCGCCGTGGCGGTCGACGCCGACACTGGGGTGAGCGCAGTGTCGCCACCCGAAGTCAACGCCGCCGGCGACACCGCCGTGATCACGGCCATCCCCACCACGAAACCACAGGACCAGGAAACCAGCGACCTCGTCCACCGGCTACGTGACACCACACTGCCCGAAGCCACCGCCGGCACCGACGCCACCGCCCTCGTCGGCGGACCGACGGCCGGGTTCATCGACCAGTCCGACAAGATCGCCGGCCGCCTGATGTGGTTCATCGCGGCCGTTGTCACACTCTCGTTCCTGTTGCTGATGATGGTGTTCCGATCCATCCTCGTCCCCCTCAAGGCCGCGCTGCTGAACCTGCTGTCGATCGGCGCCGCCTACGGCGTCGTCGTCGCGGTGTTCCAATGGGGCTGGGGCCGTTCACTGATCGGCCTCGACGAAGCCGTCCCGATCGCGTCGTTCGTGCCGATGATGATGTTCGCCATCCTCTTCGGGCTGTCCATGGACTACGAGGTGTTCATCCTGTCGCGCATCCGCGAGGAGTACTACCGGGGCCACTCGAACATCGACAGCGTCGTCGAGGGGCTCGGCGCGACCGCCAAGGTCATCACCGCCGCCGCACTCATCATGATCAGCGTCTTCCTCGGCTTCGTCGCCAGCGACGACCCCGTCGTCAAGATGATGGGCATCGGCCTCGCCACCGCCGTCGCCGTCGACGCCACCATCGTCCGCATGGTTCTCGTTCCCTCGACGATGACGCTCGTGGGTGACGCCAACTGGTGGCTGCCGGAATGGCTCGACCGGATACTTCCTCGGCTCGACATCGAAGGCGAACCCGAATCCGAACCAGACCCGACCGGCCCTGCGGCCTCCACTCGGACACCCTCGTGAACGACCAGATCCCCGACGGGTTCGAACTCGCCCGCACCACACCCACCTTCGACAACGACACCGTCCCCGCCGGTCTCCTCGCAGCTCACCGCGTCGCCGACGGAGTCTGGGGTCGGCTCATCGTCCACACCGGCCGCGTCGGATTCGTGTTCGAAGACGACCCGGAACCCATCGCCGTGCTCGATGCCGGCAACAGCGTGGCCATACCACCCGGTCGCCTCCATCACGTCGAACTCGACCAGCAGGCCACGTTCGCCGTCGAGTTCTACCGGACCAGCGCGACACCAGCCGCGGTCGAAGACGGCGCCGAGAGCACCGGCCTCGACCCACGACGAACACGCGACAACCACACCGAGCGGACGCCGACATGACCAAGAACGAAGACATCGAACCAACGGCCGACGCCAACCGGCGCGGCATCGTCGGGCATCGCACCGACCACCTCGACGGGATCGTCAATGACCCGGCCAACGGGGAACCATCAACGGGTGACCCGGCCGCTTCGGCCATCCGTGTCCAGGGCCTCACCAAGGACTTCGGCAGCCAACGCGCCGTCGATCAGCTCAGCTTCGACATCCCTGCCGGAGGCGTCACCGGGTTCGTCGGACCCAACGGGTCAGGAAAGAGTACGACGTTTCGCATGTTGCTCGGCCTCGTCCGCCCGACCGCAGGCAACGCCTGGATGCTCGGCCACCCCATCACCGACCCGCACGCCTACATCCACAACGTGGGCGCACTCATCGAAGCCCCCGCCCTGTACCCGAAGCTGTCGGGCCACAAGAACCTCCTCGCCCTGGCCCGCCTCGGGCGCCTACCAACAAGCCGTATCGGCGAAGTCCTCGACATCGTCGATCTCACCGACCGCGCCCACGACCGATACGAGAACTACTCCCTCGGAATGAAACAGAGACTCGGAATCGCCGGCGCCCTGCTCCAAGAACCGAAACTGTTGATGCTCGACGAACCCACCAACGGCCTCGACCCCGCAGGCACCGTCGAGATCCGGGCGTTGTTTCGCCGACTCGCCGAAGCCGGCACCTCGGTTGTCGTCTCCAGCCATCTGCTCTCCGAGATCCAGGCCGCGTGCGACCGGCTCGTCATGATCCAAGACGGCCGCCTGCTGTTCTCCGGACCACTGAACGAACTCCTGGCAACCCAACGCAGCACCGTCATCGCTGTCACCGCCGACCCGGCCGACGCCCACCGCCTCGGCGTCCTCGCCGCGCAAACAGGCAAGACTGTCACCATCGACGGTGCGCGACTCGAGGTCGAAGCGGATGCGGACTGGTCGACCCACCTCAGCCGCCTCGCACTCGACGCCGGCATCGTGCTGCGTGAACTCCGTCCGCTCGAAGCGAACCTCGAAACCACATTCTTGGACCTGACGTCCACCCACAATCAGCAGGTCCAATGATCGCAGCATTCCGTTCCGAACTCGTCAAACTCCTCCGCCTGGCAACCGTCGCCGGGTACGCCGCGGTGGCGGCTGGGTTCACCGTGATGCTCACCGTCGTCACCATCATCAACGCCGACAACCCCAGCGGCCACGGTCCAGCCAACCGCAGCATCGACCCCACCCAACTCGCCGAGCCCGCCGGCTACCTCGCCGGGTTCGAATCAGCCAGCGGGTTCCTCGGGATCGTGGCCCTCGCACTCTTCGCCTCCAGCGTCGCCGCAGAGTTCTCCACCGGCACCATCCGTGCCCTCCTCGTCATCGACTCCCGCCGCCGCCAGCTCCTGGCCGGCAAGACCGTTGGTCTTGCTGCCCTCCTCGTCATCGTCATCGCTGTGGCCGCGGTCATCGGCGCCATCGTCGCCTTCGCGATCGGCGGCCCCCAGGGAGTCAACACCGACGCCTGGACCACCGCGAGCGCCCTCACCGACGGCGCCGCCATCATTGCCAACGCCGCACTCGCCACCGTCGTGTGGGGCCTGTTCGGCGGGCTCCTCGCCATGCTCACCCGATCCGCAGCAATCTCCATCGCCGCCGGCGTCGCCTACTTCCTCATCGGCGAACAGCTCATCCTCCACTCACTCTGGCCCTCGACCGCCGACTGGCTCCCCGCCGGCGTCCTCGACACTCTCGCCCAGGGCGGCACCGACACACTCGGCTACACCGCAGCCCTTGGCATCGTCGCCCTCTACGCCCTCGCCGCCTACACCGCCACCAGCACCATCTTCGAACGGCGCGATGTCACCGACTGACGAAACAGATCACCACCCAACATCTCGGAAGGCGAAGGCTAGACCTGCAAGTCGAGGTGTCCGATCATCTCAATGATCGCTTCGGTGGAGTGAACGAGTGCCAAGATTGCATTGAGCGTGCCGGGGTCGAGCGTGAGCCGGCGGGCGTTGCCGGTCTTGGTCGGCGCATCACGCAGCTCGCGCTGCTCACCGGGGTGGCGGATCACCTCGATCGCCGAGTCGATCGTGAGCATTCCGTCGTCGTCGACGTCGGTCCATCGCAGCGCGGCCAACTCCGCGCGGCGAGCGCCAGTCATCGCCGCGAGGCGCAGCGCCAACGCGGCCGCCGGATCGAACTCGCCCGCCGCCGCGATCACCGCCCGGACATCGTCGAGCGACACCACTCCCCTGGGCGGCTTCTTGGTGGTCATGCGCTGTGCGAGCGCCGCCACGTTCTGGCTCACCCACCCCCAACGCACCGCCTGGTTGAGCGCAGCACTCAACGCACCGTGCTGGTTGCGGATGCCGGCATCTTGCAGCCCAGCGCGACGCAGGCGGGTGTCCCACCGTTCGACATCGGCGATCGACAACTGCGCGATCGGGATCTCGGCGATCTTGTCCTGCTTGATCGAGCGCACCCGACTCTGCTGGTCGCGCGCCGACGACGGCGCCCACGTGTCGAGGTTCTGATCGATCCACGCATCGAGGACATCGACCACCTTTCGGCCAGCGGCCGACGCGCTCCCGGACCGACCTCCAACGAGGCCGCAAGACGCTGAGCGTCACGCCTGCCGCCGCGGACCGTTCGCGAGATCTGCGTGGGACGTCCGCGGGCGTCGGTGCCGGTGAAACCCACACCTCCCACACCCCCGGCTTCTTCTCGCGCAGCGTGGCCACACCGGCAACAGAACGCCAGGGATGTCACACTCGCCAGGAAAACCCGAGGGATGATTCTCGGGATGGCCGAATTTCGTCAACACGGTGCCGAAGCACCGAGCGGCAAAATCACTCGATACGCAGGCCTGATATTGCCCGAGAGATGACCAGCTGCTGGATCTCGCTGGTGCCTTCGAAGATCGTGTGGATTCTTGCGTATGTGCACAAAACCCCTGGTCACAGCGTTGCTGTGGTCCGAAAATACCCCCCAAAACGGCCTGTTTGGTCCACAAATACCGTTCCCAGGGGTTCGACTGACACCGTGGGGGACGTCCACACGGTGGTCGTACATGGAGAACGAAACACTTCGCCCGGCACCCCCGATGGGTCGCCTGTGGGACTCGTCAGATCTTGGTGCGTATCTTCGAACTGCTGACCCGACACCAGCGTCACGCATCCCCGGATTCCCGGCAGCAATCCGGCTGCCCGGCGTGCGTGGACCTCGCTGGCACGGACCGAGCGTCGAGGCGTTCATGGCGACAATCGGCTCAGCACCCCACGCTGTCACCGAACCCGACAAGGTGACCGTCCTGCCGTCGTTGTCCGCCGACGACGCTGCCCGTGCGGCAGGGGTCGCCTGATGGCGAGCGCTGGCCGGCCTCGCCGACCGGCAAGCGACCCGGTTCGCGTCGTCAAGCAAGGCAAGTATCTGCGCGTCCGGTACTACCCGTCCGGGACCATCACCGCCTCGGAGGACCGCCGCTGGCTGAAAGGCCGCTGGTGTGCCATCACACAGAAAGGCGAAGCGTTCGATGCCGCCGAACGACTCCGAAGCCGGCTGCTCGACCATCGCGCCGCCCACGGCGTCGGAACCGACGACGAAGTCGCCGAACGGGTGACGGTCGCGATGGCCACCCAAGCGTTCCTCGACCAGCTGGCAACGAAGACGGCGATGGGAACGGTGAAGGCACGCCAGACACAGCTCACCAACACCTTGTCGAGGACTACGGCGACTACGGCGTCGAAGTACTCCCGACGGTCGGTGGTCGAGTCGTCGAAGCCGCCCGTACAGCGCGGCGCAGCGACGGCAAACCGAAAGCGCCGACGTCGACGTCAGGGTCGTTGGATGCGCTCGCCGTGTTCGGGCGGTGGGTGTCGAAGACGTACAACATGGTCGACCCGTTCGCTGTGCATGTCGTCGCGGCCCGCTCCGTGTTCGGTGACAAACGGACCCGGGCGATGGAGAAGGTCGACCGTGCAGACCCGTTCAGTTCGTCACCGCAGGACACGACCGTCGACCCGGACCGGCTGCCGACGTTCGCTGACGTCGTCGCGTTGCGGGACGCCATCATCCGACGCGAAACCTGCGGCAACCCTCAACGTCCAGTCGAAGGCCGAGGTTCGCTGGGTGGTGCGCCGCCGCTCGATGCCGACATTGCTGCACATGTCGCCGAGAGCGTCACGTTGGCTGCGTCGTCGGGGCTGCGGCTCTGTGAACTGCTCGGCCTGCACACATCTCGAGTGAAAGTCGACGCCGGCCTGATTGCTGTCGACCGGCAACTTGACCGTTACACGAAATGGGAACCTGGGAAGCCACCGCCGCTCGTCCCGCCGAAACACAACCTGGACCGCGTCGTGCAGGTGTGGCCGTCGTTCGAGGAACGCCTCGCCGGGCTCGTCGAGTACGCGGACGAACATCAGCACGGCTGGCTGTTCGCACCTACCCGTGGACAAGGTCGATGGGTGGACGGCTTCGCGAACATGGTGGAACGCGCCGCCGACATGCCCGCCGGCGAAGCCGTCAACGAACTGGACGACCCAGACGCTGACACACGGCGCCCGGTGTGGGAGTACCGGTTCCATGACCTGCGCCACTTCTACGCATCACACGCTCTCGCCCCCGAATCCGCCGGTGGGCTCGGATGGTCACTCGCGTTCGTGCAGAAATGTCTCGGCCATCGCAGCTCGAAAACCACCGAGCAGACCTACCGGCACGTCACCGACAACGAACGCACCGCAGCACGCGCCGTCCACCACAACTGGCCCGGACTCTGAGGCGTCCAAGCTGCAACACGACTCGCCGCCGAAGCGCCGGAGTCCGGCCATGCCGTTCATGCCGCCACGTTCACAGCGCCCGGCTACAACCTCGACCAGCTGAAAGCCTCAGCACCTGCACGACGCCTGACAGCGGCCAGCCGGCGGGGCGTGTGCTGACGGCGGTTG
This sequence comes from Ilumatobacteraceae bacterium, assembly GCA_963774765.1. GTDB lineage: Bacteria > Actinomycetota > Acidimicrobiia > Acidimicrobiales > Ilumatobacteraceae > Sva-07. Next base: position 56,978 of record CAVZGP010000012.1, read on the forward strand.
CTCTGATGTCGGTGCCGAGTCCTCCTGCCCGGAAACCGGGCGACAGAGTCACACAACGAGTGGGCCACGGCGCAGGGATCAACTCACGGTCGCTTCGGCTGCTGGGAGGGTTTGGGTCGTGTTCGCGCATTTCGGGAACCGGGAGCAACCGAAAAGCGGGCCGTGCTTGCCGGTTCGTTGAACCATGGTCCCCTGGTGGCAGCCGTCGCAGACAACGACCGGGCAGATCTCTTCACCTTCATCGCCGACATGCTCGACGAGTCCGGGACGCTCGCTGAGAAGTTCGGTGACGAACGCTGATTCTTTGCCGCGTTCGGTGATGACGGTGACGTGTCGTCGAGCTCGGGTGAGCGCCACATAGAACAGTCGTCGTTCCTCGGCGTGCGAGTACGCGTCCGGTTCGGACATGGCGACGTCGAGGACGGGGTCGTCGACGATTTCGCTGGGGAACCCGTAGCGGCCTGCTGACACTCGTGGGACGATGACGTAATCAGCTTCGAGCCCTTTCGACTTGTGGGCTGTTCGGAACGTGACCACCAGATTGGCTGGCAGCGTCTCCGGTCTCAGCGCCCGGTCGAAGTTGTAGCGGACCAACACATCGACGGTGACTTTGTCACCGCCAGTCGGTTCGACATTCCCAGCGGCGACCTGTTCCGAGAGCCGGCCGAGGCAGCTGGTGAGGGCTGAGCGGACGTCGTTGGCGACGACGACAGTGACCGGCTCGCCCGGGTCGGTCTGCGACGACTCCACCTGCTTGCGAAGTTGGCGAGAGTTCTTCGAGATGAAGGCGCTCGTGACGTCGCAGATGGTTTGCGGACTTCGGAAGGTGGTGGTGAGCTGCAAGGTGGGCCCGGGCCCGAAGATGTCGTGGAAGTCCGTCATGACGGACAGGTCGGCGCCGGCGAAGCGGTTGATCGACTGCCAATCGTCGCCCACCGCGAGCAGGTAGCGGTCCGGTTGTTGGAGGAGAGCGTTGACGAGTCGAGCTCGAGCCGGGCTGGCGTCTTGGAGTTCGTCGACCATGACCAGCTCGAATGGAGAGATGTAGTTGCCGGCCTCGATGTGTTCGGCGGCGATGCCCAACATGTCTTCGAAGTCGACGTAGTTGCCGTCACGGAGCTGGCGGTTCCATTCGTCGTGGATGGGCCAGAACAGTTCGAGGAACAGCTTGGTGCGGAATCCGAGATAGCGGCGATGTGACGTTTCGAGACGTTGCTTGACAGACGAGCGGTCGAGTGCGTTCGACTTGATGTGGGTCAGAAACGCTCGCATCAGTTTGACCAGCGCCTGATGTTCGACGACCGTTGTCTTGGTGGGCCGGTCCGGGTTCCAGTCGAGAGTGATCCCTCGGCTGGTGAGCTCTCGTTTCAGTTTCGACAGGTCGTCGCCGTACATAACGCCGGCCCACGTTGTTTCGATGAGGTCGGTGCCGCAGTCGCTGTGTAGTTCGCGTTTCCAGTCGATTCCGGCTCCGTAGCCGACGAACGCTGCTGGGGGTTTGCCGTCACGGCCGAGAGCCCAATGTTCATGCCAGGTGTCGACGTCCGGGTAGTAGAAGTCGGGATGGTATTGCGAGTGCGTTGCTGTCGCCGTCGACTGCGTGAACGGGCGTTCGTACTGGTAGTTGACACAGTTCAGGAAGAGCCAGTCAGCGATGATGCGCTCGCCGGCGCTCTTGACGATGTCGCCCTTCAACGTTGCGAAACCGGTCGTTGCCGTGGCGCGGTCGTAGCTGTCAGCGGTTGCTTCGGCGAGGTTTTCCGGGACGCCAGCGAACAGCAGCCGGTACAGATCCCACCGCATTCGGAAACCTTCGGACCGGTCGCGCAGATCGTCGACGATGCCTTCGAGGTGGTCGATGTCGCCGCCGTTGTCGACCCAGGGGGCGACTTTCGGTTTGGCGTTGGTGGCTTTGGCGATGACGTCCAGGCCGAAGGCATGGAATGTTGAGGCTCGCAGCCCGGTGCTCTCGATGCCGGCGTTGGCGAGGCGTTGTTCGATGCGTGTTTCGAGTTCGTCGGCGGCGTCCTTGTTGAACGCCAACAGCAGTATCCGCTCCGGTGCGGTGAACTGCCGGTGGATGGCGTACGCGGACCGTGCGACCATCACCGACGTCTTGCCGGATCCGGCTGCGGCGACAACTTGGACTCGATTGTCGAAACAGACGACGGCTTTGGCTTGTTCGTCAGTGAGCGGCGACTTTTCGATGCGGTCGAAGAACTCTCGGTTGTTGAGAAGTTCTGCGACGGCGATCTGTTCGTTCAGTGCGGCGACTCGTGCGTGAAGGTCGACGCCGATCAACTCGACTGCTGCCTGTTCGGTTGCAGTGAGGACGCCGAAGAGGTCGTCTGCTCGGATTCGTTCAGGCAGATCTGTTGACGGTCTTGCGTCAACGAGTCGGGCAACCTCCTCGTGTGGAATCCACCGTCGTCGAGGTTCGCTGCGTCCGAGCAGGTGGTCGACGACTGCAGCCCATTCCACGGCTGCGGCGAGGTCGACTCCCACAGCGACACGGCGAAGCGCAACCCGCAACGCGTTGACGTCCGCTCGAGCGAGGCCGCTCAGCGTGCAGAGCGTCCGGGTGCCCTGTCGCAGCTTCCACCGAAACCATGGCCGGGCCACAGTGAGCGACCGGCTGTCGGACGCGTCAATCGTGGTCAGTTGGCCGGCGGCTTGGACGGCGACGCCACCGACGGAGACTGCCACAGCCCAGTCGCGCCCCTTCCAAGTCGTTGCCATCGACCTCTCATCGGCACCGATGGCTCCGACATCAAGCAACCCGCTCGCTCCAGGTCCGCAGGAGCGTTGCGTGGGATCGGTGCTCACGGCTTCCACTGTCACGCAGCCGAAGCTCGCCGCAGGGTGGTGCGCTGCGATGCTAAGTATTCGTCAGGTGCCGGCGGCGGTGGCGTTCGAACAGGTCGTGGCGGTGAAGTTCAACGACCACGGTGCGTCCGGTGACGTGGAATCGTTCGCAAATCTCGTCGATCGTCAATTGTTCGGCCACACACTGCTCGAGGTCGCGGTGACTGATCGTCGGGGTGTCCTTCACGAACACACCGACCGAAGCCAGCCAGATCGCAGCAGTGTTGGGTGACACCTCGAAGGTTCGGGCAACCCCTTTGATGGTCTGCTCTGCCTCCCACACTGCGAACAGGCGGGTCACATCGGGGCGGTTCAGGCGGGTGCAGTCGAACCGGTGTGGTGACCCGGACCCGTGACGTTTCAACGCTGCTTGCACACCGACGCGGGACACTCCGAGGCTCGGCTGCCACCCCTGCGGTGCCGACTTCTTCAACCCTGGATGTGAGCCAGGCGATGTCGGCAAGCTTCGGATGCTCGGAACCTCGATCCGAACGGACAGCGATCCGGTGACGAACAAGAGCTGCGGTGACCATCTGCGGGTTGACGTCGAGTTCGACAGCGATCTCGGTGACAGTCCACGCCCGCTCATAGCGGCGCCGCAGCCAGTCGCCATCGTCGAGCAGTGCAGGACGTTCCGGTCGGGGGATCAGACGTTTCGGGTGCAATTCCAGTCCGTGGATGGCGAACGCCCGCCGAACGGTCGCTGCGTCCACACCAACTTCGGCGGCGATCGCTGCGATGCTCGCGGTGCGGTAACGGTCGGCAAGCCAGCCACGGTCAGCAAGAAGCGGATGGCTGATGCGGGCACGTGCAGCATCACCACGACCCCGGCGGGCGATGTCGTGACGTCGGAGCGCTCGCAACACCGACGTCGACGACACCCCGAGCAGGTCAGCGACCTCTTGGATTGACCTGTCGCCGTACAGCTCGGCGAGCACCTCACGGTCATCGAGTTCGACAGGACGCGGCACCTCCCCCAGTGTCGCGTACCGGTGTCCACGGATTCAGCTGCACCGGTGACTCGGAACATCCAGACATGCGGGCAGGTGCAAGTCGGACAGGTTCGACAACTCGATGAACACGCTGACGACCTCAAGCGCTCGCACGACTCGCACCGTCGCGACCGACGGCAAGTCCCGGTCGACCCCACTGCTCATCCACGCGGTCGAGTCTGAATCGATCCTGCGTACACGGTTCGTGGATTGCTGTCGTCGTGGTGTGAACCCCTACAGGGATCGTCAAGGGCGCGGCTGCGTTGAAGGTGGCGGGGTCGCGACACAGGTGAAAGGCCCTGAATCGAGGAGCGCACACCTGATGGCAACCGAACCCGCCCGTGACTACATCGTCGAAGCTGCGACACGACTCGCTTCCCAAGCGCCAGAGTTCGGCGATGCCGTGTATGCCGCCACGTTCACAGCGCTCGGCTATAACCTCGACCAGCTGAAAGCCTCAGTATCTCAGCACGCCGCCTGACCGCGGCCAGCCGGCGGGGCGTGCGCTGACGGCGGTTGCTCTATGTGACCACGGTCGCCGGACTTGCGGGCCCAAACCGATGCAATCACCGATCGATGCCTCGCCCGCAGGGCCACGGCACGACGTGATTCACTTGAAGAGGTCGCTGAGATCGAGGTCAGGGTCGTCTGCGGTCAGATCGTGCAGTTGACGCATCGGGGATTGCTCAAACCGGTCGAGCGCAACACGGAGCACTCTGACTTCGTCGTCGAGAGCGAACATCCTGATCGTCGCCGATGCCAACCCGGCATCGACCGCGACCATGTCGCCGACTTTCGCAAGCACATCAGCGACCGCCAACAAGTCCCCACGGTCCAGCGCACCATTGAGTGCGGCGCTCAACTTGCCCTGCTCGACCCCGAGCAGCACGCCAGTGTCGGGGTGCAGAATCGTCTGGTAGTCACGGCGGAGGCTCCTTCATGTCGAACTCTTGGGAGACGTCGGGCAACGACGTTGCGTCGCCCTGGTCAGAGTCGTCGGAGTGTTCGGCGTCGGTCTCCACGTCATCCGAACCGGTGGCCCTGTCGGCGGCGAGTGCTGCGTCAACTCGTTCGGCGAGCTGCTCGAACGAGGTGAGCGCAGTTCTGCATCCAGACCGTTCGGCTTCGAGTTCTTCGATGCGTTGCCGAACACGTCGGAGTGCCAGCCGGTCATCCACCGTCGCGAGCCCTGTTGAGTGCGCTGGCACGACCGGATGAGAGTTCGACACGCCGCCATGCCGCCACCTGGCCTGCCACGCCGGCCAGCATGCGGGACCTCGTCGGCGTGGAACGAACAACTTCGAAACCGTCGTCGTACACGACGACTGCCGCAGTCGGTGCGACCTGCCACAAGTCCCCGCCACTCCGACGGCACGTTGCATGCCCGATGACGTCACCTGTCTTGGCTTCCACCCACGTGAGCTGATCGCCTTGGCCGATGACGACAAAGTCAGTCCATCTCAACGAACCTGCAGCGGTGACCTCCGTGTTGTCCGGAAGCTGCGCCTCCCACGACGGTGAGCCGTCCACCTGCCAGCCGACGATTCGGTCGTCGTCCTGAGCGATGAGTACATCACGGTTGCCACTGATGAGCCTCCCTGTACAGATCACGCGTTCTCCGTGACGTGTGACCAGGTAGCTGACACCCGAGTCAGTGAACGCCGCACCGTTTTGTGCAGGCACACGTTTAAACGACTGCACACCGTCACGAACTGTGACGAGGTGCGCTCCTGTTCGACTGTCGACGAGACTCACGTTGAGCGGATCGAACGAAGCAGTCATCGCCGTATCGCCGAGCAGTGCTGCTCTCCCGGTTCCTCTGCCTGTCGTCGTCCACAGCTGCCGGCCGGTGTCGAGGTCGAAGGCTTGAAAACATCGACCTCCGTCGACATCAGACATCGTGAGAACGACATTAGATCCGGCCTCGAGAAGCTGGCAGTTCGGGACCGGCGAATCCCAGATTGTCTTGCCGTCGGCCATCGACACGACGGTCACGTGGCGCGTCCAGTCGTCGTCATGCGTAATGACGGCGACAGCTGCGCCGTCGAAGTCCATGTCCACGAAGATGGGTCGTCTCAGGGGCGGGTCCCCATCCCAGAGCCGGTTGTGTACGGCAGTCAGGTCCTGACCGGAGTTCGTCCTCAGCGGCGCCTTCCAGCGTGTCAGTTGCAGGTCTGCTGACATTGCTACGAGCTCGCTACCAACGTCCAGTGGACGCGTCAAGAGAACACCGTCAGCGTGCAACCGCACCGCGGTGCCCCGACGACCGCTGCCTTCGACAGCCTGCCAGTCTTCAAGCCGCCGAATCTCGAAGCCGGAACCATCGTGACGGGTGTGAGCAACGAATCGGTCTGAGAGCTCGATTCGGTGGTCGCCGATGTCGGCATCCATCCAGAGACGATCACCTCTCGGGATCCACATCAGCGGGCCACCCGACAGCACATCGTCGGAGATTCTATGCGACGGCGCTATCGGGCGACGGCGTAGCGTCTTCGGAGGCCCTGCGGACAAGAACGAGAACGGCGGGTTCCTACCACTTCCTGTGTCTTCGCCCGAGCCTGTGGTTGTCGCCTGCAGCATCATGGCGACTGAGCTACGTGGCCGACACGGCAGCGCCCAGAGATCCCGGGTTTTTCGACGCCCACCGCCAACGTCATCGACGGCGACCCAAGGTCTGCCTGCGCTATTGCGTCAGCTCATCCAGCGAATAGTCGGTGATGTCCAACCCTTCAGCCCGACGAGCTTCGCGCTGGAGCTGACCGGCGCGGAGTGCTGCGAGATCGCCGGACGTGACCCATGACGTCTCGCCACCAGATACACGACCGATCTTGCTCAGCGAACGATGCGCCTCGTCCATGGCTCCGCTGCGAACCGACACCACGGCCTGCTCTGACCGCCCCACTCCACACCTGCGACAAGACTGCCCGAGCACCACGGCGCGTCTGCATCGCACCTGCGTACCGGCACTGACATTCAGACAACCGGTGCGTCACACCCGATGGAAGGGTGGCATTCGAGAGCGCGAAGCTGTTCACACGCGCGAATAACACTCAACAAGAGGTTGAAGCAAGCAACACACTCCCCGCAGTGTCGACTTCAGATTCGCGATAGTCCGAAGGTCGTCTGAGTCGAGGTTCCCTCGGGCCGGCGACTGGGCAACGGCCGGCGCTCCAGTTGGAGCGGTGCCCACAACCAGTTCAAGGCCATGTCTCGCCTCCCTGCTCGCCTGCCGTTCAGGCTGCGGTGACGTCGTCGACGAGCAGGTCGCTGCCACCGAACAGATGCGACTGCCAATCAGCTTCCAACGCCAACACCTCATCGGCGTACGTTGCGATCATCTGCACGTTGCGATGACGGGTGTGCTTCGAAATCGTGACCGCATCCTGCCCACGCAAAATGGCCTGCGTGACAAACCCGCGGCGCAACGAATGCCCTGACACACACTCATAGCGCACATCGTCAACATCATCACCGAACACACGGGCGCCCACCGCAAGTTCACGCAACCGTTCCGACCATTCCTGACCGCCCACCGGATTGGGACCCGAGCCGCCGGCACGAACCTTGAACGCGCCGTGACGGTCCAACGACGGGAACAGCACACCATCGGCGTCGGCACCCAACTCACGCAACGTTGCCACCCACTGCGCCAACAACGGCACCGACCGGATCGCGGCCGGCTGATCAGGACGCGAACGCATCAACACCCGAGCCCCCTTGTACTCCTGATCGGTTTTCGACTTCACAATCGTCACCACCGCACGATCATCGCCGTCGAAAACGACGTCACGCACACGCAGGCCGCACAGCTCCGAACGGCGCAACGCACACAAAAACCCGACCAACACCATCACCTGATCACGACGGCGGCGCAACTGGCCGCCCCAATCGACACCCGCATCCAACACCGACCGCATCAACGACACATCAACCGGTGACGCCCAACACCCCCGGGCGGGACGCCAACCGATCTCCGCGAGCTCGGCAAGACGGGTCAAACACGTCCGAAGATGCGCAGCAGGATTCGACTTCAACGCCAACAACCCGACATCGCCGGCCTCGGCGACCGTGCTACGAACCGACAGCCACGCATCCAACGCTGACGCCAACAACGGATGATCAACCAACGTCACCAACTGTGGCTCATCGGTATTGCCGCCCCGACGGTTCCGGCCCGGAACCACCAACGACCGCAACCCCACCCGGCCGGACGTGGCGAACAGCTCGGCGTTCGTTACGGCATCCGCGCATGACACGCGAGACGGCTCCACAACCGAACCAACTGTCAGGCGGGCAATACCGCCGTTGTCGACGCCGGCAGCATGCAACTCGAGCACCAGCCGATCACGGGCCGCAGTCGGCGACACCGTCGCCGCAACATGAGCACAAATCGCAGCAACATGGTCGGCCAACAACGGCTGCGCCTGCCGGTCCGCCCCATACAGCTCACGCAAGCGGCGACGAAACCCGACCAACGTCCCTTTCGCAGCCTCCGACGGCTCCCACCGATGCGACTGAAAATCTGCTGACCGCGCTTTCACCGCAGCAACCACCATCGACAACGTCGCCGGCGACCACGGCCCACGCGACACCAGCCACTCCTCCGACACCGCCGGGTCCTCAGGGCCCAGCAGCTCGTCAGCAATCCAACGCAACATGATCGCCTCCGACGCGCCACCAATCGGGAACAGACGACGCAGCTCGAAACCCGGCTTGTCACGATCACGATGCCGGCGCGACGGTTCCTCACACCAGCGCCTCAGCCGACCGAACCAGTAGTCGTACTGGGCGACCGTTGCGTCAGCGTGACGGGAACGCCACGCCGCCTCCAACGCCGCATCCAACTCCGACGACCGCTCCCCTAACCACTGCGTCAAAAACTCCTCGTTGTCAGCGCGGACCTCGAGGTCACGACGGACAGCATTCGCAGACAAACTCGACATCGTTGGCTCTCTCCTCTGAGGTGTGAATGAACTTGTGCTGTGACGTTCGTGGGCGCGGGGTTTCGGGGGCGGTAGCCCCCGGTTCGAGGCGGAGCCTCGATGTGGTTGTCAGGCTGCGGTTGGTGTGATGGTGACGTCGAGGCCCATGGCTTCGAGTTGGGCGACGAGGTGTCGTTGGCGGGCATCGCTGTTGCGTCGCTTGTCGAAGTAGTCGCCGCCGAGGTCGGTGTAGACCTCACCGGTCGACAGCAAATGCCAGGCAATCACCAGAATGCTGTGTCCAACTGCGACGGCGGCTTTGCGTGGGCCGCGTCGTCCGCGGATGCGGTGGTATTGGGCTGACAGGTAGGTGTTCTTGGATCGACCGGCGGCCTGGCCGGCTTCGACGAGTGCGATGCGTAGCCATTTGGATCCGTGTCGGGTGCGTCCGGTGCGGTGTTTGCCGGCGGACTCGTTGTTGCCGGGGCACATGCCCGCCCACGACGCGAGATGGCCTGCGGTTGGGAAGCGGGACATGTCGGTGCCGATCTCAGCCAGGATCACCTGGGCGGTGCGCGTCGACACACCGGTGATGCCGCACAGCAGGTGCACCGCCGCTTCATGAGGGTCCAACAGATGCTCGATCTGCTCGGTGAGTCCGTCGATGATCTCATCGGCGTGATCGATGCGGTCCAACATGGTGCGACACAGCCGGGCGTGGTGCTCGTTGAACCTGCCAGCCAACGCGTCTTGCAACTCGGGGATCTTTGCTCGCATCCGACCCTTGGCCATCTCGGCAAGGATCTCGGGGTCGCGTTGACCAGCGATGAGTGCTTCGATCATCTCGCGGCCGGACTTGGTCAACACCTTCGAGGTGAACGACGCCAACTTGATCCCGGCATCTTCGAGCACCTTGTGGAGTCGTTGGGACTCGCGACCGCGTTCTTCGATCACCGACTTGCGATAGCGGGTCAGATCACGCATCTCACGCACCGGGCGCTCGGGGATGAACGACGGGCGCACTAGCCCATGCTCCAACAATGAAGCACCCCAGATCGCGTCGTTGACGTCGGTCTTGCGGCCCGGCACGTTACGCATGTGGCGGGCATTGATCACCCACACCCGCTCGATCTCGTCTTCGAGAACCCAATGGACCGGTTTCCAATAGATCCCAGTTGCTTCCATCCCAACCAACGTCACGTCACGCTCGACGAGCCACTCGGTCAGCTTCAACAACTGCGACACCGTCGTGCCGAACTCGGCCACCTCCTCTCGGCGGCCACCGGCCGGGTCAGGAATGCGAACGCACGCCATCACCGTGTCGCGATGCACATCCAAGAACGCGCACCGATCCTCCACTACTTCCATGATGCACTCCTTCCACTCGATGAATGTCGGGTGTGCCAGTCCGGGATGGGGCCCTCGCCGAAAAGGAAACTGAGGTGCGTGCTCGAAGCAACAGAACAGAGCTCCCGAGAACCCCGCGTCAAGCTAACGACGGGCTCTGAGCGCCATAGAAACACGACGTCGGACCGGACCAGCACCCACCAATTCTCATCCCGACAAGAGCGGCCCGCCAGGGCCATGTGGAGCTAACAAGGTGACACCGGACGTGATCGGACCCGAAGGTGCTGCACCACCGTTGACAACGCAGACTACATGAATAGAAACGAAACCGGGCTAATCGACAATACGCCGGTTTAGAGACTATTAGTATCGACAGGCGACACCGGCGCACGGAGGCGAACATGCGGTGGCGACACGGGGATACGTGTTCGACGCGGTGACGGCGATGTCCTGACGGCGCCGCCTCTGACGACAATCGGGAAGTGTGGGATTGCATGGTGACATCGCCGAAAAATTCACGGTGACACGGCGAGAATTGCAGGGGAGATGTCACCGCGTTGCAGATGACATCACGCTTGCCCGCGTCACTACTCTGGGACCCATGCTCCCTTGTTCCGGCCGCTCCGGGCGTCCGTGACCAGCTCCCAGTGGCAGAGGTCGGTCTGCTGGTTCATGGCTGCTGAAGTAAGTTGAGGCTATGCGAAGGGCGTCGGCCGGATTGGCGTGCTCTGTCCTGTTCGTCGGCGGCTGCGCGAGCGGTGGTGATTCGTCGTCAACAACGTCTGCCGTCGACGTCGCCAGAATCATCGAGGAGTCCGGGCCGTACTTGTGCAACGAGCAGATGATCTCTGTCGTGGCAACGATGTTGGACACCGGGAGCGTTCAGGCGGCACAGGACGCATGGGGTATGCCAAGCCCAGCTACTGACTTCGCCGTTCAACTCTGGGCGATGCTGACGACGGTTCGTTTGAGGGAGGGGGTGCCAGTCGCCGTCGAGCAACTCACTGAGATGGCAGCAGTCGGATGCTTCGACGGAGACATCGCCAATGACGTCACAAGGACAGAACTCGGCGATGGAGCTTTCGTTTCAGCCTGCCTGGATGGCATCGTTCCGCAGCCGGGCGCCCCTGTGTGCGACGTGACTCAACAAGCCCCGAACGATCCCGATGTCGCGGTTCCTGCGCCGGCGACGTCCCCAACTGCGGTGGAGTCGATCCCGGCGAGTTCCGAGCCTGACGTTCCTACCGAGTCGCTTCTCAACTTCCCAGACGGCGTGCCGCCTTGGGATCTATCGGTGTCGGCCGAGGAAGCCGGTGTCGTCGACCTCGTGCAGCAGATTCGACGAGATCCAGACTTGGCCACTTGCCCGGTGCTGTGGCCAACGGACGAGCGCGTTACCTCCGACGGCACGGGCGAAGGAGGGCCGGGATTCGCCAACTGGGGTCTCGAGATTGCAGTGCCGACGCCGGGAGGCTACGACTTCGGTGGGGCGGCACTCTGGCGTGACGGGCTCGAGCCGTTCGACACAGCCTTCAGCCCCGAATCGCTACTCGAAACCGAGATACTCGCAAGTGGCGACGAACTGACAATCGCCTACAGCGAGTACAACGTGGCGCGAATCGAAACACCGGCAGGATGCATCTGGGAGTTCGGCGCCAGCACCGGCTACGGCCTCGAAGTTGTCCTCAACTCGCTCCGAAGCGTCGGGTAGGCCATCCAGCAAGTAGCCGCCTGGCGGCGTCCCGTGAGGCCTATCCGGTGGACGGGAAGCTGGAAAGCATGGTCACTCGGCCAAATCGTTGTCCTCTCATCCTGCGCCAGGACGCGCTGTGAACGTGTCAGGCGACGTCTCCCTGGTCGGCCTCGACAAGAATGCTGGTGTGAGCGGCCCCAGCTTCTTTGACCCCAGCAAGTTCCGAGAGGAGAGGCGGGAACGCGCCGCCAAAGCGGCGGCAGAAGCGTCCGAGCAGCGGATTGAAGACCTCCGAGTCGCTGAGGCGGCACGACGTGGCACCAAACCGAAGAACCGAGCCTCGAGCAAGCTGCCCACCTACGGGACGATGGACGCAGTGTCCGTCCCTATCTACGAGGAGCACGGACCGGCACCCTTCATGGAAGGACCCAGCAACGACTTCCTCTACCCAATCGGTGCTGGCCAGGACCGCAACTCACCGGACGGCATGGTGCCACGCAACCTCCGCCAAGGCGGCTGGGTGTACCTACGCGCAGGCGGCAAGTTGGTGGCACGAGCCGTGTTCACCGGAATCGAACAGCGTGAGTCACGCATCGAACATGTCCGCTCACCTGAGGGGTATCTGGACGCCGGGCCGGGGCTCGTACTTGCAGTGGACGCTGAGAGCTGGGAAATGTGCGACATCCCGCTTGCGAGCTCGAGCGAGTCAGGCAACGGATACCGCTACTACATGCTGGACGGCGATCGTCCGGTGTTCACGACCGTCACCTGAATCGACGTGGGACGGTGACGACACTGTGTCCATGACCGATCCCACCGACGATCTCGGACCGCTCGTTCGAGCGAAGGTTCAGAGCCACCTGCTCGGCGGCGAAGCGCCGCAGACCATTGCAGGCCTGCGGATGCTCGGCAAGCTGGTACGGCCTCGATACCGAGAAGCTGGACGCATTCACCGACGACTTCGACGCGACGACGGCTGACATTGCCGACGGCCTGTCGTTGGGCGCTCTTGGCTGGGCCACATCGTCACAGTCGATCACCACGGTGTACGGAGAGGCCGCCCGACTCGCCGCTGCAGGAGACACGACCGAAGCCGACCGACTCCTCGTCGAAAGCTGGGAGAACACAGGACCCGCGAGCACGGTTGCGCGGGTTGAAACGCTCAGCTGGTGGGACGACGACCTCAATGCCTTGCGCCGTAGCCGTGCCCGCGTGGTCGCCCACTGCTGGGACCGTCACATTGCCGGCGACTACCTCAGTTCTGTTCCACTCACCTTGACACAGATCGAAGGGCTCACCGCCGACTACACCAACGGCAAGATGTTCTTCAGCAAGCGTCCCGACCGCCAAGCAGACGTGATCGACGAGACAAGCCTCACCACTGTCGCCGAAGGCTTGGCCACTGTCCGCGACGCGTTCTCTGTCGGCTTGAACCACACAACGTCAGCGCCGACGATGTCACGGCATGGTGTCCTCCACGGACGTTCCACCGGGTACGACACCAGGACCTATTCGGCGAAGTGCCTCGCCTTGTTCGCAGCCGTCCTCGACATGGCCCGGATGCTCGACCGCGCTCTCGAGCCTCGGTCGCCGGCGTGACATGTCCAGCCCACCTGGATGAACTCGTAGTCGCCCGGTCATACCGGCGACTGCGCCATCAGACAGTGACGGGGCGTGCTCTACGTGGAGCGCACACCAAGACTTCAACTGTGTAGGCGCGGCGGAGGTAGGGACTCCCGGACCTCTTCGCTCGTCAACAACACCTGCTGGTTGGCGGTGTTTCTGTTCGCCCAGAACAGCTTCTCGAGCTCACCGATGAGCGACGGGTTTGCTTCCAACATCAAGTTGATGCGCGTCTCAACTTCGTGGGGCGTCAGGTTCGCGAGCGACGCCCTCGACGCTGGAACGTCTTCGATGCGTGCGTTCAGCAGCACCCGCAGCTGCTCGTCACTGAACTCTTTGGCCTGGTCGCTGAGCGCTTTGGCCATGAGGGCAGCAACGAGGCGCTGACTGGCTTCCTCACTACTCATAACTACTTCGTCGTCGTTGGGTGTGACATTCAGCGCCCTCGACGGTGCCACGTGGACAGCCTCAACGGACGAAGTTGGCTCAGCAGCAGCGGTTTGACGGTTGCGCTTGCGAACTCTGGCAACCCTGTCACGCGTCGCCGCTGCGGTCGACGCAATGGTCGGCCGTGCACTGTTGCTCCACCAGCTCTTCGCATGAGGCGCAGCCTTGGCGACCCCAATGAACAGCAGTGTGGTCAGTACTTCCGCCGCCAATTTTTCGTTCTCCGAGAGCTCCTGCGACTCCGACCCACCTCTGTCGCCATAGGTGTCCGGCGACATCCACAGTGAATCTTCTTCGCTCTCGTCGATGTCGCTGAGCGTGACGTGGCCGAGCCGGTTTGTGCCTTCCTCACGAGTGAGCGGGCTCGAATCACCGGGACTCTTGCGGGACTTCGAAAGCTCTGACCCGTCGGGGTACTCGACCCACATCTTCCTCTTGGGCACTCGTTACCTCACGTCCAACCGGTACCTGAAAGAACTGGCGCACACTCCGGTTCGCTGCACGGACAGGTCATCAGACGCCACGCTTCAACACTACCCACCACCCGTCAGGGGCTTGTGAAGCTTCGGCAGCGGTCACGCGCCTTCGAGGACCAAGTTGAACAGAGCGACGTCAGTGAGGGCACCGCGGCCGACGTCCCTCGTGTGCTGGTTTCGACGTGGTCGAGGAACCCGGCTGCGTGCAGCCGGTTCACGGACACCGGGTTTGTCGTAGCGGTCGACATCGTCTTGTTCGACAGGACACGATGCACGACGAGCGCTTCGTCCCTGTTCAACCCGGTGTCAGCGAAACTGCGCCGCCCGACAGCTGCAGCGGCCGTGTCGTCGACAGGTGCGGCGCACACTGCGACATGGGTGGAACCGACCCAGGCGACACGCTGCCCGGCCTGGTCGAGCACGTCAGCGAGCGCCTCGACAGCGGGCACCGTTCTTTCGCGAGTCCAACTAAGCGTCAACGCCAACGCATCCACCGCGACCAGACGACCGTTGCGCGCCAAGAAGCACTCGCTGCTGTTGGGGGGCCGTTTTGGACGTGGAACTGACACGCAACATGGCGATCACGCACACGATTCAGTAGCGGTGCTCGTCCGGGCCAGCAGCGGGCCACCCTCGTTTGACGCAACGGGCACGGACCACACCGTGACCTTGCGTGAACGACAACAAGCACGCAACTACGGCGACCGCCGCGCTGAGTGTCGAGGCGCTCGATCCCCGGTTCCGCGGTGAGCTTGTCAACGACCCGCAAGGACACCTCCTCGAAACCTGGCTACAGAACCAGGACGACTACCAACCCTTGAAGGCCAGCGTCGTCGACGCACCTCTCGCTGACACCACCCGAGCCTCCTACACCAGCGACGTCAACGCCTTCCACCAGTGGTGCGCCACTCACGGCTGCGGCACGCCCGCCGCATGCGACCCCCGCACACTTCAGCGGCTCGTCGAAGCATGGCTTGTCGAACGGGCCGAGACAAGTGCGCCGAGAACACTGGACCTCGTTCGTTGTGCGCTGCGATGGTGGGCCAACCAGCACGACCTCGACAACCCTGTCAGCGCCCGCGCGCAGCAAATCAGGGGACGTAAACCCGGCCGCGGAAAATCGACACCGGTCACCGACAACGAACTCGACAGGGTCCTCGACGTGCTCCACGATCAGCAGATCACATTCACCAAAGGCCCGCCAGCAACCTGGGCGGCATGGCATCTCCGGACGCTCGCGATGGTCACCATCACCGTCACCGGCTCGTTGCGGGCAGGGTCAGAGATCCAATGGTTCACCGACGACTCCGTCACGCACGTCGACACAGATGGCATCGTGGTCAGGGTCGCCAAGACGAAACAGAACCCTCAAGGGCGAGAGGTCAAACTGTGGTTTCGAGGCGACCGGCTGTGCCCTGTGACCGCGCTCACCAACTGGTTGCGGTGCTGCAACGACAACAACTGGAAACGGCCTGGCGGTGCACTCCTGCCCGCAGTACAAACCGACCGTCACAACCCTCTCGCGCCGCTCAGTCGAGGTCACGACACCAGCAAGACGTGGCCACGGGTCCGCGAAGCAGCCGGACTCGACCGGTCGAGGCGCCTCCACGGCCTTCGAGCAACAGCACCCACCAACGCGGCCGCCGCCGGATGGGACCACACCGCGCTGCGCGACCTCGGCGGATGGAAACATCTGGACAGCGCAGCCGGCTACGTCCACGGCGTCAACAGCGCGCTCACCGCTGACATATTCGACACCACAGGTCGCCGCTGATGGCACGACGCACGCGCAGCCAACGATTCCAACACGTAGCGAACGACGAAGCCGGCGGCGACATCCTCGCCGACATCATCGGCGCCGCCGAAAGCGAGGGCCGCAGCCCCCAGTCGGACAGCTACCTGGCCACAATCAGCTTGTATGGCAAACGGTTCACCAACTGGCTCGACTCGATCGGCGGAAGCCTCAACGAACTTGCCGCCGTCGCCCCACGTGACGCACACAACAACCCGATCATGTCGTCGTACGTCATCCTCCGCTACACCGACCACGTCTCGAACACGTCGCCGACAATCAAACAGCGAAGCCTCGGCGATCACGTCAGCGGCCTGCGGGCATGGCTGAAAACGCAAGGCTGGTCGACCGTCAACATCGAACGAGGCACGCCGGGCGGCAAACGGATCACGAACCGGTGGCGGAACCACCAACACAACGAAGCTGACATCGTGCGCCGGGCACGCCCCGTCGGTGTCGACGACCTTGCCGTCTTCGTCCAAACATTGGACGACAACCCGATGTGTTGGACGGAACTCATGGTCGAAGCGATGCGCACCTGGCTGCTCGTCGTCTGGGCAGCATCACTTCGGGGAGGTGAAGCTGTCTACGAACTGAAATGGGGATGGTTTCACGACACCGGCGGCCGCCTCGAGCTGCGACTGCCTGGCGGGCGTGTCCTGAAACATCAGAACGACGCGCACACGCTTGTCATCCCCGCGTATCCGACGAACAGCAAACTGTGCGCCGTCACACAGCTTCGAACTTGGAGAGAACTCTGCGAACGTCACGGCGTTCGCACAGACGACGACGCACTCGTCCTGCCTGCCATCAGGGCCCAATGTGCAGGCACGAACAGCGCCCTCATGGAACAAGCAATCTTCGACCGGTTCGCCGGACGCGACTTCGACGACAACCCGATCGAACACGCCGTTGAAACGGCGGCAGCGGCCGGCGCAACCGGTGACGACCTGCGAACAGTTCGCGCTGACGCCGAGAAGCGGCACTACCAGATCTGGAAGAAACGTTGGCTGACCTTGTGTCGGCACGCCGGGTGGGAGTCGCGTCACCAGTTCGAGTCAGTCGGCACACACGGCAACCGGCGCGGCAGCGCCCAAACCGCACGAAACGGCGGCGCCGACATCATCGTCATCTCACAACGACTTCGACATGGAACAACTCGAACGACCGGTGTCTACCTCGACCGACAACTCCAAGACACGCGGAGCCTGTTCACACCTGCCGGTGGCGACATCAACAGCGCCACGGTCAACGACTTCGATGACGTGTTGAACATAGACGTCGAAGGTGGCGGCAACGGGTGCGGCATCAGCTTCAACGGGACCAGATGCGCACGACAGCCGATCGGGCACGCTGTGGTCGACGGTCAAGATGTCGCCGTGTGCGCCGCCCACCGGCAGCGTCTCCTATGTGGCGTTGCCGGTGACCAGCTTCGAGCACCGATCAGAAAGCATCATGTCGGCGGCCCCTGCCAGATCACCCACAACGGGCACACATGCGGACGCACCTTCGGACACCACATCACCATCGACGGCGAACCGACCGCAGCATGCTCCGCGCATGCCGCACGCGCACGTCGAGGTGCCACCGGCGACAGGCTGACGGCACCCATCCGCGAGCCGCGCTCACGCATGTGAGCTGCCCGGTACTCACCATGTGCAGCGAGTTACTGTTCCGCCATCTCGACAGCGCCCCGAGTACGCGGGCCGACATCGTTCGTCGACAGAACGGTCGTCGTGTTCCATGACAACCGACAGTCCTCGCCACCCCACCCAGCGCAAACGCGGGTCGGCTCGTCCCAGCAAACGCCAACCAGGAAGAGAGAACAGAGGGCGACGCGACGGCGTCGACCGGCAGACACCTCACACCGCAGCGAACGCCTGTGCGCAAAGGTAAGGCGGTCACTTCCAGGTCGGGTTCTCGGTCCACTTCTCGGGCGCGCCGAGCGCACGGAAACTGACGCCGTTCCCTTCTGGCAACGTGATGAGGTGCAACGCGACACGTTCCGGCCACGTTGTCCCCGGGTCGATTTGCCGCGCGAAGTAGGCGATGATCAGCAACGCCATGTAGGTCCGGCTCAAGTAGTGCTCATCTTCGAGAACGCCGGCGAACCACGCCGTCTCCGGGCCCTTTGGCTTAGTAGGCTTGTCGGTCAGTTCGCGGTTCCATAGACGATCATGATGAGCAGAGATGTTCCGCACCAGGCAGATGGTGCGTACCCACGAGACAACATCTACACCGCGTCTTAAGCCGAACTCTTGGGCGACAGCGACTTGCGTCTTCTTGCCCAGTTGGGCGAGAAGCTTGGATACGTCACCGAAGTCCATGACGTCGATTGCGATCCAGATCGGGAGGGGCGTCCCGTACTTCTGTACGAACGCCGCGATGGCGACGTCAGCTCTTCGTCGAATCTTGTCATCGTGGTTGTTGCACCAGTCGCGGTGTGGCGAGTTCCGACCCGCCGGAGCCTGCAGGTTTCGCTGGTCATGCCACCGGCCGCTGTGGTGAGCGAACGGGTCGAGCTGGCCCAACGTGTAGGCAACAGCAACCTTGACGCACCGCTCGATGGTTTCGAGCGCCTCGAGGCACAGCAGGCGGAGGTGCCGGTCGAAACGGTACAAGTCGACCATTTGCTCGAATGACGCTCCGGACACGAACTGGTCGAGCCGAGGTTGTTCGCTCGCTTCGCCAGCGAACTCCCGCATCGGATACAGGTATCCGCCGAGCGTGTAGTAGCCGACCGCCCGAAGCATGTGAAGAGCCGCGTCCCGGTCGGCAACAGCGAGGCCTCGCTGTTGCAAGAGCGTCAGCTGGTCGTCGAAGGTGAGGAACGGCTTTGCGTACGTACCCGCCATCACACGCAGACCCGGAAAACAGAAAACCCGCCCGTGGTCCAAGAGGATCCAGAGGGGCGGGTCGGATTGCCCGTCACTGTACATGCGTGCGACGGAAAGTCAAGGCACGCCGGCTCGAGCGTGTTGGCCGCAACCCGGGAGCGGCCAATACAGCGACACCCGCTTCCCGGCTCTGCGCCGCTGTACCACCGCTGCCCTGGGGTGCGACTCTGCGTCACGTCCGGTCCTCTTTCCGGCGGACGAGTTCGAAGCAGAGATTGATGGTGGCGAGATACCAGTAGAAGACCCAGTCCAGGAAGGCATCGTCGTAGTCGGTTTTCTGATCGAGTTTCCTGTGGCGGATGTCGTAGTTGTTCGCGATGTCGAACAGCGCACCCTCGTCCTTGCTGAGAAGCGCGTCCTGGAGCAATCGACGGTGTGACTCGAGTACTCGGGCGAGCGAGAAGACTGCGGTCCGGCGTGACTCCCGGGTTGCGTTGCGGGCGCGGAACATGGCGATCGCGTGAACGACGTCGTCGTCGGCGTTTTCAACGAGCGCCTGCGCCATCAGCTGCTCTAAACCCGTGGGGCTGGACACCACGATCCGACCTTCGTCGTCACCGTCGTCGGCGACCCGAAGCCCGAACCCGGAAGCGTCGAGGATTTCGTTCATCTTCCAGCGGTAGACAGCCTGTCCTGATCGCACCGAGAACTTGGTCGGGTGCGTACCGCATCCCATGTAGTCGTGGAACCATGACCCGGTCGGCCGGGCTGCAAGGTCGTGGTGGATCTCGATGATGTCGCAGACGTCGTCGAGCGACCACTCGCTTGGACGCCATGGGGTGGCGAGGTGGCCCTTTCCGAGACGCTCGTCGAGAACGTCGTTGATGGTGACACCGGTGTCGCCGTTCCCGTCGACGCATTCGTATCCGAGCTGCTGGGCAAACCAGTGCATCCCGCCGAACTCGGAGATCTGCCGCTGGATACGTCGTGCCAGTGAGTCCAGATCCGGTTCGACCGGAGCCGTCGAATGCGATGGTTGCCTCTGGGACCAGTGAGGTTTCGGCTTCGACGCCTGAGGCAGGTCGGGTAGCGCCTCCAGAAGAGCTTCCAACCACTCGGTTTCCGCGCCCATCAGAACGGCTCCTCATCGCTGGCAGTGAGGTAGTTGGATGAGTTCGACCGTCTCACGTTCTCGAACTCCTCTGAAGGTGCGTCCGTCGTGAACGCCTGCTGCAGGAGAAGTGTCACCTCGTTCCGCCAGCTGGGCGTCTCACCGTCGAGTTCGGCGTTGCCTATCAAGCGTCGCATCTCCTCAGCTACGAGGTGAGGCGCCCATGCCAGCGTGAAGTCAGCGTTGCTGCGGAACTGTTCGACGCGCTTGGTCTGACGAGTAGCGCTCATGCCGATACACCTTCGTCCGACAGGACTGCCAGCTCCTCGAGGGAGCCGGACCCGTATCCGGTGTCTGCAGTCCAAAACGTCCAGCCGTCGGTGACCACACCGGCGGTGGCTGCGACAGCGGCATCTTCGGGGCTGACGTGGCGAATCCCGTCAACGGCGATGCCATAGTCTGCGGTGACGGTTGCGGCCACTTCGCCACCGTCGTGGTGGCCTGTGAGGACGTCGCCGGGCTGCAGGATGTCTTCGGTGATGAGGCGTGCGAACCGTTCGTCGCGGTCCTCAACGTCCAACCGCCGATGGTTCGAGCCTCCTCACCCTGTTCGCCGTAGTGGAGTGACGGTTCCTCGAAAGTGCGGAACTTCCAGACGGCGTCGTTCATCTTCGAGTCGTTGAACACCTTGCAGTTGACGAGCTGCTCAAAGTCCTTCAACGTGAGCCCGGTCACCTTCTCGAACAGTTCCGGTTCGACCTGCTCGATGATGTCCTTGATGGCCTTCTCACGGTCATCGGTCAGGTACATGAACGCCGGGATGCGCGTCACGAACCGTTGCAAACGCTTCTTCAGGTTGTCCCGCTTCTTGGTTGCGTCGTCCTTGCGCTTCTTCTCGTCTTTCGTCAGAGGCTCCTTCGCCAGCTTCTTCTCACGCAGCTCCTTGTTCGTCGAGATCATCGCGGTGAGGTCGTCGGTGATGTTGCGGAACATCTCGATTTGCTCGAACGACTCGAGCAGCTCCGAGTTGTCGAGCAGCGCTTCCATCGCTTTCAGGTCCAGTGTGAGCAGTTCGGGTGAGTTCCACCGTCGGGCGAGCATCGATGACGAGATGCCACGGGTGAGGTAGTCGATGACGTCTTCGGCTTTGAGCTGCGCCATGCCGTAACCGTCGAAGGACAGCACGGGCAGAAACTCCATGAACTCGTCGATGGCGGCTTCGTCGTCACGTTCGGATGCGACCTCGGCGCGGAGCCGGGTGGCGTAGTCGACAATCTGCCGGAGCGCACGGTTCGGTGCGAAGTCGACGACGTAGCAGTGTTCTTTGTGGACGAGTTCGGCTTCTCCGCCGGCGACAGTGTCAACGAGCTTGGACCGCCACGGTGACTGCACTCGGAACGCCGCCTGGAAGTACGACTCCGGGCTCTTCAGTTCCCTGAGCATCAGGATCCCGGCCCACGTGGGCACGGTGACACCGGTCATCAGTTTCCCGCAGGAGAGTGTGATCGTCTTGGTCGTCTGAGGGACGTTCCCGATCTGTTCTTCGACTGGCGGGAGCGCCCTGGCACCCATGCCGACATGGCTGCCGGCGGCCACGACGACGGAGTAGTCGGTGAAGAACGTGTTGTGGCTGGCGGTCAGCAAGTCACGCATGGCGACGCAGGCATCGACGTTGGGGAGGTACCAGATGGTGTGCTGCAACGCCCGAAGCAGGTTGGTGTCCTCGTAGGGAAGCGGCGGCCGGTTCTGGCTGGAGACGTTCGCCCACAGCCCGCCGATGTCCTGGCCGCGGAGCAGGTCCAACCATTTCTGTACTTCGGTTTCGTGGATGAAGTGTGGGGTGTCGTCGAGGCGTTTCTCGGTGCGGAAGAACTCGGTGAGCGAGAACTCGGAGCTGGTTGTTGAGAGCTACTTCTCGCAGCTTGTCCGGCATCTCGTAGGTGAGGAGACGCATCTTCGGGCAGCGCCCGTACGGGTTCGGCGTCAGGGACAGCGCCAGGTCGCCTTGGCTCGTTGTTCGTCGCTGTAGGTCCAGTTGTACACCTGGTCTTCGAGGAACTCGCCTTGGGTGAGCGCCCGGAACGGCGTCCCTGACAGATACAGGTAGTGGCGGACGTCGAGGTGCGAGCACTTCCTCGAGGTTAGTCAGCGAAGTCGTCGTCGAGGTCCAGGTGTGTCGAGCGCCTTCTTCTCGGAGGTGTCGCCGACGATGTCGGGGTCTTCGTCGTCTTCCAGGTAGAGGCCGCGCGCGGCGTCACGCCACGCTCCGAAGTGGTATTCGTCGATGACGACGGCGTCCCAGTCGACGAGGTATAGTCCTTCGTTCTTCGCTTTCGGGTCACCGTTCTCGTCGGTGCCGAGCACGTCCTGGAACGACGCGAACCAGACGAGCGGGGCGGGTCGTCGAGGTCTGGGGTGGGATCGTCTTTGCCTTTGAAGCGCCAGCTGTCGAAGTCGGTGTGGCATTCGAGGTCCTCACGCCATGCGGCTCTCTACGGCTGGTTTATACGTGAGGACAAGGATCCTGGACCAGTCGAGCGTCTTGGCGAGCTGGTACGTGGTGAATGTCTTACCGAACCGCATCTTCGCGTTCCACAGGAAGTGTGGTGGGCTGTCGCCGCTGGCATGAGCGGTGAAGTAGGCCGACGTCTGCTCGACAGCCCGCTCCTGTTCGGGCCGCGGCGGGAACGACACCTTCGGCTTCAGCGACGACAGTGATTCGCCAGCACGGACGGCGTCGATGGCGGCAGGAGCTTCATCTACGGTGCATTCGAACCATTCGGTGCGTTTGCCGTTCGGGCGGTGAGACGGTGCACCCCAGCTTTCTTCGAGCGGGCGTGGACGCATGGTCCTTGAAGGCTCCACCGTCGTCGGTGATGGCTGGTTCAACGAGGAGGACTTGTAGGGCTTCTGTCGTGGGCGTGTTCACGCCGCGGCTGGTGCGGATCTGGTGTCGGCGTCGTCTTCGTCGGTGTAGCCGACCTTGATGCGGCCGTTGCCCTCCCGTTCCCTGCCCACGTGGTGTCGTGGTCTGGCGTGGTGTCCAGGCGTAGATCTTGGGGTGCGTGACGCTGCCGGCCAGCTGACCGTCATGTCGGCATCTCTCGGATCATCTCCGCGATGTAGCCTGCTCGTCCTCGGTGATGCCGTAGTTCTCGTACAGTTCCTCGTCGGTCCACTCACGGTCCCACGTCTGCTGCGGCACCCAGCGGTACATGCTACGGAAGTGTGCTGGCTGGTTTCCGAAGAGAGACGAGGAAGCGGCGAAGCGGGTCGCAGGTACGACTCGACGCACTCCGCTTCCGGCCTCGACTTCAGAAGGGACCAGCGACAGGTACGTGGCGTGCAGACCGACCCGGGCCAGCGACAAGGGCGGGCCGAGCACGAGGTCGACCCCGCTTCGTTCGCGCTCACGGCCAGATCCGGCGACCGGGAGGAGCAGCTTCCATGCGTCGATCAGATGAGTGTTCTTCGAGATGGCATCTCGCGGCACCGACCCGGTCACACGCTTGGTGCCTACGTTTGCGTAGAGGCGCAGCTCGCTCGCGGTGGGATTGGCGCCCTTGTCATACTCCTGGAAGTTGGTCGCGAGTCCGAACGGGGTATCGCCACTCACCAAGTCGGCAAAACTGGCCTCGTCGCTTGCCGTGACCTTGCGCAGGATTCCAAGCGCCCTTGGGTCACGGACGAGAATGTCGAACTCATCGAGAACACGAGGCTCGGGCCCGACCGTTGCCCCGTTTCGATGGTAGGTGGTCGAGCACTTGCCGGAGCTGTCTCGGTCCCAGAGGAAGTAGCAGACACCGCCATGGATTCCGACAGAAGGGAACAGGTCTTTGGCGTTCTCGTAGTCGATGAGCGCACTCAGCCGTCGGTCCCCGAGCAACCGCTTTCGGAAGTCCTTGAGACCCCTACCTCCGGCCATCCAGCGAGATGGGATGACCATCGAGACATACCGCGGGTTCAGCTCCAGGGCTTGCTCGACGAACAGGTTGTAGAGCGGAGAGTCGTTCGTGCCGCCGGCGCCGCCGGTCATCTGGTACGGCGGGTTGCCGACGATGACGTCGAACTTCATTTCGAACTCCTCTGCGACTTGCTTGCGACCCGATTCGTGGATGAATGCGTAGGCGTAGTTCTCACGGTTGTCTCGTTCCATCTGTTCTTTCGACGCGCCGCATTCTTGGCAGCGGCCGTTCCGGTAGTCGTGCTCGACACGTTCGAACCACACGTTCCCCGTGTGGGTTGGCATCTTCACGATGGAATGCTCGCCGTCGGCCCGTTTCGAGCAGTACAGGGTCCGGCGGGACATGTGGGCAGTCAGTTCAGTAACAGCGAAGCCGACCACCTGATTGTGCAAGATGTGGTCGAGACGTTCCTGTTCGTCCGGGAATGTTTCGGTGAGGCTGACCATCAACCGTTTCGTGATTTCCCGGAGGAACACTCCGGTCTTGCAGCCGGGGTCAAGGAACCTGAGCGTCGGGTCTGACCAGACATCTTCGGGCAACAGGTCGAGGACCGCATTCGCAACCTTTGGTGGGGTGAACACTTCGTCGTTTGACAGGTCAGCGATCACTTCGAGAATGTCTGGTTGGCTCGACGTTTGGAGCAACATCAGCGGCGTCCGTTCCCGTTGCGTGCTTCACCAGTGAACGCACTGGCTGCGACAATCGGTGCCTTGCGAAGTTCGCATGCCGGTCCCGTCCAGACGGTGGTCATTTCGTCGGTGTCGAACAACGACATGACCCCGGTCGTATCTGCCGCACCGGCAGCCATAACAGCACCGAGCGATGTCTCGGCGACCGCGACGGTTAGGTCGTCCGGGTTCCAGGTGTAGTCAATGAGCGGAAGCAGGTCTCGACCACTGGGAGTTCCGTCAGCGTTAGTGGCGAGCATGTTGCCGACCTGGATGTTGCGGTCGACGATCCATTGCGCTGTCTGCATGACAACGCTGCGGCCAGTGAGGAGCTTTCCGAACTGTTGTTGATGCCAGTCGCTGAACAGGTTCAGCATGCGTGTGCGGGCACCGATCTCGTGGCCCGGTGTCCCACCGATGACGTTGTCGACAGAGATGTCGACGGCGTAGATGGCAGCGACCGCTTCCAAGGCGTGGAAGATCACGGCCTCGTCGGTGTCACCGGCGGCGAGCCTCGCCAGCATCTGCGGCGATGGTGATCGACTTGAGTTTGCGGGCGAGGATGGCGACAAGGAAGTTGCCGTCACCGCAGGCCGGTTCAAGAAATGTCGGTGACGGATGCGGTTCCCACATGTCAGTGGGCAGGAGGTCGAGCATTGCTTGGACGGTTCCCGCCGGAGTGAAGACTTCCCCGAGGTCTCGTACCCGTTCTGTTGATTTGACGAGCCGTTCGACGGTGTTGCCTTCAGTGTCGGTCATTGGTGTTTCCCGTCGGGGGCGGCGTGTGAGGAGCGGTGTCGATGGTGTGGTTGTTGGCATCTGTCCGTCCGTCGATTCAAGTGGGTGCCGGTCACAGTAGGTGCTGGCGGAGTTGGTGTGGTGGGTGTCGGACTTTCATGGTTCGTCTCGGGTCGGGTTGCGCACGGATCGCAGGTCAATATGCGGGCGAACCTGGGCGTAGCGGCTCCCGTGTGGTGTAGTCAAGATGCTGCCCGTCATCGCGGACAGTTGTTGTGGGAGGTCAGGCGACACACGCAGTTCTTGCATACCCGAGGACGGCGAGGGCTTAGGTACCGGCGTCCATCGGAATCGACCACCGAACGCAGCAGCGTCCAACGGAGTCCGGCATGAACGCATATCTCATGGCGCCACAACTGAGGGGGCGATGACAACCCTCGAGGGTGCGGGCACCGGCGACGTGGGCGCCGGAGCCAATTCGTCCACGAAATCCTGCAGCACTCTGGTGAGCTGATCTGCGACATTCTCACCGACCGCGAGAAACGGTCGAAGGGCCGCATCAGGGTCGTAGCGAAACGCGACGAACAAACTCGCAGCGGTGAGCAGCCCAAGCACCCGGCCCGTGTACCGACCGGGCAGCAGGTCGAACCAGTCCGACCACGCCAACGCGGAACCGATGAACGCGACACTGGCGGCGACGACGAGTTCCACACCTCCAACTATGACGAAGGGGTGTCGCAGAGATGATGAGAAGACCGTTCCGGGCGGTGTGGAGGAGACTCCCGGTGTGGTGGTTCGGTGTTCAGCTCTGACCCTGGGTGTCTCTGACCCGCAAGGTGTCCTGAAATGTGACTTGTCGAGCTGTTCACCGGCCACCACGTTCCGGGAGCCTCGATCGACAAGTGTGACCTGATAGGAGCCTGTTGGCGCAGACCCGTCTCTGTGTTGTCCGCTTCTCGATCGTTGATCCCTCTTCAACCGTTCAACCGAATCGAAGGGATCAGACATCATGATGACAGCAACACGGCGCCGTGTCACCGGCGGCGTCGACACCCATGCCGACACCAACGTCGCGGCGGTGCTCGACACACTCACGTTGCGCACGCTCGCGAGGGCAACGTTTGCGACCACTGCGGTTGGTCACCAGGCGGCGCTCGAGTGGATGCGCGACCAGGGTGCGATCGATGCGGTCGGGGTCGAGTCGACCGGGACCTATGGCGCGGGCCTCGCCCGTCATCTCGCGTCCGCTGGTGTGAAGGTGGTCGAGGTGAACCGCCCGGAGAAGCTCGACCGCTATCTCGACGGCAAGGATGACTTCATCGACGCCGAGGCTGCAGCGCGTGCGGTGTTGTCTGGTCGAGCATCAGTGATCCCGAAGTCCGGTGATGGTCCGGTCGAGGCGATCCGCTCGTTGGAGACCGCGGATGAGTCTGCGGCTCATGATCGCGTCGAGGCGATCAACCAGTTCAGGTCGATGATGTTCCGTGCTCCGAACCAGTTCCGTGACGTGTTCTCGACCAAGACGTTCCGACACCAACTCAACGCGGCGGTCCGGTTCCGCACCAGCTACGACGATCTCGTCGAGCAAGAACTCCGGGTCGCGTTGAAGATGCTTGCCCAGCGGATCCGGTTCCTCGAAGGCCAGATCACCGACATCGAAGCCCGGCTGCGGCCGATCATCGTGGAGCACTTCCCAGCGCTGATAGGTCTCAACGGCGTCGGCTCCGCACTCCGCAGCACAGCTGTTGATGGCCGCCGGCGACAACGCCGACCGGCTGCATTCCGAAGCTGCGTTCGCGAAGCTCTGCGGCGCATGCCCACGGCCGGCGTCGTCGGGCAAGACCGTCCGGTTCCGGCTCGATCGAGGAGGCAGCCGCAACGCCAACCGGGCGCTCTATCGGATCGTGATCGTGCGCATGCGCCACGACGACACCACCAAACGCTACGTCGCCCGCCGCCTCGCAGAAGGCAAGACCAAAGCCGAGATCATCCGCTGCCTCAAACGCTTCGTCGCCCGAGAAGTCTTCGCCGCGATCATCAACCCACCCGACAAGATCCCCACCGGCCAGGACCTCCGCGCTGCTCGCACCGCAGCCGGCATCACCCTCACCGCCCTCGCCGTCTCCATCAGCGTCGCGCCCACCAACATCTCCCGACTCGAACGAGGCATCGACCACCACACCACCCGCATCCAACAAGCACTCGAAACAATCACCGCAATGACCACTTGACATCTATAGGAGCGTCACTCGCCTGCAACTCGACCTCGGCGGCCGGCGCTTGCAGCAGCGTCAGCCGATCGAGTCCGCACCCGCGAAAGCGAGGCTCCGTACGACGTGCCGCGTCGCGAACAGGCGTGTCGGCGGCCGGAATCGTGGTCCAGAAATCGTGGTCCAGAAATAGGTCCATTATTGGACCAAATCGAAAACACACGACCCTCCGCCGAACCCTGATCCGAGGGCCAGGGTCGGCGGTTGTGGGCCGCGAAACCCCTGGTAGAGTGCTATTCGATCCGCAGGCCTGATATCGCCCGCGAAATCACGAGCTGCTGGATCTCGCTAGGTGCCTTCGAAGATCGTGTGGATCTTCGCATCACGGTGCCAACGCTCGACCGGGTACTCACGGGTGTAGCCGTAGCCGCCGAGGATCTGGATGGCATCCTCGGTGACGCGCACGGCGGTCTCCGATGCCTTCCACTTCGACATCGAGCCTTCGCCGTTCTTGAACGTCCCGTTCTTGGCGAGCCACGCGGCACGCCAGATCAGGAGGCGGCTGGCGTCGATCTCGGTCGCCATGTTGGCGAGCTTGAATGCGATCGCCTGGTTCATGATGATCGGCTTGCCGAACGCGTGGCGCTCCTTGGCGTAGTCGAGGGCGTACTCGTAGGCCGCACGTGCGACGCCGAGCGCCTGGGCGCCGACGGCCGGACGGGTGGCCTCGAAGGTCGCCATCGCCGGCTGCTTGCCGGTCGACACGTTCTCGCGGGCACGGGCGAGCTTGGCGTCGAGCTTCTCCTTGCCACCGAGCAGACATGAGCCGGGGACCTTGACGTCGTCGAGAACGACCTCGCTGGTGTGGCTGGCGCGGATGCCGTGCTTGAGGTACTTCTGGCCCTGCGAGAGGCCCTTGGTATTCGGCGGGACGATGAAGCTCGCCTGGCCCTTGCCCTTGAGTTCGGCGTCGACGCTGGCGACGACCACGTGCACGTCGGCGATGCCACCGTTGGTGATCCACGCCTTGGTGCCGTTGAGGGTCCACTCGTCCTTGGCCTCGTCGTACACGGCCCGGGTGCGCAGGCTCGACACGTCGGACCCGGCGTCGGGCTCGGAGACGCAGAACGCGCCGAGCTTCACGTCGTCAGCGGTGCCGTAGCACTGGGGCACCCATTCCATGACCTGTTCGGGCGTGCCGTTCCCGGAGATGCCGGCGGCGGCGAGGGCCGAGCCCATGATGGCCATGCCGATGCCGGCATCGCCCCAGAAGATCTCCTCGATGGCGACGGGCAGGGTCAGCCCGGTCGGGTCGCTCATCGCGTTCAGCAGGAACTCAAAACCGTAGAGGCCGATCTGCGCGGCCTCCTGGACGACGGGCCACGGGAACTCCTCGCGCTCGTCCCACTCGTGGGCGGCGGGCCGGATGACGCCCTCGGCGAAGTCGTGGACCCACTTCTGGATCTGCAGCTGGTCTTCGTTGAGGTTCAGCGAGAAGTCGGTCATGACCCACAAGTTACCCATCGGTAACGTGGTTGGCTACCTGCCGGTAACTTCGGCATCACGCAACACGCCGTCGGGCAGCAGCACCAGCCAAGCGATGAGTTTCCGCGCGGACAGGTCGCGCGAAGACTCATCGCCTCGAACCGATTGGCGTTCAGACAGCGGCGAGGCGGAGCAGGTCGGGCGCGACAGTCGTGTAGATCAGGTTGGCGCCCGGTTTGTAGACGTGGACACCGTCCCAGCGGTACCCGAGATCCGACGCGATCGTCTCGTCGTTGCACCACTCGTCGGGGCCTTCGACGAACTCGACCCGCGGTGAGTCGAACGTCGCGGCGGTCTGACGGAGGAGGTCGTTGACATGGGCGGTGCGCGAGTCGTCGCCGCGCTCGGGCAGCGCTCGAACACCCGCGCCTTCGACGTCCTGCGGCCGCATGCAGGCCACCTCCAGCAACCCGACATTGGCACCCTCGGCCAGCATCGCGTCGATGCCCGAGGTCAGGTTCCTCACGAACAGTGCATCGCCCTCCGGCGTGGCGAATCCGTACACCGTGCCGTCGTCGTCGATGTCGAAGACATCCCACGCACCGACCACCACGAGCGCGACGTCCTTGCCGGCGGCCGCGTCGGCCCAGTCCTGTTGCCAGTCCTGGCAGATCGAGAAGTTGTTGGTGAACTTCACCGAACTCTTCACCGAACCCGAGTCGTAGACACTGCAGCCGTCGACACTGCCGTTGACCACCTCCGGAAAGACCCCCTCGATCCCGTCGGGCAGATTGATCGCCAGCGCATTCGCCTGAGAGTCGCCGACGATCGCCAGGGTCGCCGACGACGCAGGCGTGATCGAGACCGTCGGTGCCGTGGTGGACAACACCGACGAACCCGGCAACACTGCGTCGTCGACCGGAACCGGGCCGTCGGTCGTCGCAAGATCGAACACCGCCTCGTCACCGCCTTCGAAGCGATTGAACTGATCGACGCCGACGTAGAACAGGGCCAGCGCTCCCACCAGCATCACGCCCCCGGCGATGGGCCAGTACGTGATCGTCGCCCGGTCGCCCCACCACCGAGTGATCGCCCCTTTCGGACGGGTGTCTCCAGGTACCGATAGGAGGCCTCGGAGATCACCACCGTGAGGATCATCGCCCAGAGGAACTTCGACACCGACCCGGTGGTGGCACCGACGATCACGAAGATCGGCCAGCTCCACAGGTACAGGCCGTAGCTGCGCTTGCCCATTTCAACCAGCGGGGACCAACTCATGATGCGTTGGAATCCGACGGCTGCCGGGTGCACGGCCACCATGACGGCGACGAGCGCGAGGATCGACACCAGCGGCAGCAGCCACTGGTACACGTACCCGGCTGTGATGGCGGCAACTGCAGAGGCGCAACCGATCATCGCGACCGCCGCGGCGCCGATCGGGTCGAGCGCACGACCGGCCGGAGCCTGGTCCGCCCGATTCCAGCGCCACGGCCGCCAGATGAAGGCCGCTCCCGCTCCGAGCAGCAGCCCGAATGAACGGGTGATCGTCGAGAGGTACATGTAGTTGGTGCGGTCGACGCCATCGAATGCTGCGGGTGGGCCACCGAGCGGCGTCGGGCTCCCTGACTGGATCCAGAAGGTGTAGACCCAGACGACGACCGCAGCACCAAGGATCATGGACCCGACGAGGTGACGGGGCAGACGAATACGCATCAGCGCGACGAACACCAACGGCCACAGCAGGTACCACTGTTCCTCGACGGCGAGGCTCCAGAGGTGGCGCAACAACGGTGGCTCACCCGAGAAGTACGGGACGTCGCCGAGGATCTGGCCCCAGTTGTTGACGTAGAAGACTGACCACGGGATGTCACGCCGCACCTGGGTCTGCTGCTCGGCCGACCCCGCCAGCGCGGCCCAGACGGCAACGGAGAGCAGCACGGCGTAGAGCGCTGGGAAGAGTCGTCGGGCCCGTCGGAGCCAGAACTGACGGAACGACACCTCGCCGTTGCGATCGCGCTCGTCGAGCAGCAGCGAGGTGATCAGGAATCCGGAAACGACGAAGAACACCTCGACGCCGAAGAACCCGCCGTGCATCCACGAGAACCCGGCGTGGTACAGCAGCACCACGCCAACCGAGAGGGCCCGAAGCCCGTCGAGCGACGGCTGGTACCCCATCGTCGGCAACGACTCAGGTGGAGTCGTCACCGGTTGCGGAGCAACCTCGGTCGGGCGGTCGACGACCGTGGTCACCGCCGAAGCGACGTGCCGTCGCGTGTGGTCTCGACGGTCCATCCGTCGGCCTGGAGTTCGGCGCGCAGTGCATCGGCCGACGCGAAGTCCTTCGCGGCGCGAGCATCGTCGAGGGCCTTGGCGCGTGCGAGGGCGTCGGAGTCGATCTGCACGTTCGATCCGAGCCGGAGCCCGACCGCGCCGGTGATCTCGCGTGCCGCAGCGACGAGCGCGGCAGCAACGCCGTCGTCGCCTGCGTCGAGTGCTGCGTTGGCGCGCCGAACGGTGTCGAACAGCAGGGCCGTGGCCCGCGGGGTGTCGAGGTCGTCGTCCATTGCCGCGCGGAACTCGTCGAGCACCGCTGGTTCCGGATCGGTTGGTTCGAGCGCAGCCACCCGCGAGGCGAACGCGTCGAGGCCGGCCAACGACTTGACCGCGGCATCGATGCCGTCCTGGGTGATCTTCACCGGGCTGCGGTAGTGCGACTGCAACAGCACCATGCGGTAGGCGCGCGGGTCGTAGAGCTCGATGAGGTCGAGCAGGTTCGACACGTTGCCGAGGCTCTTCGACATCTTCTCGCCCTCGGCGTCGACGACGAAGCCGTTGTGCATCCAGTGGTTGGCGAACGTCTTGCCGAGCGCCACTGCCTGGGCTCGCTCGTTCTCGTGGTGCGGAAAGCGCAGATCCTGGCCGCCACCGTGCAGATCGAAACCTTCGCCGAGCAGGTCGAGGCTCATCACGACGCACTCCGAGTGCCACCCGGGGCGCCCGTCACCCCACGGTGACGGCCACGCCGGATCGCTGTCGGTGGCCGGCCCGGTGGCGAACTTCCACAAGACGAAGTCGGCCGGGTGGCGCTTGCCAGCGGCACCGACGACCTCACGGTCGCCGCCGCCCGAGCGCATGTCGTCGACCGACTGGTGGGCGAGCAATCCGTAGTCGTCGACGGACTCGACCGACATGTAGACGCCGTCGTCGGTGACGTAGGCGTGGTCGGTGGAGATCAGCTCGCCGATGAGGTCGACCATCTCGTCGACGTAGTCGGTGGCGTGGGGGGTGTCGGTCGGACGTTCGAACTCGACGGCATCCATCGCCTGCCACCAGACCGCCTCGCACGCGGTGGTGATGTCCTTCCACGGCCGGTTCTCGCGCAACGCCCGCTCGATGATCTTGTCCTCGATGTCGGTGACGTTCGACACGAGGCGCACGTCGAGACCGGTCCATTCGAGGTAGCGCCGCAGGATGTCGTAGACGAGCGTGGCGCGGCCGTGGCCGAGGTGGGGCGGGCCGTACACCGTGGGTCCGCAGAGGTAGATGCTGACCTTGCCCGGCTCGCGAAGAGCCAGCTCGCGCACGGAACGCGTGGCGGTGTCGTAGAGGTGCAGCACGGTGTCTGAGTCTACGAGCACCCCCTCCAGCCGACCCGGCACCATTTCGTCGCACCGCAAACGCCCTGGGGAGGCGGTGGGGGCAAGTCGGTAGCCTCGGCGGTCTATGGCGAACATCCCCGACAAGCCGACGCTCGACGGCATCGAGGAACGCTGGGCCGCCCAGTGGGACTCCGATGGCACGT
Source organism: Ilumatobacteraceae bacterium (assembly GCA_963774765.1). GTDB lineage: Bacteria > Actinomycetota > Acidimicrobiia > Acidimicrobiales > Ilumatobacteraceae > Sva-07. The sequence continues at coordinate 89,951 of CAVZGP010000012.1, forward strand.
ACCGCTTCGACGCGTCGGTACCGCGCGAGGGCGTGTTCTCCATCGACACGCCACCGCCGACCGTCAGCGGTTCGCTGCACATGGGCCACGTGTTCAGCTACACCCACACCGACACGATCGCCCGCTATCAGCGCATGCGCGGAAAGGCCGTGTTCTATCCGATGGGCTGGGACGACAACGGCCTGCCCACCGAACGTCGCGTCCAGAACTACTACGGCGTGCGCTGCGATCCGACCCAGCACTACACCGACGGCTTCGAGCCGCCGTTCCGCGGCGACCCTCCGAAGAACCACCACGCCATCCCGATCTCGCGTCCCAACTTCCTCGAGCTGTGCGACGAACTCGTCGCGCTCGACGAGCAGGTCTTCGAGGCGCTGCTCAAGCGGCTCGGCCTGTCGGTCGACTGGAACCATCACTACGCCACCATCGACGAACGTTCGCGCCGCGCCAGCCAGCGGGCATTCCTGCGCAACGTCGGCCGTGGCGAGGCCTACAGCCAGGAGGCGCCCACCCTGTGGGACATCGACTTCCGCACGGCGGTCGCGCAGGCCGAGATGGAGGACCGCGAGCGGCCCGGCGCCTATCACAAGATCCCGTTCGCCCGCACCGATGGCCGCCCTGGTGAACCGGGGGCGATCGAGATCGACACGACGCGACCCGAACTCCTCGCCGCGTGCGTCGCCCTCGTTGCGCATCCCGACGACGAGCGCTACCAACCGTTGTTCGGCACCACGGTCACCGTGCCGCTCTACGGCCAAGTGGTCGAGGTGCGAGCACACGAACTGGCGCAACCCGACAAGGGCACGGGCATCGCCATGATCTGCACCTTCGGCGACACGAGCGACGTCACGTGGTGGCGCGAACTGAACCTGCCGATGCGCGCGATCATCGGACGCGACGGTCGCCTCCACGCCGACGCGCCGCAGGGCGTCGAAGCCGAGGCGTACTCCTCGATCGCCGGCCTCACCACCAAGCAGGCGCAGAAGGTGGTCGTCGAACAGCTCGTCGACGCGGGCCTGCTGATCGGCGAGCCCCGCCCGATCCAGCACCCGGTGAAGTTCTACGAGCGCGGCGACCGCCCCCTCGAGATCGTCACGTCTCGTCAGTGGTACATCCGCAACGGAGGTCGTGACGCCGATCTGCGCGCGGCGCTCGTCGCCCGCGGCGGCGAGGTCACGTGGCATCCGGCCCACATGCAGCATCGCTACGACAACTGGGTCGAAGGCCTCAACGGTGACTGGCTCGTCAGCCGGCAGCGCTTCTTCGGTGTGCCGATCCCGATCTGGTATCCGCTCGACCAGCAGGGCGAGCCCCGCTACGACGAGCCGCTCGTGCCCGATGAGGCCGACCTCCCGATCGACCCGTCGACCGATGTGCCCGCCGGCTACAGCGACGACCAGCGCAACCAGCCCGGCGGTTTCATGGGCGACCCGGACATCTTCGACACCTGGGCCACCTCGTCGCTGACGCCTCAGATCGCCGGAGGCTGGGAGGAGGATCCCGAGCTGTTCGAGCACGTGTTCCCGATGGACATGCGCCCGCAAGGCCACGACATCATCCGCACCTGGCTGTTTGCCACCATGACACGCAGCCATCATGAGTTCGGCTGCGCTCCGTGGTCGCACGCGGCGCTGTCGGGCTGGATCCTCGATCCCGACCGCAAGAAGATGTCGAAGTCGAAAGGCAACGTCGTCACGCCTCTCGACCTGTTCGAGACCTACGGGACCGATGCCGTGCGGTACTGGTCGGGCTCGGGGCGTCCCGGCGTCGACACGGCGTTCAGCGAAGACCAGATGAAGGTGGGCCGCAAGCTCGCCAACAAACTACTCAACGTCACCAAGTTCGTGTTGCAGTTCGGGGCACCGACATCAGCGGATGGGAGTGTCACGTCGCTCGACGAGGCCGTCACCGACCCGATCGATCGTTCGATGCTCGCCAAACTCGACGCGGTGATCGTCGACGCGACCGCGGCATTCGACGCCTTCGACTACGCCAGGGCGTTGGAGCGCACCGAGGCGTTCTTCTGGTGGTTCTGCGACAACTACGTCGAGTTGGTCAAAGGCCGCACCTATGACGCCGAGCGTCCCGATGGCGCCGACTCGGCCAAGCGAGCGTTGCGCGAGGCGCTCAGCGCTGTGCAGCGTCTGTTCGCCCCGATCCTGCCGTTCGCCGCCGAGGAGGCGTGGAGTTGGTGGAACGACTCGAGCGTTCACGTCGCGCCGTGGCCGACCGCGTCGGGCGACACGTCCACACCGTTCGGCGACGCAACGCTCGCCGACGTCACGATCGAGGTGCTCACCCAGGTGCGACGAGCCAAGACCGAAGCGAAGCGCAGCCAACGCGCCGTCGTCGATGCCCTCGTCATCACCGCACCGGCGACGCTGCACGCTGCGATCGAGGCTGGCCGCAACGACCTCGTCGATGCCGGATCGATCCGCGATCTGCAACTCATCGTCGGCGATGCCGTGACCACCGACGTCACGCTCGCGGCCGAGGATTGACCGGCAGATCTGTGTCGGGTCTCACCACGACCAACGAACGGTTGCCTACACTCGGCACGATGCCAGCGAAGTTGGGTCTGCCGGCACTTGCCGTGGTCTGCCTCCTGTCGATCGCCGCGCCCGCACTCGCCGACACCTCGGTCCCCGACACCACGGCGGCCGAGGCCGCCACGAGCACCACCGGCCCGGCGGTCGCGGACCCGCTCGAGTCCGCCGTGCCGGGCCTCGTCACCGGTGCGGCGGTCGCGACGCAGACGCCGACCCGAGGCACCCAGCTCCAGGTCTCGCCACCGCCACCACCCCCACCGAGCCCGTTCGACCCGCCGGCCGACAGCGGCTGGGGCAGGCGAGTCGTGTACTCGAAGTCGCAACAGACGGTGTGGGCCTACGACGAGAACAACACGATCATCAAGATGCACCGGGTGTCGGGCCGCCAGGACCCCCGCGATCCCTTGCCCGGCGTGTATCAGGTCTGGTCTCGCTCTCTTCGCACGTTCTCGATCAACAACCCGTCGATCACCTGGAACCTGATGGTCCGCTTCGCGAAGGGTGACCGTGACGGCAACATCGGGTTCCACGACATCCCCTACCAGTACGGCCGGCCGGTGCAGACGATCGACCAGTTGGGCCAGGCACTCTCGGGCGGATGCGTGCGTCAAGCTCCCGAGGATGCGATCTGGATGTGGAACTGGGCCCAGCTCGGCACCGTCGTCGTGGTCACACCCTGACCGGCGGGCGACCACGGGGCGCGAGGTTCGGGCAGTATCGTCGGCGCCGACATGTCCGACCCCACCGAGCCCGACGCCAATGCAGCGGATGCCACGAGTGATCCGACGCCGGAGTTCGCGGCACCGGCGGTTCCGCCCCCTCCCACACCCCCGAAGCCAACCGAGACGCCCTCGTCGGCAAGCAAGATCCGCCGAACGTGGCCGCAACGCCTCACGATCGCGACCGTCTTCGTCTTGGCCATTGGATCGTTCGGCGCCGCCGGCGCGCTGTACACGGTCAACGCGTCGTCGAGGACCGCAACATCGCGCCCGCCATCATCGATCCGTCGCAGGCCACCACGGGCGTCGCTGTCGAGGCCGACGGCCAGCCTGTCGAATCCGTTGCGCCACCCGAGACGTTCCCTCCGGTCGAAGCCGACGCCAAGAACTTCCTGATCACCGGCGCCGACAACAACTCGTGCATCGATCCGGACTCGCCGTACACGCCCACGTTCGGCGACCGGAGCAACCTCGGCGAGCGCAGCGACACGATCATGATGTGGCGTGTCAATCCGAGCACCTCACAGGTCGCCGTGCTGTCGTTTCCCCGCGACCTCTTCGTCGACATCGCCGGAACCTCGCGCAAGGGTCGCATCAACGAGGCCTACGAGCGCGACAACCCGCAGAAGCTGATCGACACGATCTATCAGAACTTCGGGATCAACACCGACCACTTCGTGCAGGTCGACTTCTGCGCGTTCCGCACCCTCGTGAATGCGGTCGGTGGCGTGGCCGTCCCGTTCGCGACGCCCGTACACGACCCCAACACCGGGCTGAACGTGCCCGAAGCAGGCTGCTTCACGTTCGATGGCGATCATGCACTCGCCTACGCGCGGTCGCGCAAGCTGCAGTGGCTCGACGCGAGTGGCGAGTGGCAGCAGGACCCCACCTCCGACCTCGGTCGTATCTCACGCCAGCAGGACTTCCTGCGCCGCACGGTGTCGGAGCTGCTGTCGAAGGGCGCCTACAACCCGGACGTCGCGGGCGGGCTGATCGAAACGCTGTCCGAGTACATCGTCGCCGACCCGAACCTGACCCCGCGCAAGATGCTCGAGTTCGCAGGCGTCCTCAGCGGCGTCGACCCGAGCGCGATCACCACGTACCAGATCAATGCGACCGCGAAGACGATCCAGGGCAATGCCGTCCTCGTGCCGTCGATCGGCGGCGACAACATGCAGGCCATCCTTGCGGTGTTCCGCGGCGAGGCGACGCTCGGCGACGCTCCGGTGCAGGTGATCGAGCCGGGCACCGACGCAACGGTGGCGCCGACGATCGCGCAGCCGCCGACAACCGACAGCGGCGGTGCCGACATCGATCCTGGAGTGTCCGACTCGGTGCCGACGACCGCGCTGCCGAGCGTGCAAGCCGACGAGAACGAATTCGGCGTGGTCCCCGACAAGAACATCTCCTGCTGACCGATTGCACCAGGGGTCAGACCCCTGGTGCAGTCGTCACGCGTCGAGGACTCGCGCCAGCGCGGCAGCGGCGTCGGACGGCCCCGCGACCGTCGTGAATCGGGCGCCCACCTGGTCGGCGAGTTCGCGTGCCTCGACCGCATCGGAGTCAGGGGCCACGATCACGAGTTCGTCGACGCGGCGCGCCGCCGCGGGCACGTCGCCCGGAGCAGTCGCCCGGCAATCCGACAGCAACACGACGATTTTGCGGCCCGCCTTCGATCGCGACAGCTGATCGGCCGCAGCAATGAGTGCGGCAGCGACATCCGTGGTGCCGAAGCCGCGCAGTGCAAGCACCGAATCGATCACGAGTTCGTTCGACTTCGCGACGTCCTGGCTCTTCGCGGCCACCACGTCCTTGCCGAACGACAGCACCGAATAGTCGTCGGGGCTACGCCACGCGACCGCTGACGCCGCGACGGCAGCCGTCGCGAGCGGCCGGCCGGTCATCGAGCCGCTGCGATCGACCAGCAGGCAGATCGCCGTCGATGGTGTCGACCACGATCGCACGCGAAGGTCATCCGGATCGACGGCCGCACCTTCGGCGCGCGCGGTCACCAACGCATCGAGGCTGGCATCGACGTCGAGGTCACCGCCGTCGGGCCGGTAGCGCTGTGTGCGCAACCGACCGACACCGCGTGGTGACGCGGGTCCACGCTTGGCGAGGTCGAGGAACAACCTTGCGGCCAAACGTCGGGCGAGTTCCCGTAGCTTCGGATCAGTCGCACCCGTGAGGTCGGCCAGAAGCGCCAGCGCGTCGTCGGGGTCGTCGTCGAGCGCCTTCGACAGTGCATCCTCGTCGAGTTCGCCGACCTCGGGCGAGATCTCGTCGAAGTGCGGTTGCTGTTCGAGCGAACGACGCGAGGTGGTCTTGCGGCGCGCCTTCGACACCTCATCGTCGGCAGCATCACCCTCCTTCGTCGAAGGCGGGCTGTTCAGCGAGCCGGCGTCGCCCCGGTCGGGGCGCCCGCTTTTCCCTCGTTCGGCCCGCCGTCGTCGACCTTGCCGAACACCGACTTCCACAGCTCGCGCACGATGTCTTCCGTCGAGCGTGTCGTCCCTTCGCGGAGCCGGACGCGACCCGACAGCGCGACGAGCGCCGCATCGAGCGACACGTCGCCGGCGTCCACCGAGGATCCACGCACGCCGGCGAGCGACGACGCAACAGCGCACATGTCGATGGCCCCACGTACCGACGAGCCGACGCGCAGATCAGCGTGCGAACGGGTGAGACGTACGAGTTCGACCACCTTGGCGACCCAGTCGGGATCGAGACCGGAGCCCGCCGATGCCCGCTGCGTGATCTGACGTTCATCGGTCGCCGTCTGGTAGTCGACCGCCAGGCGGCACACCCGGTCGTACACCGCACCGGAGATCCGGGCGGTGCCGATCGCATCGAACGGGTTCATGGCCGCCACGAGGCGGAACCCGGGAGCGGCGGCGAGACGACCGAGACGGGGAACGTGCAGTTCGCCCTCACTCATCACGGTGATCAGGACATTCAACGTCTCTTCGGGGACTCGGTTGATCTCCTCGATGTACAGCAGCGAGCCATCGCGCAACGCCGAGGCGAGCGGACCGTCGACGAAGACATCGAGGTCATAACCCTCCGCCAACACGCGGGCGGGATCGAAGTGCCCGACGAGGCGCGCCGGAGTGAGTTCGGCATTGCCTTCGACGAACTCGAACCCGACGCCGAGTTCGTGGGCGACCGTGCGCAGCAGTGTCGATTTGCCGGTGCCCGGCGGACCTTCGATCACGACGTGACGGTCGGCGATCAGCGCCGCGACGACCAGTTCGATCTCGCGCCGTCGTCCGACGACGGTCGCACCGATCGACGCGACGAGATCGGCCGGGAGAGGGAGTGCACCCTGGATCGTGTGCTCAGACATGTGACCTCATCGTCAGCCGAACCTAGCGACCGACGAGCGAAGAGAGCGGATCAGCCGTGGACGACGACGCCGCGGATGTTGCTGCCGTCGCGCATGGCTTGGTAGCCGTCATTGATCTCGTCGAGCGAGTACCGGTTGGTGATCAGCTCGTCGATCTTGAGCTGGCCGTCGCGGTACAGGTCGAGCAGCTTGGGGATGTCGGCGCGCGGGTTGAGCGAACCGAAGATCGTGCCCTTGATCTCCTTGTTCCACATCGCCAGTTCGAACAGGTTCACCGACGACTCGGTCTGGGTCATCGGCGCCACACCGGTGACCACGATCGTGCCGCCCTTGCCGGCGAGTTGAGTCCCGAGCGCCATCATGTCGCCGTAGAGCACGCCGGGCGTCATGATCACCTTGTCGGCCATCATCCCCTGCGTCAGCTCCAGCACCGCCGGCAGTGCCTCCTCCATCGAGCTGAACGCCTCGGTCGCTCCGAACTCCATCGCCTTCTCGCGCTTGAACTCGATCGGGTCGACCGCGACCACGCGGCGCGCTCCCGCCATTGCAGCGCCCTGCACGGCGTTGATGCCGATGCCGCCGATGCCCACCACGACCACGGTGTCGCCCGGCGCGACCGCCGCGCGGTTGGTCGCCGAACCCCAACCGGTGGCGACGCCACACGAGACCAGGGCGACCGCTTCGAGCGGCAGGTCGGTGTCGACCTTGATCACCTGGTCGGTCGACACGGCCGAGTAGTGCGAGAAGGTTCCGAGCTTGGCGAACAACGTGAGATCGGCTCCACCGTCGGCAAGCCGGTGCCTGCTGGTGCCGTCGGTGATCATGCCCTTCAGGAATGCGCCCGCTCCCGCGTCGCAGAGGTTCTGCCGGCCGGTCGAGCAGTAGCGACAGCGACCGCACGACGGAACGAACGACGCGGACACGTGATCGCCGACGGCAACGCTGGTGACGCCCGGGCCGACCTCGGCGATCACGCCAGCACCCTCGTGCCCGCCGACAACCGGCCACAGATCGTCGATACCCATCAACGGCCACACCTCCTGCGGCGGGACCATGTCGCCGGTGACCATGTGTTCGTCGCTGTGGCAGAGGCCCGCGGCCTTCCACTCGACGATCACCTCCCCCGCCCTCGGCGCGTCGACCTCGATCTCCTCGATCCGCCATTCCTGGTCGGTCCCGTGGAGTACAGCTGCCTTGCTCTTCATCGATCGTCCCCCCAGACGATTGGGTGTTGCATCTGGGGTCAGACCCCAGATGCAACAGGGTGTTGCTCAGTCGTAGATGAGGACGCCGCGGATGTTCTTGCCGTTGCGCATGTCCTCGAAGCCCTGGTTGATCTCGTCGAGCGAGTAGGTGTTGGTGACGAGCGTGTCGAGGTCGAGCTGTCCCTGGGTGTAGAGCTCGAGCAGCGCCGGAATGTCCTTGCGGATGTTGGCCGAACCGAACAGCGACCCGATGATCTGCTTCTCGAACAGCGTGAGGAACGCACCGGGAACCGCCATCGATGGCTCCACGGTCGGATGGATGTTGGTGACCACGATCTTCGAGCGCTTGCCGCCGAGATGGAACGCCTCGCCGAGCGCATCGCCGTTGCCGACGCCCATCGTCATGATCACCTTGTCGAACCCACGCCCCCACGTCGAGTCGCCCAGACCCGCCATCGCATCGGCGACCGATGCGTACGTGTGCGTGGCGCCGAGCTCCATGGCGGTCTCGCGCTTGAACTCGACGGGATCGATCGCGGCGATCACACGCGCACCAGCGAGCTTGGCGCCCTGGATCGCGTTCGAGCCGATGCCGCCGGCACCGACGACGGCGACGAAATCGCCGGGTCCGACCTCGGCGGCATACACCGCTGAGCCCCAGCCGGTGACGACGCCACACCCGAGCAGGCAGGCACGATCGAGCGGGAGTTCCTTGTCGATCTTCACGCAGCTCGACTCGTGGACGACGGTGTGCTGGGCGAACGTACCGAGCAGACACATCAGCCCGAGATCCTCACCGTCGGCGGTGTGGTGGCGGGCAGTGCCGTCAGAGATCTGGCGACCGGTCGGGAACGCCTCACCGCCGACGTCGCACAGGTTGGAATGGCCCGACGCACAACTCGGGCAGCGGCCACAAGCGGGAATGAAGCCGAACACGACGTGGTCGCCCGGCTCGAGGCCGATGACGTTGGCGCCGACCTCCATCACGATGCCGGCACCCTCGTGACCGCCGATCAGCGGCATCGGCGAGGTGGCGCCGGCAAGATCGCCCGTGACCAGGTGCTCGTCGGAGTGGCACATGCCCGACGCCTTCATCTGGACGAGCACTTCTCCGGATTTGGGCGGGTCGAGTTCGATCGTCTCGACACTCCACTCCTGGCCGATTTCTCTGAGTACTGCTGCCTTGGTCTGCATAGGCCGAACAGTAGGTCAGGTGTCAACGCGTGAAGGCATCGGACACACTGGCTCGATGACCGCCCAGGAACCCGCGCTCGGCGCCGACCCCGAGACCGTCGTCGAGCACGTCCGATCGTTGTCCGACGACGATCTGCACCACCTGGCCGAGGTCGTTCGTCAGGTGCAGATCGAGCGGGCGATCGACAGCGGCGACCACGACGCGATCATCGCCGCCGGGTTCGAGTCGGGGTTCGGACGCGATGGCCTCGGCGCGCTGCCGTGGGTCGAGGGCAGCGTGATCGTGTGCCCGGGCGGCATGGTGTCGAAGTCGAAGACCAGCCACCGATGCCGGTTCATCAGCGTCGACGACGTGTGGGTGTGGGACTCCGGACTGCTGCTCCGCGAGGACAAGCGTTCCTCCCCGGGCACCGAGGAGGGCTTCCGAGCGATCGCGCTCGTCCCGCTCGTCGACGGCACCGAACTCGACGTGGTCACCGGCAAGGCCCGTCGCGGCCAGCACTCGGTCGACCACGTGGTGAGCTACGAAGTGCGCGGGGGCGAGCTCGTCGAGGTCAGCCAACGCACCGTCACCCCCGCCAACATGCGCTGACGACCCGATCCGAGCCCGAAAAATGCCTGGAAGTGCGCGCTGGGCGCGACAATCCAGGCATTTTCGGGCTGGGGTCGGGGTCGTGCTGGGTCAGCGGGGGAGGACTCGGACTTCGATGTACTGATCGGCGGGGAGCCAGCGGGTGGCAGCCGTGCGGATTTCAGCAGCGTCGATCACCTCGACCCACTGCGCTTGGTCGAGGAACTCGTCGAACGACGCGTTGCCGGCCGGGTCGGTGAACACCGACAGGACCTCGTCGTTGACCTGTTCGTTGCTGAACAGGTCGAGCTGTTGGCGGACGTTCTCGCTCGCCGCCTCGAACTCGCTCTCGGTCGGGCCGTTCGTTCGCAGGTCGTCGAGTTGGACGGTCACCGCGGCAACGACCTCGTCGAGCAGTTCCGGCGCGGTCGTGTTCGAGATGTAGGTCTCGGCATTGGGAGTTCCACCGTCGCTGATCTGGATGAACGAGTACGGCGAGTACGAGTCGCCGAGCTCCTCGCGCACCACGTCGGTGAGTCGGGCCGTGACGACCTCTTGCAGGATCGCCGCGGCGATGTCGTCACGGCGCTCCGTCGAGCCCGGCGCCGTGAACAGCAACGCAACCGACGCCTGCGCACCCTCGCCGGCGACCGTCTGTTCGGCGATGACCCCGGCAGGTGGATCGGGTTCGACATAGTCGACCGACTCCAGCCGGCCCGTCGACGGCAACGTGCCGAGGTAGCGTCTGGACAGCTCGATCAGCTCGACCAGATCGAAGTCGCCACTGAATGCGAACGAGAAGTCGGAGGCATCTCCGAACCGGTCGCGGTACACGCGATCGATGTCGTCGGCGGTCACAGAATTGAGCGAGTCGACCGTCGGGAGCAGGAATCGGCCGTCGTCGTAGCGGGCATCGAGGAGCGTCACGTACTCGGCGTAACCCGGGTCGATCGACGGGTCGGACGCGATCGCCAGCTCGTCGTCGAGGTACTGCTCGAGGGCCACCGGATCCACGCGAGGCTGCGTCATCGAGAGATGAATCAGCTGGAACAACGTCTCGATGTCGCTTGTTGCCGCACTGCCGTACAGGCCTTCCGTGAACGAGTCGACGAAGGATTGCACTCCGACGTCCTTGTCGGACAGGAAGTCGTCGAGCTCGACGGGTCCGTAGGTGGCGATGCCGCTCTGGCCCACTACCGCGCCCGCCGCATCGGCTGCGGGAACGTCGGCATCAGCCAGCACCGCAAGGCCTCCGGGGCTGCGGGCCTCGAAGGCGACCTGACCCTCGACGATCGTGCTCGTGTTCAGCGAAACCCGCACACCGTTGTCGAACTCGAGCACGACCGGGTCGACGAAGTCGTCCATCCCGTTGTCGCTGAGATGCGCGGCGGACAACTCCTCGACCGGCTCGGGCGCAACCATCAACTCGCCGTCGATACCCGCGTCGTCGGGGCGTGGCGACAGCTCTCGATCACGCATCGACGTGGCCTGGGCTTCGAACGTCGCCACGTCGGGAACGTCCGCGGCTTCGGAGCTCGGCACGATGATCAACACGTGCGGTGCAGCCTCCGCGAGGCGCTCGACGAACCGATAGGTGATCGTCTCCGGAGTGGCACGATCGAGCACGACCTGCGTGAACTCGTACTGTGCATCGGCCGTGGGGACGGGTTCGTCGGTGAGCGCGTGGCGCACGTACTCGTCGGCGAAATCGGCATCCTGGCGCGAGTCGCGCCCGTCATAGCTCGACTGTGCCGAGGTTCGGTACGCCTCGACCACCCGCTCGACCTCGGCCTGCGAGAAGCCGTATCGGCGGACGCGCTCGTACTCGTCGAACACCGCTTGGGTCGACGCTTCCAGCGCGTCGCCATCGGCCGACACGATGATCTCAGGTGCATCCAGGCTGCGCACGAATCCGCTGGAATCGACCCAGGCGTCGTCGAAGGGCGCTTCGCCGCGCAGTGCATCGTTGCCGAGTCGGGTAGCGATGATGTCGAAGGCCATCGAGTCGAGGATCTGGTTCTGGTAGTCGGCTTCGACCGACTCGGCGGAGGCCGCCGTGAGCGGCAGCGTCACCTGCGCCGAACCCTCGGCGACGTCGGGATCGGCGAGGACCGACACCTGCGGCTCGGTCGATGGTTCGACGACGAGCTCGGGCCGCGCCGGCGATGCCCCTCGCGCCACTGCAGGCCCGAAGCGCTCGACGATGCCGTCTTCGATCACGCCGGTGTCGATGTCGCCGACCACCACGATCGCTGCGTTGTCGGGCCGATACCAGTCGTCGTAGAACGCTCGGAGTGGTTCGGCGTTCATCGTCGTGATCGCGGATTCGGTGCCGATCGGGTCCTTGTCCTCGTAGGGCGAGCCGGACAGGAAGAGCTCCTCCAGCGCGTCGAAGATCCGCCCGTCGGAGCTGGCCTCGGATCCGCGCCACTCGTCGAGGACGACGCCGCGCTCGGCCTCGACCTGGGACTGGTCGATCGTGGCGGCCGACAGCCACTGTTCGAGCACGTCGAGGCCGGTGTCGACGACGGCGGGATCCTCGGTCGGCATCGTCAGCTGGTAGACGGTCTCGTCGTAGCTGGTGTAGGCGTTGATGTCCGCACCGAATCCGGCGCCGAAGCTGCGCAGCACGGCGATCAGTTCGTTCGCCGGGAACTCCTCGGTGCCGTTGAACAGCATGTGTTCGAGGAAGTGGGCGCCGCCGTCCTGGGTGTCGTCCTCGAGCGCGGAGCCGGCGTCGACGGCGAGGCGCATCTCGACCCGGCCGCCGGGGTTGTCGTTGTCGCGGAGGAAGTAGCGCAGTCCGTTGTCGAGCTCACCCATCACGATCGCCGGGTCGGGTTCGCTCAACGTGGGCAAGCCGGTCGGGTCGGGTTCGGTGACCGGCGTCGAACCGTCGACGGACTGCGGCGCCGATGTACTCGCGGGACCGCCGTCCGAAGGCGACTTGACCTCGACGTCGGCACTGGCCGTACAACCCGCGAGCAGGATGGCAATGGTGGCCGCTGAGGCGGTCCACGAACGTCGGGACCGACGAGCAGAGATCACGGAGCGAGACTACGGCCGCCGAGTGCTTCGGAGATGCCACGCCGGACGCGTCCGGTCCAATCGATGTCTTCGGTCGATGCGCCGCTCGCCTGCACCGCCGTCCGTTCGGCCGCGAGCGCCTCGGCGAGCACGCCGATCTCGTCGGTGAGCAGTTCGTCGATCACGTTGCGCAACTCGCGGGCGAGCGCGGGGCTGGCGCCGTCGGTGCTCACGGCGATGGTCACGCGACCGCGCCGTGCGATTGCAGGGAGGACGAACTTGCAGTCGACGGGTTGGTCGGCGGCGTTGGCCCAGAGGCCGCTGGCGCGTGCCTGCGCGGAGATGGCGGCGTCGACGTGTTCGTCGCCGGTTGCGGTGACGACCAAGTGGACCCCGTCGAGGTCGGCGGATTCGAAGGGGCGCGCCCGCAGGTCGGCGATCGTCGTGACGTCGACGTGCGCGCTCACGTTCGTGGCGACCAGTCGCACCCGGGCGCCGGCAGCCGCCAGCCCTGCGGCCTTCCGGGCTCCGATGCGGCCTCCGCCGACGACCAGAACGGCCACGTCGTGGACGTCGAGGAACACCGGGTAGGCGAACGTCGAAGCAGGTTCGAGGGCCATGACGGCCAGTGTACGAATCAATTCCCGACAAAGTTGATCTATTTGGTCGGCTTTGATTGAATGCACGTCGTGACCGCCTCGCCCTCCCGCCTCATCGCCCGTCCCGAGGAGACCGACGATCCCGTCGTCGACGCCCATCGCGTCCTGCGCTGGGCACACCGGCAATTCGGTGGTGCCCTCTGTGTGACCGCCAGTTTCGGCGATGCCGTGCTCGCTCACGTGGCCAGCGAAGCGATCCCGGGCGTCGAGATCACGCTGCTCGACACCGGCTATCTCTTCGCTGAAACCGAGTGGTTCGCCGACGACCTGCGCTCGCGCTTCGACCTGAATCTTCGCATCGTGCGTCCCGAACCCGGCCTGGCACTCAACGTGTGGCAGGCCGACACCGACGCCTGCTGCGCGGCCCGCAAGGTCGCGCCGATGGCACGGGCCCTCGCCGGACGCACCGCATGGGTCAGCGGTCTCCGACGCAGCGATTCCGATGCTCGCCGGACCGCCCCATTCGTCAGCAACGACCTCTTGCGCGGCGTGGTCAAGATCAACCCACTCGCGGGATGGACCGACGCCCATGTCGTCACCTATGTCGCTGCCTACGGCATCCCCGACCATCCGCTCGCCGACCGGGGCTTCGCGTCGATCGGCTGCTGGCCGTGCACGCGCCCGGTCGCCGACGGCGCCGACCAACGCGCCGGCCGATGGGCCGACAGCGACAAGACCGAATGCGGGCTGCACCTGTGAGCGGCAACGTCGAAGCCATCAAACTCGCCAGCAACTACCTCGGCGGCACGATCGGCGACGAACTCATCAATGATCGCGACGACTTCGACCACGACGCCGAGTTGCTGTTGAAGTTCCACGGGATCTACCAGCAGGACGATCGCGACGTCCGCCGTGCGCGCACACAACTCAAGCTGCCGCTCGACTACTCGTGCATGGTGCGCGCCTCGGTGCCGGGCGGCGTGATCACCAACGACCAGTGGCTCGCTCTCGACCGCGTGGCGACGCTCGCCGACAACAAGCTCCGGCTCACCACGCGACAAGGGGTGCAGTACCACGTGGTACACAAGAGCGAACTGCGCGAGCTGGTCGGCGGGATCAACTCGTCGCTGTTGACCACGCTCGGGGCGTGCGGCGACGTCGTGCGCAACGTGATGGCCTGCCCGCTCCCCCATCCCGAACGCCGAGCGGTGATCGAGCCGCTCCTGGCGAAGATCGTCGAGAGGTTCCGCCCGCAGACCGAGAGCTACTGGGAGCTGTGGGTCGACGGCGAGCGTGCGGTGTCGGCGGAGCGACCCGGTGTCGAAGCGCCGATCGACGACGTCGAGCCGATCTACGGTGCCGCGTACCTCCCTCGCAAGTTCAAGATCGCCATCGCCTGGCCGGGCGACAACTGCGTCGACATCTACACCAATGACGTCGGGATCGTGCCCACGTTGTCGGAGGGGACGACGGGCGACCTGACCGGCTTCGTCGTGCTGGCCGGCGGCGGGATGGGCATGAGCCACAGCCGCCCCGACGACACCTACCCCCTCCTGGCCCAACCTGTTGCGTGGGTGCCGCCGGATGAGGTTGTCGACGTCGTCGAGGCGATCGTGACCACCCAGCGCGACCACGGCAACCGTGAGGATCGATCGCGGGCGCGGCTCAAGTACCTTCTCGAAGCGCGCGGCATTGCATGGCTGCGCGACCAGATCGGGCAACGCACCGGCTTGACGCTCGCCGAGCCGGCGGCGTTGCCGGAGTGGGACGTCCAGGCACATCACGGCTGGCACGACATCGACGGTTCCAGCGCGCTCGGTCTGCCGGTGCCGTCCGGGAAGGTCGCCGGTGGGCTGCGCCTCGCGCTGCGTCGGTTGGTGGCCGACTCGACAGTGCGCGAACTACGTGTCACGCCTCGCCAGGATCTCCTGCTGCTCGGTGTCACCGATCGTGGCGCCGTCGAGAACGTGTTGCGTGCCAACGGTGTGCGCCTCGCCGACGACCAGAGTCCGACGCGGAACCTCGCGATCGCGTGTCCGGCGTTGCCGACGTGCAGCAAGGCGCTGGGCGAGGCCGAGCGGGTCCTGCCCGACGTTGTCGATCGCCTCGAGAAACTGCTCGCCGACACCGGCAACACCGGGCTTGCGTTGCGGTTCAACATGAGCGGCTGTCCCAACGGCTGCTCGCGGCCGTACGCCGCGGAACTCGCGATCGTCGGGCGCACCAAGAAGAACTACGACATTCTCGTCGGCGGCTCACCGGCGGGTGACCGGCTCGCCCGGTTGCTGCGTGCCGACGTGGCGCTCGACGACGTGCCTGAACTTCTCCGCCCCCTGCTCGACGAATTCTCGCGATCGGGACCCGACGGACAGAGCTTTGGCGACTGGACGGTCGGACAGGACTGGGAACGCCTCCAATCGCTCCTCCCCGCCGCCACCTCCCGCCGCCCACGACGCCAGACCGAACGAGGCGTGCAGCCATGACCGTGGCGTTGGTCGGCGCTGGGCCGGGAGACCCGGAGCTGCTCACGCTGAAGGCCGCTCGGCTGCTCGCCACGGCCGAGGTCGTGGTGCACGACGCGCTCGTCGGCGACGGCGTGCTGGCGTTGATCCCGGAGTCGGCCGAACGGATCGACGTCGGCAAACGTCCCGGTCGCGCGACGCCCCAGGAACTGATCTCGGCGCTTCTGGTGGAACTCGGTCGACAGGGCAAGCGGGTGGTTCGCCTGAAGGGTGGCGACCCGTTCGTGTTCGGGCGAGGCGGCGAAGAAGCCCAGGCGCTCGGCGACGCTGGTGTGTCATTCGAGATCGTGCCGGGCATCACATCGTCGGTCGCGGCACCCGCGGCTGCCGGAATCCCGGTGACCCACCGAGGGGTCTCCGCTGCGTTCACCGTGGTCACCGGCCATCGACGGGCCGGCGAGCCGGACATCGACTGGCGATCGTTGGCGAAGGTCGGCGGCACGATCGTCGTGCTCATGGGCGTGTCGCAGCGTGCCACCATCGCCGCCGAACTGATCACCGGTGGGCTCCCATCGAACACGCCGGTCGCCGCGATCGAGTCCGCGACCACCGATGCGCAGGTGGTCGGTCGCTGGACGCTGGCCAAACTGGCCGACGCCGCCGTCCGCTCCCCCGCCGTCATGGTGATCGGCGCGGTGGCCGCGTTCGAGTTCGTCGACCTCCCCGTCCCCGCGATGAGCGAACCGACCGAATACGGCGGTTTCGCTCATCGCAACCCACACCACACCCAGACCGATGAGCGAACCGACCGATACGGCGGTTTCGCTCATCGCTGGCTGGTGCGGATGGTCGCGTGATGGCCAGGGCCGGCGAGGCCGGGTAGCCTCGGCGACATGGACGACACCACCGTCACCGTCACCGATGACACCATCACCGCCGAGGCGGATCTGCTCGACGACGAACTGCTCGTCGAAGAGATCTCGATCGACGGGATGTGCGGCGTCTACTGACGTCGACGCCGGTGTCACTGTTCGAACGCCACCTCGAACTCGACCCACAGGTCGCCGTTCGTCCCGAGCCGTTCGGTGCCCTCGCCTATCACTACGGCAACCGCAAGCTGATCTTCCTCAAGCATCCCGACGTCGTCCGCGTCGTCGAAGCGCTGGCCGACCACGACACGCTCTCCGACACGCTGCTGGCCTGCGACATCGCCCCCTCCCGTTGGCCGTCGTTCGAACGGGCACTCACCTCACTCACCGAATCGGAGATGCTCCATGAGCGCCACGAAGTCGCACCTCGTTGAGCAACTGAAGACCGGCCTCGATGCCCCGATCTGCCTCACCTGGGAACTCACCTACGCCTGCAACCTCGAGTGCGTGCACTGCCTGTCGTCATCGGGCCGCCGCGACCCTCGCGAACTGACCACCGACGAGGCCAAGGCCGTGCTCGACGAACTCCACGACCTGCAGGTGTTCTACATCAACATCGGCGGTGGTGAGCCGATGATCCGCCGCGACTTCTTCGAGCTGCTCGAGTACTCGATCGGCCGCGGCATCGGCGTGAAGTTCTCGACCAACGGCGCGTTCATCGACGCCGAGAAGGCCAAGCGCCTCGCCGAGATGGAGTACCTCGACATCCAGATCAGCCTCGACGGCACCGATGCCGTCACCAACGACGCCGTGCGTGGCGAGGGCTCGTACGACACGGCGATCCTTGCGATGGAGCACCTGCGAGCCGCCGGCTTCGGCGAGTTCAAGATCTCGGTGGTCGTCACCCGCCACAACGTCGACCAGCTCGACGAGTTCAAGGCGCTGGCCGATTCGTTCGGCGCGCAGCTGCGCATCACGCGGCTTCGCCCGTCGGGCCGTGGCGCCGACTCGTGGCACGACCTCCACCCGACCAACGCCCAGCAACGCCAGATCTACGAGTGGCTGCTCGACCACGGCGACAACGTGCTCACCGGCGATTCCTTCTTCCACCTCAATGCGTTGGGGGAAGAGCCACTGCCCGGCCTGAACATGTGCGGTGCCGGTCGCGTGGTGTGCCTGATCGATCCAATCGGTGACGTGTACGCATGCCCGTTCGTGATCCACGATGAGTTCAAGGCCGGATCGGTCCGCGACCCAGGCGGCTTCGCCAACGTGTGGAAGCAGAGCGACTTGTTCACCGAACTGCGCGAGCCACAATCGGCCGGTGCCTGCACCTCGTGCGGCAGCTACGACGCCTGTCAGGGCGGCTGTATGGCGGCGAAGTTCTTCGTCGGAATCCCGCTCGACGGCCCAGACCCCGAATGCGTCGGCGGCCACGGCGAGGCGGCGATGCTCGCGGCGTCGGCAACCGAACGGCCACGACCGATGATGGACCACTCGAAGCCGGTGCGGGTCGCATCGCCCGAGCGCATCCCTGTCACCATCGGCCGTCGCTGAGTTCGCCGGCAAGCCGCTGCCCGGCGATTTCCCTCTCCGTCGTGCACGCCGAGCGATTCGGGTCGATACGAGCGACGCACGAGACCCCCCTGGCGCTGGCCCGACAGACACCACATCCCCGCCTCGGAGCTGCCGGGATCGGCGTGTCAGGTCTGTCGGCATCGTCCGACTTCTCCTCGTCGGTCTTCGGGTCGAGTTCGTCACGAAGCTGCGACTGCCGCCGATGGACGAGGCCATTCCGTCGATGGACGGACGTGGTGGGCCCTCGTCCTGACGTGCCACACCGACGGTGTCGCTCGCCAATCAACAGGGCGCAGTGGTCATTCGAAGCTCGCACCTACCGCCGTGTCGCCACGAACAGGATGCGGTTGAACGGGAAGAAGCACGGCGAGTGGTCACCCATCTCCTCGATCAGCTCGCGTTCGTAGTCGGCGAGGAACGCGTCGTACGCCTCCTCCGACAGCGCCGAGCGGAACCGGGTGAGCGTGGTTCCTTTCACCCACTCGACGGCGTGACGGGTCGTCGGCAACATGTGCGGATAGACGTGGAGGTCGACATCGATGTCGACGCAGCCGAGGTCATGGAGGATTCGGGCGTACTCGTCCGGAGCGAGCACATTGCACGCGACGGGATCCGGCGGTGGCCCCGCAGGGCCGAACGCCGAACGATGAGGCTCACGGGCGGCGACCCGAGCCGCGACCACGTGGGTCGGCGCGTGCGCGTTGGCAGGAACCTGCACCGCCAACCGTCCACCCGGCGCGAGGCCCGCGACCCACCGCGCCAGCACGCTTCGGTGATCGGGCACCCACTGAAGACTCGCCGCGGCGAGGACCAGGTCGCGGTCGCCGTCGGACGTCCACGTGGCGATGTCACCGTCCTCGAACATCACCCGCTCCGAAGCGTGCGCTGCAGCGGACGCCAGCATCGTCGGCGAGTTGTCGATGCCGGTGATCTGTCCGATCGACAGGCGTTCAGCAGCCAGCACGGTCAGTTCGCCCGGGCCGCAGCCGAGGTCGACGGCGCGGTCGACGGCGCGGTCGACCGGACCGGAGCTCAGCGTGTCGAGCAGGTCGTGGAACGGTTGGGCTCGCTCGACGGCAAACCGCCGGTACTGCTCCGGGTCCCAGTCGGTTGCGGATTCAGTGTCGGAACAGTCGTGCACAACTTGTATTGTACTTGTATTACACCAGCGTGTCGAGGGCTCACTCGACACTCAGGACCGACGGCCGCGCGGCGTCGGTGACGAAATGCAGCTCCTGCACAGCCCGCGTCATTGCGACATAGAGCAAGCGGGCTCCACGCGGCGTGATTTCGGCACACGTTCCCTCGCTCAGGATCTCGTGCGGGTTCACGACGATGACCCCGTCGAACTCGAGGCCCTTCACCCGTTCGGGATCGAATACGGGAAGTTCGACAGCACCGAGTTCGTGAACATGATCGACCGCAACCAGACCGTGTTCCGCGAGTGCGACCCGGATGAAGTCGTGTAGACGGGCAGGCGCGACGACACCGCTGACCCGTCGCCGCTGTTTGGTCGTCGCAGCGACGGTTGCAACCAGCGCAGCGAGTTCGTGGTTCCCGGAGCCCTGGGACCGGGAAACCACGTGATGCCAGATGGGCGGCTCGCCGGTGCGGCGGACGCTGCGGCTTTCGGTCGTGTCGACCCCGGTGTGCACCAGCAACCGATTGGCGACCGCCAGAATCGGCTCGGGGACGCGGTAGCCGATGGTGAGATCCGCGATCGTTCCCGCCGGGCGTTCCCGGACGCTCAGGTGCTCGAACACCGTCGACCAGCGCTCCTGCCCGGCCGGGGTGGTCGACTGCGCGACATCGCCGACGAGCGTCATCGAACCGGTCGGGCTTCGTCGTCCGATCACACGCAACGCGACCGCCGAGTGGTCCTGGGCCTCATCGACGATCACGTGACCGTGGGTGAAGGGCGAACCATCGAGCATCGAGTTGGCCTCGTCGATCAGCAACTGGTCCGCCTTCGTCCATGTCCGGCGCTGGCCGGACGGGCCGGGGAGGAGCTTGTCGACCAGGCGGATCGCCTTCTGCGTCGGCCAGGCCTTGCTGATCGCCGCCTTGAGCGGTGCCGCCTGACGCCAGGCGTCCTCGGAACCGGTGCGCCGCAGCAACTCGCGCTGGGCGAGCGACCGCATCCGCTCGCGACGCTGGTTCAGCGGTGAGGTGCCCGACGTCGCCGTCTCCAGCCAGTCCGCGAACAACTCGCGCTCGATGACGTGGATGCGGGCGCCGACCGGAATCCTGATGTCGTCGTCCGGTGGCGTGATCGCCGCGAGCGCCAACTCCTCGAGGTCGGACAATCGGTCGGCCGACCCTTTCCATCGGGCGAGTTCGACATCGTCGACGCCCGTGATCTCCACTCGAGGAATACACAGCTCGTCAACGGTCACCTGGCGGACGGTTCGCTCACCGAGCGACGGCAACACGTTCGCGATGTAGTCGAGGAATGCCCGGTTCGGCCCCACCACCAACACGCCGTCACGCGCGAGACGGGCCCGATGCTCGAACATCAGGTACGCCGCACGGTGCAGCGCCACCGCGGTCTTGCCGGTGCCCGGCCCACCCTGCACGACGAGGACCTGGTCGATCGGCGAACGGATCACGATGTCCTGTTCGGCCTGGATCGTCGACACGATCTCGCGCATCTCACCGGATCGTTCGGCGCCGATCTCGGCGAGCACCGGGTCGGGGATGCCGCCGGCAACCTCGCCCTCGTTCGGATCGTCGAGGTGTTCGTCCAGATAGGCGACCACGTCGCCGTCTTCGAGCGTGAATCGGCGCCGGAACGCCACCCCCAACGGATCGACCGACGTGGCCCGGTAGAACGGCGCCGCGATCGGCGCCCGCCAGTCGACGACGACCGGATCGTGCTGTTCGTCCTCGATGTGGCGGCGTCCGATGTACCACTCGTCGATGCGCCCGAAGAAGTCGCCGGCACCCGGACCACGAAGATCCTCCAGGGCATCGGCCACCGTGACCTCGATGTACTCCTTGGTGATCTCGTCAGCGGCGCTCTCGGGATCGACCGCCTCGAGCCGATCGATCATCCGGTCGCGCGACTCGCGCGCAAACGTCAAGCGGGCGCGCTCCGCGTCGAGTTCGGGGAAGAGATCAGCCGCCATGGGGTCAGACAACGTAGCGCGACCGAATCGGTGAAGTCCGGGGGTTTTCCCACCTGTTCCTGCAAGGATCGATTCCCGTGCTGCTCCTGGTGTCGATCGCCTACCTCCTCGGCACGTTTCCGTCGGCGATCCTGATCGCGCGTGCCAACGGTATCGACATCTCCACGTTCGGTTCCGGCAATCCCGGAGCGTCGAACGTCACGCGTGCGCTCGGCTGGCGCAAGGGGGCCTGGGTGTACGCGCTCGATGCGGGCAAGGGTGCCCTGGCCACCGGCCTCGGACTCGCGATCGACGGTCGACCCGCGGCCTACTGGTGTGCTGCGGCGGCCGTCATCGGCCACATGTTCCCGGTGTTCCGACGTTTCAAAGGCGGCAAGGGTGTCGCCACCGGTTCCGGTGCACTCCTCGTCGTCCAACCGATCCTGGCGCCGATGGCGGTGGGTATCTGGTGGCTGGTCACCAAACTGACCGGCAAGGCGGCACTCGGTTCGGTCATCGCGGTCATCTTCGTGCCGATCGGCATCATCGTGATGGACCAACCGCGTTGGGAACTGCTCGCCGTCGCCGGGGTGTGCGCCCTGATCCTGGTGAAGCATGCAGGCAACATCAAGCGGCTGATTCGGCGAGAAGAGCACTCGTTCAGCCAGAATTGACCGCGCCCGCCAGAATGGACGACCCATGCAGTTGCTGACGCCCCTCCTCCTCGGTTCTCGCACCGCTGCGAACAGGGTCCTGTTCGGGCCGCACGTCACCAACCTCGGCGCCGACGACCGGTCGATCCCCGAGCGCCTCGTGGCGTACTACGAGCGACGGGCCGCTGGCGGGTGCGGCACGATCGTGGTCGAGGGCGCCTCGGTGCACCCGTCCGACTGGCCGTACGAACGGTCGCTGCTGGCCGAGCGGTGCGCCGACGGCTGGTCGGCGATCGTCAACGCATGTCGCCCGCACAGCACGCTCGTCATCGCCTCGCTCGACCACGCCGGCGGCCAGGGGTCGTCGGCCTACAGCCAAGCGCCGCTCTGGGCACCGTCTCGCGTCCCCGAGGTCAACGCCCGCGAAGTGCCCAAGTGGATGGAGGCCGACGACATCGCCGCAGTCATCGCCGGCTTCGCCGCCGCGACGAAGCTCGCCGTCGGGGCCGACCTCGACGGGGTGGAGATCAATGCCGGCCAGCACAGCCTCGTGCGCCAGTTCCTGTCCGGGCTCACCAACCAGCGCGATGACGAGTGGGGCCAGGATCGGCTGCGGTTCGCTCGCCAGGTGATCGAAGTGACGCGAGCTGCCGCCGGCGACCGAATCGTCGGGTTGCGCCTGTCGTGCGACGAACTCGCTCCCTGGGCAGGCATCACTCCCGAGATGGCACCTGACATCGCCGTCGCGCTCGTCGCCGCCGGCCTCGACTACGTCGTGGTCACCCGCGGCTCGATCTTCACCGTCGAGAAGACCCGACCCGACTTCCACGAGCAGACCGGGTTCAACATCGACGTGTGCAGATCCGTGCGCGCCGCCGTCCGCCACGCCCATCCGGACGTGCCCGTGATCCTCCAGGGCTCGATCGTCGAGGTCGGCCAGGCCGAGTGGGCGCTCGGCGGCTACGACGATGACGCGCTGTGCGACGCCGTCGAGATGACCCGCGCCCAGATCACCGATCCCGATCTCGTCGCCAAGATCGCCGCGGGGGATGCCGACCGCGTCCGGCCGTGCACGCGCTGCAACCAGACCTGCCAGGTACGCGACGCCCGCAACCCCATCGTCACCTGCATCGCCGAGCCGACCAGTGGTCGAGAGACCGAGGACCCCGACTGGTACGTGCCGTCGCCACACCCTCGTGACGTCGTCGTCGTCGGTGCTGGACCCGCGGGCCTCGAGGCCGCCAGAGTCGCTGCGCTCCGAGGCCATCGAGTGACCATGATCGAACAGAGCGACCGCATCGGTGGCCTCGCCGCCATCGCCGGACCCAACGGTGCCCTCGTCGACTGGTGGCGCGGCGAGCACGAGCGACTCGGTACCGACATCCGGCTGGGGACCACGGCGTGGGAGGTTGGTGAGCACACCACCGTGATCCAGGCGACCGGTTCGACGCCGGGCACGCGGCCGTACGAAATCGGTGACGACACGATCGTGGTCGATGTCGTCGATGTGCGCCGCGGAACGGTCAGCCTTCCGGACGCAGGCACGATCGTCGTGTTCGATCCGATCGGCGGCCCGATCGGTGTGGCCCTCGCCGAGGACTTCGGTGACCGCGGGGTGCTGATCACGCAGGACAACATCGCCGGCAACGAACTGTCACGAACGGGCGACCTCGCCCCGGCGAACACCCGGCTCGCGCGGGCGGGTGTGACGATCGAGCGCCGCTCACTGCTTCGCGCCGCCCGAGCGGGAGAGGTCGAGGTCGAAGACCGCTACTCCGGCGCGCGGCGAACCATCCCGTGCGCCGCCGTCGTCGATTGCGGGTTCCGTCTGCCGACCGGGCCGATCGACGGCGCGGTCCAGATCGGGGACGCGGTCGCACCTCGAACGATCCACGAGGCAGTTCTCGAAGCGCGACGCGCCGCTCTCGCCATCTGACCCGATTGTCGGCGTGACCTCGGGCACACCGGCGTCGCTACTGTGACCGTGATGGAGATGCACTTCGCGACCATCTGGGAATCGATCGCGGATGCGATCCCCGACCTGCCCGCCACCACCCATGGGTCGTGCACCCGAACCTGGAGCGAGTACGACGACCGCGCCGCCCGCGTCGCGGGCACCCTCAGCGTCGCCGGGCTCGGGCCCGACTCGAAGGTGTCGCTGTTCATGTACAACTGCAACGAGTTCATGGAGTCGCAATTCGGGGTCTTCAAGATGCGCGGCGTGCCGATCAACGTCAACTACCGCTACCTCGACGACGAGCTCTGGTATCTCCTCGACAACTCCGACTCCGAAGCGATCATCTTCCACTCGTCGCTCGGTGACCGGGTCGCTCGCGTCATCGAGCGGCTCCCCAAGATCAAGCTGCTGATCGAGGTCGATGACGGCGACGCCGGACAGGTGCCGAACGCTGTGCCGTACGACGACGTCATCGCCACCACCGAGCCGATGGAGCGGATCGTACGCTCCGAGGACGACCTCTACATGCTGTACACCGGCGGCACGACCGGCATGCCCAAGGGCGTGATGTACGACATGGGCGGCATGACCCGCGGCTTCGTGATGCTCGGTCTGCCCATGCTCGGCCTCGCCACACCGGACGATGCCGCCGAGATCGGCGAGATGATCGCCGGGGCCTCGACGACCGGCAGCACGCTCGTGTCGATCCCGGCCGCACCGCTGATGCACGGAACTGGGTGCTGGCTCGGGTGGTTCATCCCCCACCTGGCAGGTGGGCATGTCGTCACATTGGAGAAGCGCAGCCTCGACGCCCACGAATTGCTGGCGACCGTCGAGCGGCACCGGGTCACCTCTGTCACGATCGTGGGCGACAGCTTCGCGAAACCGATCATCCGAGCTCTCGACGAGGGAAAGCCTGACGGCGGTTCGTACGACACGTCGTCGATCGGGATGCTCGTCTCATCGGGCGTGATGTGGACCTCCGAGGTCAAGCAGCAACTCCTCGATCGGATCGAGCAGGCGGTGCTGATCGATGCGATCGGCTCGTCGGAGGGCTCGATGGGGACGCAGATCACGATGAAGGGGGTGCCGACCGAGACGGCGAAGTTCACGAAGGCGCCGACCACCAAGGTCTTCACCGACGACGATCGCGAGGTCGAGCCAGGCTCCGACGAGGTCGGCATGGTCGCTGCCGGTGGCAGCGTCCCGATCGGCTACTACAAGGATGAGGAGAAGTCGGCGCGCACGTTCCGCGTGATCGGCGGCGTGCGGTACTCGTTCCCCGGCGACTTCGCGAAGGTGGCCGCCGATGGATCACTGATCCTGCTGGGACGCGGCAGCCAAGTGATCAACACCGGTGGTGAGAAGGTGTTTCCCGAGGAGGTCGAGGAAGCCGTCAAACGCGTCGACGGCGTCCGCGACTGCCTGGTGGTCGGCATCGAGAACGAGAAGTTCGGCCAAGCGGTCACCGCTGTCGTGTCGCGCGAGGACGGTGCCTCGGTCGATTCGGCCAGCATCATTGCATCGGTGAAACACGACCTGGCGGGCTACAAAGCCCCGAAGTCAGTCATCTTCGTCGATCAGGTTCCGCGTGCCCCCAACGGCAAGGCCGACTACCGCACGGCCAAGGAACACGCCGAAGCCGCGATCTGACCCGCTTCTCGTGAACTCGTGCGGGAACTGTTCCCGCACGAGTTCACGAGAACACCCGTCGTCTCAGAGGAGCCCGAACCACGGTGGCGCGGCCAGGTCGGATTCGAAGATCGCGCTGTCCTCGGCGTCGGCGACCTCCACCCCGCGAGCCGCTGCCAACTCGAGGTTCGCCTCGTCGGCGCGGCCGAGCAGTGCGAGCGCCCGGGCCCGTCCCTCGTGCGCGTAGCCGAGGTCGAAGTCACGCAGATCGGCCTCGCCGACCACGGCGGCGCACTCGTCGGCGTGGTGCAGCGCAAGTTCGCCGTTGCCGAGCACGACATGACAGCGCGACAGCAACCACGACCCTCGCGCGGCATTCTCCGGCGTCCGGTCGGCAGCGCGTGACCAGTGGTACGAGGCGGCGTATGCCCGACTCAGCAGCTCGGTCGCGTCGGGCTCCTCGACGTCGAGCAGTTCCCAGACCGAGTTGTTCGCGGTGATCGCCTGGCTTCGATGCCAGGTGCCCTCGATGTCTTCGCCTGTCACGGTGCCCTCGCCGGTGTCAACGGGCGGCATCGGATGGCCGGTTTCGATCAGTGTCTTGAAGCTGTCGAGGATCTCCACCCAGCCCAGCCGCACGTGTTCCCATGTGAGCGGGCTGGACGCGAGGTCACCGTGCCGGAGCGTCACGCGCGTCACCGAGTTGTCGTCGTTGGCCGAGGCCAGTCGCCACTCGACTC
The DNA here is from genome assembly GCA_963774765.1 of Ilumatobacteraceae bacterium. Lineage (GTDB taxonomy): Bacteria > Actinomycetota > Acidimicrobiia > Acidimicrobiales > Ilumatobacteraceae > Sva-07. The sequence continues at coordinate 116,159 of CAVZGP010000012.1, forward strand.
TTCCGGGAGGCTCGGCTGCCAGTGCGACGTCGTACAACACGTGCCACGTCATCACGAGGCGGTGGGGCGGATCGATCTCCTCGATCACGCCCTCGACGGCGTCCCGATCACCAGGCAGAACGTTGCGGTAACCGGATCCTGGCCGGAAGTCCGACAGGAAGGTCGTGCCGTGGAAGTACTCGCGGGTGAACTCGGGGTCGAGCAAGGCATCCCACACGCGTTGCAACGGCGCGTGGATGTAGATCTCGTAGATGTGCGCGGTGGCGGGCATGGTCATCAGGCTCCTTCGCTTCGGTCGCGCAGAGCGAGCAACCCTGCGACGTGGGGTTCGGCGTAGCGGGAGATCCAACGATCGTGGATCTCCCTGATCGGTACCGGGTTGAGGTAGTGGAACTTCTCGCGGCCGTGTTTGTCGGTGACGACCAGATGTGCGGCTTCGAGGAGGCGGAGGTGCTTCATCACGCCGAATCGGGTCATTTCGGGGAACGCGTCGACAAGGCTCGAGAGCGTCTGGCCGTCGTCGTCGGCCAGCCGGTCGAGCAGCGCTCGCCGCGTGGGATCGGCGAGTGCCTTGAACACGCTGTCGAGATCGTCCACACCGAACATCATAGGTGACCATATGGTCACATGTCTATCCCGGTACGGAATCACCTCTCGACGCCGACGACTGTCCGACTTCTCGTGAACTCGTGCGGGAACTATTCCCGCACGAGTTCACGAGAACGATCGGCGTTCGGTCAGCTCTGGAGTTTCTCGACGAAGAAGTCGAGCACGCGTTCGACGCTGGCGTCGTCGCGCTGTTCCGTGAGCACCGAGTGGTCCGTTGCCTTGGCACTCGGGAGTTCGACGGCGATGAACGCTTCGCCGAGCAACTCGCGCAGCGACGAGAAACGATCGCCGACGAGCTTGTCTCCCGTGAACCGAAGACCGAGCACCTGGCAGCCGGCGGCCGCTCGTTCGGCAATGACAGCAGCATCGTCGGGCGAAAGATTCAGATCGGCCCCGCGGGTCTTGCCGACGGGAAACGGCATCGACGGCTGCGACAGCACGGGTGCCAGCATGATGTCGTCGATCATCATCCCGAGCGCGAAACCGCCCGAGAAGCACATCCCCACTGCACCGACGCCGGGTCCTCCGACGTCCTGATGGAGGTTGCGGGCGAGAGCGCGCAACCAGGCAATGATCGGCGATGTCTGGTTGAGGGCGAACGAGGTGAACTCGCGAGCGACGCACACCTTGGCCATCTGCTGCACCGCGTACGCGTTCGAGGGTCCCTTGCCCGGGGTCCCGACGAGCGACGGCATGACCACGGTGAATCCACGGTCGACGACTTCGTTGGCGAACTTCGTGACGAGCGGGGTGATCCCGGGGATCTCATGGATCACGATCACACCCGGACCGCTACCGCGCCGGTAGGTCGCCCGGGTCAGTCCGGCAGCAGTGAATTCGCCGACCTCCCATCCTTCGAGTACGTCGGTCGTGGTGCTCATGGTGGGATCTTGCCAGATCCCGCCGGCCTCACAGTCGCCGCATCGCGTCGAGGGCTGACTCGGCCAGGATCTCGGTGCCGACCTTGAACGCGTTGAGCTGCTCGTCGCTGATGCGCTGATCGCCCATCGCCCCGTGCAGGTACCGGGCGTAGACGCCCTCCGAGATCACGGCGAGGCGGAACGACCCGAAGGCGATGTAGTAGTCGATTCCCGACAGGTCGCGCCCAGTTCTGGCTGCGTATCGCTCGAGCAGCTCACCGTACGACGGGAAGCCCTCGATGCCGGTCGGATCGTTCGGGCGGGACTGAACCTCGCCATGGTCGGCCCAATACACACCGACGTAACCGACGTCGGCGAGTGGATCACCGAGCGTGCAGAGCTCCCAGTCGAGTACCGCGTTGATCCGCCCCTCGGAGACATCGGTGAGGACGTTGCCGAATCGGAAGTCGCCGTGAGCGATCGACACACCCTGCTGCACCGGGAAGCGCTCGGCGAGGCGGCGCGCCACCTCCTCGACGGCAGGCAACTCGCGAGTCTTCGAACGCTCCCACTGCGTGCTCCAGCGCTTCACCTGCCGCTCGACGTAGCCCTCGCGTTTGGCGAGGTCTCCGAGGCCGACGGCATCGACGTCGACGGCGTGGAGGTCGGCGAGCACGTCGATCAGGTCGAGCCCGGCGGCCCGACGCGTGTCGACGTCGAGCAATTCGCCCTTGTCGGCACTGTCGAGCACGACACCGTCGACGAACCCCATCACGTAGAACGGCGCACCGTTGACCTCGTCGTCGGTGCAGAGTCCGAGCGCCGGCGGGACCGGCACCGATGTCACGCCGACAGCGGAGATGATCTTGTGCTCGCGAGCCATGTCGTGTGCGGTGGCGAGCACGGCACCGGTTGGCGGTCGACGCAGCACGTATTTCGTGCCGTCCGCGCCGGTGACCGTGTAGGTCAGATTCGAGCGGCCCCCGACGATGGCGTCGAACCGGAACGGAGCGGTGGCGCCGTCGATGTTGTCGACGAGCCAGGCCGTCACTCGGGGAACGTCGATGCCGTGAATCGATTCCTGCACGAGGGTCGACCGTAGCCGCGACATGCGGTCACGCCGCTGCCTGGGGCCGAGCGGTTGGGCAACAGCGCTTCAGGACCAAACGAGTCACGCAACCCGCGAGATTCTCCCACCGATGAGCGAACCGACCGGATACGGCGGTTTCGCTCATCGCAACGCGCGAGATTCTCCCACCGATGAGCGAACCGACCGGATACGGCGGTTTCGCTCATCGCAACGCAACACCAGCCCAATCCGGTGACGCCCCTGGCACCGCGTCACCGGTCAGCCGGGGCGACCGACTCCGGTGACCTTGCCCCAGTTCACCGCAGCGACGGTGACGGTCTTGCCGGTGTTCGGCGCGTGTACCTGCATGCCGTTGCCGAGGTAGATGCTCACATGGCTGATCGGGCTGTAGAAGAACAGCAGGTCGCCAGCCTGAGCCGACTCCTTCGGCACGTGCGGGACCGAGGCGAACTGCGAACGCGACTGGTGCGGCAGTCCGACGCCGGCTTGCGACCATGCGTAGGCGGTGAGGCCAGAGCAATCGAATGCAACACCGGGGCTCGACGAGGCGTAACGATACGGAACACCTTGCTGGCCGAGTGCCGCCTGCACGGCGATGCCCGAACGGGACGAGACCGCAGGCACCGAGTAGCCACCACCGCTACCCGCCGACCCACTCGAGGAGTCGCTCGACGTCGAGGATCCACCGGAGCTGGTCGTTCCACCGGACGTGGAGGTACCCCCAGAGTTGCGGCTGGAGGACGTGCCGGCCGACGCCGAAGCTGCGGCCGCCTGCTCGCGGACTCGACGAGCCGACTCCTCGGCGCGGCGTTGCTCCTCCTGCGCGATCAACTGACCGAGTTTCGCCTCGGCGTCGGCACGAGCCTCGGTGTACTCGTCGGTGAGACGCTCGGTCTCGGCCTGGGCATCAGTGAGCGACGCGGCGAGCTGGTCGGCTTGCTTGCGCTTGCGGGCCAGAGCATCCTTCTCGTCGTTGAGGTCCGCGACGAGGGCATCGAATTCGTCGGTCGTGATATCGCCGGCGCTCAGCGCAACACGTGCCAGTTCGTCACGTTTGACCGCGTCGTTGAGGTTGTCGGAGTCCTCGAACAGCGGGCCGAGCGGCACCGATCCCCCACCGACGAACGAGCGCAGCGCCATATCGCTCAGGCTGGCCCGCAGCCGGTTGAGCTCGGCCTCCTGCTCGGCGATACGGGCTTCGGCGTCAGAGATCTCGACGTCGAGCTGGTCCTTGGTGTCGATCGCCTCGACGTAGCTCTCGCCGAGTTCGCGGGCACGCTCTTCGAGTCGTTCGAGTTCGTCGACGATGTCTTCGACCTTCTGACGTTGCTGATCGACGCTCTGCGCATTCGCGACCGCCGGAATGGCCACGGGGATGGCGAAGGTGACAGCGAGGGCGACCGGAAGGACGCGCAGGATCTGCTTCAAAGGGGGCCGCATAGTTCGAGGTCTCACCCTAGCGAATATGACGAACGTGTTGCGAACGGCTGACGAAAGTTCATGTGACGCGCGTCACGGCCGAGCGCGGCCCCAGCAGCGCGACTCACTCCCACTCGATCGTGCCAGGAGGCTTCGACGTGATGTCGTAGGCCACCCGGTTGATACCCGGCACCTCGTTGATGATGCGCTGCGACATGGTTTCGAGCACGTCGTAGGGGATGCGCGCCCAGTCGGCGGTCATCGCGTCGTCGCTGGTGACGGCGCGGATGATGATCGGATGACCGTACGTTCGCTCGTCGCCCATCACCCCGACCGAGCGGATGTCGGCGAGCACGGCGAACGACTGCCAGATCTCGCGTTCGAGGCCGGCGAGGCGGAGTTCTTCGCGCACAATGGCGTCCGCCTCCTGGAGGAGCGCCACCCGCTCGGGGGTGACCTCGCCGATGATGCGCACGCCGAGGCCCGGCCCGGGGAACGGCTGACGCCACACCATCTCGTCGGGCAATCCGAGTTCGGTGCCGAGCGTGCGCACCTCGTCCTTGAACAACTCGCGTAACGGTTCGATCAGCTCGAGGCTCATGTCCTCGGGGAGGCCGCCGACGTTGTGGTGGCTCTTGATGACCGAGGCCGTGCCGTCGGTGCCGCCGCTCTCGATCAGATCGGGATACAGCGTGCCCTGCACGAGCCATTTGGCGTCGGTGAGCCCACCCGTGTTCTCCTCGAACACGCGGATGAACTGTTCGCCGATCGCCTTGCGCTTCGCCTCGGGCTCGGTGACGCTTTCCAGCGCCGCGAAGAACCGCTCGCCGGCGTCGACATGGATCAGTTCGATGCCCAGGTTGCGACGGAACGTCTCGACGACCTGATCGCTCTCGCCCTTGCGCATCAACCCAGTGTCGACGTAGATGCAGGTGAGTTGGTGGCCGATCGCCTTGTGGACCAAGGCGGCTGCCACCGACGAATCGACGCCGCCCGAGAGCCCGCAGATCACCCGATCGGTGCCGACACGTTCGCGGATCTCCTCGACCTGCTCGTCGATCACCGACGCCATCTCCCACTCGTTCGGGATCTCGGCGCGCTCGTGGAGGAATCGGGCCATCACCGCCATTCCGTGCGGTGAGTGCACGACCTCGGGGTGGAACTGCACGCCGTAGATGCGGCGCTTGTCGTTTTCCAGCACCGCCACCGGAGCGCCGGGCGTGGTTGCGGTGACCGTGAACCCCTCGGGGGCCTCGGTGACACCATCGAAGTGACTCATCCACACGTCGTGCTCCTGCGGAGCGTCGTCCGGAAGGAGCAGCGAAGGTCCGATGCGGGTCATGCGGGCGCGGCCGTACTCGCCCTGCATGCCGCGGCCGACGACACCGCCGAGTTGCTGACCGATCAGTTGGGCGCCGTAGCAGATGCCGAGCACCGGCACGCCGAGGTCGTAGATCGCCGGATCGAGCGATGGTGCACCCTCGACGTGCACGCTCTTGGGCCCGCCGGACAGGATGATCGCCGCGGGCTTGCGCTCGGCGACCTCCGCCGCGGTGATGCGGTGCGGCACGATCTCGGAGTACACCTTCAGTTCACGGACCCGCCGGGCGATCAGTTGGGCGTACTGGGCACCGAAGTCGACGACGAGGACGGTGGGACGGTCGGTGCGGACGTCGTGATGCTGCGGTTGACTCAAGGTTGTGAATCGTAGATCAGGCCGCTGGTTCGTCCGCATCCTGTTCGCGGTCGTGATCGTCGTCGGCGCATTCACGCCGGAGATGGCGCACGCCTCCACGACACCGACAGACCCCACCACGACGACCACGGTCGCGCCGACCTCCGACGAGATCGTCATCGACGAGGCGAACCCGTTCTTCCCCGAGACTCGCGACCTCACCGACTGCATCGGCACCGTCGAACGGCCCGGCTGCGGCAGTGAGGCCCGCGGTGGCTGGCACCAGAATCTCGTGGCGATCGCGATGATCGGCGGGCTGCTGATCGTGTTCGGCCGCGTCGCGTGGGGTGTCCGCCGCAGCCAGAAGAACGCCGCCGCAACCGACTGAGCCCGAAATATGCCTGGATCTGCGCGCTGAGCGCGACAAACGAGGCATTTTTCGGGCTTTACCGACCGAGCAGGCGGCCGACCTCGGCGATCCAGGCGTCGACCGGCGCGTCGGGAGCGGCGTGGACGGCGCGCCAACCTGCCGCGCGGGCTTGGTCGACGTTGTGGGAGGCGTCGTCGACGAACACGACACCAGACCGCTCGGCGATCGCCAGACCGAGTCGCACCGACGCCAACTCGAAGAACGCCGCCTCGTGCTTCTGCACACCGAGGTCGGCGGAATAGAGCAGGTCGTCGATCGGCATCACTGCCCCGAGCCGTTGACGGAGGAACGCCGCGCGGCGATGCTCCTGGTTCGTCGCCAGCACGACTCGGCAGCCGGCATCGCCGGCCCGGCAGGCCAGCGCGATCGCCTCGTCGATCGGGACGAAGTCGGCCTCGAACCAGACCTGGAGGAAGGCCTCCACGTCGACATCCGCGCCGAGGTCGGCAAGGGCCGCACCCACGCCGTCTTCGACAGAAGAGCGACCGTTGACGACGTCGTCCCACGACTTCATGAAGAAGGCCTCGCGGAACTGCTGTCTCGTCAGCCCGAAACTCCACTCCATCTCGACGGTCCAGTGTCCGGCTCCGCGTCGATCGGGATCGAGCAGGACGCCGTCGACATCGAGAGCGAGAATGCGCATCGGTTCAGGCTGACACACATGTCCACCCCTACGCTCGACAACGTGACCCCCGACGAGTTCCGAACCCACGGCCACGACCTGATCGATTGGATCGCCGACTACGTCGGCTCGGTCGATCAACGCCCCGTCGGGTCGACCGTGGCCCCCGGCGACGTGCGGTCGCAACTGCCCGAGCATCCGCCGACCGAACCCGAATCGTTCGAGCAGGTGATGACCGATGTCGAGCGGATCGTCGTGCCCGGCCTCACTCAATGGCAACACCCCGGTTTCTTCGCCTACTTCCCATCGAACACATCGTTCCCGTCGATCCTCGGCGAACTGCTGTCCGCCGGGCTCGGCGTGCAGGGAATGAGCTGGGTGACGTCGCCGGCGTGCACCGAGGTCGAAACGCTGATGCTCGACTGGATGCAAGAACTGCTCGACCTGCCGACCGCGTTCCGCTCCACCAGCGACAACGGTGGCGGCGTGATCCAGGGCACAGCGAGCGAGGCGACACTCGTGGCGATCCTGTCAGCTCGCTGGCGTGCCACCGGCGGCGCCATCAACCACGACGGCGACACCACGAAGCTGGTGGCCTACGCGACGTCGCAGGCACACTCGAGCATCGAGAAGGGGCTGCGGATCGCCGGCATCGGCACGGATCGAATCCGCGTGGTCCCCCACGACGACACCTACGCCATGCGAGTCGATGCGCTCGAACAGATGATCACCTCCGACCTCGCCGACGGCCTCGTTCCCTTCTTCGTGTGCTCGACTCGCGGCACGACGTCATCGATGGCGTTCGATCCGACGGCAGCAATCGGCGAGATCTGCAATCACCACGGGGTCTGGCTGCACGTCGACGCCGCGATGTCCGGCATCGCCGCCCTGGCTCCGGAGTTCCGCTGGGTCAACGACGGGCTGCAGTTCGCCGACTCGTACTGCACGAATCCACACAAGTGGATGGGCGTCAACTTCGACTGCAACCTGTACTGGACGGCCGACCGCGGCGCCCTTCTCGGTGCACTGAGCATCCTGCCGGAGTACCTGCGCTCGGAGGCTGCAGAAGCAGGCGCCGTGATCGACTACCGCGACTGGCAGATCCCGCTCGGCCGGCGCTTCCGGGCACTCAAGCTGTGGCTCGCGATCCGCTGCGACGGTGTCGAGTCGTTCCAGGCCATGACCCGCCGTCACGTCGCGCTGACGCAGGAACTCGCCGCTTGGATCGCCGACGACGATCGCTTCGAGATCGTCGCACCCCATCCGCTCAACCTGGTGTGCATCGCGGTGCGGGGCCAAGACTCCGACCACGCGACCGACGCCCTCATCGAGGCGGCCAACGCCACCGGCGACGCTCTCTTCACCCGCACCGTGCTCGACGGTCGGTCCGTGCTGCGCGTCTCGATCGGCGCCCGATCCACCGAACGCCACCACGTCGCGTCCGCCTGGCACCTCCTGCAACAACTCGCCTGACCGTTCTCGTGAACAACTGCGCCTCCTGGAGGAGCATTTGTTCACGAGTTCGACGGGGGTAGGCGCGCATTGACAGGATGCAGCCATGACGAACACTCGACCAGTGGCACTCATCACGATGGCGACCGGCTACGTCGGCCCGGCGCTGGCACGATCGCTGGCAGCCCGTGGATACGACCTCGTGCTGCAGGGCGCGGACGGCGACGACACGATGGTGGGCGTCGAGGCACCGTTCGGCGTTCAGATCCCCGAACTCGAAGCGCTCGGCGCGACGGTGCACACCGTGACCGACGTCGATCTGTCGACCGCTGACGGCAACCGCGACCTCGTCAGCGCCACGCTCGACCGGTTCGGGCGGCTCGATTCGGCGTGCCTCGTCACGGGACTGATCGTGGTCGGCAAGTTCCTCGACATGACGATCGACCAGTGGGAACGCGTGAAGCGCATGAACCTCGACATGGTGTTCCACGGACTCCAGGCGGTCCTGCCGCCGATGGTCGCGGCCGAGCAGGGCCAGGTCGTCGTGTTCACATCCGCAACCGGTGCCCGACCCGATCCGATCACGTCGATCTACGGTGGCACGCGAGCGGGAGCCAACGGCATCGTGCGCGCCGTCGGGCTCGAACATGCCCGCGACGGCATCCAGGTCAATGCGGTCGGCACGAACTACATGGACTTCCCCGGATTCCTGAAGGCATCGCGCGCCGACACCGACCCCGAACGGCGTGCGGCGATCGAAGCGCAGGTGCCGATGAAGAAGCTGGGCACGATGGACGAACTCGCCGCGTTCACGAGCGTGTTGCTCGACGGTACGAGCCGCTTCCAGACCGGGCAGTTCTTCAGCTTCAGCGGCGGTTGGAGTACGTGAGCAGGTCGACGAGCATGTGGGCCGTGGCACCCCACACGGTCTCGTCGTCGAGTTCGAAGAAGTGCAGCGGCCGATCCATGGGTGGGCTGCCCCAACGTTCCATCCGATAGGTACCCGGGCGGGCGAGCTCGGCCAGTGGCGTCCACAGCACCCGGTCGACTTCCCCGGTGAGCGGTTCGACGTCGACTCGGTGATCGAGCACCGACACGATCGGCACGATGTAGCTGCGGCTGACGATCGTGTTCAGGTGGGCGAGCTCGCCGACGATGCTCGGAGCAGAGGGATCGAGGCCGACCTCCTCGTGCGCTTCGCGCAACGCCGTCTCGATCGGGGTCTCGCCGGGGTCGAGGCGTCCGCCCGGGAAGCTCATCTCGCCGCGGTGGGTGCGCATGTTCATCGACCGTCGTGTGAGGAGCACCTCGGCGCCGTCATCGCCCTCGAACAGAGCGATCAACACCGCCGACACGCGGGCGTCCGGGAACGACGGCAGCAGCGGAGCCGAATGTTCGGGCACCTCTGCGACGACCTCGTCGACGCTCCAGCGGGTGCCGTGCGGCCACGGCGGATCGTCGTGTTCGGTCCACACGTCCGGGCGCGGGATCTGCTGGTTGCCACCGCGCCGCCGCTCGGTCACGCATCGCCTCGCTGGGCGGTCGAGGTGAGCGCTCGATCGAGGTCGGCCCAGAGGTCGTCGACGTTCTCGCAGCCGACGCTGAAGCGGATCAGCGTCGGCGGGATCCGTTCCTGGCCGGGGATGGTCGCCCGCCGCTCCATCGTCGACTCAACCCCGCCGAGGCTGGTCGCGTGGTTGATCAGCTCAGCCCGTTCGCACACCTCGGTGGCTCGTTCGCCGGAGCCGGCGGTCTCGAACGACAGCATCGCCCCGAACCCGGACATGAATCGCGTGGCGACCTCGTGGGTGGGATGACTCACCAGCCCCGGATAGCGGACGCGAGCGACCTCGGGGTGCGCTTCGAGTCGGGTTGCGAGCTCCATCGCGTTGGCCTGGGCCCGATCGAGCCGGAGCCCGAGGGTGCGGGCACCGCGGATCGTGAGGAACGCCTCCATTGCACCGATACTCGCGCCGTGGAGCAGTCGACGTTCGTGGAACTCCTCGAAGAGGTCGTCACGGTCCACCGCGAGCACACCGGCGAGCAGGTCGGAGTGCCCGCCGATGAACTTGGTTGCCGAGTGCATCACGACATCAGCACCGAACGCGAGCGGCTGCTGGAGCAGCGGAGTGGCAAACGTGCTGTCGACTGCGACGAGCGTGGTGGACGGGCGAGGCGCCGAACAGATCGTGGGAAGGTCGGCGATGGTGATCAGCGGGTTCTCCGGCGACTCGAGCCACACGAGATCACAGTCGGCAACGGCGTCGATCCACGCAAGGGTGTCGGCCTGGTCGAGGCGCCGGACCGTCCAGCGGCCCTGGCGTTCACCCTCTGCGACGATGCCGGCCACCCCGTGGTACGGATCGGTCGGAATCGCGATCGTCGCGCCGACGGCGAGCCGTTGGAACACGACCGACGCGGCCGCCATGCCCGACGCGAACGCCAACGCTCGGCCGTCATCGAGGCCGCCGAGGAGCGCTTCGAGCGCGTCGACGGTCGGTGTGCCCTCCGACCGGCTGTAGACGCGATCGTCGGGGAGGTAGAAGTTCGACGCGAACACCGGCGGCACATTCAACGGCTCGCCCGGGGTTCGGTTGCGGGCACCGGCCACAAGCCACGTCTGCGGATTCCAGTCCGGCCCGGTCCGGTCGCTCATGGCCGCGACGGTATCGCTCACGGAGCCAACGAACCGTCGAAGGTGGTGCACGCTTCGGGATCACCGGTCTCGTACCCACGCTCGAACCACATCCTGCGCTGTTCGGCGGTGCCGTGGGTGAACAGGTCGGGATCGACGACGCGGCCCGCCTGCGCGAGTATCCGGTCGTCGCCGACCGCTTCGGCGGCGTCGAACGCCTCGGCGATCTCGTCGGGTCGGTCGAACAGTCCGCGCTCGGCAACGGAACTCGCCCAGGCACCCGCGAAGCAGTCGGCCTGCAGCTCCATCGCCACGCTCAGTGCATTGGTCGCATCGGGCGACTGCTGCTGCGCTTGGCGGACGCGGTCCTCGATGCCGACCACGTTCTGGACATGGTGTCCGTACTCGTGCGCCACGATGTATTGCGCCGCGAGGTCGCCGCTGGCCGAGAACTCGGCCTGCAACTGCTCGAGGAAGTCGAGGTCGATGTACACGAGCTGGTCGCCAGGACAGTAGAACGGCCCCGTCTGCGCGCTGGCGTACCCACAGCCCGTGTCGACCGAGTCGGAGAAGAACACGGTCTGCGTCCCCGGGAACGATCCCTGGAACGATTCCGGATATTGCCGTTCCCAGTACAACGAGACGTCATCGACCGCGCCACACACGACCTGTTCGATGTCGCTGTCGCACACGGCGTCGCCTCCGTCGGTCGGACCACTGACGGGTGCCGACGCATCGCTTCCGAACAACTGCGGTGCCAGCACGACCGCCAAGACCACGAGCAGTCCGACGATCCCACCGCCCGCCTTGATCGGCAGGCCTCCACCACCAGCACGGTTGCCGAACGGTGAGCGACTCCCGAACGGTGACCTCGCCGCCGACGAACCACCCGAACCACGGCGGTCGACGACCCGGGACGAACGGCTGGAGCGGATCTTGGTCATGGTTGGTGTCCGATCAGTCGTGGTCGTCGGTGCTGGTGAACGAATCCTTCCAGCGCTTCAGTGAATTCACGCCGCCGCCGACCACACGACCGGCACCGCGCCCGATCGCCTCGCTCGAGGTCCGAGCGGCGTCGCCGCCCTCGGCCTTCGCCGCGGCCTTGTCGGCCTTGCGATCGACACGTGGCACCCGCTCGGTGAAGTCGGTGTGGAACCACACGAACCACAGCACGAACGCCACGGCGCCGAGCAGCAAGCGACTGGTGTTGTCGATCGAGATCCACGGCTGGACTGCGCCGGCCAGCAACAGCAGCATCACGACCACGTCGAGGTGTTTGTGTGCACGCTTGCCGGTCCACTTGAACGCGCCGGCGGCTCCCTTGGTGATCGCTGCGTTGAAGATGATCACGAGACCAAGCACGGCGGGCACAGCCGGCTGCGGCATCTGGATGGCCACGCTGATCAGGCCGATACCCAGCAGGTACTCGATGAGCTGGTGCGTCCAGAACGGACGTCGTACTCGCTCGATCTCGACCATGGCCGAGGATTCTAGGAGCGCATCGGGACGGGGCGATCCGGGTGCTGCCGTAGGGTGGCCGGAACGAATGATCCGCATGAACGCGGACCTCGCCGAGGAGCGTCATGACCACCAGCCACTGGACCACCGCCGACATCCCGGATCAATCGGGGCGAGTCGCCGTCGTGACCGGGTCGAACACCGGCCTCGGACTCGCCACCGCAGAGGCCCTCGCCGGCGCAGGCGCCGAGGTGGTGATGGCCATCCGCAATCTCGACAAGGGCGAGGCGGCACGCTCGCAGATCCTCGAGCAGCACCCCGACGCCACGATCCGCCTTCAACAGCTCGACCTGGCGTCACTCGACTCGGTACGAGCCGCCACTGGCGAACTGCTCGCACGGTACGACCGGCTCGACCTGCTGATCAACAACGCCGGGCTGATGTACACCAAGTGGCAGACCACGGCCGACGGGTTCGAGTTGCAGATGGGTGTCAACCACCTCGGCCACTTCGCCCTGACCTCGTTGCTGCTCGATCGTCTGATGGCCACGCCCGGTTCACGGATCGTCAGCGTCAGCAGCGTCGGCCACAAGATCAAGTCGAAGCTCGACCCGGCCACGATGATGTCCGGCGAGAAGTACGACCGCATCGCCGCCTATGGCCGCTCGAAGCTCGCCAACCTCCTGTTCACCTACGAACTGCAACGCCGCCTGGAGGCCGCCGATTCGACCACCGCCGCCCTGGTCGCGCACCCCGGCGTGTCGGCGACCGAACTCGGGCGCGAATCGCCCGGTGTCGTGCAGTTCTCGATGAAGATCGGCAAGCCGCTTCTGCAGTCCGCGGCCAAGGGCGCCCTCCCGCAGCTCCGTGCCGCCACCGACCCCGACGCGGTCGGCGGCGAGTACTACGGCCCGGACGGCTTCATGGAGTGGCGCGGCAACCCGGTTGTCGTGACGTCGTCCGAGCGGTCGCACGACCGTGACCTGCAGCAGGCGTTGTGGGCCGAGTCGGAACGTCTCACGGGGATCACGTCGCCGATCTGACCGAGCCGATGGTGCGTCGTGATCGCACAGCTACGTTGTGCCGATGGATCTCGACGCGGTTCGGCGACTCGCACTTGCCCTCCCCGAGGCGCACGAGGCACCGCATTTCGACCTCACGTCCTTTCGCATCGGCACGAAGATCTTTGCGACCGCTCCGCTCGACGGCGACGTCGTGCGCATCTTCGTCGATGAGTCCGAAGCGCGTGCGTGCGTGGCTGAAGGTCTGGCCGGCGTCGAGTTGCTCCTCTGGGGCCAGAAGGTCTCGGGCGTCAGCGTGGCGCTCGCGACGGCCGACGCGGAGCGGGTCGCCGAACTGCTCGAGGAGTCGTGGCGCCACCGAGCGCCGAAGCGAGCAATCGCGACGTTCGACGCCAGCGCGATGAGTGTCGACCCACACGACCGTCACCGATGACATGGAACGTGTGCCCATGACCGATCCCGAGCTGGTCGACCTCAACGAGGCCAGCACCGCGGTGATCCACGGTGTGGTGCCGATGGCGGAGATTGCCGACTTCTTCGACCTGTCGTTCTCCGAGCTGGCCACCGTGCTCGATCGGCAGGCAATCGTGCCGACGGGACCTGCATTCGCCCGCTACGCGGGGCCGCCTGGGGAGACGGCCGACCTCGAGGTCGGCCATCCGGTTCGCGGTTCGGTGGTGCCCGAGGGTCAGGTGCATCCGAGCTCACTGCCAGCCGGCCGCGCCGCACGCCTGGTCCACGCCGGCGGCTACGACCAGCTCGGCGAGACATGGGGTCGTTTGGGTGCCTGGATCACCGAGCAGAATCTCGTACCCGGCGCCGTCTTGTGGGAGGTCTACGTGACCGAGCCGAATCCCGACATGGACCCTCGCGACCTGCGTACCGAGCTGCTCTGGACACTTCAGTAGCACACCCTCTCCCAAGATCGCTCGGGAAGCGCTGGGTGTGACGCAGGGTCGACTCGGGCCGTCGATTGCGCGATCGTGTGGCCATGATCACTTCGATACATGCGCTGATCTACTCCGACGACGTCGACGCGACCCGCGCCTACCTGCGCGACGTGCTCGGATTCCCGTTCGTGAACGACTCGGGGACCAGCGATGGCTCCGCGACGGGCTGGCTCATCTTCGGAAGCGGACCGAGTGAGGTCGGCGTTCACCCGACGCGGAGTGAGTGGGGCGGCCAGGTCTGGGAGAGCACGCGTCATGTCGAGATCTCCTTCATGTGTGACGACGTCACCGCGACCCGCACCGAACTCGAGGCGAAAGGCGCGATCTTTGAGGGCGACATCGTGGATCAGGGGTGGGGCCTGGTGACGACGATGCAGGTGCCGGGTGCCGATGCGATCAACCTGTACGAGCCGCGCCACGCGGTCGCCTACCCGCTCGACCGCCCCTGACTCGGGTCTGCCTCGGGCTGCTCCGGCCACACCGTGTGGCGGAGACTTGCGAGTGCGCCGGGCCGATGCTGGCGGACGATTTCAACATCTGTCGGCGGCGTCGCGCTGTTGCGGTTCAGGCGTTCGTTGCCCAGGCGGCGAGCTTGCGCATCCGGGCGTGTTCGTCGGGTGACATGTTGCTGTCGGTGAGGCGGTGCTCGACGGCGGCGGGGATGGCTCGCCGCGCTGCGGCGGTGTCGACGCGGCTCAGGAATGCATGAAGTAGGACCCGTCTGCCGATCGGGAGGATGAATCGATCGATGCCGGTCGTGGGCGGCTTGGCGCAGGCGAACAGAATCCAGGTGTCGGCGACATCGAACGCGGGAGCGCCGGCGGACGCGTTGGCCCAATCGATGACCACGGGCCCGGTTGAGGTCATCATCACGTTCATCGGGTGCAGGTCGCGGTGCACGAGCCGATCGCCTGGCACGGGCGCGACCGGAATTCCCAGAGGTGCTGGTATCTGGTGGAGCCGCTCATGAAGGTCAGCGAGCAGATGACCGGATCGTCGGAGAGGGAACGGCGGTTCGCCGACCGCCTTCATCATCGTTGGGCCATCGAGGCGGTCCATGACGAGATAGCCGTCGCCGGCGTCGTAGACGTGCGGGCACGGGTACTCGTGGGCTCGGACGTATCGCATGATCTCGGCCTCGGCGACCAGCGACCGGCCGTCGCGCGCGACGCGGAGGACCTTGTCAGGCCCGTGCTCGAAGATCTCGCTGTCGCGACCCTCGGCGAGCTTCGCCCCCATCGGCTTCATGCCGTCACAGTCTGCCTCGCTCCGGTGCCCGGCTCGCACTCTGGCTTGCTGGCTCCACCGGCCACGCGCTCCGTGTCTGCGTACGCGACAGGTGCCAGGGGCCTCGGTGGATTGGGCACTGACCGCTCGAGGTTCTTGCCCCGCGGGTTTGTGTGAGCGACAACGCACTCGCAGGCGATCATCGCTCACGCAAACGCCAACGACCAGCATCCTCGGAGTTCTGGGTGAGCGACAACACCCACCCAGACGATCTGCGCTCACACAAACCGCACCCGCGGGAGAGCGCGCTGTGCGCCCTCACCCCCTGGGAATCCCTGCAGACGCTTGGTCGCGTACGCCACCGCAGCATCACGTGAACGTGCGGAGTGACCCAGCACCAGACGCGACGGAGCCCCGAGGTCTCCCTCGGGGCTCCAATCGATTCGGTGTTCGGTGTTCAGGATCGGACGCGAGATCCGACGGCCGAAGCCGTCGTCACATCATGCCGCCCATGCCACCCATGCCGCCGCCGGGCATGCCGCCCATGCCGGCGTCGTCTTCGGGCTCGTCGGCGACGAGGCACTCGGTGGTGAGCACCATCGCAGCGATCGACGCGGCGTTCTGGAGACCCGCACGGGTCACCTTGGCCGGGTCGATGATGCCAGCGGCGATGAGGTCCATCATCTCGCCGGTTGCGGCGTTCATGCCCATCGGGCCTTCGGCGGCCTCGATCTCACGAACGACGACGGAGCCTTCGAGGCCGGCGTTGTTGGCGATGTTGCGAGCCGGCGCGGTGAGCGCCTCCCACACGGTCTTGGCACCGGTCTTCTCGTCGCCTTCCAGCGAGTCGACGACGGCCTGGACGTCCTTGCGGGCACGGATGAGGGCGGTGCCGCCACCGGCGACCACGCCTTCCTCGATGGCTGCACGAACCGACGACACGGCATCTTCGATGCGGTGCTTCTTCTCCTTGAGCTCGACCTCGGTGGCGGCGCCGACCTTGATCAGCGCCACACCGCCGGCCAGCTTCGCGAGGCGCTCCTGGAGCTTCTCGCGATCCCAGTCGGAGTCGGTGTTCTCGATCTCGGCCTTGATCTGGTTGACGCGACCGTCGATGTCCTCGGTCGTTCCGCCACCGTCGACGATGGTGGTGTTGTCCTTGGTGATCACGATGCGCTTGGCGGTGCCGAGCAGATCGAGGGTGACGTTCTCGAGCTTGAGACCGACTTCCTCGCTGACGACCTGGCCACCGGTGAGGACGGCCATGTCCTGCAGCATCGCCTTGCGGCGGTCGCCGAAGCCGGGCGCCTTGACGGCGGCGGCGTTGAACGTGCCACGGATCTTGTTGACGACGAGGGTCGCGAGGGCTTCACCCTCGATGTCCTCGGCGATGATCACGAGCGGCTTGCCCGTCTGCATGACGGCCTCGAGGGTCGGCAGCATGGCCTGCACCGTCGAGATCTTGGCGCTGTTGAGCAGGATGTAGGCGTCTTCGAGGACGACTTCCTGCCGCTCGGCGTCGGTCACGAAGTACGGCGAGAGGTAGCCCTTGTCGAACTGCATGCCCTCGGTGAAGTCGAGCTCGGTGCCGAACGTGTTCGACTCCTCGACGGTGACCACACCGTCCTTGCCGACCTTGTCGATGGCGTCGGCGATGACCTCGCCGATCGAGCTGTCGGCCGCCGAGATGGTGGCGACGCTGGCGATGTCGGACTTGTCGTCGACGTCCTTGGCCTGCTTGGCGATCGACTCGACCGCCGCAGCGACGGCCTTCTCGATGCCGCGCTTGACCGACATCGGGTTGGCGCCGGCAGCGACGTTCTTCATGCCGGTCGACACCATTGCCTGTGCGAGCACGGTGGCGGTGGTGGTGCCGTCGCCAGCGATGTCGTCGGTCTTGGTGGCGACTTCCTTCACGAGCTGGGCGCCCATGTTCTCGAACGGGTCCTCGAGCTCGATCTCCTTGGCGATGGACACGCCATCGTTGGTGATCGTCGGGGCGCCGAACTTCTTGTCGAGCACCACGTTGCGGCCCTTGGGGCCGATCGTCACGCGGACGGCGTCGGCAAGCTTGTTGACGCCGGCTTCCAGCGCCCGGCGGGCTTCATCGTCGAACTTCAGTACTTTTGCCATTGGGGGTTCCTCTCTGGCTGTCGAATGTGTTGGTTGTGCGTTGTGTGAAGAGATCTGACGTCGCGAAGCGACGGTCAGCTCTCCACGACCGCGAGCACGTCGCGGCTGTTGAGCACGAGCAGGTCTTCGCCGTTGACGGCGACTTCGGTGCCGCCGTACTTCGAGTACAGAACGGTGTCGCCGACCTTGATGTCGACGGGGATGATGTCGCCCGAGGTCTCGGAACGCTTGCCCGGACCGACGGCGAGGACTTCGCCCTGCTGCGGCTTTTCCTTGGCGGTGTCGGGGATGACGAGACCCGATGCGGTCTGAGTCTCGGCCTCGTTGGGCCGGACCACGATGCGGTCATCCAGCGGCTTCAGGTTCATGGTGTAAGCCTCCATTGGCTTGCTCACGGCGGGTTCGAATCCCGTTGGGTCTGATGTTCCGGAGCGAGTTAGCACTCGACCCGGGCGAGTGCCAAGGCTAGACGAGCCACCCCACCGTTAGCAACCGCCCCCCGAGAGTGCTAAC
>CAVZGP010000013.1:0-177775 GCA_963774765.1 Ilumatobacteraceae bacterium
GCACCGCGCTGGTCGCGGCGCAGTCCCCTGCTCCGAGCCCCCGCCGTCACCACGAGCGAGCTCGCCGACATCGACCAACCGACCGGCATCCCCTGGAAGATGCCGGACAGCACGTTGCCCGCACCCTGTCCGACGAAGTCCTGTGAGGTGTCGGGGAGCTCCCCCTGATTGGGGAAGCTCCGCCGAGACACCGGCGCCCTGCACCAGCCCGACGAAGGCCAACGAGGCCGCCGGGACCAGCAGCGACGGGATCTCGACGAGGATCGGGAGGGTGGGCAGCGGGAGCGAGCTCGGGACGTCGGCGACGTCGACCTGACCGAGGTTGAACAGCAGGTCGATCGCACGGATGACCCGGTTGCTGCCGTCGGCCTCGTAGCCGGTGAAGTCGTCGAGTTGGCCGAGCACGATATTGATCCCGACGGCGGTGATGAACCCGGTCATCACCGAGTTGGAGACGAAACGCAGGAACGAACCGAGTCGGAGCAGGCCGGCGACGATCATGACCGCGCCGGTCAGGATCGAGAGCGTGACCAGCGAACGCATCGGGTCATCGCGGTCGGCAATGTCGACGTCGGCGATGATGATCGACATCGCGCCGGTCGCCTGCACGGCCATGACGGCGGTGCTGGTGAACAGCGCACCGCCGACCATCCCGAACAGGTAGCCGTACAGACCGGCAACAGGGTTGACGCCGGCGAGCAGACCGCTCGCCAGGCCGTCGGGGACGCTCTCGACGCCGAGCACCAGCCCGGCCATCGAGTCGCGCCCGACGTCACGCCGCCGAAGCAGCGAACCCGGCCGGGTGATGGGCAAACGGATGGCGTCCTCCGATCAGATCGCCAGCGCCCTCACGAGAGCGCCTTCGCCTTGAGCGCCTGGTACTCCTCGTCGGTGATGGCGCCGCTGTCGCGGAGTTGCGCCGCTTTGGCGATCTCGTCGGCCGACGTGGGCGTGGACGCCACGGTCTCGCGGATGTAGGCGCGGGCTGCCTCGTCCTGCGCCTGCGCTTGCTGGAGGGTGCGCTCGTTCATCTTGTGCCCGCGCGCGATCAGATAGACGAACACACCGAGGAACGGCAGGAAGATCACGAAGATCGTCCACAGTGCCTTGCCCCAGCCACCCAGGTCGTGGCTGCGCAGGATGTCGGCGAAGATCGAGATCACCAGCCAGATCCACATGAAGAAGAGTGTGAACCAGAGGATCGACCAGACCACCTGACCCACCTGCCACGTTGCGAACATCGCTCACCGTCCTTGGTTGCTGTGTCCGGCGCAGCACCACGCAGGCAGCGCCGTCCGGCTGCAGACATCGTGCGCCCGTGACGGTGCTCGGACATCCGCCGAATCGGCGGAGTGCGCCCGTCACCCCTCAGGGGCGTGTCGCTCCGTGGCGAGGAATGCCGCGAGCGCAGCCCGGTTGGTCGGGTACAGGCGGTCGTTGCCGATACTCGCGGTGATCCCGTACTGATCGAGCAGCTCGGTCACGGCGTCGGATGCGCGGGCTACGGCGAGCACCTGGCTGCGATCGCGGGCCATGGTCACCGAGTCGGCGAGGGCCTCGCTGGCGGTGGGATCGACGTCGGTGACGGACTCGAAGTCGAGCACGATCCACCGGACGGGCTCAGCAGCGGCGGCCTCGACGCGGTCGCGCAACGTGTCGGCGTTGGCGAAGAAAAGGGGACCGGTCAAGCGTACGAAGCTGACCTCGTCCAGATCGGAGGGCGGCGTGTCGGGCTGCGCGACCGCCGCGAAGCGCTCCATCTCCCAGTCGCCCTCCGGCGGCTCCAAGGTCACCCACGGCGACCCGGCGACGCGGCGCACCATGTCGACCATCGTGGCCACCACGGCGAGCACGAGCCCGCCGATCGGGCCGAGCACCAGCACGCCCGCCGTGCACCCGAGGGCGATGAGGAACTCGCTGCGGCGCACGCGGGCGAACTCACGGAACGCCCGTACGTCGATGATCGACACGGTGGCGTTGGCCACGAGGCCGGCGAGCGCCGCCGACGGAATCTCGGCGACGAGATCGGTGAAGTAGAGCGCGACGACCATGACGATCACCGCGCTGACGAGTGCCGGCATCTGCGAGCGGCTTCCGGCGGCCTCGACAGCGGCGCTCCGGGATGCGCTCGCGCCGATCGGCATACCAGAGGTGAGCGCGGCTGCGACGTTGGCGACACCCATCGACGCAACCTCGCCATTCACCTCGAGTTCGTCACCCATTCGCCGTGCGGCCGCACTTGCGACGAGCAGGCCTTCAGCGATGCTCAGCACGGCGATGGCCACGGCGGTGCCGAACAGGTCGACCCAGGTCCAGAAGTCGAGCGTCGGGAACGACAAGCTGGGAAGGCCCGACGGGATCTCGCCGAGCACCGACACCCCCTCCGGCTCGGCCAGGTAGACGACGCCGCCCACGAGCACGAGTGCGATCAGCGGTCCCGGCAGCTTCGCGGCGTAGCGCTTCGTCAGCCGCAGCATCACGATCGTCGAGACACCGACGACCACGCTGGCGAGCGACGCGTCAGGGATGCTCGTGACGATCTCGCCGACATCGGTGATCCACTCCCCGGTGTCGACGGAGACGCTCATGATCTTCTCGACCTGCGACGTCAGGATCTCGATACCGAGGCCGGCGAGGAACCCGACGAGCACCGACTTGGAGATGAAGCGGACCATCGATCCGGCCTTCACGAGCCAGAGGACGATCAGGACGGCGCCGGTGAGCATCGCCACGCCGAGTGCAAGTTCCTCGGGCATCGCACCCGTCTCGGCGGCGAGCGCGGGGATCACGCCGGCCAGCAGCGCGGCGATCGTCGCATCCGGTCCGGTGACCAGTTGGCGTGACCCCGAGAAAATGGCGAACGCGATCGCTGGCAGGATGGCGGCATTGATGCCGACGATGATCGGAAGGCCGGCGGCCTCGGCGTAGCCGATGTTCAACGGCAACGCCAGAGCTGCCAGCGTGACGCCCGCGAAGATCTCGGTGATCAGGCTGGCGCGCGTGCCGGGGAGCAGCACGGATGCCGGCCGGGGAACGCGAAACCGTGCGACCGGCTCGTCCTGGGTCACGTTCATGTCCAGCCTCCCTCGGTCAATCCGTGATCAGCGCGTCGGCCCACCACGCCGGCGGCGGGGGTGGGGCCGACATCGGTGGGCCGGACACGAGCGTCGGGCCGATGACCGGCCAATGGTACGGGTCGATCGTGCGCTGGCGCACGACGATCGCCTCCTTGGTGACGTTGAACACCGTCAGGTCCTGACTGATCACCGCGGGGCCGTCGTACCTCGTGCGCATCTCCTCGAACACCGGACCGACCGTCTGGTGGTCGACCACGAGGTGCCACAACGCGGACATGCGCGCGCCGGCCTTTGCGAACACCATGCCGGCCGCCGCCGGACTCGTGTGCGCCCCGTTCACGATCATCTCGGCCACCGACAGCGGCATGCCCGCTTTCTGCGACAGCACCGATGCCGTCGGGAAGGTCTCGTGGATCAGGAGGTCCGCACCATCGCAGGCCTCTACGAGGTGACGGCATGGACGCGTATCACCGGAGAACACGACGCTGCGACCCGCGTAGTCGAGGCGGTAGCCGACGGCGCCGTTGTGGATGTGGATCACCGGGAACGAGGTGATCGTCACGCCGTTGCGCTGGTAGACGACCTCGGGATGGTCGTAGGGCACCTCGGTCGTGCTCATTCGGGCGCCGGACTGGCCGGGGTGACCGGACAGCGACTGCATGTCCCACGCGTGCGCCATCTCCAGATGGCGGGTATAGGCCTGGGTGCCGAACCGCTCGTGCTCACCGGCCGGTCCCCAGACCTCGACCGGATCCCGCCGGCCCGCCTTGGCGAGGCTCCACAACAGCGTCGGCATGTCGCCGACGTGATCGGCGTGCAGATGGGACAGAAAGACCTTCGTCGTCGCCGTCACCGGCAGACCGAGCCCGTTGAAGTTGGCGAGTGCGCCCGAACCCAAGTCGAAGAAGAAGAAGTCCTGCTCGGCGTTGCCGACCTCGATGAGCAGGGATGCCGCCGCCTGCCCCTTCTTGACGAAGGGATCCCCGCTGCCGAGAATCGTCACACGGATCTCTCCGGCTGCGACCGACTCGCCACCGGGTTCGAGCACCCCGGCGTACGGCCCGACCGGGGTTCCGATGACGGGCGTGGTTGTCAGGGGCATCGTGGCGCCGTCGGAGGCCAGCTCGGTGAGTTCGTTGATCTCACTCGTCATGAGTCGTTCCGTTCGATTCGACCGTGCCGCCTTTGCGGCTGCCTGTCGGTTCGAACGTACGGAACGGACCGTTCTTCGGCATCCGCCAGATGGGGGGAGTCCCGCCCCTGACACGGCCGAGACTCGGAGAATCCGCTGCTCTGGGGGAGGCGATCGACGGCAGTTCGCGAGATGCTCAGCAGGTGGTCACAGGAACTGCGGGGCCGAGATGACGGAGCACACGAGCAGCGACCGCGCGCCATCCGATCCGACACCGTCGAGTGAACTCGAGGCGGCGCTCGTCGCCCGGGGCTCACGTATCGCGCTCGCCGGGTTCGTGTTCTCGGTGTTGTTCGTCATCGCGTGGCTGCTCCTGCGGGGGTCACCCTCGTTCAGCTCCACCGACGACGAGCTGACCGGCTACTACCTCGACCCCGATCAGCGACGCAGCTCGGCGATCGCCGGCCTGTACGTGATCCCGCTGGCGTGCATCGCCTTCATCTGGTTCATGGCCGCACTCCGCGATCGCTACCTCCGCTCGGCGGCCAGGGAGAACACCATCCTGTCGACCGCTCAGGTCGTCGCCGGTGCGCTCGTGGTGACGTCGCTGTTCACGGTCGCGGCGGTGGAGCTCGCCGTGGTCTGGCTCGCCGAGACCGGCGACCTCTTCGACGTCGACGCGGCGCGCTCGCTCCTCGCGATCGGCGAGTCGACGTCCGACATCATGGCGCTGCGCTCGGCGGCGGTGTTCGTGGGTGTCAGTTCCACGCGCGCGGTGCGCTCCGGGTTGTTCCCGCGCAGCTACGGGGTCCTGAGCCTGGTGGCCGCGCTCGCGCTGCTCCTGGTGTACGGCGCCGTCGCCGGGGTTATCCTGCTCTTCCCCGCCTGGGTGGCCGGTTCGTCCGTCCTCATCCTGGTACGCCGTCGGGCGATCGACGTCGCGGACGGTGCGTGAGGAACGAGGGCTGAGCCGTGTTCCGCCTGGACTCCTTCGTCGCTCCCGAGCTCGTCGACGAGGTCACCGCGACCCTCACCGCACACCCGGGGGTCCGCCACGTGACGAGAGGCGCCACGACCACGGACGGGATGGTCACGTTGTCGGCCGAGGTCAGCGCCGCGAATGCGGACGCCGCCGTCGAGCGGCTGGCCGACCTCGGGATTGCGTCGGATGACCTGACGCTGTGGCGCGTGCCGGGCGTCCAGCCCCTCGGCTGGCAACGACGGACCCGGTCGGAGGAATCCGACGGCGAGGTCTGGGCCGAGATCGTCGGGCGGGCTGACGAGAACGCCACGTTGGCGTCGAGGTACCTGTTGTTCATGATCTCGGCCGGGATCATCGCCGGCATCGGTGTGATCACCGGATCGGCGGTGCTGCTCGTCGGAGCCATGGCGATCAGCCCCGACCTGCTCCCCGTCTCGGCGAGCGCCATCGGGATCGTCGAGCGCCGCTGGCAGCTGGCGCTGCGGGCGATCAGGGTGTTGCTGATCGGTCTGGCGAGCGGTGCGCTGGGGGCGTTCGGGGCAACGGCAGTGCTCCGGCTGTTCGACAGGGTGGACGACGACCTCCGCCTCGCCGACACCATGATGGGGGAGGCGCTGACCCAGAT
Source organism: Ilumatobacteraceae bacterium (assembly GCA_963774765.1). Classification (GTDB taxonomy): domain Bacteria; phylum Actinomycetota; class Acidimicrobiia; order Acidimicrobiales; family Ilumatobacteraceae; genus Sva-07. The sequence continues at coordinate 5,817 of CAVZGP010000013.1, forward strand.
CGGTCCGGGCAGCCTGATCGTGGCGGCGGTCGCCGGCGTCGCAGGCATGATGGCCTTCGAGCGACCGAGCGGCGCCGCGGTCGGTGTGGCGATCTCGGTGACGACCATCCCCGCCGCCGCCTACGTGGGCGCCGCGATGGCGATGGGCCGCGACGACCCGATGTGGGGTGCGCTCGGTGTCCTGCTCGCCAACGTCGTCACGCTGATCCTGGCCAGCACGGCGACCCTGGCTGCCCAGCGGCGGGTACGTCGGCGCCACGGCTGACCTGCCGTGGCGTGACCGACGAGCAACTCTGCCCGGCGGGTCCGGTCAGGGATCCGGTTCGAGGAGCCCGACGGTGCGGGCGGCGTCCACGGCGTCGGACCGCGAGGTGACGTTGAGCTTGCGGTAGATCGACTCACAGTGCGTCTTGACGGTGTAGCGCGACACGAAGAGCCGGTTGCCGATCTCGGCGAGCGACAGGTTGGTCGGCAGGTAGTGCAGTACGCGGAGCTCCGCGGTCGTCAGGGCGGACGATCCGATCGTCGTGTGGCGGCGCAGGTGACGGACGTTCTCCGTGAGCTTGTCGACCTGTGCGATGGCTCGCACCGCATCGGGTTGGAGAACGAGGTAGTCACGCGACTCGCGCAGCAACGTCTCCGCACCGAGCCGATCGCCCAGGAGCAGGCTCGTGTGGGCCAGCATCACCCGCGTCCACACGTTCGCCCAACCGGACACCCCCTTGAGGAGCGCGAGTTGCGTGCGGGCGAGCTGCCAGTCGGCACGGGCGGCGTCGACGTCACCCGTCACCGCCGACACGAGCGCACACAGGGCACTGACGACGAGCATCCCCGGAGTGCGGCCGAGGTCGTGCTCGTCGACGATCCGCCGTGCCCGCGCCGCCCAGCGGGCAGCAGCTGCGACGTCGCCCTCGGCGTGCGCGATCATCCCCAGCAGCGCCGCGGACAGGGCCTCGAGGGCGGCGGCGCCGAACACCCGTGCCTCCTCGGCTCCCTCGGTGAGCGCCTTGGTGGCGTCGTCGTCACCGACCGTCCAGGACCAGACGCCGTAGGCGAGGCAGGATGCGGCGTGCCAGATGCCCGGCGGGAGACCACGGTAGGCGATCGCGGCGTCCTCCAGGGCAGGCCGGGCCAGTCCCGTGTTCGTCGTCGAGCGGAGTTCCAGCAGGCAGAGCCAGTGCATCGACGTCGGGTCGGGCGTGGGCGCCAACCGCCTCGGTCGCCGAGCCGCAGCCAGATCGACAGCGCCGGCCCGTTCACCGAGCCCGAGCGCTGGCGAGCGCGGCGCTCAAGCAGAGTGCAGGGCTGCGCACGACCTGGTCGCGCGGCAACCATTCGATCCATCGGCCGATCGTGGCGTGTAGGCCGTTCGTGTACGACGAGCGGCGTGTGCTCGACGACGAGCCGTTCGGCTCGTTCGACGTCGAGCGCCGCGACGCGTGACGGATCGCCCGGTCGACGTCACCGGCCTCCTCGAACAACGTGCTCGCCCGCCGGTGGGCGTCGCCGCAGCTCGTCGAGGTCGGACCGCTCGAGCTCGGCGACGAGGGCGTCCGGAGCAGCCCGTGCATCCGGTACGCGTCGCTCGCGACGATCGAGCGGGATGAGGAGCAGCCGTTCGCTCCAGAGTCGGTGGAGCACCTCACCGGCGTCGGACGGCCGGACACCGCCGCTGCAGGACGGCCCCGTCAACCAGTCGAGCACACTCACCCGGAGCAGGAAGTCGCGCTCGTCCTCGGTGAGATCTCCCAAGCCATTCGCTGGCGAGGTATCCGACGACGTTCGGATCGCGTCGGCTGACGTCCGACGGTGCCACCGGTTGGCGCTCGTCGCCGGCGAGCGATGCGAGGCCGGCGAGCCTGACACCGACCGGCCAACCCTCGGTCGTCGCGGCCACGGCATCCACGTGGTCGACGGAGGCGTCCACGCCCATGTCGGCCAGGACGGCGGCGACCTCATCGGGCGCCAACGCGAGGTCGTCGACGCCGACCTCGACGACCGTCGACTCGACCCGCAGCCGGCGCGAGGTCGCTCAGTAGGCACGAACGTCCGACGAGGACCACCGTCGAGTCCTGCGGGACGTTCGAGACCAGTGCGGCGACCAGATCGAGGGCGACGTGATCGGTCAACCGGTGCACGTCGTCGAGCACGAGCACGAACGGCACCGTGCAGGCGCGAACGGCGCGACCCAGCGCGGCCGCGACCACCCGTCGGTACTGCGCCGGTCGCACAGGCCGGCGGCGTCCAGACCGTATCGTCGAGGTCGGTGACGTCGGTGAGCGCAGCGACCAGCTCGACGAGCAGGACGAGGGCATCGTCTGAGCCTGGTCTCGACGTCGATCCACGCGACCGGCCGTCGTCGCGCGGCGACCACGCAGCGGCGTGCGACGTCTTGCCGTAGCCCGCCGGCGCCGTGATCACCGCGACCCTGACCGTCGGGTCGGACAGCCGCTCGAGGACCTTCGAGCGCAGCGCGAGCCCGTCGGCCGGGGCGCGGTGGTTCGAAGCGAGCGCTGCGGCTCGTCGCGTCCGTGCTCCGGGCAGCCCGCATGGTCGAGCCAGCGTAGTTGCTGCCACAAGGTCCGCGCCCGAGTCCGTCACGTGCCGACGTGCTCGCCCCCATCCAGGAACCGGCCGCCGGCGAGCATCGCCGCTCGACGACGGTCATCGCCCCCGAAGGCCGCCCGCAGGTACCGGACGGCTCGCACCCCGATGACGGTCATCGGGACCGCCAACATCAGCCCGATCAGGCCCCCGAGCACCCCGCCGACCGTCGTGACCAGCAACACGACGAGCGGGTGGATGCGCAGGGTACGACCAGTTACGTGCGGATCGACCATGTTCTCGACCAGCAGGTTCGCAACGAGCACCACGACCAGGATCAGGACGCCGGCACCGAGCCCCTCTTCGGCGATCGCCACGACGACGGCCAAGAGGCCGCCGATGAACGCACCGATGTACGGGATGTACCCACCGACGAACGTCACGATCGCCAAGGGTGGGGACCATCGGCAGACCCATGGCGAGCGCGGCCAGACGCGACGACGCCGGCGACCACGGCCGACACGATCGTGCGGCCGAGGTAGTAGCGACGCATCACGGTGGCGGCGTCGGTGGCGAAGGAGCCGAGCTGGTCGGCGCGGCCGGGAAGCATGCGCTGCTCCGCCGCCCGGAGGAACGTCCCGCCCTCCTTCAGCATGTAGTAGAGGATCAAGATGCCGAGCACGACCCCTGCGATGAAGCCGCTCAAGGTGTCGATCCCCGACACGATCGCCTCGACCAGACCGCTGAGCACGGTCGGCACGAGGCTCTCGATCGCCTCGCTGATGCTCTGCGTCGCAGACTCGTCGATGCCGAGTTCGCCGAGGGCTGTCTCCAGCTGACGCAGCAGCTCCTCGCCCTCCCGCACGATCGCGACGACGACCATCCAGACGAAGCCGATCGCCGCAAGGACGATCGACACGACCACGACACCCGAGGCGAGCGACGCCGGCAGCCGGAACCGCTCGAGCCAACGGACGAGCGGGACGGAACAAGATGGCGAGCACCACGGCGAGGAACAGCGGCAGCACGACCGAGCTCGCCACCGCGAGCGCGCTGAGCACGATCGACGCGGCGAGCACGATCCCGACGAAACCCCAGGCCAGACGGCCCCCGCCCCGTAGGACACGGGCGGCCTCATGCGCCGGGTCTCGCTCAGAGGCGGTCGCCGTCGTCACCACCGCTCCTCCGATGCCCGATGCCTACATCACTGCGCCGGCGTGGCGATGTCGCGTCCGTGGACGGTGAGCGCCCAGATGACGCTGACCGACAGGAAGATCATCAGAATGCTCCACCACGGCTGGTACGGGAGCCATGCGAAGTTCACCATCGCGCTGATCGCCGCGACGATCGTCCCGATGATCCGCCCGTACATGTGGCCCTTGACGACGGACAGACCCGCCAGCACCACCAGCACGCCGCCGATCAAGTGGACCCATCCCCACGTGGTCACGTCGAACTCGAACACCCACTTTCCGGTCACCACGTAGAACTCGTCGTCGACGATCCCGACCAGGCCGGCAATGAAGTGGAACACCCCGATCATCATCAACATCACTGCCGCGAACATCGAGTATCCGACCGCCCATGTGCTGCGTTCACTCATCACACTCTCCTGTCTCTGAGGAAGTCGCAGAGGCGACGTGCGCCGTCGCCGACGACTTCGCGTTGATGCTCCGAACGTACGGCCATCTCACCGCGCCCGCCTCAGCCATAAAGGCGGATGCCGAACGGGTCTACGGCTTGGTCCAAATCGGGACTCGCCGTGCGCACCGGCCATGCAGCTCTCCTCGACAACGCTCGCCATCGCCCGGTCCCCCGGTCCAACGCGACCCCATCGGCGCGGGCACCCTTGGGGGTGCATATGTGCCAACTGAAGAAATCGGGTCGGATCGCGTCACAGAATCGGCGTTCCAGAGGCATGTGTCTATGTGGAGGCAGTGTGGAAGCTCCGGGTCGGCGCCGAGGCGTACTACTTGTCGCAGGTGGCGAGTGGCCTCGACGAGTACTACACGGGTGCGGGTGAGGCGCCGGGTGTGTGGGTCGGCAACGGGGTCGACTCACTCGGGCTGGTCGGCGAGGTCGAGCCGTCTGACCTTCGCGCCGTGCTCGCCGGGCTCGCACCGGGTACCGGACTCACGCCGAACGGGACGACACTGCGTGCTCATCCTCGACGGGTGCCGGGGTTCGATCTGACGTTCTCGGTACCGAAGTCGGTGTCGGTCGCCTACGCACTCGCGGACCGTCGAGTGCAGCATCTGATCGTCACCGCGTGCGAAGCGGCGCTCGCAGAGACGTTGGGCTGGTTGGAGCGCGAGGCGTGCTTCGTGCGGCGGGGAACGAACAAGGCCGAGAACCGCGACACGTGGGGTGAGGCGTGGGGCACACGCCGGATGGTGGCGCGCGGCTTCGTCGGCGCCGCCTATCGGCATCGGACCTCGCGGGCCGGGGATCCGCACTTGCATTGGCACGTGCTCGTCGCCAACCTCGCCCAGGGCATCGACGGGCGCTGGTCGGCGTTGGACGGGCGGGCGATCTACGACACCGCCCGTACCGGCGGTGCGGTGTTCCAGGCGGCGATGCGCCGCGAGCTCACCGCTGCGCTCGGTGTCGAGTGGAGCCCGGTGCACGAGGACGCGGCCGAGATCGCCGGCATCCCACACACGGTGTTGCGCGAGTTCTCACAGCGGAATGAACAGATCGCCGAGTGGCTCGCCAACGCAGGCGAGTCCGGGCCCGCTGCTGCGGCGATCGCCCAGCGCGCGACTCGCGCCCGCAAGCAGACGCCGGCGGACTTCTCAGCGGTCGAGACCGACTGGCACGCACGCGCCGAAGCGGCCGGCTGGGGCCCGGTCGAGCTCGAGCAACTCCTCGCCTCGACCGTCCCGGCAGCCGTCCGAGGTGGCCACGTGATCGAGGACGAGTCGTGGCGTCACGGCGTCCGATCGGTGACGACACGGCTGGTCGGGTTCGACGAGTGGCTCGACTGGCTGCTCGACAATCGGGTCACAGTCCACGAAGGCACGTTCACACGCTTCGACCTGACCCGAGCTGTCACGTCGGCACTGCCGGCATCGACGTCGATGGAGGTCGTCGAGGCCACTGTGCAGCGGGCACTGGGGTCACCGGCGGTGGTGCCACTCGGTGACCACTCATCCCAATTGGTGCTCGCCAGTCCTGATTGCCGGGTGATCACAGACGACCGCAGGCGGACCTACACCTCGCGGTCACTGCTCGCACTCGAGGAACGGCTCGTCGACCAACTCGTCCGCGGCATCGCCGCCAATGTCGGCGTCCTGGAACACGGCAGAGTCGAGGCCGCTGTCGACGCGTCGACCCTGGGCGACGACCAAGCGGCCGCAGTGACGTCGCTCACCTCGTCAGGTGATCGAATCGCGGTCGCTGGTCGGTCGGGCCGGAACAGGCAAGACCCACACCCTCGGCACCGCCAGAATGATGTACGAGTCGGCCGGGTTCACGGTCGTCGGCCTGGCACCGTCAGCACGCGCCGCCCGCGAACTCGAAGCCGGCGCCGGGATCGACTCGACCACACTGGCCCGCCACCTCGTCGAGCACCGCGACATCGACGCTGGCACCGTGGTCGTCGTGGATGAGGCCGGCATGGCCGCGGTGCGCGATCTCGCCCGTGTCGTGGATCAGGTGACACGGACCGGCGCCAAGCTCATCCTCGTCGGCGATCACCACCAACTCCCCGAAGTCGCCGCCGGCGGAGGCTTCCGAGCCGCACTCGACGTGCTTGGTGACCGCGTCGCCGAGCTCACCGTCAACCGGCGTCAACACGCCGCGTGGGAGCAGGCAGCGCTCGATCAGCTCCGCCACGGCGATGTCGTCGCAGCCTTCGCCACATACCGGGCGCACGGTCGGGTCGTGCTCGACGACGACCGTCTCGCACTCCGCCAGCGCGCGATCACCGACTGGAACACGCTCCGATCCGACGGCGCCACGCTGATGCTCGCCGGCACCCGCGCCGAAGCCCACCAACTCAACCTCCTCGCCCGACGGGCCCTCGCCGACACGGGCGAGCTCGATCTCGAACGAGCCGTTGCGATCGGTGGACGATCGTACGCACCTGGCGAGCACGTCATCCTGCGACGCAACCACCGAGGCCAATACCTCACGGACGGAACCGAGTTCGCGGTCGACAACGGGATGCGCGGCCACCTCACCCACATCGACACCGCCGGCGCGCACGTCACGTTGGCGAGCGGTGAGGAGATCGTGCTCGACCGCGGCTACCTCGCAGCCGGGTGGCTCGACTACGGCTACGCATCCACCGTCCACACAGCCCAGGGCGTCACCTGCGATCACGTCCTCGTCGTCGGCCCGAACGGGCTGTATCGGGAGGCCGTCTACGTGGCCATGTCACGGGCCCGGCTGTCCGCGTGGATCTACGGCACCACTGCAGAGGCACTCGACGTGGCCGACCAGCACGCCACCGGCATCCCGCTCCCTGGCGAACGCGTCCCCGACCCCGAGCACGACCTGGTCGAGCGAATCCACGCCTCGAGCGCGAAACAGCTCGTCTCGACTCACGACGCCGAGGCGGCACGCATCGGTGACCTTGCCACTGAGGTCCGGTCACCACGCTGCTCAACCGAGCACAGCAGGCGCGCCACGCCGAGTGGGCCGCCGAGCACGAGGGCCATACCAACCCGACGAACCTGCACGGCGACCTCGAGCGGGCAGTCACGTTCCGGGAGCACGCTGAGATCGGCCGCCGCGTGCGTGCTCTGGATCGCGACAATGTCGGTCACGTCATCGCGCTCGACGACACCGACGGCACCTGCGAGATCCTGTTCGTCAACGACCAGGGTCGCTCGGCGAGCCGAACGATGTCATGGGATGAGCTCGTGGTCATCGATCAGCCCGAACCCACCGCACTCACCGAGGAGGCCGTGGCGACACTCCGGCGGATCACCGAAGATGTCGAGCGGGCTTCACGTGAATGGGCAGCGGCGCTCGCTTCCCACGGTGTCGAGCCGGGCGACGCCATTCGCTTCCAGCGCGCCGCCAACGTTGCGTGCGAGCGTGCGGCTCACCGGCTGCGAGCTGAACCTCCGGAGTGGCTCACGAACTGGCTCGGCAACCGACCAACCGACGGGCCGGGAGCCGCCGTGTGGGACGACTCCGTCGCTCGGATCGCACATCACCGAACCGTCCACGAGGTCGACGCCGCAACACCCGGACTCGGGCAACAGCCACTCGACCCGCAAGCGGCCGAGGCTTGGCAGGAGTTGATGCTGCGGACGCTGCGAGATCGGATGTGGCTGACCGACCGCGGGCACGAACCATTGGCCACCCGCACGTGCCTGTCGGCAACCGAGATGCACCATCGACGCGCCGAACTCCAGGCACTGATCAGCACGGCTCCCGCAGACCACAGCGAACTCATCGAACGTCTCGCCGCCGGCAACGTCGACTCCGCAAACGTTCACGAGCATCTCGTCGCAGCTGTCAGCGAACAGCAGGAGCGGCGGGACTGGATCGTCGCCAACTGGCCCCACGTTGTCGAACTCGAACAACTCAACGCGCTGATCGCCGCCCAACCGACCCTCGCCCACTGGCCGACGGCAAACGCCTCCCGCAGTCCAGGCAGTACTCGATGCCATGGCGAACGCTGCTACTCCCCCGCCATCACGCGAGCACCGCACCCTGGCGGCGCTCGACCACGAAGCGACCGCGAACGACCCGGTCCGACAAGCCCAAGCGAAAGTCCGCGACCTCGATCGAGCTCACCGCACGATCATCGACGGAGGCCGAACGGGTCGCGGCCAACGAGGCGCTCCGAGCGGCTCGACTCGAGCTTCGACAAGCTCGCCGGGAGCAACAAGTCGACGACGTCTTCGCCCAATACGGCATCGGTGCCCACGACGACGCTTGCGAGCGACGCCGTCTCACCGTCGGTCACGACGTCCTCAACGACCCACCCGACTGGGTCGTCGAACACCTGCGACGACTGCACGACGACGGCCGCCTCGGCGTTACCCGGATCGATGCTCTGGCTACCCGGATCGTGGACGCCGCGGTCCACCTCGACCGGCACGGCCACCTGCCCGACGGCTGGGCCGAGTTCGGCCTGCGTCCAGCCACCCGCCCGGCACCCGTCATCGAGATCGAGGTATCCGGGCCGTGATCCGGGTAGCCAGTCGGGCGGTGATCCGTGACGTCCCTGCCGAATGATCGCCGACATGCACGAACCCACGGACAACACCCCACACGCACAGACACCACGACCGCCGCTGCTCGTCACCATCCCACAAGCGGCAGAACTCCTCGCTGTCAGCCGATCGACCGTCTACCAACTGATCTGGGACGACGAACTCGCACCGATCCACATCGGCCGCAGCGTCCGCCTCACCATCGACGACCTCGAGGACTATGTCCAACGCAAGCGGGCAGCCTGAGCGAGTCGGGACTGGATCAGTCGCCGTCGACCTCCGTCCTGAGGCGGGCGGGGGTCGAGCAGGAGGAACGCCTTCTCGCTCACCTGGCGTGGTCGCTCGCCTTGGTGCTGCACGTACCCCCGTGTCGTCGAGACGTCCGTGTGCCCGACGAACTGGGCGACGTCGGCGATGTCGAGCGATCCGGAGGCATAGAGGTTGGTCACGACCGACCGCCGCCCAGCGTGGGTGCCGAGCCCGGAGGGATCGAGCACGGCTCTTGACGCGGCGGCTCGGATCGCGCGGTCGACATGTTGGCGGAGCACCGGACGACCGGTCGGCGTGGTGAACACGAGGTCGAGGTGCTCGCCGTCGTACACGACCTTGGGCCATGCGGTCGGGAGCTTCTCGATGTCGGCCTGTTGGTCCTCGAGGCGACGGCGGAGGTGCTCGACGACGGTCGGCGCGAGCAGCTGGCGGCCGGCGGTCCGCTGCGTCTTGGTCGGGCCGAGCATCATGCCAACGCCGTCCGCGTAGGTGGCTCCTCGACGGAGCACGACAACGCCGGCGTCGAGGTCCAGGTCCTGCCACGCAAGGCCGAGCGCCTCGCTCACCCGCCAGCCCTGCACGTAGCAGAGCGCGACTGCGGCGGCGAAGCGCTCGTCGCAGGCCGCCAGCAGTCGCGACACCTCGGCCGGCGTCAGCGTGCGGCGCTGGACTCGCGGGACCCGCGGCGGACGAACCTTGCGAGCGACGTTGTCGGTGGTCAGTCCGAGCGTGACTGCTTCATCGAGCACTTGGACGAGGAGCGTCCGGACGTTCCTCGCACGTGCCGCCGAACCGCGGTCGACGAGTTCGGAGACGAATGTGGTCACCTGCTCGGGTCGGAGCTGACGCACCGGGATCTCGCCGAGCCGATCCTCGACTAGCTTCAGCTGCTTCGAGTACGTCGCCCAGGTGGTGATGCGCACCCGGTGGCGGGCGATGTGATCGAGCCACCAGCGGATGAGTTCGGCAAGGGTCGATTCTGCGTGGAAGCCCTCGGTGAGCCGTGACAGGCGAGCGTCATCTTTCGCCGCTTCGATGTGGCGATCACGCGATGCCTCGGCCAGCGCACGCGTCCTGCCCGTCGGCTTGCCGACCTTGCCGTCCGGCCGGCGCCACGGGGCGACCCAGACGCCGCGGGTCCGATCGAAGTACGGCTGTGCCTGGCCGTTCGGCGCCTTGCCCGCGACCGTGAATCGACCCGTCGAGTCGTCCACCACTCGCTTGCCCCGCGGTGTCTTCGGCATGCCGCACCCCCTGTTGCGTTGCTCTCAGACTACCGGTTTTGAGAGTAACCCTGAGAGTAACGCTCCACGGACATCCACGAACGTCCACCGACGGCACTGCACAAAAGCCCTAGTCAGAGCGACTTCTACAGTTCGCGGTGGACGCCCGTGGACCCGTTGGCGGAGGTGGACGGGAATCGAACCCGCCGGATGGGGATCGCCCATCCCAACCGCTTTGAAGGCGGCGGAGCCCACCAGGTACTCGGACACCTCCGGCCGCGACCCTATCCACCGCCGAGTGGCGCAGCACCGCGGAGCCGACCCTGCGCGTCGAGGCCGGCTCCCGACGGGCAGGGTGAGCGCGTGGGGGTTGTGGGCGGGGGTCGGGGGTCGGTACTCTCACCTCACCGACTCTCCCCATGCATCCACCCGCTGAACGGGGGAACGTCATGGTCACACTCTGCTGGGCCGCCAAGGGCGGTAGCGGAACCACGGTCGTCGCAGCGGCACTCGCGCTGAGTTCGCACCGTCCGTCACTGCTCGTCGACCTCGACGGCGAGATTCCCGCCGTGCTCGGCCTGCCCGAACCCGACCGGCCCGGTGTCGCCGAGTGGCTCCAGAGCGACGCGTCGGCCGACCATCTCGCCGAGTTGCTCGTCGACATCGGCCCGCGGGTTTGGCTGTTGCCGTGGCAGTCCGGCGCCGCGGACCGGCCGCGGGACCTCCGCACCGGCCACGAACCACGATGGGCGACGCTCGGCGACTGGCTGCACGATTGGTCGAACCAGTGGGGCTGCGACGTCACGATCGACGTCGGCACCCGCGTCCCGCCCGGAGCGCTCGCAACGCGCGCCGACCGATCGCTCCTCGTCACCCGACCGTGCTACCTCTCGCTGCGACGTGCGGTACGGAGCGCGACTCGACCGACGGGCGTGATCCTCGTCGACGAGCCCGGCCGCGGCCTCGGGCCTCGCGACATCGAGCATGCCATCGGCGTACCGGTGGTGGCCACGGTCAGCGTCGACCCGAGCGTGGCCCGCGCGGTCGATGCCGGCCTGCTCGCCACTCGCGTCCCACGGGTGATGACTCGAGCGTTGCGTGCGGTCGCAGCATGAGCGACCACGACGTCGTGCGCGCCGTGTGCGACCTCGTAGCCGACCGGGCCGGTGATCCGACGGAACTGATCGAGGCCGAGGTCCGCCGCCTCGCTCCGTTGTGCTCGCCCGAACAGCGGGTGCTGCTCGCCGACCGCGTCGTCGCGCACCTACGGGGGCTCGGTGAACTCGATGCGTACGTCCGAGACGAGGGGATCGACGAAGTCCTCGTCAATGCCGGCCGCGAGATCTGGATCGATCGCGGCGGCGCATTGCACTACGTCGGGACGCTCGGCACCGATCGCGTCGACCTGCTGATCGAACGGGTACTCGCGCCGCTCGGCCGGCGCGTCGACCGGACGTCGCCGATCGTCGATGCCCGCCTGGCCGACGGCGCACGGGTCTGCGCAGTCCTGCCGCCCGTCGCCGTCGACGGGCCGATGCTGTCGATCCGACGGTTCCGGCGGCAGATACTTCCGATCGATTCGTTCACCAACGGCATCGGACTCGGGCTCGTGCGCGAACTCCTGGTCGCTCGCTGCAACCTGGTGATCACGGGCGCGACGTCGTCGGGCAAGACGTCCCTCGTCGCCGCACTCGTGTCCGAGGTCGACCCGTCACAGCGACTCGTGGTGGTCGAGGACACCTCCGAACTCCCGCTGCGACACCCCCACGCGGTGCGGCTCGAGGCCCGCCCACCGACCGTCGACGGCCCCGGCGCCGTCGATCTCGCACAACTCGTCCGCACGGCGCTCCGGCTGCGGCCCGATCGAATCGTGGTGGGCGAGGTTCGCGGCGATGAGGTACTCGCACTCGTCCAGGCGATGAACACCGGGCACGACGGATCGATCTCCACGTGCCACGCGAACGGACCCGCCGACGCGCTCCTCCGCCTCGAATCGCTGGTGCTGCAGGCGGCGCCGACGTGGCCGCTGGCCGCGATCCGCCACCAACTCGCCCGATCGATCGACGCCGTGATCCACGTCGAACGCTGCAGCGACGGTTCGCGCCGGATCGCCGAGATCGCCGAGGTCGTCCCGACCCCACCGACCTCCGACGGTCACGTCGCCGCCACGACACGGCCGGTGGCTGCACTCGACGCACACGGCGAACTCGTCGTCACGGCGCCGATCGGACGTCGGCGGCGACCTCAGTTCACCGATGGGTCCGGATCGTGATCGCCATCGCGCTGGTCGCGCTTGCTGCGCTTTTCGCCGCCGTGCGCCTGCGACCGAGACCGCGGCGCGACGCGCGTGGCGTCGGACGCGCACCACGGCGTCAGCTCGGAGTCGGCCGCGCGTGGACGCTGAGGCGCGGACGCCGTCGCCCACCGCAGGCTCGAGCCGTCGCCGCCTGGTGCGACGACATCGCGCGTCGCGTCCGGTCGGGGTCGACGCTGCGCGACGCCGTCGTGGTGCTTCCGATCGACGTCGCCACCGAACAGGCCACCTCGGCGTTTCGACTGGCGATCGAACGCGGCCTGTCGATCGATGACGCGGTCGATCGTGTCGACGACACCGGCCCACACCTCGGACTCGCGCTCGCCGTGATCGCCACGGCGCGTCGGATCGGTGGACCGTCCGCGGCGTCGATCGATCGCACTGCGATGTTGCTGCGTCAGCGTGCCGCCGACTTCGACGAGCGAGCGACGCAGGCCGCGCAGGCCCGCCTCTCGTCGCACGTCATGACCGCCGTGCCACTCGTGATGCTCGCGCTGCTCATCGCGACCGACGACGACGTCCGGTCCGTCGCGACCTCGCCCATCGGCGCAGCGTGCATCGGTGCCGGGCTGGCGTTGAACGCGACCGGTTGGTGGTGGATGCGTCGCATCGTCGGAGTCCCGACGTGATGGCGATCATGTCGACCCCCGCAGTGACCGGACCGCTGACAGCGGTCCTCGCGACTCTTGCCCTCGGAGCGATCGCACGACCCTTCACGACGACCAGCCGGCGCACGATCTCCGCACCCCGCTTTCTGCAGCGAGTCCATTCCCCGCGGCGTCGACGGCGCGTCGTACTCGGCGCTGGGGTCGTGTGTGCAGCGCTCGGGGCGTCGGTGGTCGGTCCCATTGGCGTGGGCGTGGCGACCGCGGCAACGCTGTTGGTGCGTCGACTCGGCCCGATCCGCGCCGCGAAACGACGGCGCGCCGACATCGAGCGCGCGCTCCCCGAAGCGATCGACCTGCTGGTGCTGAGCGTGCGAGCGGGCCTGACCCCGTTCCAGGCAGTCTGCGATCTCGCCAGGTCCGGCGAGTCGGCGATCAGCGACGCGTTTGGTGAAGTGATGCGACGCACCGAACGGGGCCAGCCGTTCGCCGATGCCCTCGCTGCGCTGCCCGACCGGCTCGGCGCGCCCGCTGGCGCTGTGGCCGACGTGATCGCAACGAGCGACCGCCACGGTCTCGCCCTCGGCCCCGTACTCGACCTGCTCACCAACGAGACACGCGCCGCTCGCCAACGCCTCGATTTCGCCGACGCCCGCAAGCTCCCCATCCGCCTGTCATTCCCGCTCGTGACGTGCACGTTGCCGTCGTTCGTCCTCCTCGCGATTGCGCCCGCCGTGATCGCCGCACTCTCGTCACTCGGCGCAACCGCCTGGTGACCCCCGTTCCGACGACCCACGAAGGGGAGCCACCATGCCCACCCATGTCACCCTGCTGATCTACGTCCACCTGCACACTGCGTTGCGCACGCGTCTCACCGACGACCGTGGTCAGGCGACGACCGAATACGCGCTCGTGCTGTTGGCTGCGGCGCTGGTCGGGCTGATGGTGGTCGCCTGGGCGACCGCCGGTGGCGGTGCCGCACGCATCAGCCGCCTGTTCAACGCCGTGATCGATGCCGTCATCGACAAGGTCTGATCGCTGTCGGCCGTGTCGCCGGCAGGACTCGACCGGTCAAGCATCGGTCGAGTTCGCGTTGGCGCTCCCGATCGTGACGATGATGGCGCTCGGACTCGTCCTCGTCGGCACGGCCGTTCGCAACGAGCTCGCCGTCGAGCTGGCGGCCCGGGAAGGAGCGCGCGCCGCCGCGGTGTCGGGAACTCCTTCCACGGCGGCGGAGAACGCTGCGAACCGGGCGGTCAGCCTGCCGATCGACGTGGCAACAACACTCGGCGCATCGACGGTCACCGTGACGGTGACGTACGTGGATCCGATCGACGTGGCGATCATCGGGTCGCTGATCGGCCCGGTCACCCACACCGCCTCGGCGACGATGGCGTTGGAGCCACCGTGACGCGAACGAGGCGCCACCCGACGCTGCTCCGCCATAGCCTGCACGACCATGCAGGTCCACACGACGCTCGACAAGGTCGGTGGTTCCATCGTCGTCACCGTCGACGGCCTGGTCGACCTGGCCGCGGTCGGCCACCTCCACAACGACCTCTCCCGCGCTGTGCGCCGACACCCGGGCGTGACGCTGATCGTCGACCTCGATGCGGTCAGCGTGCTCGACGACGCAGGCCTCGGCATCCTGCTCGGCGCTGCGGCTGCCGCCCGCGATGCCGCTGGTGACCTCGAAGTGGTCTGCACGCGACCGGCGCTGCGCGAGCGATTGTCGGCGACCCGATTCGACCGGGCGGTCAACGTGCGCGACTCGATCGCGTGACGTCGCCGACCCGAACAACGGTCTGGGTGCTCGGCGATCAACTGAACCATCGGCGCCGACCCGTGGGAGATGACCGAATGGATGTGGTCGAGCTTCATCGACGGTGCCGAATGGGTGATGTTGCCGAACGTGATCGGGATGAGCCAGTGGGCCGACGGATGATGGCCACCAAGCCGTATGCGGCCGGCGGCAACTACATCGACACGATGAGCGACTACTGCGGTACGTGCCGCTACGACCGCAAGCGGCGCGTCGGCGACGGTGCGTGCCCGTTCACGACGCTCTACTGGGACTTCCTGGCGGGCCACCACGAGCGGCTGGTGAAGAACCCCCGAATCTCGCGACAGGTGCGGACGTCCGAGCAGTTGTCCGACCTACTCGCCGTCCGCGAGCGCGCGGTCGAGGTGCGACGTCGACTCGACGACGGCACGCTGTGACCATGACCGCCGAGACGCCCCACGACGAGCCGATCTTCCACATGGCCATCCCGGACGATTGGGCCGCAGCGTTCGCAACCGGCGAGTACCGGATGTCGACCCGCGGGGTCACGCTCGAGCAGGAAGGCTTCATCCACTGCTCGACGAGACAACAACTGCAGGACACCGCCAATCGGTTCTACGCCGATCTCGACCAACTCGTGGTGCTGACCATCGACCCCGAACTCGTCCCCTCGCCGATCGTGTTCGAGCCACCGGCACCGGGCCTCGACGTGCGGTTCCCTCACGTCTACGGTCCGCTGCCGGTGGCCGCCGTCCACCACGCCGCCGTGTGGCGCCGCTCCACCGACGACGTGTGGACGACTGACACGCTCTGACGACCCCATCTGACGACCGATCTGCGCCCCTCACGTCCCGGAAGCCGGGACCCCACGGGCGCAGATCGTGCCATGGGACGCAGGGGGCGCAGATCGTTGAGCGGTCAGTCGTGCGAGTAGGCGGGGACGCCCATCTCGGCGCCGTCCAGGCCGGCGATCTCGTCCTCAGCGGTCGGGCGAATTCCGCCCTTGGTGAACTTGTTCTGGAAGTGGAAGAAGCCGAAGGCCAGACCGAAGATCACGGTGCAGATCACCAGCACACCCACCGCCTGTGCGCCGAGCTGGCGGAGACCCAGATCGAGGTCGTACAGGATCCCGGTGATGCCCTTGCCGGCTGTTTCCGGGGTGTCGGTCACGTTCCATCCGGCGCCGTACGAGCCATCGGAGAAGATGCCGACAGCCAATACGCCGAACAGGCCGCACACGCCGTGCACGGCGATCGCGCCGACCGGATCATCGATCTTGAGACGCCGCTCGATGAACCACACGACCTCGATGACGATGAGGCCGGCGAGCAATCCGATCACAGCGGCCGCCCACGGCTGCACGAACGCGCACGGTGCCGTGATCGCGACGAGGCCGGCGAGCATTCCGTTCACCATCATCGACGGATCGGGCTTGCCGGTTCGACGTGTCACCCACAACAGCGCCGCGACCGAGCCGAACGCCGCAGCGATGGCGGTGTTCGCAGCGACGGTCGCGAACTGGATGTCGGTGGCGGCGAACGTCGACGCAGCGTTGAAGCCGAACCATCCGAACAACAGGATGAACGTGCCGAACATCGCCATCGGGATGTTGTGACCGAGCAGCGCCCGCGGCGTGCCGTCCTTGTCGAACTTGCCGATGCGCGGTCCGAGGACGAGGGCTCCGGCAAGCGCCGCCGCCCCTCCGACGGCGTGGACGACACCCGAACCGGCGAAGTCGACGTAGCCGAACCCGAGCCCGACGTTGTTGCCGAGTTGGCTCAGCCATCCGCCGCCCCAGGTCCACGCGCCGAACAGCGGGTAGTAGATGGCGCCGCAGAACAGGCCCCAGACCACGAACGATCCCCACTTCCAACGTTCGGCCATCGACCCGGTGGGGATCGTGGCGGTGGTGTCCATGAAGGCCACCATGTAGAGGAAGAACGCCATGATCGACGCGGTCGTGGCCTGATCGCCCAGACCACCGAGTCCGAAGCCACCCTTCCACAAGAAGACCCAGTCGCCGGCCGAGATCAGCGCGCCGCCAACGGGGGCGTCCATGCCGAACACACCGGCGTACGAGAACCCACCGAACATGAACGCGAACCCGAAGAAGAAGAATCCGACGAACCCCAATCCGAAGATCATGAAGTTCGTCGACACCACGTGGGCCGCGTGTTTGCTCCGACAGAAACCGGTCTCGACCATCGCGAATCCGGCCTGCATGAAGATCACGAGGGCCGCGCCGATGACGATCCAGAGAAGGTTGAGCGACAACGCCACAGTTGGCGCGTCGACATCGGGCCCCGCCATGAGGAAGGCTGACATGAATTGGTTCTCCTGCTTTCGGGCACCTTGCGGTGCGCCCCGTGCCCGACGGTTGTCGGGTACGCCCGTGCGGTTCCAGCCCCGCTACAACGAGTGGACCCATCGTTGCGTCGTTGCGTTTCCCATCAATGGCAGCTGTGTGACTGCAGCATGAACAACGACCGCACCGTCGTCTCGAAGGATCGGAGCGATACCTTGCACGTGGTGAGTAGTGCTGCGCCAGGCCTGCAGGAGCGTCTCGCTGGATCCGTGGCCGAACTCGACGCGCGGCGTCTGCAGCGTCGATTCAACGGAGTGGAGATGAGCTCGATCAGCGAGGTGGAGGAACGCTGCCCCGTGCGCTTCGGCGGCGAGGTGCGAAGTCAACACCGATCGTCGCCGGGCAGCCAACCGATGCTGCGCGTCACCGTCAACGACGGAACCGGCTCGGCCGTCGCACTGTTCACCGGCAGGTCACGCATCCTCGGCCTCGATGCCGGACGGGCCGTCGTGTTCGAAGGCGTGGCCCACCGCGCGCGAGGTCAACTCGTCATCGTCAACCCCGCCTACACCGTGCTGCCAGAGGCAGTCGGTCGCTGAGCGTCTCCTCCGGGGCGGACCCCGAAATCTCACGATCAGCTGCAGTGATCAGTGCACGAGGAGGGCGGTGACCTCGGCTTCGGCCTCGTCGGTCACGAGCACGATCACCTCGTCGGCAACGTGGAACGACGTGTCACCACGAGGCACCACCACATTGCCGGAGCGGACGATCGCCACGACGCTCGATCCGCGTGGGAACCCCGCATCGACGAGTTGTTGTCCGAGGATCGGACTGTCCTCGGACAACGTCACCTCGATCAGCCGCGCCTTTCCGCCGGCCACCTGCAGCAGCCGAACGATCGAGCCGACCGACACGGCTTCTTCGACCAACGCCGACAGCAGGTGCGGCGCCGACACCGCGATGTCGACGCCCCACATCTCGGAGAACATCCACTCGTTGGCCGGGTGATTCACCCGGGCGATCACTCGAGGTACGCCGAACTCCTGCTTGGCGAGCAGCGACGCCACGAGGTTGTCCTCGTCGTCGCCGGTCACGGCGAGCAACACGTCGGCGCGCTCCGGCTCCGCTCGCGCCAGTTCACTGATCTCGCAGGCATCGGCGACGATCCAACTGATCGAACCGAGGCCCGGCGCTACACCGCGGCGTTCGACTTGGTGGTGGTCTCGTTCGACGACGACCACCTCGTGACCGTTCCCCACGAGGTCTTCGGCGATGAAGGTCCCGACCTTGCCGGCCCCCACGATCACGATCCTCACGACGTCACCTTCCCCTCGCCGGCATCGGCCCAGGCGGCCTGGAGCTCGACTACTCGATCGTTCGGCACCATCAGATACAGCAGGTCACCCTCCTGGACGACGAGATCAGCCGCCGGCACCACGCTGACTCCGAGGCGCCGCAGCGCCGCGAGTCGGACCGTGCCGTCGGATTCGAGCTCGCGGACACTCGTGCCGATCAGTGCTCGCGACGCCGGCCGCTCGACCAGACACACCTGCGCACTGGGGTCGACCCACCGGACGGCATCGTCGAGTGGGAGCAGTTGACGCATCGACATGTCGATGGTGAGACGGGCCGACGCAACCGTTGGAATCCCAAGGCGTTCGTACACGGCGGCGCGACGCATGTCGTAGATGCGGGCGAAGACCCGCCGAACGCCGAACGCCTCGCGTCCGGTGCGGGCGATCACGATGTTGCTGTTGTCGCCGTTGGTGACCGCCGCCACCGCGACCGCCCGCTCGATGCCGGCGCGGCGGAGCGTGTCGCGGTCGTAGCCGACACCCTCGACCTGCTCGACGTCGAGATGGGCGAGCCGTTTGAACGACGAGCGTTCGGTGTCGATCACCGCCACGGTGTGGTCGTGACCCAGCATCCGTTCGGCGAGGCCGGCTCCGACGCGTCCGCATCCGACGATCACGACGTGGCCAATGGCGGGCCGCTGCTCGTTCTGCATGTTGGGCTGGCTCACAGCACCTCTTTCTCATTGAGCTCGGGGACCTCGGCCGGGCTCGACCCACGGCGAGGCGCTTCGCGCAGGTCGCCGACCTGAACCGGCACCGACAGAATCGCCGTGTTGGGGCGTTGGCGCAGCTTCGTCTTGATCATCAGAGCACTCTGATTGTGCAGCGCCTGGTCCCACCAGTGCTCGACGACGAACTCCGGGATGACGACGGTCACCACGTCATCAGGACTCTCGGCATCGAGTTCGTCGATGAGCTGCATGACGGGACCGGTGAGGTCGCGGAACGGCGAGAAGATCGTTCGCAGTTCGACGGGAAGCTCGAAGTCCTCCCACGCATCGACCAGCATGGATTCCTCGTCGGCCGAGTTGACCACGCTGATCGCAACGAGTCGATCAGGACGCATCGAACGCGCATAGGCCACCGCCTTGAGGACGCCGAGATTGACGCTGCCCACGAGGATCACCACGGTGTGCGAATGGCGAGGAATTCTGTCGCCCGGCTGGACCTTGAGGGCCGATCGAACGCCGTCGTAATGGCGCTTGATGCGCCGGAACCCGTACACGATGATCGGGATCAGGACGGCCGGGATCCACGCCCCGATGGTGAATTTCGACACCAGCACGACGATCAACACGATGAACGTCGCGATCGCACCGATCGTGTTGACGATCGCGCCTCGTTTCCAGCTGGGCTCACGCAGCTTCTGGTGGTGACGCACCATGCCGATCTGCGACAGCGTGAAGCCGCAGAACACGCCGACGGCGTAGAGCGGGATGAGCTTGCTCGTGTCGCCGGAGAAGACCACGATCAGTACCGCTGCCACGGCGGCCAGCGCCAGGATGCCGTTGGAGAACACCAGCCGATCGCCACGGTTCTTCAGCTGCGCTGGCAGATATCCGTCCTGGGCCAGGATCGACGACACGCGGGGGAAGTCGGCGAACGCCGTGTTCGCCGCGAGGATCAGGATCGCAAACGTGGAGAACTGGAGGATGTAGTACGGCAGGCTCTCGCCGTTGAACACCTCGCGCCCCATGATCGACAGCAACGTCTCGCCCTCGCTCGGCGTCGGCCGCAAACGGTTCGCGAGCACCGAGATCCCGAAGAAGAACGTCGCGAGGATCGTTCCCATCAGCAGCAAGGTCGTGGCCGCATGCTTCGACTCGGGCTTCTTGAACGCCGGAACACCGTTGGAGATGGCCTCGATACCCGTGAGGGCAACGGCGCCGGAGGAGAACGCCCGTAAGAACAACAGCACGGTCAGCCCGGTGAGTTCGTTCCCGCCCGTCAGGTGATTCACGGCCTCGGTGTTCGGCACGAGCGGTTCGAGCCCACCGGTCGCGAGCCGGATCAGACCCACCGCGATCAGCGCCCCGAGGGAGACGATGTACACGTAGGTCGGGCCGGCGAACAACCGGCCGGATTCCTTGAGCCCCCGGAGGTTCGCGATCGTCATGATCGCGATGAACGCGAGACAGATCTCGACGCGCTCTGGACGCAGCGCGGGGAACGCCGACGTGATCGCCGCGACGCCGGCCGACACCGACACGGCCACGGTCAGGATGTAGTCGACGAGCAGCGATGCCCCCGCGACCAACGACGGGGTCTCACCGAGGTTCTCCCTGGAGACGACGTAGGACCCGCCACCACCCGGATAGGCGAAGATCGTCTGGCGATAGCTCGTGATGACCAGCACCAGGAGCACCATCACGATGATCGAGATGGGGATCAGTTGGTTGAGCGCCACCGACAGCCCCGCGGCGGGGATCAGGACGATGAGGATCTCCTGGCTGGCATACGCCGTCGAGGAGATCGCGTCGGACGCGAACACGGCGAGCGCCGTCGGAATGCCGAGTCGCTGGTGTTGTTCGTCCTCGCTGGCCAGGGGCGAGCCGACGAGCGTGCGCTTCCAACGGCTGATCACGGCCGCGGGTCTCGGTCGGCTCGACGAGCCGTGTCGACCGTCATGAATGACGACAAGGTGTTCTCCTGCTCTCGGGTGCGGTGGGGGACCGCATGTACCCGACGGATCTCTCCGTCACTCACGCGGAACCAGCCCCGCTTCGTGAGCATCACGAACACTATCGACGCACCGCTCCCAACGTCACCGCGTCCTGATGACCAAATCTGCGCCCCCCAGTTCCGGAAACCGGGACGTCACGGGCGCAGATCGGGTACTGGGACGCTGGGGGCGCAGATCGGGAGGGTCACCAGCGATGTGCCTCGCACATCGTGTGCGTCCAGTCGTGCTCAGAGATCGCAGCATGACTGACTCGGGCCAACGGCGGTTCTCGGAATGCTGATGCTCGCCGTGGGTGCCGTCCTGCGAGGGGCCGGTCGCACACGCCGTCGAGCGGTGGAGGCGAGCCAGCGAGACGACATCTGACCCGATCTGCGCCCCTCCAATCCCGGAAACGGGGACGCCACGGGCGCTGATCGTGCGTTGGGACGCGGGGGCGCAGATCGTGCTCAGAGGTCGTCGAACTCGGATTCCTCCGGCGCGAGCGTGCGGCCACCGGCGCGCTTGTCGGCGGCCTTGTCGTGGGCGCGCTGTTCCTCTTCGAGCGCGGCTTCCTCCTCGATCAGCCGTTCGAGGCTGCGCAGGCGGATCGGGTCGAGGTCGCCTGCTGCGATCGCCGCTTGCACCGCACAGCCCGGCTCCTGATCGTGCTTGCAGTCGCGGAACCGACAGTGGTCCATCAGGTCGAACACGTCAGCGAACGCCCGCTCGATCCCGTTGCCCGACAGCCACAGACTCAACGCCCGCACACCGGGCGTGTCGATCAACCAGCCTTCGCCGGGCAGCGGCACGAGTTCGGCAGCGACCGTGGTGTGGCGGCCACGCTGATCGCCTTCGCGAACAGCGAATGTCGCCTGTCGCTCGGCACCCACCAGCGCATTGACGATGGTCGACTTGCCGACGCCGCTCGCCCCGAGGAACGTCAGCGTCCGGTTCCCCACCGCATAGTCGCGGATCGCGTCGATGCCATCACCACTGATCCCGCTCGCCAGCAGCACCGGAACGCCGAGCGCCACGTCCTGGAGCGCGACCTGCCCTGGTTCGGCGTCGTCGACGAGGTCGGTCTTGGTGAGCACGACCACCGGTTCGGCGCCGGAGTCGAACGCCAGGACGAGCTCGCGTTCCAAGCGTCGGGGGCTCGGCGGAGATCCGAGTGCGTGCACCAGGAACACGACGTCGATGTTGGCCGCCAACGTGTGCGACACGGCCCGCATCCCGTCGAACGATGCCCGCCGGGTGAACGCCGAGCGGCGCTCCAGCACGTACTCGACGCGTTCGCCGTCGTTGGACGCGATCACCCAGTCGCCGACCGCGACGTCGGCGCCGATGTTGCGTACCCGCAGCGGGTCCGCGACTCCGCGCGCCTCGTCGATCGAGCGCACGACCGTGCTCCATCCCCGGTCGAGCCGCGAGACTCGCCCTGGCGTCCCGGGGCGGCCCAGATCGGTCCAGGCATCGTCGAAATCGGGGGCCCATCCGAGTGCCGGGTCCGGCTCGTGGCGTGTGCTCGGCATCGTGGTCGAACCGTACCCGCGATGGGGATTCGCGGGTTCCCTTGGCACACTCACGGCATGTGACGCGCCGCCGTCGCCTTGACAACGTGGCGCCCGATCACCTAGCGAACACACCGAAACCGCGCTCAGCAATCCGCGAAAGGCACTGATGTCCAAACCCCTCGTCGTCGTCGAGTCGCCCGCCAAGGCCAAGACGCTGTCGAAGTTCCTCGGCAGCGACTACGACGTGCGCGCCTCGGTCGGCCACGTGTCCGACCTGCCGAGCAAGGGGCTGAACATCGACGTCGACAACGGCTTCAAGCCCACCTACGAGCTCACCGAACGCGGCAAGACCGTCGTCAAGGATCTCAAGGCTGCGCTCAAGGACGCTTCGGAGCTCTATCTCGCGACCGATGAAGACCGCGAGGGGGAGGCCATCTCGTGGCACCTCCTCGAGTATCTCAAGCCCAAGGTGCCGGTGAAGCGGATGGTGTTCCACGAGATCACCAAGGCCGCCATCGATCACGCCGTCAACAACCCACGCGACCTCGACTACGGCCTCGTCGACGCCGCCGAGACGCGACGCATCCTCGATCGCCTCTACGGCTACGAGGTGTCGCCGGTGCTGTGGCGTCGCGTCAATCGCGGCCTGTCGGCTGGGCGGGTGCAGAGCCCGTCGGTGCGCCTGATCGTCGAGCGAGAACGCGAGCGCATCGCCTACGTCACCGCCGACTACTGGGACATCGAGCTCGCCACGGCCACGCAGCCGACGTTCGGAGCGAAGCTGCTCGCCGTCGACGGCGACCGTGTCGCCACCGGCAAGGACTTCGACGCCAGGGGACAGGTGTCGCGAAGTCGGTGGCGCTCGACGAGGCGCGAGCCCGTGGGCTGGCCGACGGCCTCGACGGTGCGACGTTCACCGTGCGCTCGGTCGAGGAGAAGCCGTACCGGTCGTCGCCCAAGGCGCCGTTCATGACCTCGACGCTGCAGCAGGAGGGCGGCCGCAAGCTGCGCCTGTCGTCGTCGCAGGTGATGCGCGTCGCCCAGGGTCTGTACGAGCGCGGCTACATCACCTACATGCGTACCGACAACGTCGTGCTGTCCGACGAGGCGATGCAGGCCACCCGCGCCGCGGTCACGAGCGAGTACGGGGCCAACTACCTCAACGCGGCGCCGAAACAGTTCTCGTCGAAGGTCAAGAACGCACAGGAGGCCCACGAGGCGATCCGCCCGACGACGCCGTACCGCTCGCCGCAGAGTCTCGGGTCGGAACTCAACAGTCAGGACGTCGCGCTGTACCGCCTGATCTGGCAGCGCACGCTCGCGTCGCAGATGGCCGACGCCACCGGTGTCACCGTCAGCGTGCGCCTCGCCGCCAATGCCGCCGACCGGTCGACCGGCGAGCTGACCGACTGCGAGTTCGCTGCGTCCGGCACCACGATCACGTTCCCCGGCTACCGCGCGGTGTACGTCGCCTCGAAAGAGGAGACGGGCGACGACGACGCCGAGAACGAGGCGCTCCTGCCGCCCTTGGCGCAGGGCGATGTCGTCCCGATCGCGTCGATCGAGCCGAACGGTCACAGCACGTCGCCGCCGGCCCGCTACACCGAGGCGTCGCTGGTGAAGCGGCTCGAGGAGCTCGGTATCGGCCGGCCGTCGACGTGGGCGTCGATCATTCAGACGATCCAGGACCGCGGGTACGTGTGGAAGAAGGGCCAGGCCCTGGTGCCGACGTGGACCGCGTTCGCCGTCGTCCGGCTGCTCGAGGAGCACTTCGACGCGCTCGTCGACTACGACTTCACCGCCTCGATCGATCATGACCTCGACGAGATCGCCAACGAGCGCCGCGCCAAGGACAAGTGGCTCAAGCGCTTCTACTTCGGCGACACCGGCGACGGCGACACCCAGCCGATCTCGGCCGAAGCCGGCTTCGGCGAGGACGCGCTGCTCGGGCTCAAGCGACTCGTCGAGGAGAACCTCGACGAGATCGACGCCGCCGAGATCAACACGTTCCCGATCGGCCCCGACGCCGACGGCGAGCTGATCGTGGTGAAGCCGGGCAAGTACGGCCCCTACGTCAAACGTGGCGACGACACGGCGAGCGTTCCCGACGACCTGACGCCCGACGAGCTGACGGTGGCGAAGGCGATCGAGCTGCTCGCCGCTCCGAAGTCCGACGAACCGATCGGCGAACTCGACGGCTATCCGGTGTTCGCGAAGAACGGCCGCTACGGCCCGTACGTGCAGTGGGGCGACCACGACGACCCGCCCCCCGGCTTCGAGAAGCCGAAGATGTCGAGCCTGTTCAAGACGATGATCCTCGAGCGGATCACCCTGGACGAAGCCGAAGCGCTGCTGGCGTTGCCGCGCCACCTCGGTGACGATCCGGCCGACGGCCTCCCGATCTACGCGAACAACGGCCGCTACGGCCCGTACGTGCAGAAGGAGAAGGACTACCGCAACATCGACTCCGAGGACCAACTCCTGCAGATCACGCTCGCCGAGGCGTTGGCGATCTTCAGTCAACCGAAGGTGTACAAGCGAGGCGGCGCCAACATGGCGGCGAAGGGTCCGCTGCGCGAGTTCGGCACCGACCCGGTGAGCGAGCGCGCGGTCGTCGCCAAGGACGGCAAGTTCGGCGTGTACGTCACCGATGGCGAGACGAACGCGTCGCTCGGCAAGGGCGACCGCCTCGAAGCGATGGCACCAGAGCGCGCCTACGAACTGCTGGCGATCCGCCGCGAGGCCATCATCGCCAAGGGCGGCCCCACCAAGAAGCGCGCGGCGAAGAAGTCGGCGGCCAAGAAGAAGGCTCCGGCGAAGAAGCGCACCGCCAAGAAGACCGCGGCGAAGAAGACCGCGGCGAAGAAGCCGGTCATCACCGACCTCAACGGGTGAGCGATGAGTTTGCGCGCGGACAGGTCGCGCGCAAACTCATCGCTCGGGTGGGGGTCGGCGGACAAACGTGATGTTGCATCAGCGGAAGGATCATCGTTAGGGTGGCCTAACTTCGACGTCGCCGAAGAGTCGGGCTCCAGCCCGTCACGCTGAACACCCGGAGATCCACGTGCTGCAGACATTCCTGACCGGATTGCGAGAAGGCCTCGAGGCCGCACTCGTGGTCAGCATCCTCATGTCGTTCATGGTCCGCAGCGGCCACCGCGACCGCATCCCCGCGTTGTGGGCCGGCGTCACCGTCGCCGTCATCTTGTCGTTCGGGTTCGGTGCACTGCTGCATTACACCTCGGCATCGATGAGCTTCGAAGCCCAGGAGGCATTCGGCGGCATCCTGTCGATCGTCGCCGTCGTCTTCGTCACCTGGATGGTGTTCTGGATGAAGCGGGCCTCGCGCACCCTCAAAGGTGAGTTGCAGGACAAGATGTCGGCCGCCGTCGAGATCGGGACGATCGGTGTGTTCACCGCCGCGCTGCTCGCCGTGGGGCGAGAAGGTCTCGAAACGGCGTTGTTCCTGTACCCGACATTCCAGGCCCAAGGCGCCGGGGCGGGGCCGGCCATCGGCGCGCTGCTCGGCATCGTCACCGCCGTGGTGATCGGCGTGCTGTTGTACCGCGGCGTCGTGTCGATGAACCTCTCGGCGTTCTTCAAGGTCACCGGCGCAGCACTCATCGTCATTGCCGCCGGCGTGCTCGCCTACGGCGTCCACGACCTGCAGGAAGCCGGCATCCTTCCGGGCATCGACAACCTCGCCTGGGACATCGACGGCTGGGAGATCACCAGCTGGTACGGGGCGCTCCTGAAGGGCATCTTCAACCTCGGTCCCCAGATGACGGTGCTCGAGATCGTCGTCTACATGGGGTACCTCATCCCGACGATGGTGCTGTTCCTGCGCCCGTCGCGCGCCGACCGGGCCGCGCCCACCGGACATGTTGCAGCGCCCGCGGCATCCGTCGGCGAGCCCGCTCGCTGAATCCATTCGTCCCTTCACCTTCCGATCCACCACGCTCACGAGGAGCACCACCATGTCCCCACGCCAAGTCGTCCCCAACGTGTTACATCTGGGGTCAGACCCCAGATGCAACAGGCTGGGCCGTGGCCTCGCCATGTCGGTTGCGGCGATTGCAGCGCTCGCCGCCTGCTCGACCGACTCGGCCGACTCGACGGTCGAGGTGACCGGCACCGACGACGCGTGCGTGATCGCGCAGGACATCATCGACGCCGGCAAGGTCGGCTTTCAGTTCCTCAACGAGAGCAGCAAGGTCAACGAGCTGTACGTGCTGAAGGCGGACGGCGACACACTCGGTGAAGTCGAGAACGTCACGACCGGCACCTCGCGCACGCTCACGGTCGACCTCGTCGCGGGCGACTATCTCGTGCGGTGCAAGCCCGGGCAGACCGGCGACGGCTTCGAGTCGCCGTTCACGGTCGTCGGCGACGGTGGCACCGAGGTCGTTGCCGACCGCGAGATCGCCTTCGATGCGATCGACTTCGACTACGAGAATCTCGACCTGTCCGGCATCGCCGACGGCGACACGATCCGCTTCGCCATGACGAACATCGGCGAGCAGCCCCACGAGTTCGAGGTGATCGACCCTGACGGTGAGCCGATCGGTGAGGTCGCCGCCATGAACCCCGGAGAGTCGGGCGGGGCCACGCTCACGTTCACCTCCCCCGGCGTGTTCACGTATCAGTGCATTCTGGTCGACCCCGAGACCGGCAAGCCGCACACCGAACTCGGCATGATCGGCACCTTCGACGTCGCGGACGGCTGACCGCCGCTTCTCGTGAACAGGTCCTCCTCTGAGAGGTGGAGTTGTTCACGAGAACGGTCGGGAGCCGGGCTGAACGTCAGGTGAAGATGATCTGGCCGCCGGCGGCCATGTCGTAGAACTCGCCGACGGTGATGATGTCGTCGAGTTCGTCGATCAGGTCCTCGCGCTCCATGCCGAACAACTCGACCGAGGCGAGACAGGCATAGAGCCCGGCTCCGGTGTCGTGGATCATCTCGATGAACTCGGCGATGCCAGGGAAATCGAGCTTCTCGATCTGCTTCTCCATGTACTTGGTCATCAGCGCCGAGGCACCGGGGATGACGCCGGCGATGGTGGGCATGTGCAGGCCGGGGTTGCCGACCGCGGCCACTTTGATGTGGTCGTGGCGCTCCTTGTGCACGGCGTCCATGCCGAAGAAGGTGAAGAAGAGGTTGGCCTCGATGCCCTCGTTGCGGGCGCCGTTGGCCATGATCAGCGCCGGGTAGATGCCCTCGAGCGAACCCTTCGACACGATGATCGAGACCTTCTCGATCTTGGCGTCGATGGGGGCGGGAGGGATGGGGTGGGTGTCGGTCATGTCAGATGCAGCCATTTCAGATGCAGCCCTTCGGCTTGGGGATGCCCGCCACCATGGCGGCGAGCTTGGCGGGGCCCTTCGGGAACAACACGAAGAGCTCTTTGGTGGTCACGTCGGAGAGCTTGCTGATCTTGCGCACCGTGGGCCCGGTGCCCTTGTCGAAGTATTCCGAGCGCATCAGGTCGATGACCGTCCAGTGGCGATCGGACAACGGGGTCGGCACGCCGACCTCGGCGGCGATCTCCGGCGCCATCTCCTTGGACCACTGGTTGGCGTCGACGAAGAACCCCTCGTCGTTCACCTCGACCGATGTTCCGGCGAGTGTTTTGGTGGGCATGGTTCAGGATCCTTTCGTGTCAGCCGCGACGGGCTGCTTCTTGCCGAAGGTGGGCATGTCGGGGCCGATGCCGGGGATGTCGCGTCCGGGCAGCAGGCCGTGCCAGTAGAACGATTGGAACATCAACTTGCCGAGGTGGTTCGCCCGCGACTCCTTGAGCAGTGGCAGCCCGACCGGGCCGGGGTAGTGACCGCCGACCGGCTCGTCGTCGTAGTTGAAGTCGATGAGCAACGCCTTCGAGAACCCGGTCTCGATGAAGCAGTTTGCGTGCCCGTCGTAGGTGTGCTCGATGGGCTTGCCGTCGATGAACGCCTCGATGTTCTCCACCAGCACCTCACCCTCGAAGTGTGTGACCGAGCCGGCTTTCGAGGTGGGGACGTCGGCGGCGTCGCCGATCACGAAGATGTTCGGCTTCACCTTGGACTGCAGCGTGGCGTTGTCGGTCGGGATGAACCCGAGTTCATCTCCGAGGCCGGGTGATTCCTCGACGTATGCGGCGCCGCCGTGCAACGGGATCATCACGGCGAGGTCGAAGTCGACCTCGCGACCGTCCCAACTGATCAGCTTGCCGCGCTTGCCGTCGACCGCTCCGATCACTTCACCGGTGCTGAATTCTGCGACGACCTCGACGTGCTTGTCGTCGAGCAGCGAACCGAGTGCCGCCGATGCGGTCGGCTTCGTGAAGGCACCGTCGAGCGGCGTCACGTAGGTGATGCGTACGTCATCGCGCACGCCCTTCTCGGTGAAGTACCAGTCGGCGAGGAAGGCGAACTCGAGCGGAGCGACCGGGCACTTGATCGGCATGTCGACGACGTTGATCACGAGGTGACCTTCGTCGAACTCGTCGAGCGCCTCGGCGAGCGCCACCGCGCCCTCCATGTCGTAGAACGTGTGAACGGTCTCGCGCCAGCCGGGCCCGGTCATACCCTCGGTCTCGTCGGGCAACAGCACGGTGCCGGTGGCGACGAGCAGCACGTCGTAATCGAGCGTCGTGCCGTTCTGCAACGAGACGGTGTTGGCCTCGATGTCGACCGACTCGATCGGGCACTGGTGGTAGTGGATGTTCTTCTTGAGCTGCCGATCGCGTTTGCGCACGATCTCGTCCGGTTCGGTCAATCCGAACGGCACGAACAACAAGCCGGGTTGGTACACGTGGCGGTTGTCCTGATCGACGATGTCGATGCGCAACCGGTCCTCCTTGAACTTCTTGCGCAACCGGTTGGCGGCGAGCGTGCCGCCCGTGCCGGCACCGAGGATCACGAGTCGTTGTTGTTGCTCTTGTGCTGCCACGGTCATCTCCGTCAGCTCCAATCCTGCAGGCCGCAACCATTGCGACCGCGTCTGACCTTGACGGTACGCACCAGTCGGACCGTCGACTACGGCCTTTCGTCCCGATCCCCGCCGGGGTATCCGGTCGGGCCCGAGGGTCGGCGGACTCGGTACCATCGCCGTTCGTGAGCGACCGCCCGCCCTACATCGCCTTCGAGGGTGCCGAGGGATGCGGCAAGTCGACCCAGGCCGCGAAGCTGGCGGCCGCGATCGGTGCCGTGCTCACCCGCGAGACCGGAGGCACCGACATCGGCGCCCGGCTACGGGCACTGCTCCACGACACCAACATCCACAACCTCCACCCACGAGCCGAGGCACTGATCGCCGCCGCCGACCGTGCCCAGCACATCGCCGAGGTGGTGATGCCGGCGCTCGATGCCGGCCGACCCGTGGTCAGCGACCGTTCCGTCTACTCCTCGCTCGCCTATCAGGGCTTCGGACGCGAACTCGACATCGACGAGATCCGTCACCTCAACGCCTGGGGGACCGGTGGTGTGTGGCCGAGCATCGTGGTGTTCCTCGACACCCCCGACGACGCGATCGCCGAGCGGATGAGCCGACGTGACCTCGATCGGTTCGAGGCGGCGGGCGACGCGTTCCACGCACGGGTGCTCGCCGGATTCCGCACGATGGCCGCCGCCGACCCGGGACACTGGATCACCGTGCAGGCTGTCGGCTCGGTGGAGCGAGTGGCCGCCGACATCCGACGGGCGCTCGACGAACGAGGCGCTCTGTGACGTCGTCGGATGACTCGCGACCGGGTCCGATCTGGGACGACGTGATCGGTCAGTCGGACGTGATCCGCCACCTGCGCGCCGCCGCCGAGCGTGGTCCGGTCCACGCGTACCTGTTCGTCGGCCCCGCCGGATCGACGAAACTGCAAGCGGCACGCGCGTTCGCAGCGCGCCTGATGACCGGTGGCGAGGACAGCGACCAGCGCGATGCCGCGTTGATCCTGCGCGGCGAACACCCCGACGTCCGCGAGGTGCGCCGAACCGGCGCTCGTATCGACACCGAACAGGCCAGGTCGATCATCCATGAGGCATCACTCACGCCATCGGAGGGCGACTCCAAAGTGATGATCCTCGACGAGTTCCACCTGCTCGCGCCCGAGGGGGCGGGTCGACTGTTGAAGATCATCGAGGAGCCGCCCGACTCCGTGACGTTCCTGATCCTCGCCGACTTCGTCCCCCATGACCTGATCACCATCTCATCGCGGTGCGCACGCATCGACTTCCGCGCGATCAGCGCCGACGTCATCGCGGCGCAGCTGGTCGCCGAGGGCATCGCTCCGGCCGCGGCGATGGGAGCCGCCCGGGCGGCACACGGCGATCTCGAACGGGCGCGAGTGCTCGCCACCGATCCGGCGCTCGCGGAGCGTCGCAGCGCATTCGCGGAAGCGCCGCACGAACTCGACGGGTCGGGCGCGGTGGCGATGCGACTCGCAGCACACCTCCTCGGGCTGATCGACGCCGCGTCGGAGCCCCTGGCGGCGCGCCATGCCATCGAGGTCGCGGAACTCGACGAGCGGATCAAGGCCTACGGCGAACGGGGCAGCGGCAAGAAGCAGCTCGACGAGCGCCACAGACGCGAGTTGCGTCGGTACCGCACCGACGAACTCCGCAGCGGGCTTGCAGCGATGGCAGCGACGTATCGCGACACCGCCGTCAACCCGTCGACCACCGATGTCGACGGTTGCGCCGACGCGGTGCGAAGCATTCATCGGGCGATGGAGACACTCGACCGCAATCCGAACGAGAAGCTGCTCGTCGAGTCGCTGCTCTGGTCGCTCCCCGACGCCCAGGGGGTGACGCCGGTGCGAGGAGCCCGTGCGGCGAGGTGAACAGCGGTCGGGACTCGACCGAATCGTGCGCCGCGGAGATCCTCGTACCGATGAGCCAAGCGACCGGATACGGCGGTTTCGCTCATCGCAAACCACGGGCACGCGGTCGCTGACGCCGGCGTGACCGGGCGTATTCCCGAACCCGTTGATCTTTTGTCACGTGGGGTCGGCCCGTGGTAGGCGACGGGCGCCGGTAGGGTTGATGCACGGAATCCCACTTCGTGGAAAGGGCACTCCATGTTCGAACGTTTCACTGACCGGGCTCGTCGAGTCGTCGTGCTCGCGCAGGAGGAGGCTCGCCTCCTCAATCACAGCTACATCGGCACCGAGCACATCCTGCTCGGGCTGATTCACGAGGGCGAAGGCGTCGCCGCGAAGGCTCTCGAGAGCCTCGGCATCTCCCTCGAAGCCGTGCGCAGCCAGGTCGAGGAGATCATCGGCCAGGGCGGCTCGTCGCCGTCGGGCCACATCCCCTTCACGCCCCGCGCGAAGAAGGTGCTCGAACTCTCCCTGCGTGAAGCGCTCCAGCTCGGGCACAACTACATCGGTACCGAGCACATCCTGTTGGGCCTGATCCGTGAGGGCGAAGGCGTCGCGGCACAGGTGCTCGTCAAGCTCGGCGCCGACCTCTCCCGTGTGCGCCAGCAGGTCATCCAGCTGCTGTCCGGCTACCAGGGCCCATCGGGCTCCACAGGTGGTGGTCGCAGCGAGAATGCTCCGGCCGGCGCCGGCGTCGGCGCCAGCAAGGGCGGCGACGACGAGAAGGGCGGCAACAGCCAGATCCTCGATCAGTTCGGACGCAACCTCACCCAGGCCGCACGCGAGGGCCAGCTCGACCCCGTGATCGGACGCACCAACGAACTCGAACGGGTCATGCAGATCCTCTCGCGGCGCACCAAGAACAATCCGGTGCTGATCGGTGAGCCCGGCGTTGGCAAGACAGCGATCGTCGAGGGCCTCGCCCAGAAGATCGTCAACAACGACGTCCCCGACACACTCACCGACAAGCAGCTCTACACGCTCGACCTCGGTGCGCTCGTCGCCGGGTCGCGTTACCGCGGCGACTTCGAGGAGCGCCTGAAGAAGGTGCTCAAGGAGATCAAGTCGCGCGGCGACATCCTGCTGTTCATCGACGAGATCCACACGCTCGTCGGGGCCGGCGCTGCCGAAGGCGCGATCGACGCGGCGTCGATCCTCAAGCCGATGCTCGCCCGCGGCGAACTGCAGACCATCGGCGCCACCACCACCGACGAGTACCGCAAGCACGTCGAGAAGGACGCCGCCCTCGAGCGCCGTTTCCAGCCGGTCAAGGTCGACGAGCCCACGCTCGCGCACACCATCGAGATCCTCAAGGGCATCCGCGACCAGTACGAGTCGCACCACCGGGTCACGATCACCGACCAGGCCCTGGTCGCGGCGGCCAACCTCGCGGATCGGTACATCTCCGACCGTCATCTTCCCGACAAGGCGATCGACCTGATCGACGAGGCCGGTTCGCGTCTGCGCATCAAGCGCATGGCGACGCCACCCGACCTACGCGAGATCGAGCAGAAGCTCAACGAGGTCCAAGAAGCCAAGAAGCGCGCCGTCGAGGAGCAGCAGTTCGAAGAGGCCGGCCGTCTCCGCGACCAGGAGAAGACCCTGCTCGAGGAGAAGGCGACCAAGGAGTCCGAAGTCAGGGCCGAAGGCGTCGACCTGTTCGACGAGGTCGACGAAGAGGCTGTCGCCGAAGTCCTCTCGCTGTGGACCGGGATCCCCGTCTACAAGCTCACCGAAGAGGAGACCGAGCGTCTGCTCAAGATGGAGGAGAACCTCCACAAGCGCATCATCGGCCAGGAGCAGGCGGTCGCCGCCGTGTCGCAGTCGATCCGCCGGACCCGTGCGGGTCTGAAGGATCCCAAGCGGCCGTCAGGCTCGTTCATCTTCCTGGGCCCCACCGGCGTCGGCAAGACCGAACTCGCCAAGACACTCACCGAGTTCCTGTTCGGTGACGACTCGGCGCTGATCACCCTCGACATGTCCGAGTACATGGAGAAGCACACCGTGAGCCGCCTCGTCGGTTCGCCTCCCGGCTACGTCGGCTACGAAGAGGGCGGCCAGCTCACCGAGGCCGTCCGCCGCAAGCCGTTCTCGGTCGTGTTGTTCGACGAGATCGAAAAGGCGCACCCCGACGTGTTCAACACGTTGCTGCAGATCCTCGAGGAAGGCCGCCTCACCGACAGCCAGGGACGCTCGGTCGACTTCCGCAACACCGTGCTGATCATGACGTCGAACCTCGGCACGCAGGACCTTCGCAAGGCCAACGTCGGCTTCACCAGCGACGACTCCGCAATGAGCTACGAGCGCATGAAGGAGAAGGTCAACGAGTCGCTGAAGAACCACTTCCGGCCCGAGTTCCTGAACCGCATCGACGAAGTCATCGTCTTCCACGAGTTGACGCGCGACGAGGTCCTCCAGACCGTCGACCTGCTCACGCAGCGTCTGGTCGGCCAGCTCGAGGGCCAGGGCCTCGGCATCGAGATCAAGGCGTCCGCCAAGGAGTTGCTCGGCGACCTCGGGTACGACCCGCAGCTGGGTGCACGCCCGATGCGGCGGGCGATCCAGCGCCACATCGAGGATGCACTGTCGGAGAAGATCCTCTACAAGGAGTTCTCGGCGGGCGAGATCATCGTCGTCGACACCGAGGACGACCCGGAGAACGAAGGTCGCAAGCGGTTCGTGTTCACTGCGGTCGAAGGCTTCGTGCCGCCGTCATCGGTCGAGCTGGCGACCACCGCGACCGAGAAGCCGATCCCGCCGGCGAGCGGCGAGGGCGAGTTGCCCCCGCCCGAGCTGACCTGATCCGGTGCCCGCCAGCAACGTCGGCTTCACGGCGTCCTGAACTCACCGACGACTGTCGGCCATACTCGTCACCGTGATCCGTCGCGTCCTGGTCCTGTGCGTGTGCGTGGCCGCGCTTGCCGGGTGCCGCGTCGACCTCGGTGTCGACGTTGTCGTCGAGCCCGACGGGACCGGCACGATCACCGTCGTGGCGACGGCCGATGCCGACGTGGTTGCCGCCGTCCCCAGCCTCGCCGACGAGTTGGCGACCGACGACATCGTGGCCGCCGGCTGGACCATCGACGGTCCGACCACGCTTCCCGATGGCGGCATCACGATCACGTTGAGCCACGCTTTTGCCTCCGATGCTGAGGCGACCAACCTGCTCAACAGCATCGGGCCGCCGTTCAACCAGATGTCGATGACCCGCAACGCCAGCGGTGACGACACGACGACGCGGTTGACCGGCCTGCTCGGCCTACCCGATGGGTTCGAGAGCTTCGCCGACGAGGACCTGATCGCAGCGGTCGGCTCGGTGCCGTTCGCCGAACAGATCGCAGCAAGTGGCGCGACGCCGGAGTCGTCGATCTTCGCGACGATGCGCGCTCAGCTCCCCGGCGAGATCGACGGCGACGAGACCAACGGAACCCGACTCGGCGACAACCGGCTCGAGTGGGTCGTGCCGACCAACGGCACCATCCTCGATCTGCGTGCGACGTCGGTGCAGTCGCCCGGCGACGATCGTTGGTGGGCGCGACCGCTGTCGATCATCGCTCTGATTGCCCTGGTCGCCTGGGTCGCGTTCATGACGCTGTTCATTGGATACGTGATCTGGGCACGTTGGCAGCGCACGCACCGTCGTCGACGTCGCCGCCCCACCGGGTGACCGGTCGACGACTCGAGCGCCGGTTGTGGCAGCCTGGGGCATGATCGTCGCGCCGACCCGAGTCGACTTCCACTTCGATGTGATGTGTCCGTTTGCCCATCAAACGGCGACATGGATCCGTGAGGTGCGCCGCCAGAACGGCCTCGACATCGACTGGAAGTTCTTCAGCCTCGAGGAGATCAATCGGGTCGATGGCAAGAAGCACCCGTGGGAGCGAGAGTGGTCGTACGGCTGGTCGATGATGCGCATCGGAGCGTTGCTGCGGCGGTCGAGCATGGACGACCTCGACCGGTGGTACGAGCGAGCCGGTCGGGCGCTGCACGAGGAGGGCCACCGCCCACACGACCCCGAGGTGGCGCGTCACCTGTTGAAGGAGATCGGGCTCGATCCGAGCGTCGTCGACGAGGCGATCGCCGACGCGACGACCCATGACGAGGTGCGTGCGGATCACGATCGGGTCGTCGCCGCCGGCGGTTACGGCGTGCCGACGCTGTTCTTTCCCGAGTTCGTCGCGCCGAACGGCGAGCCGGAGTGCCTGTTCGGCCCCGTGGTGCTCGACCCGCCGATGGATGAGGCGGCCCTACGGTTGTGGGAGACCACCACGGCCTGGCTCGAGTTTCCCTACCTGTTCGAGCTGCAGCGTCCGAAGAACCGCCACCACGGCGAGATCATCGCCGACCGCTTGCGCCCCTACCTCGAGGCCCGCGACTGGGTCAGCATCAACCGCGGCAGGGTCATCTCCTTCGACTGATTTCACCAGCTGTCAGACCCCTGGTGAAACCGAACTCTGTGACAGCCCCTGGTCATGATGAGGCAATGGCATCGAGTCGAGCGAAGTTGGTCCACGTCTGCAGCGAATGCGGCACCTCACATCCGAAGTGGTCCGGGCGGTGTTCCGGGTGTGGCGATTGGAACACCCTCGTCGAGGACGTCGAGGTGTCCGGCACGATCGACGCACCCGTCGCTGCATCGTCACGACCGGGGCCGACGCGCATCGGTGACGTCGGCACCGAACACGGCGACCCGGTCTCGACCACCATCGGTGAGCTCGACCGCGTGCTCGGCGGCGGCCTCGTCGCCGGCTCGGTCACGCTGCTCGGCGGCGAGCCGGGGATCGGCAAGAGCACGCTGCTGCTGCAACTCCTCGCCGGATGGAGCGGGCCGACGCTGTACGTCACCGCCGAGGAGAGCGCCCAGCAGGTGAAGCGTCGCGCCGAACGTCTCGGCGCCACTCGCGAAGATCTGTGGCTCCACGCCGAGACCTCGCTGCCCCACATCCTCGACGCGATCGAACGCATCCGTCCCGAGTTGGTGGTGATCGACTCGATCCAGACGGTGTCCGACCCCGGCCTCGGATCGCTACCGGGCAGCGTCGGCCAGGTTCGTGGATGCGCCCAACGACTCGTCAACGAGGCCAAAGAACGCGACGTGTCGATCGTGCTCGTCGGCCATGTCACCAAAGAAGGCGGTCTGGCCGGACCGCGGGTGCTCGAACACGTCGTCGACACCGTGCTGCAGTTCGAGGGCGACCGTCACCATGCGCTGCGCCTGCTCCGCGCATCGAAGCACCGTTTCGGGCCGACGAACGAACTCGGGCTGTTCGAGATGGCCACCGCCGGCCTCCTCGCCGTGCCAGACGCATCTTCGCTCTTCCTCGCCGATCGCCGCACCGGTGTGCCCGGCTCGGCGGTGGTGCCGACCATGGAGGGTCAACGGCCGATCGTGGTCGAGGTACAGGCGCTCGCCAACCCCGGCGTGCCCGGAGTACCACCGCGTCGCAGCGCACTCGGCCTCGAGGGCGCCCGACTCTCGATGCTGATGGCGGTGCTGGGCCGCCGATCGCGCGTCCCCGTCGCCGACCAGGACGTGTACGCGTCGACCGCGGGCGGCGTGAAGCTCAGCGAGCCCGGCCTCGACCTCGGTGTCTGCCTCGCCGTGGTGAGCGCGATCCGCGACCAGCCGCTGCCTGCGGATCTCGCCGTATTCGGTGAGGTCGGTCTCGGCGGCGAGTTGCGTCAGGTCGGCCAGGCTCAGCGCCGCTTCACCGAGGCCGCCCGCCTCGGACTGCGACGAGTCGTCGCTCCGTCGAACTCACCTGGCTGCGACGCTGACATCGAGGTGATCCGCGCCGCCACCCTGTCCGAAGCGATCGCTGTGGCCGGTCTCGGTGCCCACACAGGCCCGAGCGGACTCCGCTCGGCAGTGTGAGTCGGGGATTGCTCGGGATGGTTCGCACATTGCTCACCTAAGATCAGGCCATGAGCTCCCGGCATGGTGGCGTCAACGAGGCGATGCGCGACGCGCTCGCCCGCGTCGCTCCCGGTACCCCGCTGCGTGACGGCATCGATCGTGTCGTGCGCTCGAAGGCCGGGGCCCTGCTCGTGCTCAGCGACGACGCCGACGTCCTGTCGATCTGCTCGGGCGGATTCCTGGTCGATGCGCCGTACAGCCCGCAGCGCCTGTCGGAGCTGGCGAAGATGGACGGGGCGATCATCCTGTCGTCCGACGGCGGTCGTATCGCCCGGGCGAATGTGCACCTCGTTCCGGACCCGTCGGTGCCGACCAGCGAGACTGGCACCCGCCACCGCACCGCCGAGCGCGTCGCACGGTCGCTCGACGTACCCGTCGTTTCGGCGAGCGAGGAGATGGGCGTCATCAACGTCTACGCCGGCGGCAACAAACGACAGCTCCAGGAAGTCGGCCACCTCCTCGACCGCGCCAACCAGGCGCTGCAGACACTCGAGCGCTACAAGGTGCGCCTCGACGACGCCATCACGAACCTCACCGCCGTCGAGGTCGAAGATGTCGTGACGTTGCGAGACGTCGTCGCCGTCATTCAGCGCGGCGAGATGGTGCATCGCATCGCCGGCGAGATCGAGACGATGATCATCGAACTCGGCGTCGACGCTCGCTTGCTGCGCCTGCAACTCGACGAACTGTACGGTGAGATCGATGACGAACTCGACCTCGTCGTCGCCGACTATCTACCGCCGGGACGTTCCGTCGCCGAGGCCCTCGCAGGCATGTCGCAGCTGTCCGACGACGAGGTCTCCAACCTGCGACTCACTGCCGACGCCCTGTCGCCGGGCCGCGACTCGACCGACCTCGCGCAAGAGGTGACGCCGAAGGGCATGCGCCTTCTGCACCGGGTCAGCCGGCTGCCTTCATCGACGG
This sequence comes from Ilumatobacteraceae bacterium, assembly GCA_963774765.1. Lineage (GTDB taxonomy): Bacteria > Actinomycetota > Acidimicrobiia > Acidimicrobiales > Ilumatobacteraceae > Sva-07. Next base: position 44,261 of record CAVZGP010000013.1, read on the forward strand.
CCATCGCGGTCGCCGACCACTTTGGGGGACTCGCCAAGCTCCAGCGGGCCACGGTCGACGATTTGATGTCGGTCGACGGCGTCGACGAGTCGACAGCACGCGCCATCCGTGACACCCTCAGCCGGGTGACCGAGTCGACCATCCTCGATCAGTACAGCTGAGCGAGACCTGCCAGCCGTGCGCAAGCAGTAGCGATGAGTTTCCGCGCGACCTGTCCGCGCGAAGACTCATCGCTCGCGGTCTTGAGTCAAGTTTCGAGCCAACGTCAACCGATGCGGATCGACGTCCCGCCGTCGACGGGCAGAACCACGCCGGTCACGAAACGGGCCTCGTCGGATGCGAGGAAGAGCGCCGCGTTGGCCGTGTCCCACGCCGTCCCCATCCCGCCGAGGAGCGGGACCTGCCGGTTGCGTTCGTCGCGAACCTGCTCGACCGGGAGACCGCGTGCAGTAGCGATCCCATCGACGGCCATCGGCGTGTCGACCAGCCCGAGCGCGATCGCGTTGCAGCGCACACCACGAGAGGCGTTGGACTGCGCGATCGACGTCGTCAGGCGGTTGACGCCCGCCTTCGACACCTCGTATGCAACCTGAAATCCTCCAGCGAACGACGCCGCCGATGACACGTTCACGATCACTCCACGCCGGCGCTCGCGCATCGAGGGGAGCGCAGCTCGACACACGCGCCACATCGCGGTGAGGTTCACGTCGATGATGCGCTCGAAGCCCGTCGGGTCGGCGGAATGGGCTGGGCCGTCACCACGTCTGCCGATGCCGACGACATTGACCAGGATGTCGATCCGACCCCATTCGTCGAGCGCTCGGGCAACGACCGCCGCGCACTGCCCGTCGTCGGTGACGTCGGCAGCGAAGGCGATGGCGCGACCGTCGAGGTCGCAGATCGACGCGGCCGTCTCGTCGGCTCGGTCGGCGATGCGATCCACACAGAGCACCTCGGCACCTTCGCGAGCGAACGTCGTCGCGATCGCCCGCCCGTTGCCGATCGTGTCGCCCGGCGTCTGGCCGGCACCGACGACGACCGCCACGAGCCCAGCAAGCCGTCCTTCAGCCATCGGCGGAGCGTAGCCAACGCGAGCCGTATGCCTGCCCCGCGACATCGGGCCCGCCAACCGGTGTGTGTGGACCGGGCGCCGCACCGCGGTCGGCGTGAAACCGCCGACGAGGTGCTACAGACGTTCGATGATGGTGGCGGTGCCCATGCCGCCGCCGGTGCACATCGCGACGAGGCCGGTCTGGAGATCGCGGCGTTCGAGTTCGTCGAGCAAGGTGCCGATCAGCATCGTGCCGGTAGCTCCGATGGGGTGCCCGAGCGCGATCGCGCCGCCGTTGACGTTCACCCTCGTCGGGTCGGCACCGGTGTCGCGGAAGAACCGCAGCACGACCGACGCGAACGCCTCGTTCACCTCGAACAGGTCGATGTCATCGACCGTCATGCCCGCGCGTGCGAGGCACTTGTTTGCCGCCGGACCGGGTGCGGTGAGCATGATCAACGGCTCGTCGGCGGCAACGGCCGACATCACGATGCGCGCTCGCGGTGTGAGCCCATGCGCGGTGGCGTAGTCCGGTGACGACACGAGGACGGCGCCCGCACCGTCGACGACGCCGGAGCTGTTGCCTGCGTGATGGACGTTGTGCAGCTCGACGCCCGGGTACTTCTGCGCCATGAGCTGCGCCATGGTCAGTTCGCTCTGCTCGAAGTTGAAGTCGACGAACTTGGTGAAACTCGGATGCAGCGCCGCCAATCCCTCGGCGGTCGTCTCCGGTCGCGGGAACTCCTCATGGTCGAGCGCCACGGTGCCGTCGTCGTTGAGGATCGTGATCAGGCTGCGATCGAACCGACCCTCGGCGATCGCTTCGGCTGCGCGACGCTGGCTCTCGAGCCCGAGCGCATCGACGTCGACGCGCGTGTATCCGTCGAGCGTTGCGATCAGGTCGGCAGACAGCCCCTGTGGCACCTGCGGATGCGTTGCGAGGAGGTGCTCGTTGTTGGCGTGGAAGCCGTCGGTGCCATTGCGCGCCGGCCGGCTCATCGACTCGACCCCAGCACCGATCACGAGGTCCTGGTGCCCCGCGCCGACACCCATCGCGGCGAACGTGACGGCCTGCTGGCCCGATCCGCAGAACCGATTCAACGTGACCCCCGGCACCGAGACCGGCCAACCGGCGTCGAGTACGGCCATGCGACCGATGTCGTGGGCGTGGTCGCCGGCATGGGAGCCGTTGCCGCACACGACATCGTCGATGTCGGTCGGGTCGAACCCGACGCGGTCACGCAACCCGTTGAGCACCTGTCCCAGCACGTTCTGCGGATGTAGGTGAGCGAGACTGCCCTTGCCCTGCTTGCCGATGCCGCGCGGTGAACGCACCGCGTCGATGATCCATGCTTCGCCGACTGTCATCCGTTCGTTCTACTCGGTCGTGGCCGTCGCCGTGGGATCGGCGACCGTCGGCAGGATCGCGTCCCACACGGCGGCGTCGTCGAACCCGAACGCCCACAACGCCACACCGTCGAGGCGATATTGCCGAGCGAGATCCATCCGCAAGGCGACGCCATCGCCATCCACGTAGTGGACCTGACGGGTCTGCACGCACGTGGTCGTGCCGTCGCTGACCTCGAGGTCGTACTCGAACTGCCACTCGCCGGTCTCGTCCACAGCGATGGGCGCCGCCGCTCGGCGCTCGATCAGCTCGTCGACCGATCGCGCGGACACGCTCGTCCGCCCCGGCACGTCGGTGGCGGGACAGACCCCGACCGTGCGCACCGGCCAGTTGCGTCCGTAGGCGGGGAGACCGAGGACCAGCTTGTCCGGCGAGCCGGTCGCCTCGATGGCCCCGACGATCGCCGACTCGACCCACTCGAGCGGGGCAATCGGCCCCGGCTGCGACACCGAGAAGTCGTAGGTCATCATGCGAATGCGATCGACGTGCTCGACGATGGCCCCGTAGTCGTACACCCAGTAGCCGCTCTCGTCGGTCTGGCCGTCGTCGTACACCGGCGGGATGCTCACCGTCAGCGAGCGACCGTCGGCGTGGAGCGCCGCGGCCAACTCCTCGATGAACGCCACCCAGTTCGGTCGTGTGGTTGCCCATGTTTCACGTCCGTCGGCGAACGCGAACTGCTCGTAGTCGATGTCGATGCCGTCGTATCCGCCATCGGCGGCGAACGCCCGGATGGTCGCCACGTGCTGCGCGCGCGTTGCAGGGTCGGCGAGGATCGCCGCCATCTCCCCGGCCGGCAATGCGTCGATGATCGACGGCAGCACGTCGACGTCGAGCCCCTTGACGGTGTCCATGAACTGCGACGTCAACTCAGCCGACGCATTCGGGTCGACCGCGATCTGGTCGACCGCGACGGCGTTGAACCAGAATGGCGACACCTCGCGCATCGACGGAACCCGTTGTCGAGCGTCGGGCAGCGACGCGTCGAGGCCCCAATAGGGCACCCAGGCGTCGAGTGGGATGTCGGGCTTGGGCGGCGGCGGTTCCTCGTTGGTCGCCACGTACACAGCCGCTCCCGCAACGCCGAGCAGCACCACCACGAGCGCGCCGAGCACGAGCCCCCGTCGGCGACGCGGTGGGTGGTGACTCGTCGATCGGCGTGTGGTCGTGCGCGTCCTCAGGGGGCGCGAAGTCCACAGAGGTCGGCGACTCCGATGCCGACGAGCGACTCGACGAGGGTGAGCCCGGGGGCGGCAGCGACGGGAACGACATGGGGGACACCCAGCGTCGCACACCCAGCCGCCAGAGCAGAGGCAACCCCGGTCGGCGAGTCCTCGATCGCGACGCAGTCGGCCGGGTCGACACCGAGAACTGCCGCGGCGGCGAGATACGGCTCGGGATCAGGCTTGCCGTTGGTCACCTCGTCGCCGGTGATCGAGGCGACGAAGGACCCGGCCGGCGCTGACGCCATGACTGCTTCAGCGAGCGGGCGCCACGACATCGTGACCATGACGCACGGGATCTCCTCAGCGACACAGGCGGCCAACAGCTCGGGCGCGCCAGGGCGCCAGGGCAACTCACGTGCAACCCGTGCGATGACGCTCTGGAGCAGCCGATCGACAACCTGGTCGGGCTCGAGCCGCACGCCGCCACGGGTTCGCAGTTCATGCGCGGAGTCGAGCAGGTCGAAGCCGACGAGCGACAACGCGTCAGCGTCGGACCACGTGCCGTCGAACTCGGCGACCAGTTCGAACTCGGCCTCGAACCAGTACGGCTCGGTGTCGACGAGCGTGCCGTCCATGTCCCACAGAACGGCGGCGGGAAACGTCACGAGCGGAAGACGGTGATCTTGTCTTCGCCGATGCGCTCGCGCTTCTCCGGATCGTCGATGCCCAGACCTTCGGCCGGCGCGAGGCACAACACGCCCAGCTTGCCCTCGGCTTCGTTGTGGTGGACCGTCAGTGCCGCTTCGCCGACGTGGGCGAGGTCGTAGGTCTTGGTGAGCAACGGCTGGATACGACCCTGGTCGAGCAGCTTGTTGGCGGCGTACGACTCGGCGTAGTTGGCGAAGTGCGACCCGATCAGGTTCTTCAGCTTCATCCAGAAGTGCCGGTTGTCGAACTCGACCATGTAGCCGGAGGTCGCTGCGCACGTCACGACGGTGCCGCCACGCTTCACGGCGAAAATCGATGCGCCCATCGTGGAACGCCCGGGGTGTTCGAACACGATGTCGACGTCCTCGCCACCGTTGAGTTCGCGGATCTTCTTGCCGAAGCGACGCCATTCCGACTCGTCCTGGGTGTTCTCGTCGGACCAGAACTCGTACTTCTCGGCGCGGCGGTCGATCACGGCTTCGCAACCCATTCGGTTGAGCAGCTCGGCACGTTCGGGCGACGAGACGACACCGATCGGGGTGCCGCCGCCGTTGAGCACGTACTGCGCGGCGTACCCGCCGATGCCTCCGGTGGCGCCCCAGATCAGCACGCTGTCGCCCTGCTTCATCTGCGCGCCGTTCTCGCCGACGAGCATCCGGTACGACGTCGAACTGCACAGCGCGTTGACCGCAGCCTCTTCCCACGACAGGTGGGAGGGCTTGGGCATCAACTGGTTCGCCTTGACCACGGCGAGGTCCGCGAGGCCACCGAAGTTCGTCTCGAAGCCCCAGATCAGCTGATTCGTCGCGAGCATCGAGTCGTTGTGGGCGCTCGGGTCCTGGTCGTCGACGTAGTTGCAGTGCACCGTGACGCGGTCGCCAGGCTTCCAGTTGCGCACGGCCGAGCCGGTTCGCACGACGACCGCGGCGGCGTCAGAACCGACCACGTGGTACGGCAGGGCGTGACGCTTGCCCCATTCGTTCTGGCGACCCATCCTGTCGAGGAAGCCGAATGTCGGCAGCGGCTCGAAGATCGAGGACCAGACCGTGTTGAAGTTGATGCTCGACGCCATCACGGCGATGTACACCTCGTCAGGCGCCAGTTCGGGGGTCGCTACCTCGTCGACGTGCAGCGACTTGCGGGGGTCCTTGTCCCACGAGTCGACCCCTTCGAACATCGCGGTGTCCTCGCGACGCACGAACGCCGCCCGGTAGCTCTCGGGGATCGGGAGGTTGGCGATGTCCTCGCCGCTGGCACCGGACTGGATGGCGTCGAGGATCTCCTGCATGGCGCGTGACGCTACTGACCGGTAATCACGGCGGACAAAGCGGCCCAATCACCCACCCGACCACACTCCAGCCCGAAAAATGCCTCGTTTGTCGCGCTGAGCGCGCACATCCAGGCATTTTTCGGGGGTTGGGAGATGGGGGTAGCGTTTACGTATGGCTACTACTGGTTCGTACATCGTCGCTGGCGCCCGCACCCCGATCGGGAAGATGAGCGGTGCACTCGCATCGTTCTCCGCAGCCGACCTGGGTGGATTCGCAATCGCGGCAGCACTCGAACGCGCCGGGGTGGCCCCCGACGAAGTCCAGCACGTGATCATGGGCCAGGTGCTCATGGCCGGCCAGGGTCAGGTGCCGAGCCGGCAGGCCGCCGTCAAGGCCGGCATCCCGATGAGCGTTCCGTCGGTCAACATCAACAAGGTGTGCCTGTCCGGGCTCAACTCGATCTACCTCGCGAACCAGATGATCGCCGCCGGCGAGGCCGACATCGTGGTGGCCGGCGGCATGGAGTCGATGACCAACGCTCCCTACATCGCCGACGGCGCTCGTGGCGGCTTCAAGTACGGCAACACCGAGCTGCGCGACGCGATCATCGCCGATGGCCTGTGGTGCTCGTTCGACGCGTGCCTGATGGGCCTCGGCACCGACCGCTACGCATCCGGCGAGAGCCTGACCCGCGAGCAACAGGACGAGATGGCCGTCATCTCGAACGAACGCGCCGCCAACGCCATCAAGGACGGCCGCCTCGCCGACGAGATCGTGCCCGTCGCCGTACCGCAGCGCAAGGGCGATCCGATCCTCGTCGAGACCGACGAAGGGGTGCGTCCCGGCACCAGCATGGAGAGCCTCGGCTCGCTGCGCCCGGCCTTCGACAAGGACGGCACGGTCACCGCCGGCAATGCCTCGCAGCTCTCCGACGGCGCGAGCGCAGTCGTGCTGATGTCGCGCGCCGAGGCCGAGCGTCGCGGCGTCGCCCCGCTCGGCGAGTTCGTGTCGTACGGCATGGTCGCGGGGCCCGACAGTGCGTCGTTGCTGCACCAGCCCAGCCGGGCGATCATGCAGGCCGCCGACAAGGCCGGCATCGCGATCGCCGACCTCGACCTGTTCGAGATCAACGAGGCCTTCGCCGCCGTCGGGCTCGCATCGATCGCCGAGCTCGGCATCAGCGACGAGATCGTCAACGTCAACGGCGGCGCCATCGCCCTCGGCCACCCGATCGGAATGAGTGGCAACCGCCTCGCGCTGACCCTGCTGCACGAACTCAAGCGTCGTGGCGGCGGCACCGGCGCCGTGGCGCTGTGTGGCGGTGGCGGCCAAGGCGACGCCGCCATCCTGCGCACCGTCTGATCACGACCACCTCTCGGCACGGCTCCGGTGTCTTCGGCGCGCCACGACTTCTGACACCGACTTCACCACGTTGGGTGATTGACACGCCACTACTTGTCGATATACTGGCAGCACGGACGACTTGTGTTACGAAAACTTGACGGACACTCAAGCATTCTGTAACGTATCCGTAACAACTGATCGAGCGAATCGCCCTCCGATTCGCCACTCTCTGGGGCATCATCGAAACGAATCGGCCCGTCCGCCCGCTACCGATTCGTGGAGATGGTGCCCCAGTTCAGTTTTCCGGTCCCAGATGCGCGTGGCGTTGGACGAAACGGGAGTCAGTCGACCGCGCGACGGCCCTCGAGAGCCCGCCCGAGCGTGAGTTCGTCGGCGTACTCGAGGTCGCCTCCCACTGGGAGACCGCTCGCGATCCGGGTGACCGTGAGCCCGATCGGCTTCAACAGCCGAGCGAGATACATCGCGGTGACCTCACCTTCGGTGTTCGGATTGGTGCACAAGATGATCTCCTGTACGCCCTCGGGATCGATGCGCGTCACCAGCTCGCGGATCTTGAGGTGCTCGGGACCGATCCCTTCCAACGGGCTCATCGCCCCCAGCAGCACGTGGTACCGCCCGCGGAATTCACCGGTGCGTTCGATCGCCACGATGTCGCGGGACTCCTCGACCACGCACAGCACGGACGAGTCGCGGCTGTCGTCGTTGCAGATCGGACACAGCACGTCGTCGGCCACGTTGAAGCACCGCTCACAGAACCGGACGCGGGCCTTGGCGTCGGTGATCGCAAAGGCGAGTCGGTTGGCGTCGTCGACCGGCATCTTGAGCAGGTGGAACGCGATGCGTTGCGCCGACTTCGGGCCGATCCCCGGCAGTCGGCCCAGCTCGTCGATCAACGACTGGACGGGTGCGGTGTAGTTGCCGGCCATGGAGTCCGGTCAGCCCGCTTCTTCGATCAACTCGGAGCCGGGGAACGCCTCGGCGAGCCGATCGATCGGCGACTTCACCGACTCGGGCGGCGCATCGACGAGGTCGTCGAGGTCGACATCGTCGTCGTCGGGCAACTCGACGAATCCCGCGGTCGACTCGTGATCGAGCGACTCCGCGGTGGCGCTGGCGCTGGCGCTCGCCGCAGCGAGGCCCCGTGTGCGTGGCGTCGAGATCTCGGCGCTCGTGGTGGCGGCACCGGACTCGCCATGTGACACGGGCGGCGCATCGCCCGACGGTGCGGCCATGCTCGGCGCCGGCCCGGTGTCGGGTGCGGGGCGAGGACCGGAGCCTCCGCTGTCGCCACCGTCGACCAGTTCGACTGCGACCGAGCTTCCGACCAACGTGGCGATCGCAGCCTCGACGGCCGGGCGTTGCTCGTCGCACTTCGCCCGGTGCGCCGCATTCGGCACCGACAGCGTCAGCGTCGACTCGGTGCTGCGCACGAATCCCGCCGGCGCGTACACCGCCCGCGCCATGCCGCGAAGGGCGGGACGGACCATGTTCTCCCAGACATCCGCCGTGATCGTGGTCGTCGCCGCCGTTGGGGCTGTGACGGTGACCGGTTCGGCATCCGCAGGCGAAGGGATCTCGCTGGGCTCGGTGGGCGCCACCGCGGTACGTGGTGTCTCGGGGGCAGTCGTTCGGGCGCGGCCGCCGAGCGCGGCGCGGCCCGTTGCGGGGTCGCGTGGAGTGGGCGCCGCCTCCGGCGTCGGGGCAGCGACACCTTCGGCGACCTTGCGCTCGAGACGCTCGAGACGTTGGAGCAGCGCACCGAGATCATCGCCGGCGCTGTCGGCGGTGAGTTGCACCGTGGCCACGTCGAGCAGCACCCGAGGATCGGGAGCGTGGCGCATCTCGGCGAGACCGGCGCCCAACAGCTCGATCCCGCGCACGAGGCCGGCGGCACCGAGCCGTTGCGCCTGCGCGGCGAGCGCGTCGAGACGATTCGACGGCACCTGCACGAGTTCGGGCGCCATCAGGGCGAGGAATCCGTTGCGGAGGAAGGCAATCAGCTCCTCGGTGAGCGTCCGCGGGTCCATGCCGCTGGAGATCGCGTGGGCGACGACCGTGAGCGCACGGCCGGCGTCGCGGTCGATCATCGCCTCGACGTACTCGTCGAGCGGTACGAGCTGCATCCCTTCGTCGCCGGTGTTCGAGAGGAGCTCGAGCGCCGACAGCGTGTCGCGGGCCGAGCCGCCGCCCCTGCTCAACGCCTGCTCCAACGATGCCTCGCTCAGCTCGAGACCTGCGTCGGCCGCGACCCAGCGGACGTGCTCGGCAAGGGTGTCGGCCGGAAGGAGGTGGAACTGCAGGTGCTGCGTCCGGCTGCGGATCGTGTCGGACATCTTCTGTGGATCGGTGGTCGCCAACACGAACACGACGTGAGGAGGCGGTTCTTCGAGCGTCTTGAGCAGTGCCGCCTCGGCCGGCTTGGTCAGCATGTGGACCTCGTCGAGGATGTAGACCTTGTGACGGCCCGGCGTGCCGAGCGACGCCTTCTCGATCAGGTCACGCATGGCGTCGACACCGTTGTTGCTCGCTGCATCCAACTCGTGCACGTCGTAGCTCACTCCGCGTTCGACGGCCAGACAGGACTCGCACTCGCAACACGGCTCGCCGTCTTGCGGGTTCTCGCAGTTGAGTACCTTGGCCAGGATGCGCGCCGAGGTGGTCTTGCCGGTACCGCGAGGGCCCGAGAAGAGGTACGCCTGGCCCTCGCGTCCTTCGGCGACCGACGAGCGCAGGGCGCGCACCACGTGGTCCTGCCCCTTCACCTCGCTGAAGCGTCGGGGCCGGTAGCGACGGTAGAGCGACTGGGTGGCCATCGCGGCCACGATAGCGATGCCGTGCTCGTCGCACGGTGCGAGGTGCTCGGGGTCGGACCTCGGTCCGACCCGGTGTGCGGCGATCGCGTCGGACCAAGGAGCAACCCAAGCCAAGCGTGCCGTAGCCTCGCAAGATGCGGGTCAGCGTCGTCGCCATCTGCCTCGTTCTCCTCGCGTCCTGTGCCAGCGCACCCGTCGAGGTCACGCCCGCCGACTATCTCGCCGATCTGCAGTCGATCTGTACCGACACCACGGCGACGCTCGATGGGCTCCCACACCCTCCCGAGCAGATCTCCGTCGCCGACTTCGCAACGAGTGCGGCCGGTGCGCTCGACAACGAAGCCGAACGGGCCCGCAGCCTCGACGTTCCCGACGCACTCGCTGCCGATCATCGAGCGTTCGTGCTCAACACCGACGAACAGGTTCTCGCGTGGAAAGCGATCGCCACGGTCGGCGACGACGCTGCCCGGCTCGACGAGCTGACCACTCGCGTCGGCGAGCTCATTCGCGGACGAAACGATCTCGCCGACGACATGGCTGCCGCCGCCTGCAGGCGCGGCGAGGTCTAGGGGCCCGGAGCAGCACCAGCGCCGCCCCCGGGCAGCACCAGCGCCGGCCCGCGGGCAGCGATTCACCGGCGCTGGGTAAGGTGTCGGCGCATATGAGACGGGTCGCGCATCTGCTGCTGCTCGTGTTCGCCGTGGTCGGGTTGGTCGCGACGGCCGATCGGGGTCTCGAGCGCCTCGATGTGGCGGCAGCCGTGGGTGTGGCGTCCGATCCCTCGCAGCTGAGTGAATCGCTCCCCGCCGCTCGCATCGACCGAGCGACTCTCACGAACGTCGACGCCGTCGCTCCGTGCGATCGTGTCGACGCGCGGAGCACGCGGCAGCTGATCGCGGCGGTACTGCCTGGTGCGGTCGCGGCGAGTTCGTCCGGCGTGTGCGAGAGCGCCCCCGGCGACAACTCGGCCGGGATCGGGACCGTCGCGACCTGCCCGTGTGGTCGCGGGCCGCCAGAGGATCCAGCACCGACGTCCATCTGACGTTCACGGGCGCGGTCGCCTCCTCGGCGAGGCCGTCCCCGATCCAACTGCCGGCACGACGAGTGCCGATCGATTCTTGTCTGCCAGCGACCCCGAGAGGCGCGCTTCGTGCATGAGCACCCGATCCATCCCCACCCGACTCTGCCCACGCGCTCCTCGTGGACCCCGACGCAGACCGAGCGCTTGAGCTTCGTGATCGCCGTCGCGGTCACCGCGTTGATCGCTTGGATCGTGCCGTTCGAGGCGGACCGACTCACCGTGACCATCGAGAACCCGACGGATCACACGCTCTACATCAGCGCGTCGACACCCGACGACCCGAGTTCGACCTTCGTCATGACCGCCGCGCCGCGTTCGACCACGTCGATGCCGGGTGTGCTCGATCGAGGGGCCAGCTGGGTGTTGCACCTGCGCACGCTCGGCGCTGCTGCCGGCCGTCTCGACGTGTCCCGATCAGACCTCGAAGGCGGTTCGGTGGTGATCCCGCTGTCGATCAACGAAGCGTTGGCCGCTGCCGGCGTCCCCATCGACGTCCGCGACCGAGGCGAAGAGGGAACTCCGGGGCGCACCGATGGAACATGACGTCGAACTGATCGCGACCGTGGCCATGGGCGTGCTCGCCGCCCTGGTGTGCGGGTTCGCGGCGCGCCGTCTCGGCCTCCCGGTCATCGTCGGCTACCTCCTCGGTGGGGTGCTGGTCGGATCGTCGACTCCTGGATTCGCTGCAGATGAGCACGCAGCGGTGCAGCTCGGCGAGTTCGGTGTGATCTTCATGATGTTCGGCGTCGGCCTGCACTTCTCGCTGCGCGACCTGGCGCGCGTCAAGCACGTGGCCGTACCGGGTGCACTGCTGCAGATGGGGCTGTCGACGGCGCTCGGCTGGTTCGTCGCTCACGAACTGTGGGGCTGGTCGACCGGGGCGGCGCTCGTCCTCGGGCTGGCAATGTCGATCGCCAGCACCGTCGTGTTGCTGCGCGGCCTCGCCGATCGCGGCATGCTCAACACCTCTGGCGGCACAACCGCCGTCGGCTGGCTGATCCTCGAGGACCTCGCGACCGTGGCGATCCTCGTGATCCTGCCTGCTGTCGTCGTCGAGCCCGGTTCCGCCAACGGCGGTTCGGACATCGTCGACATCGTTGCCGCACTCGCCAAGGCGGCGGTGTTCGTCGCCCTGGTCCTGGTGATCGGCGTTCGGCTCCTGCCGTGGGTGCTGGTGCGCGTCGCCCACACGAGGTCGCGCGAGCTGTTCCTGTTGGCGGTGTTCTCGCTCGCTGCGACCACCGCGTACGTCGCGTACGAACTGTTCGGGGTCTCGTTCGCGCTCGGGGCGTTCCTCGCGGGCATCGTCATGGGCGGAACGAGCGTCCAACACCAGATCGAGGCCGAAGTGCTCCCGTTCCGCGACCTGTTCGCGGTGCTGTTCTTCGTGTCGGTCGGCATGGCTGTCGACATCGGCGTGATCGTCGGTCACCTCGACGAGGTGTTCGTGCTCGCCGTCCTCGTCGTCGCAGGCAAGACACTGATCACGCTCGGGCTGGCATTGCTCATGCCGCGGGCAGGACGCGAACTCGTCGTCGTCGCTGCCGGGCTCAGTCAGATCGGTGAATTCAGCTTCATCGTCGGCCAGGCCGGTGTGAGCCTCGACCTGATCGATCGCGACCAGTACGCCATCATCCTGGCCGCGGCTGTGCTGTCGATCATGGTCAACCCGGTCATGTTCGGCCTCATCCCTGCCACGGCGCGGGCCTTGCTGCGACTGCCGTATGTCGGCGTCAGGATGCGGGAGGCCGAGCCGGGACTCACCGACCACGACGGTTCGTTGCGCGATCACGTGGTGGTCGTCGGTTACGGGCGCGTCGGACATCAGACGGTCAGAGCACTGCGCGAGCTCGACACGCCGCTGCTGATCGTCGACCTGGCCGCGCCGAGCGTCGAGGAGGCCGAGGACGAGGGGCTCATGGCCTTGTTCGGCGATGCGTCGAACTCGACGATCCTGGACCACGCCGGATTGAACAGGGCCAAGGCCATGGTCGTGCTGCTGCCCAGCCAGACCGCCGCCGAACTCGTCGTGGCAGCAGCACATGACCTCGCTCCCGATCTCGCGATCATCGCCCGCGCCGGCACGCTCGAGGGAGTGCGCCGCCTGCACGAACTCGGCGCTCGCCACGTGATCAACCCAGAGCTGGAAGGAGGGCTCGAGATCGTGCGCCACACCTTGTTCGAACTGGAGTACCCGATGGGACGCCTGCAGCCGTACGTCGACGCCGTTCGGCGCGAGGCGTATGAAGGTCACTTCGACGGCAACACCCCGGAGTCGGCACGAGCCCTCGACCAGTTGATCACCGCGGTGCGCGGCGTCGACATCACCTGGCATCCGATGGCCGGCGGGAGCCCGCTCGCCGGATCGACCCTCGGCGCCAGTCAACTCAGACGCGTCACCGGAGCGTCCGTTGTGGCAATCCTGCAGCACGGTCACGTCGTCGCCAATCCGCCGCCCGACAGCATGCTCGACGACGGGGCGATGCTCGGACTGATCGGCACCGCCGAGGAGGTCAACGCCGCCGAAGCCCTGCTCGCTGCCCCGATCGCAGAGCCTGTTGACCCGGAGGTCACCACCTGACGGCAGAGGTCGAGGCCAACGACCGCGGCCGTGGCGGGTCGAACACCGGTCGATGGCGCCGTCGAATCGACGTCGGGCAACTAGCCTCGGACGATCGTGAACGAGCGAACACCATTTCGAGGCGACGTCGGCATGCGCCGCGTCATCAGCCGGGCCGCTCTCGCCGTGCTCGGAACCCTCTGTCTCGTCGGCGGGCTGTTCGGCGGCACCGCGCTCGCCGAGAACTCGCTGGTGTCCTCCGACCCGGCGGACGGCTCCACCCTCGCTCAGTCTCCCGAGGCGATCTCGTTCACGTTCAGCGAGGAGCTCGGCGAGGTCAACACGATCACACTGACGTGCACCGACCTGTACACCGTCGGCCCGCGTGAGGTCAGCGACGACCGCCTCACCATGACCGCCGAGGTCATCGATGCGCTTCCGAAGGGCGCGTGCGTCGCCTCGTACGTGGTGAGCGATTCGGAGGGTTCGCCCAACGGACAGGGCAACATCACCTTCACGGTCGAGAACGCTCCGGCCACGGTCGAGACCACGCCGACATCCGAGCCGACGACGGGCGACACCGTCCCCGCGGGCGAGGCGTCGACCAGCACGTCGAGCACGGCAGACGTGGCGAACCTGTCCGATGTCGACTCGGGCCAGGGTCCGCTCTGGCTGGGTCGGCTCCTCTCGGTGTTCGGCGTCGCCGTGCTCCTCGGTTCACTCGTCCTGATCGCGGCAGCGTGGCCGGAGGGCGTCGAGTACCTCGTCACGGTCCGTTTCATCCGCGCCACCTGGATCGTGGCGTTCGTCGGCACCTTGCTCTATGTTGCCGCTGCGACCGCCGCGGTGACCGGCGGTGGCCTCGGTAGCGGCTTCAACCCGACGAACTGGATCGACCTTTTCGACGCCGGCATCCCGGGAATCGCTGCGATCGCACGCCTCGTGCTGGTCATCGCATCCGCGTGGGTCGCCTTCCGCCCCGATCGGGTGATCGACCCGGTCACGCAGATGGCGGCGCTCGGGATTCCGGCTCTGGCGGTCGTCACCATCGGGTTCAGCCGAACGAACATGGATCTCCCGGTCCTCGGCGTGCCGTTGTCGATCATCCATGCGCTCGCGATGTCGGTCTGGCTCGGTGGCGTCGTGCTGCTCGCGCGCGTCGTCCTGGCGGGACCGGGCGAGGAGGACCTCGTACACGCCGTGCGCGGTTTCGGGCGGTTGTCCAACCTCGCCATCGGTACCACGATCGCCACAGGCATCGTCCAGATGATCCTGTTGGACGGCGGCGATCTGTTCGGTACCGCCCACGGTCGTGTGATCCTGCTGAAGACGGTGGTGGTCGCGGTGATGATCTTCGTGGCGGTGTCGGCGCGCCAGTTCGTCAACCAGCGGCTCGCGCGCGCCAACGAGATGACGGTGCCGATGGCCGATCGCCTCCGTCGCGCCTTCGGTGTCGAGGCTGCCGCCGGCGTGATCGTGTTGGCAATGAGCGCTTGGTTGCTGTCGCTGACCCCGGCCAACGTGTCGACGGGGCCGGACATCGCCTACGCGATCACGATGGAGGTCGACGCACCCGAGGCCGAACTCGTTGTCACGGTCCGGCTCACGAATGATCGGGTGGGGTTGTCGGGGATGTCGGTCGAGGTCGACGAGCCCGACGAGGGTCTGTCAGGGCTCGAAGTGGTGTTCACCGCGCCGGCGAACGACACGATCGGCACGATCACCCAGCCCGTCCCGCTCACCGGTGCCGGCGTGGCCGTGCTGCCGGCGGGGGAGCAGGGGCTGCCGCTGACGGTGGCAGGCGACTGGACGATGGAGGTCAATGCAGTGACCCCCACGGGTGTGTTCACGAGCCCGCCCCAAGGTTTCACGATCCTCAATGCCGACGGCACCGAGGCGGTCAGCGAGCTGACGGTCCCCCCGGCGGTCAACGTGACGATCCCGCCGATCAGCCAGCCCTGACCGCGCCGGACGGGTGGCCGGGTCGGATCAAGGTCGCCCGACGAAGTCGTTGAACGACACGGGTTCGGCCACGTCGAGTTGATCGTAGGTGCACGACTCCGGGGCGCGATCGGGTCGCCAACGCAGGAATCCGACGCCGTGGCGGAACCGTCGGCCCTCGAGTTGACCGAACGACACCTCGGCGACGAGGCCCATGCGGATCGGCACGAACGACAGGTCCTTTCCGGCGTTCCAGCGGCTGCCACCACTGGTCGCCGTGCCGGAGGTGTCACCGTCCCATTCCGCCCACTGGCGCCACGGGTGCCCGTCGAGCGCGTCGTGGGTGCGCGTTTCGAGTTCGGCGAGCAATTCGGTGCGCCGCTTCGCCGAGAACGACGCGGCGACACCGACGGAGTGCATCTCGCCGTCGGCGTCGAACAGCCCGAGCAACAACGAGCCGACACCGTTGCCGTCCTTGTGGATCCGGTAGCCGGCGACCGCGCAGTCGGCGGTGCGTTGGTGCTTGACCTTGACCAGTGCCCGCTTGCCTGGCTGGTACGTGCCGGCGAGCGGCTTGGCGATGATGCCGTCGAGGCCGGCGCCTTCGAAGCGATGGAACCAGTCGTCGGCGATGGCGCGATCGGTGGTAGCGGGCGTCACGTGCACCGCGTCATTCTCGGTGATCGCGTCGACGAGGGCGATCCTGCGGTCGGCCATCGGTTCGTCGAGCAACGACACGTCGCCCGTCGCGAGGAGATCGAACGCGACGAAGGCGGCGGGCGTCTCGGCTGCCAAGCGGTTGATCCGCGACTCGGCGGGGTGGATCCGCTGCAGGAGCGCGTCGAAGTCGAGCCCGTTGCCGGCGCGGTCGGCAACGACGATCTCGCCGTCGACGACACAGCGATCGGGGAGCGCGGCGCTCAACGGCCCGAGCAGTTCAGGGAAGTAGCGGCCGAGCGGTCGGAGCTTGCGCGAGATCAGTTCGAGTCGGTCGGCATCACGAAACACGATGCATCGAAAGCCGTCCCATTTCGGCTCGTAGAGCCAGTCGTCGCCATCCGGGATCGATCTCGCGAGCTTCGCCAGCATCGGCTCGATCGGCGGCTGGATCGGCACTCGCAGTGCTGCTTCGGGCGAGGGCGGGGACACGTCTGCCATCAGCGCATTCTGGTCGATCTACCGGGAGCCGCCGACAGCCAGTAACTTGCGAGGCGTGACGAACCCCATGCAGGAGAAGCTCGCCGACCTCGCCGAACGACGCGAGATGGCCATTCACGCCGGTTCGCAACGTTCGGTCGACCGCCAGCACGAGAAGGGCAAGATGCTCGCTCGCGAGCGACTCGAGTACTTCCTCGACGACGGCTCGTTCCACGAGCTCGACATGTTGGCGCGCCACCGCGCACAGGGCGCCGGGCTCGAGGATCGCCCGTACACCGACGGCGTGATCACCGGGTGGGGCACCGTCGACGGTCGCAAGGTGTTCGTGTTCTCCCAGGACTTCACGGTGTTCGGCGGCGCGCTCGGCGAGGTGTTCGCCGAGAAGATCCACAAGATGATGGACCTCGCGCTCAAGGTGGGTGCCCCGGTCGTGGGCCTCAACGACGGCGCCGGCGCCCGCATCCAGGAGGGCGTGGTCAGCCTCGCCAGCTACGGCGGCATCTTCCATCGAAACGTGCTGTCGTCCGGCGTGGTGCCGCAGATCTCGGTCATCCTCGGCCCGTGCGCCGGCGGCGCTGTGTACAGCCCGGCCATGACCGACTTCATCTTCATGGTGCGCGAGTCGAGCCACATGTTCATCACCGGCCCGGACGTGGTGAAGACCGTCACCGGCGAAGACGTCACGTTGGAGGAACTCGGCGGCGCGATGAGTCACGCCACCAAGTCGGGCGTCGCCTCGTTCGTGTCTGCCGACGAGAAGTCGTGCCTCGACGACGTGCGTTTCCTGCTGTCGTTCCTGCCGTCGAACAACCTCGAGGAGCCGCCGATCGAGGATCTCGGCGACGACCCCGACCGGCTGTGCCCCGAACTGCGCGACCTCCTGCCGGCCAGCCCCAACCTGCCCTACGACATGACCGAGGTGATCCGCCACGTCGTCGACGACGGTGAGTTCTTCGAGTACTTCCCACACTGGGCGAAGTCGATCGTGTGCGGGTTCTCGCGCATCGACGGCATGCCCGTCGGGATCGTCGGCAACCAGCCCAAGGTGCTCGCCGGTGTGCTCGACATCGAGTCGTCGGAGAAGGCCGCGCGGTTCGTGCGCACGTGCGATTCGTTCAACATCCCGCTGATCACCTTCGTCGACGTGCCCGGCTTCCTACCCGGCGTCGACCAGGAGTACGGCGGCATCATCCGCCACGGCGCCAAGCTGCTGTACGCGTACTGCGAGTCGACGGTGCCGCGCATCCAGGTGATCACCCGCAAGGCCTACGGCGGCGCATACGTCGTGATGAACTCGAAGTCGATCGGCGCCGACCTCGCCTTTGCCTGGCCGACGGCGGAGCTCGCCGTGATGGGTCCGCAGGGCGCCGTCGAGATCGTGTACCGACGCGAGCTGCAGCAGGCCGCAGATCCGGTCGCACGACGCGCCGAGCTGGTGCAGGAGTACACCGACAAGTACGCCTCGCCGTATGCCGCCGCCGAGCGCGGGTACATCGACGACGTGATCGACCCGGCCGAAACCCGCCAGAAGCTGGTCGCCGGACTGCGGATGCTCGCCACCAAGCGTGAGGAGCTGCCGCGCCGCAAGCACGGCAACGTCCCGCTGTGACGCTGAGCGCCACCCGATGACCGAGCGCCCGATCGTGCCGGGACAACCGCCGATCGCCGGCGCGTCACCACCGCCGCCGCCACCACCTCCGCCGCCACCACCGCCGGGGCCTGGCGCTGCGCCACCGTCCGGCTCGACGCCGCCTCCGCTGCAACCGTCGCCCAGATCCGCTTCGGCGTCGGCACCGCCGCCCCCGCCCCCACCACCGGCCGCGCCTCCTCCACCGCCACCCGCAGCGTCACCGACCTCCATACCTCCGGGCGGCCCGACGTCGGCGGCGACCGATGGCGATCTCGCGGCGCTGCTGTCACAGATCACCGACGACGACGCGGCCATCGTTCCCACCGTCGGTGCCGCGGTCGACGAAACCGACCGACGTGGAACGGCCCGAGAAGGTCGAGGTCGCCGACATCGAGTCCGAGGGCGGCATCGACTTCGACCCCGACCTGGCGTCGTTCGGTGCCCGCTTCGGTGCGTTGGTGATCGACACGATCGTCGTCGTGTTGTGCTTGGTGCCCGGCATCGCGCTCGTCGTCGTGGGATCGACACCGCTGGTCATCATCGGACTGTTGGTGATGTTGGCGGGCTTCGCTGGTGCAACGGTGCTGTACAGCCGGGCGGTGTCCGCGGCAGGACAATGGCTCGGCAACCGCATCACGAGCACCAAGGTCGTCGACGCCCGCAACGGGCGCACGATCGACACCGGCGAAGCCGGGCTGCGTTTCGTGCTGAAGTACCTCGTGTCGATGATCTTCTTCATCGGATTTCTGGTCGCGCTCGGCAACTCACAGCGTCAGACGTTCCACGACAAGACTGCCGGCACCGTCGTCACCAGGCCGAAGCGCGCCTCATGGTCGATCGAGGACGAGGTCACCGATGGCTGAGGCGCCTATCGTGGCAGCCATGTCCGAGACGAGCGTGCCCGCCTCCACGAAACTCGTCGACGTCACGCCGGCCCCGACCGACGAGGAAGTCGTCGCGATCATGGCAGGCGTCGAAGCACTCTGGCCGAAGCCGGCGATCGGCGTTGCCGGCACATCGGCTCGCACGACGACGTGGCGGTTCAGCGGTCGCTGGTGGTCGCGTCCCGTTCCCGCACGCCGCGACCGCCCCTTCCGCTGAACGGGGCATCGCCGGTCGGGTGTGCAGCGACGTGGCACACTCTGCCCATGGGAATGCCTCCTCCTCCGCCGCCGCCTGGACAGGGTTCGACGCCTCCCCGTGCTTGCACCGTCGACCCCCGAACCGCCCGGATTCGGGGCACCCCCGCCTCCGCCACCACCCGGTGCTGTGGGCGTTGCTCCCGGCTATCCGCCCTACGGTTACGCGGCTGCGCCCATCGGCGGTGAGCGCGCTGGATTTGGCATCCGCCTCGGCGCCTATCTCCTCGACGGGCTGCTGTACGGGTTGTTGATGGCGGTCTTCTTCATCCCCGGTGGCATCCTGATCGGCGCGTCGTTCTCGGACTGCGTGACGATCGACGACGAGATCTACTGCCCGGACGGGTCGCCGGATGCCGGCATGATCGCGGGTGGCATCGCCCTGATGGTCGTGGGATTCCTCCTGGTGGCGTTCATCTACCTGCGCGCGCTTGGCAAGACGGGCCAGCCGTGGGGCGCCAAGATCGTGGGCGTCAAGGTGATCGGGGAGACGACCGGAGAGCCGATCGGGTTCGGACGGGCGCTCGGACGCCAACTCTTCGCCAGCCTCATCTCCGCCCAGATCCTCTATCTCGGCTACTTGTGGATGCTGTGGGACGACAAGAAGCAGACCTGGCAGGACAAGGTGGTCAACTCGATCGTCGTCAAGATCTGATCGTCGGCGATCACCGAGTCGAATTGCGAACGCCGATGGACGTCACCACCGTCGCCGACGATCTCGTCGTGATCCACGATGGACTCGATGTGCGCCGCTACGAGGGGCTCGCGGCCGACACCGACCAGCACCTCGACGGCGTGTCGGTGCGAACGCTCGCACGACCCTCCGGCGAGCTGCTGTGCCGCTTCGCCACGGTCAACGACGTCCACTTCGGCGAGGTGGAAGCGGGGAGGATCGACGATCTGCCCGAGGGGCCGATCAGGCGAGCCGAACCCGGTGCCGAGCCATACCCGGAGCTGATGAACTGGGCGGCGGCCTCCGAGATGGCGGCGATCGATCCCGTAGCTGTGATCGTCAAGGGCGACCTGTCCGCCGACGGCGAGGCCGTCGAGTGGGAGGCGTTCGAGGCCTGCTACCGGCCACCGTTCGGCGACCGACTCCACGTCGTGCGGGGCAACCACGACGCATATCACCACCAGGGCGACTACGCCGGCGACCAACGCATCGAGCTTCCCGGCGTGATCGTGGCGCTGCTCGACACGGCCATCCCCGGCGCCACGACCGGAACGATCACGACCGAGCAGATCGACTGGCTCGACGACGTGTGCGCGGGCGCCGACCGTCCGGTGTTCGTGATGGGCCACCACCAGCAGTGGATCGGTGGCAGCCCCGACGCCAAGCGCAGCGACGACTACTTCGGACTGCATCCCGACGCGAGCGACGCGCTCGATGAGTTGGTCGCGCGGCGATCGTGCGTCGTCGCCTATGCGGCCGGGCACACCCACCGCCACCGCGTGCGTCACATGGTTGGCTCGGGCGTGCCGTCGATCGAGGTGGGATGCACGAAGGACTTTCCCGGCACGTGGGCCGAATACCGGGTGTTCGAGGGCGGCATCATGCAGGTCGTGCACCGCATGTCGAGCCCCGAAGCGCTGGCGTGGAGCGAGTCGTGCCGGGGCCTGTACTCCGATTTCGGCATCGACTACGCCACCTACGCCCTCGGCACCCTCGCCGACCGCTGCTTCATCCTCCCCCTCCGCTGACCCCGCCCCACCATCCGCACGTCCCCTGCGATGAGCGAACCGACCGGATACGGCGGTTTCGCTCATCGCGGGCAGGTTGCAGCTCCCTGCGATGAGCGAAGTGACCGGATACGGCGGTTTCGCTCATCGCGGGCAGGTTGTTGGCGGGCACAGGTGGGGATCCGCGAACTCTGTGACAGCCCCTTGTCATAGTGGACGGTATGGAGATCGCTCTGCTGATCATTGCCGTGTTGCTGGCTGTCGGGGCCGCCGTTGGCGGGTACACGCTCGCGCTGCGGCGCGCCGAGGCCGACACCGCTGCACGCGTCGGCGAGCAGGCTGCAGCCAACGAGTCCCTGCAGCTGGCAATCGACGCAGCGGTGCGCGGCGCCGTCACCGAGGCTCGGCTGCAGGCGTCCGGCGAGCGTGACGCCGCGGTCCAAGCGGCGCTCGAGCAGGCGGCGATCCTGCAGCGCGAGCAGTTCGGAGCGCTCGCCACCGCCACACGCGACCAGGCGACGGCTGAGCTCTCGTCGAAGAAGGACGTGATCGACGCCCGCCTCGACCAGGTGCATGCCGAGATGCGCTCCGAACTCACCAAGCTCAGCGAGATGGTCACCACGCTCGGGCGGTCGAGCGCCGAGAACTTCGGGCAGGTCACCTCGTCGCTGCAGGCCCACGCCGAGATCGCCAACACCCTGGCCGACTCCACCCGCGCCTTGCGCGAGGCGCTCGCCAACCCTCAGGCCCGCGGTCAGTGGGGTGAGCGGATGGCCGAGGATGTGCTGCGCCTCGCAGGTTTCGTCGAGAACCTCAACTACGTCAAGCAGACCCAGATCGAGGGTGGCACCGGCCGCCCCGACTACACGTTCCCGATGCCCAAGGGCCATGCCCTCTACATGGACGTCAAGTTTCCGATGGCGTCGTACCTTCGCTACCTCGAAGTGGGCACGAACGCCGAGCGCGAGGTGCACCTCAAGCGGTTCCTCGCCGACGTACGCCTGCGGGTGAAGGAGCTCGCGAAACGCGACTACTCCGGCGAGAGCGACACGCCATCGGTCGACTACGTGCTGCTTTTCATCCCCAACGAGCAGCTCACCGGGTTCATCCACGAACACGACGCCGGCCTGATCGACGAGGCGATGGGTCAGAAGGTCGTGCTGTGCTCGCCACTCACGCTGTTCGCGTTCCTCGGCGTGATCCGCCAGGCGTTCGACAACTTCATGATCGAGCAGACCAGCGACGAGATCCTGCAGCTGCTCGGCACGTTCAGCGCCCAGTGGCGAAAGTACAACGAGCAGGTCGACTCGGTGAAGAAGAAGTTCGATCAGGTCGACCGGGCGTTCGAGCAGCTCACCGGCCCCCGGCGTCGCCAACTCGAAAAGCCGTTGCGGCAACTCGACGAGCTGCGCCTGGAGCGCAACCTCCCGGTCGACGGGGAACTCTTCGCAACACCACTCGCGTCCGATGCGGACGCCGACGACGACATCGACGCGCCACCCGGCGGCACGATCCGGATGCTCGGCGCATGACGCATCCGGATCGGACTGATTGAATCGAACCCGTGAGCCAGCCAGCGTTCGACTTCGGCGACGACGAACTCGACGACGCCGCGAACCCGACCTACACGGTCGGCGAATTGGCCGACGCGATCAACGACGCACTCCGACGAGGTTTCGCCGACGGAGTGTGGGTGCGTGGCGAGATCACCGGGTGGAGCGATCGCGGCCAGCACGCCTACTTCACGCTGGTCGACGACGACGGCACGAAGGCTGCGGTCAACGTGCAGTTCTTCGCCAATGCCCGCATGCGGCTGCGGCCGATGCTGCAGAAGAACCGACTTCGACTCGGCGACGGCATGAAGGTGCGGGTGTTCGGCTTCCTCGACTACTACGCACCCAACGGCCGCATCGGCTTGAAGATGACGGGTATCGACCCGAAGTACACGCTCGGCGACATCGCCCAGTCGCGCGACGAGGTGATCCGCCGCCTCGTCGCCGATGGTGTGCTCGATGCCAACAAGCGCCGGCCGCTGTCGCAGATCCCCCTGCGCGTCGGGGTGGTCACCAGCGTCGGCACGGCGGCGTGGCACGACTTCCACGACGAATTGCAACGCAGCGCGTTCGGGTTCTCGCTGACCGTGATCGACACCCGGGTCCAAGGCGAATTCGCCGAGAAGTTGGTGGCCGCAGCAATCATCACGCTGTCGCGCCGCGTCGATCTCGACGCCATGGTGGTGATCCGTGGGGGTGGTGCCCGCAACGAACTGGCAGTGTTCGACGCCGAACGCATCGCCCGTGCGATCGCGTCGTCGCCGGTACCGGTGCTCACCGGGCTGGGCCACGAGGTCGACCGAAGCGTCGCCGACGACGTCGCCCACACTGCCCTCAAGACCCCCACAGCGTGCGCCGGCGAACTGATCGCACGGGCAGCGCGCTACAACGCCGAGACCGAAGCAACGTTCACAGCGATCGTGCGCGAGAGCTGGCAGTCTCTGACCGCCGCGACCACCGACCTGTCCGAAACAGCGCACCGCATCGCCCGGCGCACGCACGCCGCGGTGGAGCGCGCGGACGAACGACTCGGCATTCGTGTCGACACGCTCGCGCGAACGGCGCCGGCAAGCCTCGCCCGAGCCGACCAACGACTCGTCGACAGTCGTCAGCGACTCCTCGCTCGCGCCGAGACGGTCATCGAGCGATCGACCAGCCGACTCGACGTCGTCGCCGCACGTGTCGCGGCGCTCGACCCCGCCGTCCAGTTGGCACGGGGATGGTCGATCACCCGTGACGCCACGGGCCGCGTGATCCGATCGGTCGACGACGTTGCCGCCGACGACCCCCTCACGATCGCCGTCGCCGACGGCCTCATCAACAGCACCGTCACCAGCACCCACACCAGCACGAACAGGACTGCACCATGAGCGACACCCCCGGCTACGCCGACGCACTCGCCGAACTCGACTCGATCCTGCGCGAGCTCGAGGGTTCCGATGTCGACGTCGACCACCTCGCCGATCGCGTTGCCCGTGCGTCCGAGCTGATTACGCTGTGCCGCTCCAAGATCTCCGCCGCCCAGCTCCGGATCGAACAGGTCACCGCCGATCTCGACGCAGTCGCCGACCCCGACGACTGACGCGGCGACATCGATTTCACGTGGGGTCTGACCCCTGCTGCAATTCACCTGTTACATCTGGGGTCTGACCCCAGATGTAACGCCCGTCGCGCGCGGAGCGACGAGGCGGGCCGCCATCTCGAGCATGTCA
Source organism: Ilumatobacteraceae bacterium (assembly GCA_963774765.1). Lineage (GTDB taxonomy): Bacteria > Actinomycetota > Acidimicrobiia > Acidimicrobiales > Ilumatobacteraceae > Sva-07. The sequence continues at coordinate 68,497 of CAVZGP010000013.1, forward strand.
GGGCAGGCTCTCGGACACAGCAGTAGCCTGCGCGAAGATGCCTGGAACCGCTCCGACAAGCCTCCGATCGATCGCCGACCGGGTCGAGGCCCGCCTCGACGAACTGCTGACCACCGAACGTGAGCAGTGGCTCGCCCTCGACGCCGACCTGGCTCAGCCGATCGACGAGATCCGCCGGCTCGTCTTGTCGGGCGGCAAGCGCCTCCGCCCGGCCTTCACGCACTGGGGGTTCGTCGGCGCGGGTGGAAGCACCGACGAGCAGCTCGACGTCGACGCCGGCGCGGCGTTCGAGCTGATGCACGCGTTCGCGCTCTTCCACGACGACGTGATGGACGACGCACACACCCGACGGGGACAACCGACCACGCACACACTCGCCGCCGAACAGCATGCCTCCGAGGGATGGGCCGGCGAGTCGCGCCGGTTCGGCGATGGCGTCGCCATCCTCGTCGGCGACCTGGCATTCGTCTTGGCCGACCGGCTGATGGAAAGCGCCCCACCCGAGGCGTGGCGGATCTGGAACGAACTACGTGTCGAACTCAACATCGGCCAGTACCTCGACATCCTCGGATCGGTCCAGAGCATCCGCGACGTCGACAAGGCCGAGCGCATCTGTCGATACAAGTCCGGCAAGTACACCATCGAGCGCCCGCTGCATCTCGGGGCGGTACTGGCCTCGCCCGAACGAGAGCACGAGTTGCTGGGGCCGTTGAGTGCCTACGGTCTTCCGCTCGGCGATGCATTCCAGATGCGAGATGACGTGATGGGCGCGTTCGGCGAGGAGAGCCTCACCGGCAAGTCGGTTGGCGGTGACCTCCGCGAGGGCAAGCCAACACCGCTGCTCGCGCGGGCGGTCAGCACGCGCGAACGCCGCGCAACTCGCGGTCCTCGACGAGGTTGGCGCACCCGACCTCGACGACGCCGGTGTCGCTCGCATCCAGCAGGTGATCGTCGACACGGGTGCGCTTGCCGAACTCGAACAACGCATCACCGACCTCACCGAGTCAGCCGTTGCGGCGATCGGGGAGGCACCGATCGTCGAACTCGCCAAGACCGAACTCGTTGCCCTCGCCGAGTACGTCAGCTGGAGGAACGTCTGATGCCATTGTCCGCTGCCACCGACGATCGATGAAGGTCGTCGTCGTCGGTGCTGGCCTCGGCGGTCTGTCGGCAGCCGCTCATCTCGTCGGTGCGGGCCACGACGTGACGATCATCGAACGCGAGGCGATCCCGGGTGGTCGTGCCGGCATGATCACCGAACGCGGCTTCCGCCTCGACAACGGTCCCACCGTGCTCACGATGCCGAACCTCCTGGAAGACGCCTTCAACGCGGCGGGTGCCGAGATGAAGGACCACATCACGATCCATCCGGTCGACCCGATGTACCGAGCGGTGTACGCCGACGGCTCGACGCTGTTCGTTCGCCACGGTCGCGAGGCGATGACCCAGGAGATCCGCCAGTTCTCCGGCGCCAAGGAGGCCGAGGCGTTCGGTCGGTTCTGCACGTGGCTCGAACAGCTCTATCGGGCGGAGATGGACTCGTTCATCGACGCCAACTTCGACAGTCCGCTCGACCTGATCAAACCGTGGAGGTCGGGGCTTGAACTCGTCAAGCTCGGCGGCTTCGGCAAGCTGGGCAAGAAGGTGGCGTCGTTCTTCGACGACGAACGGCTGCAGCGCATCTTCAGCTTCCAGTCGATGTACGCCGGCCTCGCCCCCTACGAAGCGCTCGCCCTGTACGCCGTGATCACCTACATGGACTCCGTCGAGGGCGTGTTCGTTCCCGATGGCGGCATGCACATGATGGCGTCCGGTCTCGCCGACGCGGTCACCTCCGCCGGCGTCGAGATCCGCTACTCGTCGCCGGTCACCCGCATCCTGCGCACACCCGGCGGAGCTGTCACCGGCGTCGAGGTCGGTGCGTCTGAACGCGTCGACGCCGACGCGGTGGTGTGCAATGCCGATCTCCCCGTCGCGTACCGCGAACTGCTCCCCGGCATCGATGCCCCGCGTGCTGCACGCAAGGGCAAGTACTCGCCGTCGTGTCTCTTGTGGGTTGCCGGCGTGAAGGGCCTGCCACCGGCCGACGCCAGTCATCACAACATCCACTTCGGCGAGGACTGGGACGGGGCGTTCAAGGCGCTGATCGACGACGGCGTGCGCATGCCCGACCCGTCGATCCTGGTCACGCTGCACAGCCTCGATGACCGCTCGCTGGCCCCCGAGGGCCACTCGAGCATCTACGTGCTCGAACCCACTCCGAACCTCAGCGGCACGATCGACTGGTCCAAGGAGCGCGACACCATCGTCGACAGCCTGTGCGCCCGGGTCGACTCGCTCGGATATCCGACCGATGTGGTCGTCGAGGAGATCTACGACCCGCAGTACTGGGAGCGGATGGGTATGGAGCAGGGCACGCCGTTCGCTCTTGCCCACACGTTCTTCCAGACCGGCCCGTTCCGCCCGAACAACGTGAACAAGAAGGTTCCGGGCCTCGTGTTCACCGGTTCATCGACGCTGCCAGGCGTCGGCGTGCCGATGGTGTTGGTGTCGGGCAAGCTCGCCGCGCAACGCGTCGACCAGTTCGCACGGCGGCGTCGCTGATGGCCGGCGTGTCGTCACTCTTCAAGCGTGGAGCTCCGCCGACACCGACCACGCAGTTGCTGCCGTCCGGGCCGGTGACGCTCGACGAGAGCTACGAGCTGTGCCGCGAGTTCAACAAGCGCCACGGCACCACGTACTACTGGTCGACCAAGGTGCTGCCGAAGACCAAGCAACACCACGTCCACGCGCTGTACGCGTTCGCCCGTTACGCCGACGACATCGTCGACGAGATCCCGTCGCAGGGCGGGCGTGACGTACCGACGGAGGTGCGTGCCGCAGCGCTCGCCGACTTCGGCGACCGATTCTTCATCGATGTCGCCGCCGGCACGTCGGACGACCCGGTGTTGAAAGCCGTCGTGCACACCGTGCGGGCCTTCGACATCGACATCGAGGCGTTCCACCGGTTCCTGCGATCGATGACGATGGATCTCACGATCGAGTCGTACGCGACATGGGACGACCTTCTCGTCTACATGGACGGCTCGGCCGCCGTGATCGGCGAGATGATGCTGCCGATCCTCGAGCCCACCGACTACGACGCCGCGCTCCCTCACGCACGCGACCTGGGCAACGCGTTCCAACTCACGAACTTCCTGCGCGACATCGACGAGGATCTCGACCGCGGACGGCAGTACATCCCGTTGGAGGACTCGAATCGTTTTGGCGTCGACCTTGCGCAGCGTTCCGTCACCCCCGAGTTCGTTGCCTTGATGCGCTTCGAGATCGATCGGTGCCGCGAGTTGTACCGGTCGGCGCAGATCGGCATCGACATGCTTCCGGATCGCTCGGCGAGGTGCGTCGGGGCTGCGCACGCGCTGTACGGGCGGATCCTCGACAAGATCGAGGCTCAGAACTACGACGTGTTCACGTCACGAGCAAGCGTGTCGACCACCGAGAAGGCCGCCATGGTCGCCAAGCTCCTCTCCCCGTTCTCGTGAACTCGTACGGGAATAATTCCCCAACGAGTTCACGAGAACGATGGGCCGGGTGGGTTGCCGGGGGAGCGAGCGTGGTGACGGTCGCGGGGATGATCGCGACGCCGTTGCTGCCGCAGGGTGGGAGGGCCCGAAAAGTGTTGTCGACCGTCGTCGTGGTCGGGTCGTTCACGACGACGACGGCGAACGCGGTGAGAAGGTGGGGTGCCGGCCGAACGGGATCCGCCGCCATCGCGACAGCGGTGGCGACGACGGCGGTCGAGCGCATCGGCACGGCGACGGCGATCCCGTTCGGGCGATATGCCTACACCAGCGCGCTGCGGCCGCAGATCGCGCAGGTTCCCGTCATCGTCCCGCTCGCGTGGTTCGCGCTCGGCCTGCCAGCGCGTGAGACCGCGCACGCGGCGCTCGGCGACCGTTCGACACCCGCAGCACGTCTCGCGCTCGGATCGGCGGCGTTGGCTGCGTGGGACCTGTTCCTCGATCCGCAGATGGTCGGCGAGGGCTACTGGGTCTGGGCGCGGCGGGGCGTGTACCGCGGGATCCCACTCACCAACTACCTCGGCTGGTTCGTCACCGGCCTCGGCGTGATGGCCGTGCTCGAAGCAGCGCTTCCGCCCGCTCCGACAGCGGTGGACGCCGACGGCGCGCTCGTCGGCGAGTATGCGTACATGGGTGTGATGGAGACGATCGGCTTCGCCCGCTACTTCCGCGATCCCGCGGTCGCCATCGTCGGTGGCTTGGGCATGCTCCCGATCGCCGCGACCGCCGTCGTCAGGAAACTTCGTGGGTGAATTGCAGCAGGGGTCTGACCCCTGCTGCAATTCAGCCCGCGTCGTGGTGGTCGGCGCAGGGGTCGGGGGGTTGGCGGCGGCGATCCGGCTGCGAGCGCTCGGCCATCACGTCACCGTGTTCGAACGCAACGAAGTGGTGGGCGGCAAGCTCGCCACCGTCTTGCACGACGGCTATGCGTTCGACATCGGCCCGTCGCTTTTGACGTTGCCACACGTGTTCGACGACGTGTTCCGCGCGGCGGGCACATCGCTCGATGAACAGGTCGACCTGATCCGTCTCGACCCGCAGTTCGCCTATCGCTGGCCAGACGGTTCTTCCCTGATCGTTCCCGACGGCAACGACGACACCACCCGAGCCTTCGACGAGTTCAGCTCCGGCGCGGGGGAGCAGTGGCAGGCGTTCGAGGCACGGGGTCGTCGGATCTGGGACGTTGCCGATCGGACGTTCTTCGCCGGGCCGATGTCGAATCCGTGGTCGCTCGCCAAACGGATGCGCTCGCCGTTCGACCTCGCCGCGATCGACCCGATGCGCACGCTGCACCGCTCGGCCGAGTCGTTCTTCGACGACCCCCGGCTCGTGCAGTGGGCCGGGCGGTACGCCACCTACTCGGGGTCGTCGCCATATGCGGCCCCGGCGACGCTTGCCTGCATCCCTCACATCGAGGCCCGCTTCGGCTGCTGGTATCCGATCGGCGGACTCGCCGCGCTCCGCGCCGCCTTCGAGCGCGTTGCTCGTGATGCCGGCGTCGAGATCCACACCGGGACCGACGTCGCACGAATCGTTGCGCCCGATGGTGGAGCCGTTTCCGGGGTGGGAATGGCCGACGGTTCGTTCGAGCAAGCCGACATCGTCATCGCCAACACCGACGCCGAGCACCTGTACGCCGACCTGCTCCCCGATGCCGTCGCGCTGAAGCGTGTGCGCCGGGCGAAGCGGTCGACGAGCGGCTTCGTGTTGTGCGTCGGTGTGCGGGGCCTGACCCCCGGGCTCCATCACCACAACGTCTGGTTCTCCGACAGCTACCGCGCCGAGTACGACCAGATCGACGCCGGGGCGCTGGCCGACGACCCGACGATCTATGCCTGCGTGTCGGCGGTGACCGACCCGAGCCAGGCGCCGGACGGATGCGAGAACTGGTTCCTGTTGGTCAACACACCACCCGACGTCGAGGTCGATGCCGACGCCTACGGCGACCTCGTGCTCGACCGGCTCGCCGAGCGCGGCGTCGACCTGCGCCCCCGGATCGAGGTGCGTCACACGATGACGCCGCGGGACATCGAGCACCGCTACCGCTCGCCCGGCGGTGCCATCTACGGCACGTCGTCGAACGGCAAGCGCGCCGCCTTCGCCCGGCCGGCCAATCGTGGGGCGAGGCCCGGGCTGTACCTCGTCGGCGGGTCGAGCCATCCCGGCGGTGGCCTTCCCCTCGTGACCACCAGCGCGAAGATCGTGACCGACATGATCACGGCGGATCTCCGATGACGGTCCTCCCCGGCCCCGTCCCCGGTAGGACCGTGACGGTCCTCCCCGGCCCCGTCCCCGGTAGGACCGAGCCGGAGCGATGAGGCCCGTGCTCAGGCGTGTCGTCGGACTCGTCTCGTTGGCCGCTCGGCTGGCAGCAGCGGCCACGGCCATCTCGCGGATCGCGAAGGTGGCCTCGGTGGCGCCACCGGTGCGGCCCACGCTCACGCCGATGCAGACGATCTCGGTCGTGATCCCCGCCAGAGACGAGGCCGGTCGGATCGGGCCGCTCCTCGCCGCGATCGTGGGTGCGCCAGGCGTGGGCGAGGTGATCGTGGTCGACGACCAGTCGAGCGACGACACCGCGGAGTTGGCACGTCGCGCCGGAGCGACCGTGATCTCCGGTGACGCGCTGCCCGACGGTTGGGCGGGCAAAGCCTGGGCGTTGCAGCAGGGCATCGGCGCCGCCACCTCGGGCTGGGTGGTTGCCCTCGATGCCGATGCGCGACCCGACCCTCGCCTCCCGACGGCGCTGGTCGCACGAGCCGTCGCCGACCGGTTCGATCTGCTGACGGTCGGCGGGCGGTTCGACTGCCCGACGCCCGGGAGCCGCTGGCTGCATCCCGCCATGCTGACCACGCTCGTCTACCGGTTCGGTCCGCCCGGCACCTCGGCCACCCGGCCCGGCAGAACGATGGCGAACGGCCAATGCATGGCGTTCCCCAGGGAGCCGTTCCTCGCAGCCGGTGGCATGGAGCCGGTGCGGTCCGAGGTGGTCGAGGACCTGGCGCTCGCGCGTCGGATGGCCGCTGACGGTCGTCGCGTGGGGTTTCTCGACGCGAGTGAGTTGCTCGACGTTCGCATGTTCGAGTCACTTGGTGACACCTGGCGCGGGTGGGGACGATCGCTCGCCTTGCCCGGCGTCGAGCCACGCAACCGACAGCTGCTCGATCTCGCGATCGTCGTGCTCGCGCAGGTGCTCCCGATCCCGCGCCTGTTCATGCGGCGCGGCGACGCGATCGACGTCGTCCTCGCCTCCGTGCGGCTCGGCACGCTGGTCGGAACCCGACGCGCATACGGACGCACCGATGGGGCCTACTGGTTGAGCCCGTTCGCGGACCCGATCGCCGCCGCCGCGATCGCTGGAGGGATTGCCCGCAGCGGTCGTCAGACGTGGCGCGGTCGCAGCTACTCCTGAGCCGACGCCCGGCGCCGATCGGCGATGGCGGCCATCGCAAAGCGCAGCCCGATGAACGTCATCAGGATGCCGGTGGCCGCAGTTCGGTACGGGCCCTCGACCACGAGCTGCACGATCGGGAATGCGACGAAGCCAACTCGAGCCGCCACCGCGAACGATCGCCGGATCGCGAACGTCGCGAGCAGGAGACCGAGGCTGATGAGGAACGGGATCGTCGCAAAGACCGCCGCGCCACCGACGAACGTGAGGATGCTGCGCCCACCTCGGAACCGTGCGAACACGGGGAACGCGTGACCGACCATCGCCGCCCCGCACCCGACATATGCGAGTCCCCACACCCCCGGGTCGGCCAGCGCCGTCCCGACGAGCGCCGCCGCGACACCCTTGGCGCTGTCACCCACGAACACCGGCGTTGCCGCCCGCCGACCCAACATCTCGCGAGCGTTCCAATAGCCCGGGTTGTGATCGCCCACGTCGCGCAGGTCGATCCGGGCCTGGCGCGCCGCCACGAGGTTGGCGATCGGGATCGACCCGATCAGGTAGCCGACCACGATCGTGACGACGACCGTGACTGTCTGGTCGGCGTCCATCGATGACAGCATGGCCCACACATGGGTCGCATCGCCTCGTTCCACCTCGTCGACGAACCGGCGTGGAAGATCCCGATCGTGCTCGGCCGTCTCGGCACCGACCGCATCCGACTGCCGCGTGTGAAGGGTCTCGCGTTCTGGCGGCTCCTCGGCACGGGCAGCGGCGACAACACCGGACGAGGAGCCGACCTCTCGCGAAGCGCTGTCTTCGCCGTGTGGGAGGACGAGTCCGATCTCGATGCGTTCATCGCGACCAGCGTGATGTCGCGACGCTGGCAACGCGCTCGAAGAGAGCTGGCACGTTCGGTTGCGCTCGGCCGGCGGGCACGGGACCTGGAAGGGATTCGACCCATTGGCCGGCCTCGACGAGGGCACCACCGACGGGCCGGTGGCGATCATCACACGGGCGAACGTCCGCAGACGATCATGGAAGGCGTTCGGCGCTGCGAGCGAGGTCGTCGACGCCGAACTGCACCAGGCCCCGGGGCTCATCGATGTCGTCGGGATCGGCGAGACGCCAGTCGGCGCACTTGCCACGTTCAGCCTGTGGGAGTCGTTGGCCGCCGCCCGCGCCTTCGCCTATTCGATGCCCGACCACGTCGAGGTCATGCGCCGCACCCGCGCCGAGGACTGGTACGCCGAGGAGATGTTCGCCCGCTTCGAGCCCTTTGCCTCGATCGGCACCTGGAACGGTCGCGATCCACTGGCGGCCCCCGCCCCGCAATCACCGTCGTGACGATCCAACCCCACCGATAACATCACGCCCTGCGCTTCCAGCGCGCCCAGATAGCTCAGTCGGTAGAGCAACGCATTCGTAATGCGTAGGTCGCGAGTTCGATTCTCGCTCTGGGCTCGACGTGACACGGCGAGGACGAGTCGCGAGGACCTCGCGAATCTGCCTGGACTCACCCCGAACCCAGCCACACTGAGACGGTGGATGACGCACAGTTGCTCGAATCCGTTCTCTCCGACACTGCGATGTCCGCGTCCGTCTTCAGCGCTTCACCCAAGGCCACCGTTGCGCATTGCCCGGGCTGGACAGTTGCCGACCTCGTCGGCCATCACGGAGGCGTCCTTCGTTGGGCGGAAGCGATCGTTCGTACCGGCGAGCCGGTCGTCGAACAGTTCTCGGCGCCGGCGGGACACGATGAGCGTCACGCGTGGTATGTGGGCGCAGCCAACGAGTTCGTCGCCACGGTGTCGGAGTCCGATCGCGATCGCTCGTGCTGGACGTTCGGCCGTTCACCCGAGCGCGTGTGGTTCTGGATTCGGCGCCAGGCGCTCGAGGCGGCGGTACATCGCTGGGATGCGGAGCTGGCTGCCGGCTCGGCGATCGAGCTCCGCAGCGACCTCTCCGTGCTGGGAGTGACCGAGGTTGTCGAGGATCTGTTTCCGCGGCAGGTCGCTCTGGGTCGCACAGGAGCGCTGTCCTGCGGCGTGGAGCTCCGAGCCAAGGACGTCGATCAGCGATGGATGCTGTCGCCGCCAACAGAAGCGGGCGCCGTGGTTGTCGAGGCGCCCGTATCCGTTCTCGTGCTCCTGCTCTGGCAGCGAGTTTCGCTCGATGATCCGCTCATCGGTTTCACCGGTTCGAGCAGGGTTCGGGATGAGTTGAGCGCAGCGCGATTCGCGCCCTGACCTGGACCATCTCCCGACGCGCGTAGGCGTCGGGGTTGCATGACGGACCGCTTGGGGCGATGTGATTGCGAAAATGTGACGTCACGGTTGGGCCTCGCATTCGCGTGGTCGCGGTGGCTCATTCCTGGTGATTGTGAAGGATCGGCCAGGACAGCAGGCCGAGTGAAGTCACGCTGTCGGGTTGTCTCCCGCCAGACGCTGCACCTGATCGCCGAGCTCGGCGAGGAAACCATCGGATCCCGGTGCCACCTTCGTCGGCGTGCTCGACTTGGCGATCAGCTGCGGCTCGAGAAGATACCGACCGTCGAGAAACCCCGTGATCAGCCAATGGCGCCAGCCGTACTTGCCGACCGTGAGGTCGTTGGCGACGAACTGCATCTGGGCGCGAGGAGCCTCGAAGATGGTCTCCTTGATCTTCTCCTTGAACCCGCCGAGCCGCAGCACGTAGAACTTCGTGGCGGTGAGCACGAGCAGGCCGGCTTTCCCGGCAAGCAACCACGAACGGTTCTCCAGGTCGAGCCCGAGCAACTTCCTCGTCGGCTCTGTGCTACCGACCCCGTGTCCGCCAACACCGAGGTCTGAGACTTCGACGTTGGCCGGCGTCATGACCCGCGTGACGGCGAGCACGCGGTCGCCGCCGTGTTGATCGTCGAGCCAGCTCTGAACAGTACCGAGGTCGAAGACCGTCATGGCGAAAACCTAATCCTTCCCCGTCGGCTGCCCGGATGGGCGGTGTGCGGCCTGATCGATCAATCGAGGCCGCATTCTGCGACAGCGGCCTCGAAGGCGGCTGCCGTCGCCTCATCGAAAGCGGCCTCGGCGTCGTCGCTCCCCGCGGCCTCGAGCATCGCCTTCAGCTTGGCCTGGTCGACGTTGCCGACCAGGGCTTCGGCGACGCACTTCGTTTCGTCAACCGGTGCGCCGAAGCTCGCCAACAGGGCGCGCAGCTCAGCGACTTCGCCCTCCCCGAACGCATCGACGAACTCAGACGAGAGCGTCTCGCTGCTCGACGCGTCGGAGCTGTCGGAGTCGCTGCCGCCGCAGGCCACCAGAGAGACGGCGAGCACGGCTGCGGTTGCGGTGATGCGAAGACGGTTCATGAGGTGCTCTTTTCGTTGATCGAGCAGCGAATCCACTCGGTGATGAGGACAGTAGTGATGTGATGTCGTGCCGCCATCGGGAGAACTCCCAATACGCGACGATCAGGCATCCAGCCGCAGGATCGTCGTGGAACCGTCGCCGAGCTGCACGAGTGCGAAGGTTCCTGCCGAGTCACCCGACGTCAGATCGAGCAGGTCGGTGACGGGGGCCGGCAGACCGGCCGACAGTGGGGTCTCACCGACGATTGATCCATCGAGATCGAGGACGTGGATCACATCTGCTGCGACGTCGACGACACACCACGAGTCGCCACACCGGATGACACCGTCGGCGCTTCCGACCCCATCGACTGCGACCACCGCGTTGCCACCGCCGGACACCCACAGTTGTGTGGTTCCGGACGAACGGTCGGCGCCTGTCACGGCAACACGATTTCCTCCGCCGGCGGCGATCGACGTGGCTGCGACACCGGCGAACGGGGCGGCGTCGGCCGGGGTGCAGCCCGTCCGGTCGAGGGTGTACGGACTGATGACGTCGCCGTCGATCACGTACAAATCGCCTTCGTCCGTGACCGACGACGATCCGGTCAGGCCAGCACAGCTCACGACGATTCCGGTCGCCTGGTTGATGACGATCCCGCCGGACGGCGCCGACAGCGCGAGCACCGCGCCGTAGCCGGCGACATCGGTGGCAGCGATGGGCGGATCGATACCCGCATCCTGTGCTGCGGGCACGTCGATCGCGCAGGCTGCGAGGTCAGCGTTCTCGACACGCTTGATCTCGGCGGGCGTGACGACATAGAGCCCCGACTCGGTGACGCCGAATCGCAGTGCATCGCCTGCGTCAGCGGCACACATCTCCACCGTCACGGCCGCGTCAGGCGCCGGGTTGACGGTTGGCACGGTCGTCTCCGCCGTGGCCGGCGCCGCGGAACTCGCTACCTCCGGCGCTGTCGTCACGTCCGTCGGTCCAGCGGTCGCACTCGGTGCACTCGGTGCCACGCCAACGTCGGCGTTCGAGTCGTCGGTCGCATCGTCGCCACCACTGAGCACGACGAACGCACCGATGACCGCGGCCAGCGCAACGACGGCAGCGACGATGAGCCCGACGGGCGCTGCGCTTCGGCGTCACGGTCGGAATCGGCGCCGACGTCGACGAATCGGAACTCGTCGGAGGCAGGGACGAGACCGGTTCGGTTCGAGCGATGCCGTGCTGCGCGATGGCGGCGGTACCGAGGGCGATCGCAAGGTGGGGGTTCGTCGCCGAGATCACCGGGCGACCGGTGTGCTCGCCAACGAGCTGACCAACGGCGGGGATGTTCGAGGAACCACCGACCAGGAGCACGCCGGCGATGTCGTCCCACGATGCTCCGGCCGACGCCACCACCCGATCGAGCACGCTGAGCGAGTCCGCGAGGCGCGGTCGCACCATCGACTCGAACTCGGCACGGGTCAACCGCACCGACGTTCGCAGGTTCGGCAGCGACACCGGGATCTCGACGTCGGTGTCCTGCGACAAGTGTTCCTTCGCCGCCTGACACTCGGCCCGTAGCTGCATCAGCGCCGAACGGGCATCGGGCTCGCTGCTGTCGAGCATGAAGACCTGACCGTCGAGCGCAGCGTCGACGTGAGCGAGGATCGCCTGGTCGAAGTCGATGCCGCCCAGCCGCTCGACACCCTCAGGGGTGCCGACGACCGACCAGTCGCCTTCGCAGCGCACGACGGCGGCGTCGAAGGTGCCCCCACCGAGGTCATACACCGCAACCAGCGAGCCGTCAGGCATCCGGTCGCGGTTGGCGACGGCTGCGGCCACGGGTTCGGAGACGAGTTGGACGTCGGTGACACCAGCTTGTGTGGCCGCCGATCGAAGGAGATCGAGCCGGAAGGGGCCCCACGACGCAGGATGCGCAAGCGCAACGATCGATGGCGGTTCGCCTTCGACGGTCCTGACGCGGCGGATGACCTCGCCGAGCAGCTCTGCCGTGAGTGCGTCCGCACCGAACGCCTGGCCGTCGAGCACCATCGGTGCGGGATCACCGAAGCGACGCTTGAACTCGCGCGCCGTTGCCGCGGGATGTGTGGTCAATCGGCGCTCAGCTGCTTCGCCGGCGAGCATCCCGTTGTCGGTCTTGGAGACCACCGACGGAATGGTCTGCGACGTGCCCGTCAGCTGCACGACTCGCGGCGGTCCGTCGTCGGCGATCGCCGCGCATGTGTACGTCGTGCCGAGGTCGACGCCAAGTGCGTACTTCGCCGTGCTCATCTGTCCCTGCCTCCGTCGTGTGCTGATGCGCTTGCGGCTTCTTCGGCGGGGACGTCGCATCTCGGGAATCTTCCCGATGGCCGGGCCGACCCCGTTCGCGTAGGGTCAACGTAATGGAAGCGGGCAAGGGGGCCGAATCGTGGCTCGGCGGGCAGTTGGCGGCCGACCCGCGATGGTCCGACGGCGTTCCTGCCGATGTGGAACCCTGGGTCGCCGACGCCTTTGCCGACATCGTGACCATGACCATCGACGAACTCGCCGCAGCCGCGGATGCACCGGAGCTCACGGCTGACGACATGTCGTCGGAGATCCTCGCCGACGCCGCACACGAAACAGTTGCGCGCCGGGCCTCGCAGCTCGACGAGTGGCTGGGCGGACACGATGGGTTCGTCACCGCCCACGACGACGAGACGTTCACGATCAGCGAGCGGGACATCGCCGATCTCAGCGACGACTGGCTCGACGATCGTCACACTGCGCCGACGGCCGGCGAGGCACCATCGTCCACGAACTCGTCAGGCCTCATCGACGCCTTCGACGGCCCGATGGCACCGGCCTCGGCCAGTCTTGCTGAGACTGATGTCGACGGAGACGATCTGCGCGACGACATCCTCCGGTCGCCCAACATCGACGACACGGGCGACGTTGCCATCGTCGAGCAATCCGGCGACGACCTCGCAACAGAGCCGATGGGCGATGACCTCTCCGCCCCGGCGACGTTTGCGATTGTCGACTCGCCGAGTCCTGGAGCAGATGCTGACGACGCCAGCGCTCTGCTGCACGACCTGACGACCGACGACGTGCTGATCGGGGACCTGTTCGACGCTGGGGACTTCGACGCGATCGGCATCGATGCGGGCGACGACGGCCCAGGCATCGCCGCTGAGCCCGGCGACGACCTGCTCGACGAATTCGGTGATGACACGTGGAACGATGACTGACGCGACGCTGCGACCCCCCGAGGCGAGCGTTGCGGACCTCGACGAAGCACTCGCAGCGCTGAGCCGGCGCTTCGCCGGCCTCGATCGGGTCGACCTTCAGCAACGCATCGAGGCCGCCCGCGTGCGGATCGGTCGACCGAGCACGGTGATCTGCGTCGTCGGAGAGTTCAAACAAGGCAAGAGCTCGTTGGTCAACGGGTTGGTCGGCCACGACATCTGTCCGGTCGACGACGACATTGCGACCGCCGTGCTGACGTTGGCCCGTTACGGCGAGGAGCTGTCGGCGATCGTGCGCTACCGCGGCGACGCCGATCCCGCTGCCGAACGGATTTCGATCGACCAGGTCCGTTCGTTCGTCACCGACATCGCGAACGACCAGTCTCGACCGGACGTCGACCGCGTCGATGTCATGGCCCCGAGCCCGCTGCTCGCCGACGGGCTGGCGATCGTCGACACCCCTGGGATGGGTGGCCTCGGCGCGGGCCATGCCGCCGCAACGCTGTCGTTTCTTCCGTTTGCCGACGGGTTGGTCTTCGTGAGTGACGGCACCAGCGAACTCACCGCACCCGAACTGCAGTTCCTCGAGCAGGCCCGATCGCTGTGCCCGAACGTGATCATGGTCGCGCCGAAGACGGACTTCGCTCCCGAGTGGCGACGCATCATCGCGCTCAACGAAGCACATCTCGCCGCACGCGATCTCGACATCATGGTGGTTCCGGTCTCGTCGGCGCTGCGGACAACGGCGTTCGCCACCCGGAACCGCGAACTGAACGAGCGCAGCGGGTATCCACGGCTCCTGACCGAACTCGAGACGCGTGTGATCGCTCCGGCCCGCGAGGGGGCCGGAGACCGAGCGCGGTACGAAGCGCTGGCACTCATCGATGCGACGGTGCGGTCGTTGTTGTCGGAACAAGCTGCCCTCGAGGACCCGTCGGCCAATGCCGAGTTGCAGCGGGCCGCGGCCGATGCCACGACGCGACTGGAATCGCTCAGAGGTTCGGCGTCACGCTGGCAGACGGTGCTCGGCGACCGGCTCGCCGATCTGTCGAGCGACGTGAATCACCGATTCCGCGTGGCGATTCGAGACACCGGCCGCCAACTCGACGAGCGGATCGAGACGTTGAAGAACGCTGAGGAGTGGGACGCGATGTCCCGCGACCTGCAGACCGGCGTTGCCGATGCGGTGGCCCGCGTCTTCGTGCAAATCGATGACGGCCGAGCGGCTGTCCGCGACGAGTTGGCAGAGGTGTTGAGTGCCGATGACATCGTCGGCCTGACGGCACAGCGGAACATGAACGTGCTCGACACGAGCGCCATGTGGCGTTCGCGGAACCTCGACTCGGACGAATCGCTACAGGGCAAGGCGTTCCGCACGGGTCTGACCGGTCTGCGCGGAGCCCAGGGCGGCGTGATGATGCTGGGCATGAGCGGTGGCTTCCTGCCGTCGGCAGCTGCGCTGTTCATTGCCTCGAACCCTGTGTTGCTCGGTGCAGGGGCGTTGTTCGGTGGCTTTCAGCTGATGGAGGACCGCAAGCGACGACTCCAGCAACGCCGGCAGTCGGCGCGCACCCAGATGCGCCAGTTCACGGACGATGTGCAACTCGAAATGTCCAACGAGCTGACGCGAATGATTCGTGAGGTGCAGCGCAGCCTGCGCGACGAGTTCATCGGTCTGATCAGCGAACTGCAACAGAGCTGGACCCACACCGCGCAGCAAGCCCAACGCGCGCTGACCGAGGGAACCGAGGGAACCAACGCTCGCCGGAACGCGATCGCCGAGCATCTCGCTCAACTCGGAGCCATTCGCGAGCGGTTGGAGGCGACGACGTGAACGCCCAACCCGATGTGGTCAGCGCCGTGGAATCGCTGTGCGACACCGCCATGCGCGTCACGGTCGGAACACCGCTCGAAGCCGACGTGCGCAGCATCCACGATCGCCTCCACGGCCCACTTCGGGTGGCGATCGCCGGGCGGCTGAAAGCGGGCAAGTCGACGCTGCTGAATGCGCTCGTCGGCGAGCGCCTCGCTGCCACCGACGCCGGCGAATGCACTCACCTCATCACGTCGTTCCGCCACGCCGGCGGTTACGAGGTCGTTGCCGAGCTGCACGACGGCTCCGTCCAGCCACTCACATTCCAGCGCACGGACGGGGTCCTGGATGTCGACCTCGGCGCGCTGGGCGTCGAGCAGATCGGGCACCTCGACGTCGGCTGGCCGGCTCGGGCCTTGAGCGACGTGACCCTCATCGACACACCCGGTCTCGAGTCGCTCAACGACGAGAACTCTCGCCGTACGTGCGACTTCCTCGAACACGACGCAACGAATCCGGCAGGTGCCGACGCGGTGATCTACCTGATGCGGCACCTGCATCGTTCCGACGCCGACTTCCTCGGGTCGTTCATGGACCGCACCGTCGCCGGCGCGTCGCCGGTGAACGCCGTTGCCGTACTTTCGCGGGCAGACGAAATCGGCGCATGCCGCGTCGATGCGATGGACTCGGCTCGACGAATTGCGCAGCGGTACGCCCACGACCCGAGCGTGTCGACGCTCGTTGCAGATGTCCTTCCCGTCGCCGGACTTCTCGCCGAGACCGGCCTCACCCTGATGCAGAGCGAGTTCACGGCGCTCGCCCAGCTCGCCGCATTGCCCGAGGACGAGCGTGTCATGCTGCTGCTGTCGGTCGACGACTTCTGCGATGTGGCACTGAGCCCGCTCACCGTCGAGATTCGCCGCGACCTGTTGGCACGCTTCGGCATGTTCGGCGTGCGGACTGCAGTCGGAGCGCTGGTGGACGGACAGGTGTCGACAGCGAGCGAGCTGTCCCGTGCGCTCGTGGCCGCAAGTGGGCTCGATGTCCTCCAGGCCGCCATCATCGACACCTTCCTGCCCCGAGCTCGCCTCCTCAAGGCGCGAAGTGCCCTGGTGGCGTTGCGTGGAATCGCTGCGGCGCTCGAGCGCGCCGGGTCACCCGACGCTGCTGTGTTCAGCGGTGAAGTCGATCGCACGGACGCCAGTGCGATCGAGTTCGCGATTCTCCAGGCCGCTCATCTCGTGACGTCCGGCTCGGTCCGACTCCCCGCCGACGAGGCCGCCGAGGTCACCCGGGCGCTGAACGGGCCCGACGTCGCGACCGCGTTCGGCCTGGCCGGCGCCGACCTCGATCAGCGTCGCGAGGTCGCGTTGGCAGGACTCACCCGATGGCGCAGCCGCGCCAGCGACCCGCTGGCCAGTTCTCTGGTCGTTGCCGTCGCGGAGACCATGGCCCGCCTGTTCGAAGGGTTGTACGCGTCCGTCGACTGACGGCGTCGACCGACCATGGGATGGACACGGGTGGGTTCCCGATCGAACCGCCAGGCCTGCTCGCCGTCAACGCGCGGACGGGTCGAAGGGCTCGACGTCGTCCGGATCGGTCGGGATGTCGATGATCTCCGCGTCGGCGGCAGCGATGTCGTCGGCCGCCTCCGGCCCCGAAACACCATCGCCGCCCAACAGGTACTGACGCTGCGCCGCCGTGAGTGTCGGCAGGTCGATGGCAACGTCGGCCCACGGGTCCTCGCGTTCGACATCGTCGACTTCGTCGACCCACTCGACGTCGACGAGTTCGGCATCGATGAACCCAGCGGCCCCCAGCCAGTCGTCGATCGACGCTGGGCCCGGGATGCCGGCGTCGTCACTCATGACCGTTCCTCGTTGTCGAGTCGAGTGATCAGCACCGCGAGCTCGGCGCGTGACCGCATGCCGAGTTTGCGGTAGATCGATTGCAGATGCGCATCGACGGTCTTCACACTCACGAACAGCGCGGCCGCGGCCTCTTGGTTCGTCGCTCCGGTGCCGACCACCTTGGCCACGCGCCGTTCGGCGGGTGTCAGCCCGAGGATCGGATCGGTGCGTGGCCGGGCTGCCTCGATCGCCCGCTCGTTGCGGCGACTCGCAGCGGGCCCCGCAGGGGTCAACTCGGCGGCACGCTTCCACCAGCGCGCCGCGTCACCGAAGTCGTGGCGCCGCTCGGCGGCAACGGCCACAGCTTCCAGGTCGGCGGCAACAGCTTCATCAGGCTCGATCACCCCGACGGCAAGGTGCGCGGCACGGCGCTCGGCGTGGTGGGCGGCGTCGATCGATGCGGCGAGTGCGCGATGTGCGGCGCGTCGACTCGGAGCCGCGAGCTGGTGGTACGCGACGTTGCGGCGGATCGGATGGTCGAACGCGACCACGCCGTCGGCGATCGTGACGACGCCTGCCTCTTCGGCAGCTTCCAGCGCAGCGACATTCTCGCCGAGCACGGCCAGAGCATTGGCGATCACCCGCAGCTCACCGGTCGGCTCAGCCGCCGCCACACACAAGGCGCGTCGTGTGGCCACATCGAAACTCTGGAGTCGTTCGTCGAAGACATGGCGGATCGGGGCATGCGTCTGCGGAAACTCTGGCAGCGGGGCTGTACGGCGGCGTTGCGCGAAGGTGAGGGAGTTGGCGAGCTCGAGCGCGACGAGCGGGGATCCGTCCGACGATTCGGCAATCTGCTTGGCCACGGGGCGGTCGCACTCGACGGCGGCGCACACGATGTCGGTCAATTCGCTGACCGACAGCGCCGGCAGTTCGATGACGTCGAGATCGTCGAACGACTCGTGGGCGCCCACGATCACGGCAACCGACACGTGGTTGCATCGGCGGGCCAGATAGCCGAGCGCCGTCACGCTCGATGCGTCAGCAAGATGCGCGTCGTCGACGATCACTGCCAGCCGGCCGGCGGCCTCCGCCCATGCATGCAGCGCAGCGGGAACCGCGTCATCGTTCGTCCCCGTCAATGCTCGAGCGAGCGTCCCGCTCGAATCACACGCCGCCAACTCGCGCAGCAGGGCAAGTGAGATGTGTGACTCCGACCTCCTTCCCGCACCGCGGAGCACGTCGAGCCCGGTGGCACTGGCTTCACGCTCGGCTGCGTCCAGTAGGGTCGTCACACCGCTGCCAGGGGGGCCATGGACAGCGACGCCGGCGCCGTGTCCGTCACTGGTCAGGCCGAGCAGATCACGCACCGCGTCGAGTTGTTCGTCGCGGCCGATGAGCGTCATCGGCGCTGACGGTAGCGGAACCGTCGTGCCGGGAGCCGCAGTTGATCACGGGCCGATCGGGTCATTGGAGCGCAAAGGAAGATCATGACGGAAGTTCGAATTCCCGGCCCCGAGGTCGCAGCGACGCCGGCGTTCATCTGCTCGTTGCCCGGCGGTTGGCGGACTCAGGAGACGCCTGGGGCACTTGCCGCCTTCACATTGCCCGGCGCGGCTGGCGTGTCGGTGCTGGTCAGCGTGACCCGGGTCGGCAAGGACGTCGGGTTGCGCGACGTGGCCGTCAGGTCGTTCGCCCAACAGCGACGAGCTCACACGTCAGTCACCATCGATTCCCAACGGGTCGGCCGCTTCGGTGACCGCTTGGTGTACGTCCGCGGCGTCACCGTCACCGACAAGGAGTCGACGGCCCAGATTCAGGGCCTGTTCTTCGGCCCGGCGGGTGACGAACGCTCGACCGCCGACGTCTTCTCCCTGGTCGGATCGTGCCCTGCTCGCGACATCGCCGACTACGGGCCTCTCTTCGTCGACATGCTTGCGTCGATCTCGTTCGATTCAGTCACGTCCGCCGAGGCGGTGCTGCCATGAGTCCGCGTCGAACAGCAGCCGTTGCGTCGGTTCTCCTTGCTTTGCTGGGCGCCTCCTGCGTCGGTGGTGACGACGGGGCAACGACCACCGATTCGGTGTCCACGACGAATGGAGCGACGACTACGGACGTGTCGAACGACGTCGAACCGTTGCTCCACGTGTCGGCCGAGAGCGACGATGGCGCGATCGCCGTCGAGGTCACCGCCTCGGAGGCGGCCATCTGGATGGCCACCGACGCCGAGGCGGTGTGCAGCCCGGCTGAGCCGGCGGTCAGCATCTTCGAGGCCGTGACGACAGGTGATGTCGGTGCGGTACGCGGTCGGTTCGTCGACGACAACGGACGTGCCAAGGTGGCTGACTTCGCACTCGACGACGACGACGTGTGGCGGCTGGTGATCGGCCCGATCGACGCGAAGCGCTCGTCGAAGGATTCGAATCTGGACGTCACCGTCGTTGCGTTGCCGACGAGTGCCGTCGACGCGCAGTTCGTTGCTGTCGCCGAGGACGCGAGCACGACCAGCGACCCGAGAGCGACGAGCACGACGAGCACCACCAGCACCACAACGACGCTGGCGGGTCGAGGTGACGACTTCGTGGTGCCGGACGGGGCCGCGACAGCCACGATCGAGCTCGACATCCTTGCGCCCGAACCCTGCGGCAACGGACGTCCGAATCGCCGCCCATCGCCGGAACCGGTGACCCTCGAGGCTCGGGTCGACCAGTCGGTCGTCGTCGGCAGTGGTGTCGACGACTGCGCCGGGCGGCCGGTGAGCACGAAACTGACCGCTTCAACCGGTGGCAACGTGGTCGCCGTCGAGGCCTCGGTCACCTTGCCGACCGGCCAGACCGTGTCCAAGTCGCTCGGCGGAGGCCCGCGCCGCTGGCAGGCAACCCTCGGACCGTTCCCGTCGTCGGCATCCATGCCGGCGTCGACGTCGATCGACATCGACGTGCGCGCCATCGACGCCCGCGGCGGCGCGCACACCGAGAAGGTTCGCGTCACCCTTGCCCGGCCCGAGCCGTGCGCAGGTACGCCGACCACCGTGGTTGGCGCCGAGGTGCTCGGCTTGACCACGTCGCCGTCGCCGCTCGAGATCTGGGGAACCGCCACGGGTCGCTGCCCGGCAGGGCCGACCCAGGCAACGATCAGTGTGTCGGCGCCCTCAGCGGTCACCGGTGTCACGATGGAAGTTCGCGTCGGCGGTGCATCGACCACGTCGACGTTGACGAACAGCGCGGGTACCTGGTCCGGCACCATCGGCCCGTTCCCGGCCACACCATCCTCGCCGGCAGTGGCCGACATCAACGTGCGAATCGCGGTATCCGACGGAACGAGGTCCGAGTCGCTCACGACGGCGGGCACGATCCGACGCCCAGACGCATGCGGCGTGGGAACGCCGTCGACCACGGCCGCACCAGCGCCGGCGACCACCGTCGCTCCTGCGCCGGCCACCACCGCGGCGCCCGTCACCACGGTCACGACGACGCCACCACCTACGCCGGTCGATGTGCGCGCCCAAGCGTCATCCCCGGTCTGGGCGGTGGCCGACGGATTCTGTGGGGGTGGGTCGACCACACTCTCGATTCAGGCGCAGACCACGGGCGACGTCACCCAGGTCGGCGCACAGGTCACCCTCGCCAACGGCACCAGCAAGAACGTGCAACTCACCGGCGGAGGCAGCAACTGGTCGGCGAGCGTCGGCCCATTCCCTGCCTCGGCGCAGATGCCGGACAGCAGTGCCATCTCGATCAGCGTGATCGCCCGCGACGCCGCCGGCCAACAGGCATCGGCGTCTGCCTCCTCGACACTCCGCAAACCAAGTCCGTGCTGACGCCCTGACGCGAATCGGGAATCCTCCCGATGCCCCAGGATGTGCTCGTTCCGTACCTTCGAAACCATGACCAACAGCCGCAACATCACAACAGGGAGCACACGCCAATGAGCAAGCAGCAGATCAACGTCCCGAGCGCCGATTTCTGGACGATCACGCCCTTTCAGATCGAGCTGCCCGAGGGTTGGACGGCTCGTCAGACCGTCGACCACCTCGCCTACATGGAGGTCGAGGGAGAGCCGAGCACCAACTGCGGAATTCAGTGGAAGCGAGTGTCGTCCGAGCTCGAACTCCCGCAGGTTGCGGCGATGAGCCATGCGGTCACCCGAACGATGGATCCGAACGTGCAGGTCGCCATGTCGAAGTACGGTCGACGCCACGGCTGGATGTCGTACCTGCGCTTGAGCGAGTTCAGCGTCGGGGAGGGCGACGACCGGAAGCTGAAGGGACAGGTCTACTCGGCTGCTTTCGGGCCGAGCTTCGGGCCCGACCGCCCGATCGAATTGTTCGAGATCATCGGACACTTCGATGCTGCCAACGGTCATCGTGCCGCCGAGATCGAGGCGATCGTGTTCTCGTTCCGCTTCGACGTGGCAATGCGTTCGGACACCGGTGGGCCTGACGGGCTCGCCGAAGCGAAGGGCGCCTGATCATGCCGGCTCACGGAGGAGTGCAGGGTCCCGACTCGGTCGGTGGCCCATCTGGCGGGTTGGGCGCCGGCGACATCGAGTTGACGGTCGACTTCGGTGACACCACGATGCGCAACGATCGCTCGACGTTGGAAGCGACCGGGCAGCAACTGGAAGAAGATCACGACATCGACACGGGCGCCACGATCGACGTCGATCGTGCTGCGGCGATGAACGAACAGTACGCCCGCGCTCAGGAACAGGCGGCGGTTCGGCGGGCTGCCGACGAGGCCAAGCAGGCCGAGATGGCCGAGGCCCACGAGAACGGTGAGGCGTACTACTGGGGTGACACCACCCACGAAGGCGAGTCGGTCGAGGAATGGATTCTGCCTGACGGCACGACCATCCTGGTCGACGACGACGGACAGGCAGTTGCGATCGACTACCCGCCGGGCGGCGGGCCGATCTACATCGGCGACATCACCTATCAGGGCGAACCCCACGCTGTGTACGAGATGCCTGGTGGAGTGCAGGTCGTCATCAACGACGACGGCGACGTCATCGGGCAACTCGACGACCTCGACTACTCGATCACCGTGCCGCTCGGCTTCTTCACCGGCGACAACCAGGACCTCGTCGACGGCACGATGGTCACGGTCACCGCCACTCCGCTCGGGCCACCGACGTACGACACGGTCGTCGTCGACGCCGTGACCGGCGAGGTCTACGACACCATCAACACGGGCAACGACGTGTTGGGCGTGAGTGTCGGCCAGGGCGGCACCGACATCGGGATGGAGTTCTCCACCTATCAGCCGCCGGGCGCCGACTATGCGCTCGTGATCGATGCCAGCGGCACCGTGGTCGACACCGTCAACATCCCGGTCGAGCCCGAATGGTCGATCCTCGGGATCGTGGAGTACTACGAAGACGGCACGGTCGTGATCGACGTGGGCGCCGTCGAGGTGAGCGTCGATGTGATCGGTCCCGAAGGCGGGATCAGTGTCGATTTCGACGTGCTGATCGCCGAGGGCACCGCCGGAATCGAATGGAACGAGGACGGGAGTTGGGGCTTCGACACCGGCGTCGGCCTCGGCATCGGGGCAGTGGACGTGACGGTCGATGTCGCCTTCGGCCAGGACGCCAAGGGCAATGGCTACCTCGACATGGAGACCACGCTCGAGATGACCGTCGGCGTGTTGCGCATCGAAGGTGGCCAACATTTTCATGCTCAACAGACCGACGACGGTTTCGAGCTCAACGTCGGGATGGACGGCAAGGTCGGGGCGTTCGGTATGTACCTGTCGCGTGAGCAGGACCTTTCGATCGTCCTCGACAAAGATGGGCTCGCCACCACCTACCAGGACACCATTGGTGCGGGCATCAATGGTCTCGGCGGTGTCGAGTTCACCAGCTTCACCCAGGTGCGCACAGACGGAACCCTCCGCGGTACGTCGGCGACGCAAGGTGCCGACGCCGCACTCGTCGACGCCGACGGCGACCGAGTGCTGGGTGGCGGCGTGTATGCCGACACCAAGGGCGGAGTGTTCACGTCCGGCGAGATACTCGGCGACGGGCGCGACTACGAGCGGGAGTACGACGAGCCTGAGCTGCCGGCAACGCCCGACGGTGGCGCCGACTTCGAGTTCGACGGCCGCACTGACGCTGGAGCCAAGCCCGACAGCGCTGCAGGTGGTGCAGTCCGCGACAAGGCCACCAACGTTCCTCGCGATGCATTCGACCAGGTCGACGATCGTGATGCCGACGACGCGGCCGACGGGGCTCAGCCCGCTCGGACGACGCAACGTGCCCCGGACATGGACGGTGCTCGTGAACCGATCGACACTGCCGTCAACCCGAACGTGTTGCGGTCAACCGGCGAGCCGGCACTGCCACACAAGGCATTGCCACGTGACGAAACGGCGTGGAAGAGCACGGCCGACTCGGTGATGCCACGCTCACGCAACCTCGACGACGTCACCGACGGCGAGCCGGCGCTGCCACACAAAGTCGCCGCGCTGAAGATCCCCGCCGACTCAGTCGTTCCGCGTGCGCGCAACCGCGCCGACGCCTTCGAGGACATCGCCGACGGTGAGCGCCCGGTCCCCTTCAAAGGCGGGGCACCAGACGCCAGTACATTGCCAACCTCCGCCGACTCAGCCCCACGTTCCCGCAACCGCAGCGACGCCGTCGACGACCTCGTCGAGAACGAACCGGCACTGCCACACAAGGCATTGCCACGTGACGAAACGGCGTGGAAGGGCACGGCCGACTCGGTGGTGCCACGCTCACGCAATCTCGACGACATCGCCGCCGAGCCGGCACTGTCACGTGACGGCGATGCGCCGAACTTGCCGTACGACAAGGCAACACCGAAGTTGCATGACCGAGTACTCGATGACGATGTCACGGCCTCTGACACCGACATTCCTGCCGACGACATCACCACGATGACGACCGGCGAGACTGCCGACGGCGGCACCGACGGACTCGAAGTGGGGCGGGCGCCCGTGCGCATCGACCCGTCCGTTTCGGATCGCCTCGATCAACCACTCGTTGCCGAGGGCGACATCACCCGTGAGGCGACCGGGCCAGGTGAGCCACTCGTCGCCGAGGGCGACTTCGTCGTCGAGCGGTTGGACACACCCGTCGATCCGGTCGGCGTGGATTCCGATGGCGGCGACCTCGATGGCATCGGCGAGGTGGAGGCTGAGATTGCTGCGGTGATCGAACCGGAACCGATGGCCGAACCAGAGCCGATGATCGAACCGGAGCCGATCGACATCATCGAACCGCCGGAGGAAGCCGCCCTCTTCGACAATGAGGTGATCGACGGCGTCGACATGTTCGACGACGACGTCGACAACTGATCCGGCACGGTCACGGGAGCAGCTCCTCAGCCGACGCCGCCGAAGATCGGGAATCCTCCCGATGCTCGGCGAGCTGGCCGCCGTCACGATGGAGGCATCAACACGTCACCGGAATGGAGCACTGCATGACCATCAACGTCACCCGCACGATCACGCTGGCCATGGCGATTGGTATCGGACTCACCGCCTGCGGTGGGTCCGATACCGCCGACTCGAACTCGGGCGAACTGGGCGGTGTCGGCCACTGGACCAACCTCCAACTCTGCGCACTCACCACCCCCGCCGAGATCTCAGCCGAATTCGGAGTCGACGTCGACGAGCAGCCGGCGATCGACAGCCCTGAATGGTCGAGGTGCCGTTGGAATCAGCAGAACGTCGACCCACTGGCGCCGCCGCTGATGAGCGTTGACAACGACGGCCCCTTCACCTCTGATTCACTCGGCGGCGACGAACAGCTGGACATCGCCGGGGCGGACATGGCGGCGTATTCGGACAACATCGGCGGCGCCGCCAACGTCACTGCCGTGGTTGGCGATCAACTGCTCGAGGTCACCTCTCCCGTTCCAGCGACCGCCGCCCGCCAGCAGATGCACGAAGTGCGCTACACCGACGCGACCGGCGCCGAACGGGCGGTCGTCATCGAGGTCCGCCAACCGATCGCGAACCGGGCCACCAGCCCGGTTGTCGTCTGGTCACACGGTGGTTCGACGGGCAAGACGTCGCCGGCGAGGGTCGCAACGGAGTGGGGGAAGGAAATGAACCAGGCCGACTTCGTCTTCGTTGCCGTCGCCCACCCCGGACGATCCGACGAGTCGCGCCGAGCTCTGTGCGACGCACTGGCGGTCGAGACGTGCGCCGAATTCAAGTACCTCCTGTGGGACCGACTGCGCGACGCACAGGCCGTGTTCGACTGGCTCGAACATCAGGCTGCGGCGGGAGAACTGTTCATCGACCTCGATCGACTCGTGTACGGAGGCCACTCCGCCGGCGCCATGGCCGTGATGGTCATGGCCGGAATGGATTCGCCGTACACCACCGCGGTGCCGATGCCCACCGATGATTCGCCCCGCCGCCTTTCTCGTCGCATCACCGCCCGGCGCCGAGGTGAACGGTTTGGATGCATCGTCGTTCAGTGCGCTCGATCGGCCGATGCTGCTGCTGACCGGCAACGGCGACACGACCGACGCAACGGTGGGCACCGACAGGCTCGCCCTGTTCGACATGATCGAATCGGATCAGGTGATGCTGGTGTCGACGGCGTCAGAGTTCGTCGGGCACTCCACCTTCGGCCTCAAGACACAGCCATGCCGTCGAGCCGGAGGCTCACGCGAGGAGTGCCGCGAGACGGTCCGAGCACTCGCAAGGACCGCCCAGGAGTTCCTCCGATCCGCACTCGGCGCCAGCGGCCTCGAGCCGATCCGACTCGTCGCCGACGTGAATCGCCGCCTCCCCAACGACATGGAACTTCGCTGAGGGCGGCCAGGCTGCGATGGTCGAACCGGCGGACGTCCCCGGGTTGTGTTCAGCCAGCGACGCCTCGGGTCATGGTCAGTCCACCGATGTCATCACCGGGGATCAACCGCATCCGTTCCGAATATGGTCGGCACCGAAGACCACTGACAAGGTCGCGAGTTCGATTCTCACTCCGGGCTCCACGTACCACCCGTCGTCACACCTGGACGCTGTTGCTCGGATGGACCATCAGCGGAATGGCGCGTGACATCAGGTCGGTCAACCAGATCGCCAACGCGATTGCCACCACTGGGCCACTGCCGACGAGTGCAGCACACGCGGCGATGTTGCCAGCGGCGAGCGACACCCACGACCGGGTGCTCGCGAATCCCGCTGAGAGCCGTTCGTGGCCACCGCCGCGCAGCACGGGGCCGAGGTAGGCGAGCGAGGCCACGAGGATCTGTGCGAACCCGCCGATCATCAGCGCCTGCAGGACCGCACGATCCTCGCTCCGCCGGACGATCGTGAGCGCCAGCGCGAGTGTCATCGCCGTCCACCACGCGAGGCCTGCCAGCAGTTGCCACGCACGAGGGCCCGCCCACTGCAGCCGCGAGCGCGTGTACATGGGGAGCAGTGCGGCGATCATCGACAACCCGAACGCATAGCCGGTCAGTCCCACGGCGGCGATGCCGGAACCGCCGACGATCTGGCCGACCGCGGCGGCGACGGTGCCCGCAGCAAGAACGGCGAACGTGGCGCGCATCGTGGATGCGGTCGCGCGCGGCGACATCTTGCTGCGTACCTGCGTGGCGGTGAAGTAGGGAAGCGTTCCGGCGATCACCAGCCCGACGAGCCCGAACACGTTCAGCACCAGGTGTGCGCCGCGGAGTTCCAGTGCTCTGGCTCCTGCTCGTCCGGTGCCGATCCAGAGCCCAAGCGCCATCCCGGCGCAACCAGCGATGACGGCAGCCACGTAGGCCTCGATCGCCGGAGCGAATCGGTCGGTGATCGCGTGTTGCCGGATGTGCAACAGGATCACGCCCAACCCGACCATCGCGATGATCACGGTGATTGCTCCGCCGACGAACATCCACATCCGGTCGGACTCGCGTCCGATGACCAGCACCAGTGCACCGCACGCGAGCGTCCAACGCTGCGTGGCTGCCACCACCTTCCGAGGGGCGGGTGCCGTGGACCAGGTGACGGCGAGCATCTGGGTCGTGGCCGAGATGGCGCTCAGCAGTCCACCCACGACGAACAGGTGCAACGGTAGCCACCAGCCGTGTCCCGGCCCGACGATGCCGGTGAGGGCGGCCGCGGCGACGAAGCCGAGGGCCACGACGAGCCCGCGGCGTGTTTGGGCATGCACGTCGGCAACACGTCCTACGGCACCCCGGCTCACGGCCTGACGGGGGTCGGCACTCGTGGGAGCAGCGGAGTCGTCGCTGGACGCACTCATCTCGGCATCTGTCAGTTCGGTGCGTCCGCGTCGAGTGAGACCACATGACCGAGGAGCTGGTTGCTGTGGACGCGTGCAACATTGCGGGCGAGATCGAGGGCTCGGCGGGCGTGGGGTCCGAACTCACCGATTGGGGGTGTCGTCATCGTGTGGATTCTCTCTCACCCGATCGAGCCGTCGTCCGTGGGAGCGTCAGCCGCCGGCTCGAGTTGAGCGCCCGATGGATGCGCTCGACGCATTGCGAGAAACTCGCTGATCCTGAGCATCTTCGGCGGACGCTTGGCGCCTTCGGGGAGCCGGCGAAAGGCCTCATCGAGGTCGATCACGCAGGGATCGACGAGGTCGATGATGGCACCGTCGATCTCGACCGTCGCCGAGCCAGCAGCGAGCACGTTCTGCACCCAGTCCGACCTCGACCCGTAGACCAGCATCACGATGAACCCGTCGTCGACTGGAATCGCTTCGACTGGCGTGCGATACGACCGGCCTGAGGTGCGACCGACGTGGCCGATCACCTGCCACTTGCCGCTGCGCACCGCACGCGGATTGAAGATCCGCTTGTTGATCTGCCCCCACCACAACGGCATCGGCATCGCTCACCTCCGGCTCTCACCAAACCGTAGCGGCGACAGCCTCACCCATCGGACTCTGCTGAACAAGATACGCCACATCTTGTTCACGGGATCGGGTGGTGCTGCCTGGCTTGGCAACCCACCGACGCCTGCCCAAGATGACACGGCCGCGCGCCGACCGTCGCGGCCCGCGACCGAGGGGACGAGCACAACATGACCGACCACCAGGCCCGGTACGGCCGTCGACGTTCGGGGCCAGGGTCGAGGTCACGTACCGGTCGTTGCCCGACGTCGGGCACTCGATGCACGGCGAGAACCCCGACCTCGACGTCGAGACCCTGTGCGAATGGGTTGACGGTCTCGACGCGTGACGATCGCACGGGCGATCGACGTCCACACCCAGTTCGTCCCCCGTTCTCCTGCGATGGACCGGCGAACGCGTCGGCTGCATTGGTGTGGATCAGATCCGCCCGGAGAAGTCATTCGAGTGGGATGATGCGAGGGAAGTGACCGCGTCCGATACTCATTCCATGCGACCAGATCGCAGCGCCATGCAGATGTGCACGATGATGCAACGGCCCCGCTCGATCCTTGCAACGAGTCGTGAGCGGGATCGATGCGCGAGACTGCAGCCGCCACACGCGGGCGGTACGCGATCGACGGGCGACCCGCTCGTCCGAGTCACGAACAGCCGAACGAACCGACCACCACGACCAGGGAGTCATGACCATGGGCAAGAAGAAGCGATCGAAGAAGGACAAGAAGCACGAGCGGCACGCCGAGGTGGAGGCCGAGGCCGGGACCGAGGTAGAGGCCGAGGTAGAGGCCGAGGCAGCCACGCCGGCGCCTGAGGGCGCGGCGGCGGCCGAGCCCGGCGCCAAGCTCAAGCGCAAGGAGTACGAGGCAGAACTCGAAGTGCTCCAGGGCGAACTCGTCGCGATGCAGGAGTGGGTCAAGGCCACCGGCGCCAAGGTGTGCATCGTGTTCGAGGGACGCGACACCGCCGGCAAGGGCGGCACGATCAAGCGGATCACCGAGCGGGTGAGCCCTCGGACGTTCCGCCTCGTTGCACTTCCCGCACCGACCGAACGCGAGAAGTCGCAGATGTACATCCAGCGCTACATCAAGCACTTCCCGGCCGCTGGGGAGGTCGTGATCTTCGACCGCAGCTGGTACAACCGCGCTGGGGTCGAGCCCGTGATGGGCTTCTGCACACCCGAACAGACCGAACGGTTCCTCGACCAGACACCGGCGGTCGAGAAGGCGATGGTCGACTCGGGCATCATCCTCATCAAGTACTGGCTCGAGGTCAGCGCCGACGAGCAGACCCGCCGCTTGAAGAGCCGCATCGATGATCCCCGCAAGATCTGGAAGCTGTCGGACATGGACCTCAAGTCGTACAGCCGTTGGTACGACTACTCCCGGACACGCGATGCGATGCTCGCCGCCACCGACACGTCGTGGGCGCCGTGGTTCATCGCGCACACCAACGACAAGAAGCGTGGACGGCTCAACATCATTTCGCACCTGCTCTCGCAGGTCCCGTACGAGAAGGTCGACCGGCCCGCGATCAAACTCCCGCGCCGACAGGCGGCACGCGGGTACGTCGAGCCCGACCTCCCGCTGCGCCACATCCCCGAGCCCTACTGACGATCACCCCGAAGATCACCGAGGACACCACGATGACGATGACCGAAGAACCAACCCAGCAACCCGCTTCCGACAGCACACAGTGGTACTCGCTGTCAGTCGACGACACCGTCGCTCGACTCGGTGTCGATGCGGGCTCGGGGCTGAGCGCCGACGAGGTGACGAGTCGAATCGCGAAATACGGCAAGAACGAGGTGGCCACCGAGCCGCCGCCGACGCTGTGGCAGATCGCCAAGGGTCAGATCTCCAACCCGATGAACATCATGCTGCTGATCGTCAGTATCGCCAGCTTCGCGATCGAGCAGATCGCAACGGGCACCATCGTGATGGCGCTCGTGCTGTTCAACGTGATCATGGGGACCAACCAGGAGCGCAAGGCGATGGCGAGTGTCGATGCGCTCGCCCAACTCCAGGTGCCGACAGCTCGCGTGCGTCGAAACGGCGCCGTCGAGGAAGTCGACTCGGTCGGCCTGGTGCCCGGCGACATTCTGCTCGTCGAAGCGGGCGACCTCGTTCCCGCCGATGCCCGGATCATCTCGTCGGCGTCGCTCGAAGTGCAGGAAGCGGCGCTGACCGGTGAGTCGGCGCCGATCGCCAAGGACAGCGTGCAGTTGGGCGACGAGGAACAGCCGCTCGGCGACCGCACCAACCTGGTCTTCCAGAACACCCAGGTCACCCGCGGTTCCGCCGAACTCGTCGTGGTGGCCACCGGCCAGTCGACGCAGATGGGCCAGATCGCCAACATGGTGTCGGCCACGCAGCGCACCAAGTCGCCGCTGCAGGTCGAGCTCGACGGCCTCACGAAGATCTTCGGGTTCCTCGCCTGGGGTGCCGTCGCGATCATCGCGATCGTCGGCATCGCACGCGACCAGGACTCCGAGACGCTGATCCTGCTCTGCGTGTCGACGGCGATCTCGGCGATCCCGACGGGCCTCCCGACGTTCGTGCAGCTGATGCTGTCGTCTGGTGCGCAGCGGCTCGCCGAGTCGAAAGCCGTGGTCAAGTCGCTCAACGACGTCGAGACGCTCGGCGGCACCACGGTGATCAACAGCGACAAGACCGGCACACTCACGATGAATGCGATGACGTCGGTCACGATGATGACCGGTGGCTCGTGGTACAAGATCGAGGGAACCGGCTACGCCACCTCTGGGGCCATCCTCGGCCCCGCCGGCGAACCAACGCCCGACTTCACCGGCCTCGCGCTCGGCCTGGCGCTGTGCAGCGACGCCACCGTCGCTGCCGACGAGTCGATCATCGGCGACCCCACCGAAGCCGCGCTCGTCGTGCTCGCCGCCAAGATCGGCATCGACGCCGAGGAGACTCGCCGATCACTGCCGCGTGTCGCACTGGTCCCATTCGACTCCGAGTACAAGTTCATGGCCACGTTCCACGACCGGCCGGACCACATGAACCTGAACCTGGTCCCCGACCCGCACTTCATGACCGTCAAGGGCGCGCCCGACGTGGTCATCGACAAGTGCTCAAAGGCCCTCTGGCACGGCGAGATCGTGCCGATGGATCAGGTCCGCCAGGATCTGCTCGACGCCAACCAGCAGCTCTCCGAGAAGGGTTTGCGCGTCCTCGCCTTCGCCGCCCGCTCGCTGCCCGACGACACGATGCGTGCGGCCGCCGACGACCCGATGAGCGAGGTTCACGATCTCGTCATGGTCTCGCTGGTCGGCATCATCGACCCGCTTCGACCCTCCGCCGTCGACGCGGTCCGCGTCGCGCACGGCGCCGGCATCGACGTGCGCATGATCACCGGCGACCACACCGTCACTGCCCGTGCGATCGCCGACCAGCTGGGCCTCGGCCCGGGTGTGATCACCGGCGCCGACCTCCAGAAGCTCAGCGACGACGAGGTCAAGGCGCAACTGCCCCAGCTGCACGTCTTCGGACGCGTCGCTCCCGAGGACAAGGTGCGCCTTGCCCGCCTGATGCAGGAGAACGGCGAGGTCGTCGCCATGACCGGCGACGCCGTCAACGACGCCGCTGCACTCAAGCAGGCCGACGTCGGCGTGGCGATGGGCAGCGGCTCGGAGGTCACCAAGCAGGCCGGCAAGCTGATCCTGACCGACGACAACTTCGGCACACTCGTGCACGCCGTCGATCTCGGTCGCGACATCTACCGACGCATCTCGTCGTACGTGAAGCTGCAGTTGACGATTCTGTCGTCGGTGCTGCAGTTGATGTTGATCGCCACGATCCTCAACATCAACGAGGGTGTTGCGCTCTTCCCGATGCAGTTGCTGTTCGCGAAGTTCTTCGTGGTCGCCACCGTCGTCGTCGGCTTCATCGTCGACGTCCCGGACCCGGGCGTGATGGACCGGCCACCCCGTGTTCCCGGTTCGCGAATCGCCACGGGTCCACAGACCGTGCGCTGGGTGATCAGCGGTTTCATCATCGCGGGCTCGGCGCTCGCGCTGCTGTCGTGGGGTCCGGGCGAACCGAGCACCACCGTCGGCTCGACGTCGATGACGATGGCCTTCGCCGTCGTGGCGATGAGCGCCGTCAACATGGGATTCGTGATGCGCCGCGAACGGCAGGTGCCATGGTCGGCGCCGCTGTTTCCCTACATGGGGTGGATCATGCTCGGCTGGGCGCTCACCGTCTTCGCGGTCGAGCTCGGAGTGTTCCAGCGCCTGCTGGACACGGTGTCGCTCACCGGCGCACAATGGGCCCTCGTGATCGGGCTCTCGCTCATCTCCCCGCTGTTCGTGGCGATCGACAAGATCCTCCAGATGCGCCGCCTCGACCGCGAACAGCGCGAGCATCCGTTCGCCGGCATCGCCATCGGCGCAGGTGACTGACGTCAAGACGGCGCCGAGCGGATGGCGGGGCCTCGTCCCCGGCATCACGGCGATCCGCACCTACGAACGGTCGTGGCTGCGCTTCGACCTGATCGCCGGCGTCGTGCTCGCTGCCATCCTCGTCCCGCAGGGGATGGCGTACGCCGAGCTGGCCGGGCTCCCGCCCGTCACCGGTCTCTACACCACCATTGCGTGCCTCGTCGGATACGCACTCATGGGCCCGTCTCGTGTGCTCGTGCTCGGACCGGACTCGTCGGTGTCGCCGCTGATCTTCGCGGCGATCGTGCCGCTGGTGGTCGTCGCCGACGATCCCGAGACGGCCATCGCGCTCGCCGGGATGATGGCGGTGATGGTCGGTGTGATCCTGATCGGGCTCGGCGCCGGCAAACTCGGCTTCGTCGCCGACCTGCTCTCCAAGGAGGTCCAGGTCGGGTACATGAACGGTCTGGCGATCACGATCTTCGTCGGCCAGTTGCCGAAGCTGTCCGGATTCTCGACCGACGCCGACGGGTTCGTCGCCGAGATCGAGGCGTTCGTCGACGGGTTCTCCGGTCGGAACCAGACAGCACTCTGGCTCGGCCTGGTCACGCTCGGCGTGCTCCTCCTGCTCCCGCGGTTCACCAAGACCATTCCCGCCGTGCTTGTCGCAGTTGTCGGAGCGACGGCGGTCACCGGGATCTTCGACCTCGACATCTCGACCGTCGGCACGTTGCCCGAGGGCCTCCCGCGGCCGTCGCTGCCGTGGACCTCGGTCAGCGATGTCGGACCGATGCTGATCGCCGCCATCGGTATCACGCTCGTGTCGCTCACCGACACGATCGCAACATCGACGGCGTTCGCTGCCCGACGCGGCGAGGAGGTCAAGCCGGATCAGGAGATGATCGGCATCGGGTCGGCGAACATCGCCGCCGGGTTCTTCCAGGGCTTCGCGGTCTCGACGAGCAGTTCGCGCACCGCGGTTGCCGACCAGACGGGTGCCAAGAGCCAGCTGACCGGGCTGATCGGCGCCGGAATGGTCGCCTTGCTGCTGCTCTTCTTCAACGGCTTGCTCAAGAGTCTGCCGCAGACCGCACTTGCCGCCGTCGTGATCGCGGCCGCGTTCTCGCTCGTCGATCTCGCCACCCTCCGGCGGTATCTCAGCGTGCGGCGCAGTTCGTTCATCCTGTCGCTCGTCGCGACAGGCGGTGTCGTGTTCTTCGGTGTTCTCGAAGGCATTCTCATCGCCGTCGTGCTGTCGATCCTGCTGTTCTTCAAGCGGAGCTGGTGGCCACACGGTGAGGTGCTCGGCCGGATCGAGGGACGTTCGGGCTGGCACAGCGATCACAACGGCTTCGACGCGATCGAGATCGACGGCGTTCTCGTGTACCGGTGGGAAGCGCCGTTGTTCTTCGCCAATGCCGGGATGTTCCGCCAGCAGGTCCGCTCGCTGGTGCGAGAACGCACACCGCGCTGGGTGATCCTGCAGTGCGAAGCGATCACCGACATCGACGTCACCGCCGCCGACGTGCTCCAACAGCTCGACATCGAACTGAACGAGCAGGGTGTCAACATCGCCTTCGTCGAACTGCGCAGCCGGTTGAAGGACCTGGTGTACGACTACGGCCTCTTTGGCACTCTCGACGCCGAGCACTTCTACGGTTCGATCGAGGAAGCCCTCGCCGACATCGATCGTCAAGCGACCGCCGAATCCACCGACTGACCGCCCGACACGCCCACCGATGAGCCAATCGACCGGATACGGCGGTTTGGCTCATCGCAGGTGGCTTGCACGCCCCACAGATGAGCCAACCGACCGGATGCGGCGGTTTGGCTCATCGCAGCGGGTTGGCGTGTGGCGTACGGTCGGGGCATGACACGACTCACCGCCAGCGACGGACACGAACTCGACGCCTACGAGGTCGCACCCGGACGGTGCTGCGGCCTCGATCGTGATCGTGCAGGAGATCTTTGGCGTCAACGCGCACATCCGCTCGGTCGTCGACCTGTACGCATCGTTCGGCTATCGGGCCATCGCACCGGCGTTGTTCGACCGAGGCGAGCGCGGTGTCGAACTCGGCTACGACGACACGGGCAGGCACGCGCGGCATCGAACTCGTGATGCCGATCGCTTTCGACGCCGCGATGCTCGACGTCGCCGCAGCGGTCGACCACGTCAGCGACACGGGGCCGGTCGCCGTGATCGGCTACTGCTTCGGAGGCAGCGTCGCCTGGATCGCGGCGTGCGATCTCCCGATCGCCGCTGGCGTCGGGTATTACGGCGGACAGGTGTTCGGAATGAACGACCGCACGCCCAACGCGCCGACGATGCTGCACTTCGGTGAACTCGACCATGGGATCCCGCTCGAGCAGGTGAACGCCATCGCCGAAGCACACCCCGATGTCCCGGTGCACGTCTACAACGGCGCGGACCACGGGTTCAATTGCGACGCCCGTCCGCAACACGACGCGCGATCGGCCGCCATCGCCCTGGGCCGCACCCTCGAGTTCCTCGCCGCCAACAGCGTCACGCCCTGACCCCTGCGCGACGGGGTCAGGGTCGGGGTCGAACGGGCAGGGAGCGCGTCAGGTGAGGTCGTAGACGAGCCAGTCGGTGCCCGCCTGAACCAGCAGGCGCGAGCCATTCGAGGCCACGGAGACGGGGCCATTGCCGTCGTCGGAGAGGTCGTCGATCAGGAAGTGCTCGCCATCGAGCGACGCAACGAGCCAGAAGTCCGGGTTGT
The DNA here is from genome assembly GCA_963774765.1 of Ilumatobacteraceae bacterium. Classification (GTDB taxonomy): domain Bacteria; phylum Actinomycetota; class Acidimicrobiia; order Acidimicrobiales; family Ilumatobacteraceae; genus Sva-07. The sequence goes on from CAVZGP010000013.1 coordinate 103,667, forward strand.
ACTCGCCGCCACCGTCGTCGAAGTAGACCTCCTCCGCCGCATCGAGAACGTCCGACGAGAACACGACGAGCACGTCGCCGGTGTCGGGATCCGTCACCGTGATCCCGGTCTCGTCGAACATGATCGATCCGCTGGCCGCGCCTGGCCCGAACGGGATCTCGCTCACGACCACGTCGCCGGTCGCAACGTCGACCACTTCGAAGATCCCGCTCGGCTGGAGTGCGGTCAAGCGGTAGCCGTCGACTTCGACGCTGAGCAGTTGCTCATCGGGCACGGGAGGCACCGCCGACACGATCACGCCCGCCGTCGCGGACCCCGTCACGGGCGCGCCCGACACGATCGAGCCATCCGGAACCACCGGGAGGTCGAGCCGAACGGCGTCAGCCCCACGTTGGTCGACATGGTGGACGAGATGATCACCAGTCTCCGTAGCCGACAGCACGATCAGTCCGTCATCGACGGTGAATGCCCCGCTGACCCAGGATGCGCCGATCGGAAGCGGACTCGCCGTCCAGGTGACGCCGTCGGGTGAGAACCAGGTCTGGTCGTTCCACAGGACGAACCCTGCAGGCGTGGCAACCATCGGCCCCTGCGCCGGCGGAGCATCGGTCGGCGCGGGCGTGCCGCCCCACGTCGCGGCCCACACCGTCGGGGTGAACTCCTGATCGTTGAACAGCGCAGCGACATCGGGAGCGATGCCGAGCTCTTCCCACGTGTAGGACAATGTCCGGGCAGGGTTGTTCCCCTCCTCGTCGAAGTCGGACTCGATGGTGATGCCGTCGTTGTCGGTGCCGACCGAGAGCCCGCGGGAATCATCGATCCCGTTGCGCACATCCTCCGGCACCAGCGAGTAGGCGTCGACGTCGACGGACGAATAGACCGGGACCACCCAGCCGGTCTCGTTGGCGACGAGTCCCTGCGCGAACACCGACCAGTTCACTCCCTCGGGAAGGTCGCCGGGGGCCGGCAGCACGATCTCCTGAGTGGTCCACGTCGACAGATCGGTGGTGGTTGCGACGACGACCCGTCCATCAGCGGCCATGCCGGTGAGCGGATCGACGATGCTGTAGACGACTGCGAGGCGATCACCGACAGCAGCAGCACCGGAGAGCGAGGTGGCACCCGGCGGCAGGACGATCGCACGCGGTTCCCAGGAGGTGCCGTCGATGGTGAATCGCACGTCGAGCGTGGGCGTGACGTCGGCAGGTGTGCCGTAGATGGCGTCGTTCGCCTCCGGGTTGTCTGCGATGATCTCGCTGACGACGTCGAGCAGGCCAGCCTCGGAGAGCATCGCGGTCGCTTCGGAGATCGTGGCTGGGAGCTCGCCGTCGAAGACGTCGATCACCTCCTGCGGGAACAGGGCGAGGACGTCGTCGGGGAGTTCCTCGGGGAGCGGCTGCGGTGGGAAGAACGTCGAGCCGACGAGGAAACCGTCCTCCCAGGGGACCGACCATTCGCCGTACTCCGGGGCGCCGTTCGTGCCGGCCGAGGCGCCGACGCGGGCGACACCATCGATCACCTCGACTGGTTGACCGGAGACCGGGGCGACGGCAACGGTCGGTTCGGGGGAATCGACGTCGTCAACGACGCTGTCGGGAGCCTGCGTGTCGTCGGTGGTGACCAGCGTGTCGGGCTCGTCGCCGCCGACGGTCAACACCGCCGTGGTCGCCGCAGCGATCACGACGACGGCACCCATCGTCGCGCCGATGCGCCTGCGGGTACGACGACGACCGACACGCTGGCGGACGTCCGTGCGAGCAACCTCGAGGTCGCCGACATCGACCGCCGAGGCGACGTCGTCGAGGCGTTGGCGGATCTCCGCCTGGCCGACCTCCGAGCGATCGTCGAGTGGTTCGTCACGTTCTGCCATGGGATTCCTCCATCAGATTCGCGAGTTTCGTGAGCGCCCGGTTGAGGCGACTCTTGACGGTGCCAGGTGCGACGTCGAGCACCTCGGAGAGTTCCGCTTCGGACCAGTCGAGATAGAAGCGCCCGACCACCACGGTGCGGTGCTCGATCGACAGCTGTCCGAGCGCAGCGATCAACGCTTCGTCGTGCGCGACGACGTCGGCTGCAGGACCATCGGTGAGCCGCATGCCCAGACGCTCGCGGCGCAGGCGACGGCGACCGGAGCGCGCCCAGTTGAGTGCGACCCGGTACACCCACCCGCTCGGGTTGGCGTAGGTCGAGACGCTCGGCCAGCGCTCGAACGCCCGGACGAACCCTTCGGCGGCAGCGTCGCGGCCGAACTCGACGTCACCGAGCGCAAGCGTCAAGGCTCGGACCATCTGGGTGTGGTGACGAGCGAAGAATTCATCGAACGGCATCGGCAACGACGGCAGCTCGGGCGAACGCTCTGCCGCTGTCGGGTGCTCGTCGGGTTCCACGCCGATGATGGTCACACATACAAACGCACCGGCCGGGCATTCGGTTCCCTCCGTTCGCGTGATCTTCTGACCGATGCGCCGTCCTCGCCGCTGTTACATCTGGGGTCTGACCCCCGATGTAACACGCGGTGGTCAGGCCGGGCGGGTGAGGATCATGCCGTTTCCCGTCGTCGATCGGGTGTCGAGCGCCACCAGCACACGGCCGTCGCCGAGCGCTGCGATGCCCTCTGGCTTGACGGCCCCATCAGGAAGCTCCCAGATCTCATCGAGATCTCGCACCTCGTCGTCGCCAGGAGCGAGTGGCAGGTCGAGTGCGAGACGTCCGACGCGCTGCGACTTGTCGCTGAGCAGCCACAGATTTCCCTCGGGATCCGTCCCGATCGCGCTGACGTCACCGAGCGCCTTCTTGGCCGCCGACTTCAGCTTCCACGTCGACAGCGGCACGAAGTCGACCTGACCGGTCGGCGCATCCCACGACTCGCCGGGGGCCAGGAAGTCCTCGCTCGACAGACCTCGCGGTTCGGTGCCCACTGGACCGAACTCGATCAACGCCCGCGGACGCTTCTCCTGCGCCACGAGCAGGCGACCTCCGCGGAGGAACACGAGCCCCTCGCCACGCGACGATGCGTCGTCCCACTGTCCGTCGAGCACCGAACCCGCCGGTGCCGTGAGATGGACCTCAGCGCAGAACTCGCGCGTGATGGTGTCGGCGATGAGTACCACCGGCGGGTCCTCACACATCAGCGCAACCAGCGATCCGCCGTCCGCTGCGATCGATTCGAACTGGCTGTCACCTGGCGGGAGTGGCCAGCCGGGCAGTTTCGCGAGGTCGAGGATGCTCCAGTCGTCCAACTCTCCGCGGGCGCCGACCACACAGGCACCCACCTCGGAGGTGCGATCACCGACCACCAGGACGACCGACCCTCGTTCGGTTCGCCGGATCGTGATTCCCGAGGCTTCCACGACGGGAAGGTCGATGACCTTCGACAAAACGAGGCGCGGCGGCTTGTCGGACATCTCGACCATCCTGACAGGCCGCCGAAGAAGCGCACTCGTCTGGCAGTCCGCCCGAACGGGCGGGATCGTGTGTGCCCAGTGAGGCTACGGTTGCCGGCGGACGTGCCAGGAGCGGCGAGCGCAGTGAACACCCCGACGAAGATCGACAATCGAGAGACCCTGGCCGCCTTCGTCCCACGGCTCGCCGTGGAACTCGGGGCGGGCACCGTGCCGTCGTGGACGAGCGTCGAAGGGTCGATGCTGTCGGCGGACATCTCGGGGTTCACGGCACTGTCGGAGAAGCTCGCCGGCAAGGGCAAGGCCGGCGCCGAGGAGATCACCTCGCTGATCAACGCCTGCTTCACTGCCCTGATCGAGTCGGCGTACAAGTACGGCGGCGAGGTCATCAAGTTCGGCGGCGACGCCCTGCTGATCCTGTTCCGGGGCGAGAACCACGAGCGTCGGGCAGCCGATGCCGGCCTGTTGATGCAGCGGGCGCTGCACTCCTCCCCGGCCGCCAAACGAGCGAACCTGACGATGACGGTCGGCGTGGCTGCAGGCCCGTTCGACGTGTTCCTCGTCGGTTCGGGATATCGCGAGTTGTTGATCACCGGGCCCCGAGCGACCGAGGTGATCCGGCTCGAAGGCGAGGCAGCGAAGGGCGACACGCTCGTCGATCCGTTGATCGCCGAACACCTCCCGGCCGACATGAAGCTGCGCGAAGAGCACGGCGGCTGGGTGATCACCGGCTCGACCGGCGACGAACCGAGCGGGCCGGGTGAGCGCGACCTCGGCGAGGACGATCTGTCGCCGTACGTGCCTGCTGCCGTGGTTGAGCAGCTGGCGGCGTTCGCCGATCTCGGAGGCGAGCACCGCCTGGTCACCGTTGGGTTCACCATGGTCGTGGGCCTCGCCGCTCAACTCGAGCGGCTCGGGCCCGACGGCGTAGCCGGGGCGCTCAGCCAGATCGTCGACGACGTCGTCGAGGCATGCGACGCGTACGGCGTCACCGTGCTCCACACCGACATCGCCCCCGACGGACTCAAGTTCGTGCTCTGCGCCGGCGCCCCGGTCAGCCCCGGAGACACGACCGACGCACTACTCCAAGCCGCCGTGCAGATCGCCGACTCGACGTCACCGTTCATCATCCGCCAAGGCGTGCAGGCCGGACGCGTCTTCGCCGGCTTCCTCGGGAGCCCGTATCGGCGGACCTACACGCTGATGGGCGACCCGGTGAACACGGCGGCTCGCATGCTCGGAAAGGCCGACGATCGCGACATCGTGGCCGTCGCCTCCGCGGTGAACGACACCAGGGCCGTGTTCGAGACCCAGGAGCTCGAACCCTTTCTCGTCAAGGGAAAGACCGAACCGATCACCGCGGCGAAGGTTCGAGGCGTCACGGGTCACGTCCGGCGCGACTCCGCAGGTACCCGTCTCATCGGCCGTCACAAGGAACTCGACGTCCTGACACGAGCCATCGACGGGCGCGGGACCGTCGTCGAGTTGATCGGATCGGCCGGCGTCGGCAAGTCACGCCTGCTCGACGCCGCCTGGAACACAGCAGAGGGCCTCGCGATCTACCAAGGCGCCTGCACGCCGTACGGCGCAGCAGCGCCATACAGCGTGTTCCGGCCATTGCTTCGCAGCGGGTCGGGAGTCCCCGTCGACGCCAGCGCCGAGCTCACCGGCAGCCGCCTCGACGAGGTCGTGAACGAGTACGCCCCGCACTTGGCTCCGATGCTGCCGTTGCTGGCGTTGCCATTCGGGGCCAAGGTCGCTTCGACGCCGGAGGCCGATGCGATCGACCCCGAATTCCGACGACTGCGGATCCACGATGTCGTCGTCGACTTCCTCGACGCCACGCTCAACGGGCCGATCCTGCTCGTGGTCGAGGATGCCCACTGGATCGATGACGCGTCGGGCGAGTTGCTCAACCACCTCGTGCGGGCGAGCGCAGACGCGGCCGTGGACCGGCATCATCACGCGACGTCCCGAAGGCTCATGGTCCATCCCCGACTCCGACTGCGTCGTCAGCCTGCATCTCGAACCGCTCGACGACGACGCGATCCAAGGAACTCGCGATCGACGTGAGTACGCGCCCTCTTGCCGACCGCGACCTCGACGTCGTCGCCGAGCGTGCACAGGGAAACCCCTTGTTCGCCGTCGAACTGGCGCGCGCGCTGGCCGACGCGGCCTCGACGACGCTGAGCTTCCCGACACGATCGAGCAGATCATCGCGAGTCGCTTCGACCGCCTCGATCCATCCGCCCGCAAGCTGATCCGCGTCGCCTCCGTGCTCGGCAACCAGTTCCACGAAGTCATCGTCGGTGCACTGTTGAGCGCCGTCGACCGCAACGCCGACGTCGGCAGCGCACTCGATGCGGCGATGGAATCGGGCGCGATCTCACCCCGCTCCGGTTCGCGGTGGGGGTTCAACCACGCCTTGTACCGCGACACCGCATACCAGGGCCTGCCGTTCACGCAACGCAAGCAGCTCCACCGCCTGGCCGCGGAGGTGATCGAGGAGCGTGCAGCTGACACCGCGGCAGTCGCACCGCTGCTCTCGCTCCACTACTCGGCGGCCCGGGCGCACGAACAGGCCTGGCGCTATTCGATCAAAGCAGCTGAGATCGCCGAGGCGCAGAACGCGACCGCCGAGGCGGCTGCCGCATTGGAGCGCGTCTGTGGCCTCGGGACGGTACTGCCGCAGCATCGACGCCTCCGAACGCGCCCGAGTTGCCGAGCACCTCGGCGACCTCCACTACGTCCTCGGCAACAACACCGAGGCCACCGCTGCATTTCGATCGGCACGGCGCGTCGGCGTCCGACCGATCGACGACGTCGCGCTCGATGCGCAAGCTGGGCGTCGCCGAGGAACGGCGCGGATCGTCCTACCGCTCGCTCAGATGGCTCCACCGTGCGGCCGAGGCCATCCCATCGACGACGCGAGAGCCCGACTGGCTCGCCGCACGCGGCGAATGTTGCGCTAGCGGAGGCTGCGGTGCGTGCTCGACAGGGCGACGACCAAGCTTGCATCGCGCTCGCTCGGGCCGCTCTCGTGGATGCGGAGTCGGTCGGCGATGATCGCGCGACGGCATTGGCGCTCGAACGCATACACCTCGGATTGGTCGGGCTGGGACTCCCCGACGTCGACCACGTCGGAGGCCGGGCGCTGGAAGCCCACCGGCGAGTCGGCGACCACAGCAGCGTCGCTCGGACACTCATCAATCTCGGCGTCGAGGCCTACTACGACTCGGACTGGAACACGGCGACCGCCTACTACCTCGAGGCCATGCAGGAGGCCGATACGGCTGGCAGTTCCGTGCTCTCGTCCGGAGCAGCACTGAACAGTGCCGAGGTACTCTGCGATCAAGGTCACTGGGAGCGAGCGCTCGAGCTCTTCGGACGGGCCCTGCGCAACTACCGAGCGGTGGACTATTCGGTTGGCGTTGCCGCTGCCAACCTGTTCTCCGGTGTCGCGCGAGATGCGTCTGGGTCGACTCGTCGAGGCCCAAACCACGCTCGACATCGCTCGGTCGGAGATCACCGGACTCGGCCAGGAGTTACTCGACGACCTGGACTCCCGCCAACTCGAACTCGACATGCTGGCGGGCCGGGGTTCACCCGGTCGCGGACGAGATCTTGCAGCCCGGCTCGGTCAGGGGCATCCTCTGAACAAGCGAGTCTCCCGGTGCGAGGCGATGGCATTGAGCCATGAGGGTTCCTCGGGTGCTGCCAAAACGCTTCTGGAGACCGACCTCTTCGGCGAGCCCGCCCTCTTGGGCTACGAACGAGCGTTGAGCTTGTTGGTGCTCGCCTCGATCGTCGGTGACGACCAGAGCAGGCGATCGGCGGACCTTGAACGCGAGAGCTCACAGCTCTTCCACGAGCTCGGCGTCGTTCGGCCGCCCCCGCTCCGACCCGCGGACCTCCGCACACCGTGGGAGGCCGAGCCCGCCCTCAACGCGAGAATGTGACCAACAGGCTGTGCCCTCCGCCAGGCGCGGAGGAAATTGCCAGCTGTCCGGCACCATCCGCACCGTCGAAGTCGTACACGGCGACGACGCCGTCCACGAATTGCGATCGCGTCGAGTCGTAGCCGGCGGCGCGAAGCTCGGTGTCGTAGAAGTCGATCAGTGCCGCGTAGGTGAGCTGCGTCACTCCACTGAAACCCGCCTGGTCGCCGGACTCACTGGCGAGCTGTACGTCGATGTCGTCGGGCAGTGGAAAGCTGGACGCGACCAGGTCCGGCACCTCGGCGGAACCCACCTGTACCAGACCATCGTCGGTCTCGAATTCGACCTCTGTCTCGCCCAGCGGTCCGAGCACCACAGGTTCGTCACCCTTGGGAAGCAGTCGGTCCTCGCCTTCGGGAAGCGATCGCACCGGCTCGGTGGTTTCGGCTGACTGATCGCCGTCCGAGGAGCACCCGGCCACAGCAAGCAGGCCGAGAGTCGCCAACACGATCGAACACAGCACCAGCGATGAGCTCAACAGTCGACGAGCGAGCGATTCACCCACCCTTCACCTGGATCCCTCCCAGCAGCACCACGTCGCCCTTGTCGTAGAGGACACCGTTGTCGTAGAGCACCGCACCGGTCGCCGGATTCCAGATGGTGATCTGGAAGAAGTCGAGCCAGCCGTTGTCGATGCCCTGGACTCGGAAGCGGTACTCCGACCCGCCCCCGATCGTTCCCGTACCCTCGGCGATGGCCATGGCGTCGTTGACGATCAAGTAGTCGTACTGCGTCGACTGGAAGAAGAACTGACCGAGGAGGCGCAGCTTGGTCTCTCCGGTCGGAACGCTGGAATTCTTCTTGTACTTGGCGTCGTAGCCGAAGAACGCCGGCGCTCCCCAGCGCGAGGTCTCTGCGCTCGCTTCAGCGCCCGACCAGTAGAAGCCGGACCCGGTCACACGGCCGTTGATCGTCGGGTCGTACACCACGACGAACTCGAACAGCTCGTCGTCGGCGTCGCCCCGAGCGTCGGAGATCCTGACCGTGACGGGGTAGACACCCGTCGCCGTGTACGTCCGACTGGCCGTGATCGATCCCTCGCCCGTCGCCGTCGTCGGCGGCGTGACCGTGGCCGGCGTCGTGGTCCCGTCGCCCCAGTCGACGACCGCGCTGAACGTGTCGTAGGGGGCCGAGGCGTCGGAGAAGGTCGCGCCGATCGTCACGACATCGGAAAGGCGAAGCGGTGTTCCCGGTCCGGCGATTCCGGTGATCACCGGCTTGCCCGACGGGGCGACGACAGTGATCGTTGCTCCCTCGGTGTCGATGTTGCCACTCTCGTCGGCGACCGAGACCACCACGGTGTACAGCCCCGGAGCACCGTACACGTGGCGCCCCCCGACGGAACCGACCGAATCGAATGTCGGAGCGGAAACATCGACCGGCTCGACCGTCCCATCTCCCCAGTCGATCATTGCGCTGAAGTTGTCGACGGGAACGGATCGGTCGGTGAAGGACGCCGTCACATCGACCGGCGTCGTGAGGAGACGATCTCCGGCTGGAACTGCGAACGAGCGGATGACCGGCGGTGCCGCTGGGTCGAAGACGGCGATGGTCGACGTCGTGGAGTCAGCGGCACCTGCCGCGTCGATGACCGTCACTTCGACGGTGTACTCACCGGTCTCGGTGTAGTTCCGATCGGCGGCGATGGTGCCGGGCACGCCGATGGTCGGCGGGGTGATCGCCGCTGGCTGCGGGCCTTCGCCGTCGCCCCAATCGACCGTTGCAGTGAACGTGTCGAACGGCACGGATGCGTCGGTGAAGCGCGTGGCGATCGCCACACCGTCCGCGATGGGCTGCGGGGCGGTCGGGATGCCCGCCGAGCTGATGACCGGCGGTGCGACGACGGTCGCGATCCCGGAATGGCGCGGAGCCGGTGGTCTCACGGCCGACCTGATCGGTCGCCCGGTAGGCCAAGGTGTAGGTACCGGGCGTCGTGGGCAGCGGATCGCCGCTCGTCACGGGCGTACCGTCGATCGTCAGCGCACAGCTCACCAGGCTGGTGTCTCGGCAGATCACGTCGACGCGGCGCGTGCCGGTCGGATAGACCGGGGTACCGGTCCCGGACGGAACGCCGAGCACCACCCGGGGCGCTCCGTCGGCGTCGACCCGAACGGTTCCGCTGGTCGTTCGCCCGGCCTCGGTGACGACCGTCCAGTTCTGCACGCCGTCAGCGGCAATCGTGAAGGTCTGTCCCGCCGCGAACGTGCCCGGCCGTTGCACCCCATTGACGACGACGCTCGCCGGCGTTGCCGCCGCGGCGATGGTGATCTCGACCGAACCGTCGAACCAGCCCGATGGCGGGGCCGTGGGCACGGCAACGCTGAGCTGAGTCGGCGGCGGCGGCGGCGGCGGAGCGGACGGAGCGGACGCCACCTGGCCGAAGTTGCGAGCCTTGTTCGTCGCGTAGCCGACGTTGCCGGCGGGATCCTTGGCCTGCACGATGAACTCGACGTCGGTGGTGCCCGGGGCCAGTGTCAGCGACCCGGTCCACCGATTCGTTCCCGGCGTCCGGGTGAGGTCGAGGCCCTTCCAGTCGACGACGGACGTCGACACGGTCGGGTTCTCGGCCACGAGCAGGTACACCCGGTCGACGCCGTCGCCGGGTTCGACCCCGGCGGTCAACGACACCGTCAGCGAGCCCCCGGTGATGGATGCGCTGACTGCCCCGACCACTGGGGCCGTCACGTCGGGATTGAGCGGATCGGCGTAGTAGACGACGACATCGATGTCGTCGTCGAGGCGCTGCACGTCGCTGTCGGCGCTGTACTGACCGGTCGCCACAACCAGCTGCTGGCGTTGTCCCGACGGGCCCGTTGTCGTGGTGATCGACAGTGGCTTGGTCGGGAACACACCAGCGGTGAGGCTCGGTTCGGGCTGGCTCGCCGACTCGTCGAAGATCGGTGTTGCGATCACCGGGTTCGGCAGGCTCTGGTACGTCGACTCCATGTCGAGCACGATGGCGCCGCGGGCGATCTCGCCGAGCCTCGTCGTGCGGGACGGGTCGACGATCGAGACGTCCTCGACGACCTTCGGCTGGATCGGCTGGCCAGGGGCCACGATGACGAGCTCATTTCCGGTGGCATCGGTGTTGGCGAAGTAGGTGCCGTCGCCGGATCCGTCGTCGACCGCGTCGTTGGTCGGGTCGAGCGTGACCTGCACCGATGGTGTGCCGGTCGCATCCGGCTCGGTCACCGCGGTCGGCACCGGTGGAAGGGGTTCGGTGTCGAGGCCCACGCGATAGAAGGGCAGTCCGTAGAAGGTCGATTCCTGAACAGCCTTCTCGTCGTAGACGCTGAAGGTCTGCAGGCCGGCGACGAACTCGTTCTTGGCCCACGCGAGTGCCTGGCCGACCGTCGTCGATCCGTCCCCGGTGTCGAACGGCGCTGTGACCTGCGCTGCGAACAGGGCCATCAGCTGCTCGGTGTAGGCGACGGTCTTCGTGTCGCCGTAGCCGAAGCCGGTGTTGCCGATGAAGAGCGAACCCTGCTGACCGAGTGTCTGGGCCCAGTCCTGATTGGTCCGGCCGATCGTGATGTCGCTGACCGAAAGACCCGAGTGACAGCCCATCGAGAAGATGAGGGACTGCGCCAGCGGATCGGTGAGGCCCAGTCGGGTTCGCAGCTCGTCGCGGACGGTGGCGGCGATGAGGTTGTCGTCGAATCCGGCCACTTTGTCACCGATCGCCGGAAGCGATCGGTAGTGGTCGAAGTCCGCGTTCAATGAGACCAGCACGTTGGTCGACGCTTCGGCCAGCTTGTCGGTGGCCCGCGCAGCGGTCCACGCATCGCCGGGAGTTGTCGGATCCGGACCGAGCGCCAGGTCGTCGTCGACAGGCAGCGTGTCGGCGAGGATGCCGGCGATCTCCGCCGAGCCATCGGCGAGGAAGTCGTAACCGAGCACCGCCGCTGTGTCGATGTCGAGGGTGCCATCGAAGCTGACGTACGTGTCGAGGGCATCGACGATGTCGGCGGGGCTCTCGACCACACGACCGAGCGCCAGGTCGGTGACGTAGAGAAACCGATCGCCGAGCGAGCGGGCAGCCGACTCACCGTACGGATCGTCCGAGAGGATGCTGCTCTCCCAGGCGACCGATGTGAAGGCGTTTCGACCGTTGCGCTCGGCCTGCGTCACACCGGTCAGGTCTCCGTCGAACTCATGACGGTAGTCGTACTCGTTTGCCACGTCGGTCTCGTCGGCGAGACGCGCCATCGGAATGAGTTCGTCCGGTCCGAGGATCACCACGTGCGTCAAGTTCTCGCGGACCGCATCGATGATCGAATCGTTGATCGCCGCAACGACGGCATTGGCCGCGTCCGGGTCGCACGAGCCGCCAGCAGAGTCCCATGCGTCGTAGGCATCCTGTACCGCCGGGTAGGCGTCGACCGGCACGACGACCGGAGAGATCCCGAGGTTCGGATCAGCGTCTGCCGCAGCGACGAGTCGGTCAGCCGCTGCTCGCACGTCGACTCGGGCGTCCGCGCCGTGAAGCTGTTCGAGGCGGCGCTCGTTGATCAGCAGGAGTGTGTCGGCTCCGCCGAGATCGGGCGCGCTGGCCACGGCGCCGCTGAAGGTCGGCAACGAGATCGGCATGCATTCGGGGCGTTCGTCGGCTTCGAGGACCTTCAGCTGCAGCGCCGCCGGCTGCACGTTGACGGCTCCATTCGCCCCGACGACCTCGATGTAGTACGTCCCTGCGTTCAGGCGGCCACTCTCGAGCCTCTCGTTCTCGGTACCGACGGAGTTCGACACGTCGATCAACCCGAGCGTCGGGTCCACTTCGTTGAGCTGCGGGAAGTCGTCGAGCGGTTCGGCGACGCCGGAGTCGGCGTCGGGATCCTTGACGGCGAACAGCGGTGCATCGGCACTCGGACGGGCGAGTGATGTACCGGGGGTCTCGTTGCGCCCCCACAGTGCGAGGTCGAGGTCGGCATCGAGATTGGACAACTCGACGATGAGCTCGTCATCCTCGGCCACGGTGATCTCGAACACGTCGATGTCCGTCGGATCAGCGATGTAGGTGAGGTACACGATGTCCTCGGCGGCCTTCGTGGTCTCGTCGACCGTCGTGAAGTCGTTCGGCTCCGTGCCCTCGACCACCGTCACGCTTGCCGCCCCGAGTACGGAGATGTCCGTACCGATCACGCGCGCCACGGCTGCGAGCGATGTGGAGCCGAGGGTGAGCGTTGGCAGCACATCGAACGTGATCGTGTAGGCCACCCCTGGTTGAGCGACGAACGACCAGGTGAGCACGCCACCGAAGCGGTCGGGTTCGATCGTGTCGGTGACCCCGTCGCCCGAGATCTGTCCCGAGCCGGTGACGTAGCCGGCCGACCGCGGAACCTGGATCTGCAGCTCGATACTGCGGGCACTGCTGGCGGTCAACGTGAACGACGCATCGAAGGTCGTGGTGCCGACGGTGCTGGATGGGAGCGCTGCCACATCGACGTCGGCGAAGTCGACACCGCCATAGGTGAGTGAGGCTGGGTCGACGAGCGCGAGCAGGAGGTCACCCAGGGTCAGACCATCGATGGCATCGGTCAATCCGAGCGCCTCGAGCAGGTCGGCGATGTCGAGCTGACCGTCGAACACTCCCGCTTCGAGAGCCGAGAGGTCGGCCAGCGTGAGCTGGCCCAGTTGTTCCGGGGTGAGGTCTCCGAGGGTCAACAGACCCAGGTCGACCGTCACGTTCAGCGCTCGCTGGAGCTCGTCGACAGTCACGAATCGGAGTACGGGCTCGATATCGGCGAGCGTGATCGGGTGATCGCCGTCGAGGATGTCACCGAGGGTGACATCGCCGAGCCGTTCCAGATCCCCGAGGAGGAGATTCAGCGACGCGATTGCATCGAGCAGCTCCTGTTCCAGACCGGCCACGGGCTCGCCTGTCGCTGGATCGATGATCGCTTCGACCAGGTCGGCAAAGGAGCCCACCGTGAGGCCGTTCAGCAAGGTACCGAGCTCCACTGCGTCGAGTTCCACCATGCCGCTCGGCAGGTCACCGAGGGTGAGGCCGTCGAGCGTCAGGAGATCCTCGAGGGTGAGGCCCGCCGCCTCAAAGGCAGCGAGAAGGTCGGCAGCATCCACTCCATCGAGTGCGGCGGCGAGGTCGGCGAGGTCGATGCTCTCGGTCGCGGCCTGGATCTGCTCGAGCGTGACGTCCTGCGAGATCGCTCCGCGAAGAAGCGCGTCGCCAAGGGTTCCCCTGTCGCAGTCGACTGCAGCGCAGTCGAGCAGCACTCGATCGACGGCACGCAGCGGAACCGCACGCAAGGGTGATCCGAGGACATCGACGGCCCGCAACGGCGTATCGGCGAGCAGCGTGCCCGCGAGGTCGACAGCTCGCAATGGAACCGCCCGCAACGGAACTGCGCGCAGCGGGACTGCCCGCAACGGAACCGCATGCAACGGGATCGCTCCAGGCGCCACGGCACGCAACGGGATCGTTCCGAGCGAGGTGCCCTGCAGGTCGACCGCACGCAACGGAACCGCCCGAAGCGGCGTTCCGTTCACGGGGATCGATCCGATTGCGGTGTCCTGGACCGAGAGCCCTCCGAGTGGCACCGCACGCAACGGAACCGCACGCAACGGCACGGCACGCAACGGGATCGTTCCGATCGTGGCGTCCTGGAGTACCGCACGCAGCGGCACTGCCCGCAATGGAACCGCACGCAACGGTACGCCGCGGATGCTCAGGTCGCCGACCGTCGTCACGTCGAGGTCCACGCCATTGTCGCAATCGAAGCCATCGCCGACATCGGCGAGCACCGCACACCAGTCGAAGTCCTCATTGCCCTCGAGGGGAACTGCTCGTAGCGGGACATCCGCGAGCATTACGGCGGTGAGCGGCACCGCGCAGACGGCGCGCCTTCGACCTGGATGGCCGAGACGGGTGTTCCATCAGCGTCGACGGCGCGCGAGCGGGGCCGCGTCGAGTGTGATCGATGTGTTGACAGCTCGGAGCGGACTCGAGTTGATCTCGACAGCACGCAACGGCGTTGCGTTCGGTCCGATCTGTTCGAGGTCGATCGCCGATACCGGGACGGCGCGCAGCGGTACTGCTCGCAGTGGCACGGCGCGCAACGGCGACGCTTCGAGGTCCACAGCACGAAGCGGCACCGCCCGAAGGGGAATTGCCCCGACCGGGCTGGCGCCGAGAGCGATGTCTTCGAGAAGCACGGCGCGCAACGGCGACTGTGCCACGTCGACCGCGCGCAACGGCACCGCCCGCAGGGGCGCTGCCGCGATCGAGGCTCCGCGCAGAGTTGCTTCGAGCAGCGAGAGATCATCGAGTGCCTCCTCGCATCCACCCGTGGGGTATTCGGCGAGGAGCTCGGCGCCGAGATACTCACACCACGGATCCGGCTCGCCGGGTCCGACTGCACGCAAGGGCACCGCGCGAAGCGGTGTCGACCCGAGCGCGATGGCTGCGAGCGACACCGCTCGCAAGGGAGTCCCGTCGACGTCAACGGCACGCAGTGGCGTCGCCGCGAGAGCGCCTGCGGGGGTCTGCGAATCGAGCGGGTCGCCCTCCGCCAACACCTGGCCGAAGGTGAGGCTGCTCAGCGGTTCGCGCCGCAACGCCTCCGACAATCCGATGATCCGATCCCATCCGCCGTCGATGTCGATGTTGATGAGTGGGATCGCCGACAGGACGTCGGACTCGAGCACCACCGCTCGAAGAGGGGTGGCGCCGAGCTGGATCGAGGCGAGCGAGGTGTCCTCGGGGCCGATCGCCGTGATCGGCGAGCCGGCGATGTTCGACGACGTGCCGCCCGACTTCGCGACCGCATTGCGGTCCAGTGTGTTGACGGCGATACCGGACGGCGCGACGGCGAGGCTGGCCGGCGCACCCGCGCCCAGGCCGAGCTCGAAGTCAAGTTCGATCGGCACTTCCGGTCCGCGAACCGACACCACGCCCGTCGACGTCGACATCGTCAGGGGATCGATCTCCACCGCACTGAACGCCCCGCCGACGCAACTTCCGGTCGTGCAGCCGATCAACGGATAGGTGTCGCTGGACGTCGGCGCGTACCCGTCGGCGATGACCCGCAGGGTGCCGTCAGCGGTCAGCGTGCCCGTCGGCAGAACGATCCGGCCGTAATTGGCGGCACTGCTCGACGGGCCAGCGATGCCGAAGTCGAGCACAGAGGTGGCGCTGAGCGCGAGATCGCCGGCGACCGACAACGAGGCACCGGCGGCGACCTGGATCGTGCCATTGGCAACGAACGAACCGCCCGGTGCACCGCTGCGAATGTCGAGCGTGCCGGCGGTGACCACCAGTTCACCGCGGCTGTCGCTGCTCGCTCCGTACCAGAGTTCGACGTCGAGGTCGGGTCCGAAGGTCACCGTTCCGGCATCGGCCTTCACGACTCGGGCGGCAATGAGCACGCTGCCACTTCCGCTCAACGACGCCCCGTCATCGAGTTCGATCACCGGACTCGACTTGATGAAGATGCCTCCGCCGTAGGCGAGTACCTGTTCGACAGTCTCGAAGTCACCGTCGACCTGCAGGTTGGCGCTCAGCGCCAAGGTGGTCGTGCGGGGGACGCACTCATCCGCCGGGAACGGGTCCGGCAGGACGGTCACGACACCGTCGACCGTGCAGTCGATCGATCCACCCACGACCAGTCGGCCGGTCGACGCGATCAGCGAGTCGTCGAGGATCTCGAAGCGCACACCCGGGCTCGAAGGGGTCTCCAACACGGACAATGAGCCGGCGACATTCACGGAGCCGACCGACACGCTGCCGGGCCCCTTGATCTGGACGTACTTGCCGGCGGGGATGACCGCCGCATCGGTCGGGCCAGGAACGACACCGAAGCTCCAGGCGAGCGGGTTTGCCCAGTTTCCGGGGGCGATGCTCGGCGCGGGGCCGGAGTAGGTGTTGACCGTTGACACGAGAGGGTCGATGTCGTAGGTGTACACGGCCCCAGCGGCCGGACCGACGTTGTTGGTGTCCTGCGGGGCGCCGACGAACACCGCCATTCCCGACACGGCGACGGCATCGCCGAACCGTTCACCGTTGAACCCGTCGGGAGCGCGCAAGATGTCTGTTTCGACCCACCCGGCGCCGTCGTTCTGGAAGACGTAGGCAACCCCGTCACGGAACGGGAAGTTGAATTTCTGTGCCGCTCCCGCGCCCACGACGATCACGTCGCCGTCGATGTCGACGTCGGTCCCGAACGTGTCGCTGGTACCTGCGTCCGAGGCACGGAGCTTCACGGGAGATCCGAACGACGCGTTGCCGGTGCGTTCGTACACCCACGCAGCGCCGGCATGCAGATCCGGGGTCGCGTTGAGCGGTTCGCCGACCACGAGCCGATCGGCGCTCAACGCCAGGCTGTCACCGAAGTGGTCGTCGGCGTCCGGGCTGGTCAGCACGTCGCCGGGTGTCGCGGCCAGCGAACTGCCAACCTCGGAGATCGCGTACGTGTACACCGCACCGCCGCTGGTGAACGGGTCGGCCACGGCAGCGACTGCACTGCCGCCGCCGAGGTCGACGACGGAGACCTGCTGGCCGAGCGATGGGTTCGGAAGCACCGGCAGGACGACCTCGGTCGCCGAACCGTCGAGCGTGAACACCGTGGCGGTGTCGTCGACCGATTGCCGGGCGGTGATCAGGAAGTTGCCGTCGATGTCGACCGAGGTGCCGCCGAGGATGGTGTCGGGCGCGCCGCCGGGCGCAGCGAACTGCTCCGACGGGTCGTTGCGAGACCACAGGACGCCGTCAGCCGCCAGGTAGTTGCCGCCGATCGCCACGCTCGCTCCGGGATTGCCACCCATCGATTCGCGGAACTCCCAGGCGCCGAGCACACGTTCGAACACTGCGATGCCGCCGGTGGGTGCGCCGACCACTGCCCAGTCACCGTCGATGTCGACCGCGTAGCCGAACCGTGGGAACGCTCCGTCGGGACTCGGGATCTTGTTCTCGATCAACTGCACGTTCACGGACGGCCGCTCGATCACGACGTCGAGTCCGCTGAGGTCGAGGTCGTCGAACTCGATGCTCCCGACCCCCGGCCCGTAGACGCACTCACTCGCGCAGGTGATGACGCGGTAGGCGTCGCTCGCCGTGACGCCGTATCCGTCGATCGTTGCGGTCAGCCCGACCGTTCCCGAACCGGGGTTCGGGGCCGCGGCATCGAACCCGAGAAGACCGCCGACCTGGATCTGGCCGAAGTTGGCCGGGTCGCTCGACGCTCCCGTGATACGCGTGACGAAACGCGAGCCCGGACCGACCGTCAAGTCGCCGGCGAAGGCGAGCGTGGTACCCGCAGCCACCCGGAACGTGCCCGAGGACTCGACGAGCGGACCGAGGATCTCGACACGACCCTGCTGAACGTTGACCTCGCTGTAGAAGCGTGATGTCCAGTCGATGCCCGACCCGATCGTCAGTGTTCCGGAGCCCTGCTTGCGGAGTTCGCCATCGTTGACGATGCTGCCTGAGCCGGTGATCGAGGTGGGCCCATCGACGATCACCGGTCCGACGTTGTTGATCTGACCGTCGAGCGTGACGGTCGACGGCAACGTCAGCGAATCGCCTGGATCGCCCTGCACGTCGATGCCCCCCAACGCACCGATCTTGAGCTCATCGGTGACGGCGAACGGTGCGCGCACGCGGACGTTGCCCTCGATGCCGAGGTAGGCAACCGACGTGGCGTCGTTGATCTGCGGGTAGCTCCCGAACGGCACGATCACCGAATCGCCCGGGCCTGGAACCGCTCCGATGTCCCAGTTGATCGGGTTCTCCCATGGCGCGAATCCGGTGGAGTTGACGAAGGTCGCCGTCGTGGCCACGCGGTAGGTCCGCACCGCACCGGACGCGCTGAATTCACCCTGCACTCCGCCGTCGCCCGGGGCGCCGACGGCCAGCGTCGGGCCTGCCAGCGCCAGGGCACGACCGATCCGGTCGCCCGGCTGGCGATCGGACGGTTCGATCAGGTAGGCGGGACCAGCGGAGAGGACATCATCGACGAACTCGAATACGGCGACGCCGCCGCCATCACCCGGACGACCGACTGCGATGGTCTCGCCGTCGATCTCGATGTAGGCATTCGCGGGCAGTCCGTCTTCGAACCCAGTCGAAGATGCGACGCTGCGCGACACCTCGGAGGCCCACTCGACACCGAAACCGAAGTCGCGATACTCATACAAGGCGAACCCCATGGTGGCGGTCGGTCCTGACGTGCCATAGCGGCCGATGACTGCACGGTTCCCATCGACAGAGACCGAGGTGCCCCAGCGGGTTCCTTCGGGGAGACCGGACTGGCCGCGCCGTGCGGTGACGGCGCCCGCGGCGTCGAGCGTCAACAGGAAACTCCCACCGCCGTCGGGGCCACCCGTCCCGGCCTGGCCCGGAGCGCCGACGGCCGCCCAGTAGCCGGGCGCGTCGGGACGAGGCGTGACATCAACCGCGAAACCGAATTCGTCGCCGGCCACACGCGGCATCCCGAGAGGCGTGATGTTCGTGACCGCGCCCGATGTGACGTCCGCTCGGTAGAGGTCCCCACCCAGCACCGTCCCCGGTGCTCCGATGATCAGGTCATCGCCGTCCAACCACGCAACATCGATGCCGAATCGATCACCCGACACCTGATCGGCAAGCGGCGCCTCCAATTCGTGCAGCAGGACGTAGGCAGGGCCCTGACGTTCGAAGACCCAGACACGCCCAGCTTCGTCGGACCCGCCGTACGCATCACTTTCGCCGACGGCAACCAGATCGCCGTTCAGTGCAACCGAGTCACCGAATCCGCCGTCGCCCTGGGGAGCCGGCGACGGGATCGTCGCTGTCAGCAACCACGGTGAGTCGGCATCCGTGCGTTCGAAGACCTGGACGACACCGGCGTCCTCCGCGCCGACATCGGCGCCGGGCGACGCGACGACCATCCGGTTGCCGTCGACGTCGAGCGCCTGTCCGAACCGGTCACCCGGATTGCTCGGCGCGAGCCGCTCGGGCTGATCGACGAACGCGACGTCGGAGAAGTTCGACGTGTTGCCGGCCGCATCGGTCGCCGTTGCGACGATCGGATAGCCGGGTGTCGCCGCCAGTGCCTGTGCATTGCCGAGGTCCGCGGTGATGATCCCCGGTGCAACGAACTGCTGCGTCCCGATCCGTTCGTATCCTTCCCCGCTCCCGGCGGTGTCGGCGTTGTAGAAGTCCACGGTGATCGGGTACGTGCTGGCGGCCGGATCCGAGTCGATCGACGCCTCGATCAGCAGGTTCTCCGAGTCGTCGACGCCGACACGTCGGATGACCGGAAAGTTCTGGGCCCGGTTCGCGCCACCGTCGAAGTCGCCCGCATCATTGACCTCGGCACCCTCGACGAAGATTCCACCACCGAGGTTGTCGCGCATCATGTTTCCGACGACACGGTTTTCATCGCCCGAGAACACCACGACGCCGTCGTTGTTGTGCGCAATGAGGTTGGCATCGTCCGGGTTCGACCCGCCGATCATGTTGCCGGACGAACTGTTGCGCAACACGATGCCGCCGTAGCCGCCGACCGTCGGGTCGACGCCTGCCGCGTTGTTTCCGAGCTCCTCGAAGCCGTTGGCGCCGACCCCGACGTAGTTGCCGCGGACGACGTTGTCGTCGGTCTGGTTCCAGAGGCTGATGCCTTCGGAGTCGTTGCCCGAGATCACATTGCGGCCGCCGGGCGTGCCGTTGCCGATGATCGTGCGGAAGGTCCGAGTCGCCGGCGACGACCCGGAGGTCCCCACGTCGACGCCCACCGCATTCGGGATCGCGGCCGCGCCGGTCGCGTCGGTGCCGATCAGGTTGCCGAGCACCCGCGTGTCGTCGGCGAAGTCGACCCGAACGCCGATGACGTTGCCGGAGATGAGGTTGCCCGCGCCCGCAACATCACCACCGATGAAGTTGTCGTTGAGCCGCGCTCCACCCGTCGCCGACATGACCACACCGAAGTTGTTGCCGAGCGCAGCAGTGCCGTCGCGATTCGTTCCGATGTAGTTGCCGACCACCTGGTTGTCGTCGGCGTCATCGGTGAGGAGAACGCCGAAGTTGGTGTTGCCCGAGATCAGGTTGCGCGAGCCGGGATCGGTTCCGCCGATCGTCACCCCGTCGACGCCGGGCACGATGACGCCGTGGAAGTTCGGCTGCGACACGGTGCCGGCGGCATCGGTGCCGATGAAGTTGCCGACCACGTTCGAGCCCGGACCAGCGACGATGCCGGCGCCGGCCGAGAATCCGTCGGAGAAGCCGTTGACGACGAGACCGCTCACCGACGAGTTCGTCGACGTCGACAGGTCGAGTCCGCCGACTCCGCCGACCGATGCTCCAGACAGCACGATGCGAAGGTCGGCGTCGTTGCCGACCGCCAGCACGTTCGGCTGCGAGCCGGGCTGGGTGTAGCCATCGATGGTGACCGTCTCCGTGACCGCGGGCAAAGGAGAGGTCGGAGTGATCGTGTGCGGCCCAGCGCCGACGATCGCGAACCCGATCGTGTCGACATCCGACGTCGTATTCGCCTCCTCGATCGCGGCCCGCAACGTGCAGCCGCCATCCGTGGCCACACAGGCGCCATCACCCGGAGCCGTGTCGGAGGTGTCCGACGTGCTGGTGACCATGTAGGGGCCGGCGGCAACGACGGGCAGCGGGGCGGCCGCGACGATGACGAGCGAGGACAACCCAAGTGCGATCAGCAGTGGAAGTGCAAGGAGGGGCCGATCGGCGCGTGCGCGACGTCTCGGTCGTCGACCTCGGGCCAGCTGCTTGCCCGAATTCGCCACTGCATCGTCCGCTCGTCCGCTCATGTCATCCCATTCACCCGAGCCAGATCCCGACGTGGTTCCCCCTCGTCGGCGACAACTGGCACTTCGTTTGCTAACACGGTTCTGCCTCGTTGGTCCAGAGAATTGGCCAGATATGTCCGATGACGCATCACTGCGGCACACCCTGCGCCGGGCACCACACACAGAGCGTTGTCGAGCTCCAACCGTTGACGGGTCGTCAACGAACCACCAGTCGACGTCAGGTCTTGTGGAGGACCTTCTCGCGGAACACGCGCGGGCTGTAGGCGGTGACCACGACGTCGCTGGTCGCTCGCACCGAGGCCGAACGCGGGAACCCCAGGAATGGCCCGAGTTCGCCGAAGTACTGATCGGGACCGAGCTTGGTGAGCAGCTCCTCGCCACCGTCGGCGAGCACCCGGATCACGTCGACGTCGCCCGACGTGATCACGTACACGAGGTCGGCGACGTCGCCCTGCTCGAAGATCGACTCGCCGGCGCCGTAGGTGACGTCGTGCGTCGGCTGCTCCTCGTGCTGATCCGGCGGCACCATCTGCACGATGCGATCGGCGATCGGCACAAGGCGCGAATCGTGGGTCGACACCACGATCATCCGCCCGTCGTCGCGCAGGCTCTGCAGCAGACGGATGATCGCCTCGGCCTGGATGTGGTCGAGGTTCGCTGTCGGTTCGTCGGCGAGCAACAGTGGCGGGTTGTGCCCGAGGCCGCGGGCGACCGCCACGCGCTGCATCTGACCGCCCGAGAGGCGGCTTGGCAAGTGGCCCGATCGTTCGCTGAGCCCGACCTGTTCGAGCAGTTCGTCAGCGCGAGCGAACGACTCCTTGCGACCGTGCCCCGTGAGCGTCAGCGGCACGGCGATGTTTTCGCGGGCGGTCAGCGATGGGATCAGGTTGAAGGCCTGGAAGACGAAGCCGATCTCCTCGCGGCGGTACGCATCGAGATCGCTGCCTTTCAACCCGGTCACATCGGTCGGGCCGATCTGGATGGACCCACTCGTGGGCGTGAGGATGCCACCGAGGCACGACAACAGCGTCGTCTTCCCACAGCCCGACGGGCCGAGCAGCACGACGAGTTCCCCGGCCTGCGCCTCGAACGAGAGGCCGTCGAGCGGGCGGATGGCGTAACCGTCGTGGACGAACTCGACGACGAGGTCGGTGACGGCGAGTGGTCCGATGGTCATGTGCCCGCTCCTGCGAATGCTTGCGACGGATCGGCGCTCAGCACTTTCCGCATCCCGATCGCTCCGGCTGCGAGCGCCATGACGACCGCGAGCAGCGGAAGCTGCCAGAACGCGCTCGTTGGCACGGTGACCGGCAGCGGGAACTGCGGGGCGAGGAACACCTGGATGATCGCCGCCAACGCGACCGCACCCAGAGCGATCAACACCGCCTGCAGAGCGAGGCTCCCCAGCAGCGACGTGTTCGAGGCTCCGACGGCCTTGAGCACGGCGAAGTCGCGTTGGCGGTCGAGCGCCGACAGATAGACGACGGCGCCGACGATGATCGCAGCGACGATCCACAGCAGCACGCGGACCAGATCGATCGATGCGATCGCGCCTTCCAACGGTTGCAGCGTCTGGGAGACGACGGCGTCGGACGACAACGACGTCAGCCCGTCCGGCAGCGGTCCGAACTCGCCGGCCACGAGGACGGAGCTGATCACGTCGGTCGACGAGAACGCGAGGACCTGGGCCTCCGGCAACGCGAGGTAGGCGAACGGGATGCCCGCGAGGACCGTCATGTCCTCGGTGAGACCGACCACGGTGAACGGGGCTCCTGCCACGGTGATGTCGACACCGACATCGATGTCGAGCGTGCGATCGATCGCCACTTCACCTTCGACCTCGGGGACCCGACCTTCGACCACCTGCGGCTCCCCGAGCCCACCCAACTCGAACCCGACGAGCACCACCTCCTCCGGTGCCTCGCCGTCGGACACGCTCGACCGTGTGATCACCACCGGCGACTTCGTCGTTGCATCGACAGCGTCGAACGCGGCGAACGGCATCACCGAAACCGACGTGAACGGGGCCGACACCCCGTCCGGCAGCACCCATTCGTCGGCACCGAACTGGTCGACCGCCTCCGCAGGTTCGATGTTGAACTGGTTCACGAGCCCGGTCATCACGAACAGCAGCGCGAACACCACCGCGCCGAGGATCGTGACCACGATGAACCGCGTCTTGCGGAACACGAGGTCGCGGAAGGTCAACAACAACATCAGGTATCTCCCAATTCACTTCGTGTCGACACCCATTCGCTGATGGTCTTCTTCGACGCCTCGTACCCGGCACCGGCGACCTCACGGGCGCGTTCGAACTCGAGCAGCCCGATACCGGGCAGGTGCAAGGTGACCAACAGGTCGGTCGATCCGGCCTGCATCGATTCGCGCTGGTTGCGGACCGAGCCGGTCATCATGCTCCGCAACAGCACCGTCGTGGCGCTCGGGAACTCGGATCGCCCCGGCGTGATCGACGCCCACAGGGCCCGAACACCCGACACCGACATCCCGAAGTCGCTGTGCGCACGCGGGCCGAGGTCCGGCGCAACATCGACGGCGACGATCGTGCCGACCGTGCTGTCGTCGCGCATCGCTTCGAATGGCAGGTTGTTGAGCACCCCGCCGTCGACGAGCAGATCACCCGCATGTGGAACCGGCGGCAGCACCCCCGGGATCGCCAGGCTGGCGCGCACCGCCAACGCCACGTTGCCGCGCCGGTGCACTTCGAGGCGCGACTTCGTGAGGTTCGTCGAGACGCAATAGAAGGGCAACCACAGGTCTTCGATGTCGCGGTCTTCGAAGGTCTGCTCGATGTTGCGTGTGATGCGCCCGCCCTTGAGCAGCGACACGACCGGGATCGTGTAGTCGAGCAGACGGTGCGACTGGCGCTCGGCGAGCGCGAGGAGTTCTTCCCGCGCGGACCGAGCGCGATGCCTGCCGCCATCACGGTGCCCATCGAACAACCGGCAACCTTGTCGACCGGCACACCGTTCTCGAGCAGGGCTTGGAGGACGCCGAGATGGGCGAACCCGCGGGCTCCTCCACCGCTGAGCACCAGCCCGTACCCGTTGCCGCTGGCGAGGCGGGCGAGGCGCTCGACGTCGTCGAGAGAGCCGGAGCGGACGTGCACCACCTCGTCGATCCGCCACGGTGCGATGAGTTCAGCCGTTCCGCGCGGTCGATTGGTCGAGGCCGGGTGGACCACTGCGAGCATGCGAGCGACGTGGCCGGCGTCGGCGATCGAGGCGAAGATGCCGGAGATCAGTTCCCGCTCGGCGGCGTCGGGGTTCGGCGAGCACACCACGACGACGCGGTCGGCCTGCCGCAGGGCGCGCCGGGTCCAGGCCGTCATGCCCGCATCGGTCTGCAGGACAACGTGGTCGTTGCCGACATCGGCTTCGTGCATGAACTCGGCGAGACGCGGCACGCCGACGTTGTCAGTCGCCGCTTGCGAGATCGCCGTCCGGTTGAGCATCAGGTCGACGCGATCGCTGGACAGGTGCTTGGTGGTGCCGAAGCGGGCGATCTCCGCCACCATGTCGGCCACCAATGCGTCGGCATCGCACTTCGCGGTGACCGCCACGGTCAGCGACGAGGCCCGGTCGAACCTGCGCGGGGACGGGCTGCGCAAGCGAAGCAGAATGCGACGCGTCACGTTGAGCATCATCGCCGGCGAAGTGGCCACGAGTTCCTCGAACGTGACCGCCGAGAACGACGCCAGCGTCGTGTCGCGGACTGCCCGGACGGTTGCCGATCGTGGTGCCTGGTCGAGCAGGCCCAACTCACCCACCACTTCGCCGCGACCGAGTTCGGCGACCAGTTGTTGTTCACCCTCGGCGTCGAGGTGAACCGACACGCGTCCACTGACGACGAAGTAGGCGGCATCGGCGATGTCGCCCTGCTCGAACAACACCTCGCCCGCTTCCAGCCGACGCCAGCCGACCCGGTCGATGACCTGCTGCAGGGTCACCTGGTCGGTGCTCCCCATCAGTTCGGCGATCATCGTCGCGACATTCGTGCGATCGACGCGCTCGCGAGCCTCGTCCGAGACTCGGTCGGCCATCTCGGGGTGGCTGTTCAGCCAAGCTTCGAACTCGACGCGCTCGATCTCCAACACCTCGACCGGCCCGTCGGCGGTGAGCGTGGCGGTACGCAATCCGCCGGCAACCACCGTCACCTCGCCGATCACATGGCCCGCCTCGACCGAGCCGACGAAGACGTCACCCTGCGGCGTCGACCTCGACGCCGTCATTCGGCCGGACTCGATGAAGTACACCTTGTCGGCGGCGACGCCCTGCTCGACGAGCACCTCGCCGTCGGCGAGCGAGACCGAGCGGGCACGCGGCGCCAGACTCTCGATCAACTCGCCTTCCAGTGTCACCCGGTCCCCTTCTCGGTCGTGTGCGCGCATCCCCCGGAGGCGCCCGGCCGACAGTAGCCACACCGCGCTCATCACCAGGAACCCCACGGGCCGGACTGGTGTCGTGGCAACCGATAGGTTCGGCGAGGTGACCGACAGCGCTGCGACCACCCGGCCCGGATCGATCCTCGGCACGAGAGTGTTGCGCACCGAGGACCCCGGGCTGCTCACCGGGAGTCGGAAGTACCTCGCCGACCTCCCGCTCGTCGGCAAGCTCCACGCCGTGTTCGTACGTTCCGACGTCGCCCACGGCGAGCTCCGGGCGATCAACACCGACGACGCGCTCGGGATGCCCGGCGTGGTCGAGATCATCACCGCTGCCGAACTCGGTGTTGCCCCGCACCACGGCTTCGCCACCGTGCACGCCGACTTCGCTCGGCCACCCCTCGCCGACGGTCGGGTGCGATTCGTCGGCGAGCCGATTGCCGTCGTGCTCGCCGAGACGTTCGAGCAGGGTGAGGACGCCGCCGAACGGGTGTGGGCCGACATCGACGCGCTGCCAACCTACGTCGACGCAGAGGCGGCGCTCGCGACCGGCACGGAGGCGATCTTCCCCGAGCACGGCTCGAATGAGGCGATGGTGATCGTCGACACGGCTCGTACCGACCTGGCGCTCGCCGAGGTGGTCGTGCGTGGTCGCTACGTCAACCAACGCATGGCGGTGGTGCCGATGGAACCCGACTGTTGCGCGGCCGAGGTCGACGCCGACGGACGTGTCACGTTCTGGGCGTCGACGCAGATGCCACACGGGTTGCACGGCCAGCTCGCTGCCGCGCTCGGGATGGAGCCCGCGGACATCCGGGTCGTCACCGCGCAGGTCGGCGGCGGGTTCGGTGGCAAGGCGGGTATCCACGCCGAATACACCGTGGTTGCTGCTGCCGCCCTTCGCACCGGCCGTCCGGTGGTGTGGGTGCCACCGCGCAGCGACGACATGAAGGCACTCCCGCACAGCCGCGGACAGATCCAGTACGCCGAACTCGGCTGTACGACGGAGGGCGACTTCACCGGATTGCGGGTTCGTCTCATCGGCGATGCCGGCGCCTATCCGACCATCGGGGCGTTCCTCCCCGGCGGGACCCGACGAATGGCCCAGGGTACGTACGACTTCCCGACGATCGAGTTCGACGTGGCGGTCGCCGTCACGAACACCACACCGATGGGCGCGTACCGCGGTGCCGGTCGACCCGAGGCAACGGCGCTGTTGGAGCGTCTCGTCGACCATGCGGCCCTCGAGTTGGGCATCGACCCGATCGAGATCCGCCGGCGCAACTTCCTCGGCGACGACGTGTTCCCCTTCCGCACGCTCACCGGCAACACCTACGACTCGGGTCGGTATGGCTTCCCGCTCGATCGGGCGGCCGAGTTGGTCGGCTACGACGAGCTGCGCGCCGAGCAGTCTCTGCGGCGCGAGGCGGGCGACGAGACGTTGCTCGGAATCGGAGTGGCGGCGTACGTCGAGATCACCGCGGGTGGCGGCAGCGACGAGTTCGGCGCGATCGAGGTGCACGACGACGGTACGGCCACGATCTACGCCGGAACCCAATCGCACGGCCAGGGACACCAGACCGCGTACGCCATGCTGGTCGCCGATCAGACCGGCATTCCGGTCGAGCGCATCACGCTGGTCGACGGCGACACCGATCGGGTGCGCACCGGCGGCGGCACCGGCGGATCGCGGTCACTGCAGCTCGGGGGTTCAGCGGTTCGAGGAGCGACCGAGGCAATGGTGAAGAAGGCGAAACGACTCGCGGCGCGGCTGTTGGAGGCCGACGAAGCCGACATCGTGGTCGACACCGCGTCGGGCACGATCGGCGTGGCGGGTGTGCCGGCGCAGGCATTCACGTGGGGCGACCTTGCGGTTCGCGCGTGTCGAGAACGGCGACCAGCTCGACGGTGAATTCGACTTCCACCAGGAGGGTGCGACGTTCCCGTTCGGGGCGCACATCGCCGTCGTCGAGGTCGACTCGGATACCGGCAAGGTGCGCCTCGTTCGTCATGTTGCCGTCGACGACTGCGGCACCGTGCTGGCGCCGCTGCTGGTCGAGGGCCAACAGCACGGAGGTGTCGCCGCAGGCGTGGGACAGGCGTTGTTCGAGGAGGTGCGCTTCGACGACGACGGCAATCCGATCACATCGAACCTCGCTGAGTACGCGATCCCGTCAGCGGCCGAGCTGCCGTCGTTCGAGGTTCATTCGACCGAGACGCCGACGCCGCTCAACCCGCTCGGCGCCAAGGGCATCGGCGAGGCGGCCACGATCGGCGCCACGCCGGCCGTCCAGAACGCGGTGATCGATGCCGTCGCCCACTTCGGGGTGCGCCACATCGACCTGCCGTGCACGCCCGAGAGGGTGTGGCGCACGATTCGCGACGCTCGAGCGGGCACGTTGGCCGACTCGTGGAGCGAGCCCCCCGACGTGTTCGCGCGCCTCCGCTCCGAAGCGCACGCACCGGTGGAGGAAGACGCAGCAGGAGCCGCCGCAGCCGACGGCATCTGAGGCGCTCCTGGGTTGCGATGAGCGAAACCGCTGTATCCGGTCGGTTCGCTCATCGGTGGGGGACTCCCGCGGGTTGCGATGAGCGAAACCGCTGTATTTGGTCGGTTCGCTCATCGGTGGGGTCGCAACACGCGACACGCCGCGAGCACTCGCACCGACACGGCGTGCCAGGCACATCGTGTACGTCTGACTGGATTGACTACCTACTGGTAGGTAGGGTGCCGGGATGAACGAGTCCGAGATCCTGCACGAGCTGACGCCCGTCGCCGAGACGCTCCTCGAACGTCATCTCGCGACCACCAAGGAGTGGTTCCCGCACGACTACGTCCCGTACGGCCGCGGACGTGACCACGAGCCCGGGCATTCGTGGTCGCCCGACGATGCCGACCTCGGAGGCCACGAGATCGGGCCGGAGGTCCGCAGCGCGCTCCTGGTCAACCTTCTCACCGAGGACAATCTGCCGTACTACTTCCGCACCGTCGAGCAGCTGTTCGGCAAGGATGGAGCGTGGGGCACCTGGGTGCGCCGTTGGACCGCTGAAGAGGGTCGCCACTCGATGGTGATCTACGGCTATTTGATGGCCACCCGGGCGATCGACCCCGTCGAGCTCGAACGATCGCGGATGGTGCAGGTGTCCGGCGGCCAGATTCCCGACCCTGCGTTGCACGAGGGATTCGTCTACCTCGCGCTGCAGGAGTTGGCGACCCGGATCTCCCATCGCAACACCGGTGCACTGCTCGGCGATCCGGTCGGCTACGAGGTGATGAAGCGTGTCGGCAGCGACGAGAATCTCCACCAACTCTTCTACCGCGACCTCGCCGCCGCAGCGATCGAAGCCGACCCGAACACGATGATGATCGCGATCGAGAAGCAGGTGCGCAACTTCGCGATGCCCGGCACCGGCATCCCCGACTTCGATCGCCACGCCGCGCTGATCGCCAAGGCAGGGATCTACGACCTGCAGATCCACCACGAGCAGATCCTCGCCCCGGTCGTCCTGCGTCAGTGGGGCGCCGACAAGATCCCCGGGCTCAGCGGTGACGGCGCCGCCGCCCAGGAACGCCTGATGAAGCGCCTTGCCACCAGCGAGAAGGTTGCCAGGCGCTTCGCCGAACGCCGCGACGCCGCCCTCGCCGCCACCTGACCCCACCCCACCAGGCGCGGTGACCTCCCCGCGATGAGCCAACCGACCGGATACGGCGGTTTCGCTCATCGCAACCCGACCGGACCTCCCCGCGATGAGCCAACCGACCGGATACGGCGGTTTCGCTCATCGCAACCCGTGTGGGCGTTGGCAGACTGGCGCGGATGACCCGGTTGTTCGTCGCCATCTGGCCACCCGAGCGGGTGCTCGACCAACTGAGCGATCTCGAGCGACCGCGCGATCAGGGCGTCAAGTGGGTGCCGATCGAGAACCTGCACATCACACTTCGATTTCTCGGTGATGCAGACGTCGACGAGGTGACCGACCGGCTCGATCAGGTGTTGCTTCCGACGTGCACTGCGATGCTCGGCCCGGCGTTCGATCTGCTCGGCGAACGCTCGCTGGTCACCCCGGTCGCCGGCGTCGATGACCTCGCCGCCGTGGTCCAGCAGGCAGTACGCGGGCTCGGGACCGAACGCGAACGCAAGCGCTTCCAGGGCCATGTCACCGTGGCTCGACTGGCCCGACATGCCCGGCCGACTCGAAGTGCGGGCCGCCCATTCGAGGCGTCGTTCGACGTCGACGATGTGGCACTCGTCGCCAGCACGCTCGCCGATACCGGCGCCGTGTACGAAACCGTTGCCACCTGGTCCACTCGCTGACTGCCAGGCTGTCGCGATGACCCGCGAACGCATCTCTCAGGGCAGCGAGTTCGAGCGGACGATCGGGTACTCCCGTGCCGTGGTCGACGGACGATGGGTCTTCGTCGCCGGAACCACCGGGTTCGACTACGCGACGATGACGATCTCCGACGACATCATCGACCAGGTCGATCAGACGCTGGCCAACATCGATGACGCGCTGACACGCGCCGGATCGAGCGCCGACGATGTCGTCCGTGTCCGGTACCTGCTTCCCGACACCGACGACTTCGCGGCGTGCTGGCCGTCGCTTCGGCGCTATTTCGGCGAGGCTCGGCCCGCCGCGACGATGATGGTGGTCGGATTGTCCGATCCCCGCATGCGCATCGAGATCGAAGTGACTGCCCTCAAGCCGGAGGGCTAGCTGTTGCGTCTGGGGTCTGACCCCAGATGTACCACCCCGAGGTGCTACGACATGCGCATGGGGGATCTGCTCACTGCGCTCGCCGCAGCACAACCGGACAAGACCGCGATCATCGACGACCGGACCGGGGTGACCGGTGCCGACGATGTCCGCACGATGACCTTCGCGCGAGTTCGAGGATCGGGCCAACCAACTCGTCCACGTGCTCGACGGGCTCGGCGTGAAGGCCGGCGACAAGGTCGTGTGGTGCGGTCAGAACTCGACGGGCATCTTGGAGTTGACGAGCGCGTCGCGCAAGATCGGCTCGACCGCAGTTCCGCTGAACTACCGGCTCTCCGATGAGGAGGCGGCGTACGTCGTCGACCACTGCGACGCCAGCACGGTCTACGTCGACGCCGAGTTTTGCGCGCTCTTCGCACGGATCCGCAACGAGATACCGAAGGTTGTCAACCTGTTGGTGTTCGACGGTGACGCACCCGATGGAATGACGGCGGTCGACCCACTGATCGCTGCCGCGTCGACCGACGTGATGGAACGCGCGGAAGTCGACGAGGGCGGCGCCACGATGACGTACACGTCCGGCACCACTGGCAAGCCGAAGGGCGCCTTTCGCCGCACGGCCGCCGACCCACGCGCTGGTGCCGCGTTGATGCAGCACATCGGATACCGCGCCGACGACATCTACCTCACGACCGGACCGCTGTACCACTCGGGCCCTGGCGGGTTTGCGGCGAGCGCGTTGGCGATGGGGCAGACCGTGGTCCTGCAGCGCAAGTTCGATCCCGAGGACTGGTTGAGGATCCTCCAGCTCCACCGGCCCACCTCGACGTTCTCGGCGCCGACACCGTTCCGCATGATCTGCAACCTGCCCGACGACGTCAAGGCGGAGTACGACCGGTCGTCGATGCGGGTGATGATCGCCAACGCGGCACCCTGGAGCTTCGCGCTCAAGCAGCAGTACGTCGCCGACTTCCCACCCGAGTCGCTGTTCGAGATCTACGGCTCGACCGAGCTGGGTGTCAACACGGTGCTGCGGCCCGAAGACCAGATGCGCAAGCCCGGGTCGTGCGGCAAGGAGGCTCCCCTCGTCGAGATCCGGCTGTACGACGAGCTCGGCAACATCGTCACGGGAACCGGCCCTGATGCGACCGGCGAGGTGTTCGTGCGATCGACGGCGGTGTTCGCCGACTACTACAAGCAGCACGACAAGTTCGAAGAGGACCACCGCGACGGCTTCCAGACCGTCGGCGACATCGCCTACCGCGACGACGAGGGATTCATCTACATCTGTGACCGCAAGAAGGACATGATCATCTCCGGTGGGATGAACATCTATCCGGCCGAGATCGAGGCGGCGCTCGAATCGCACCCGGACATCTACGAAGCCGCCGTGTTCGGTATCCCCAGCGACGACTGGGGCGAGCTGGTCCACGCCGTGATCGTCAAACGGGAGGGTTCCGATCTCGACGAGGACGCCGTGAAGGCGCACTCGCGTGAGCATCTGGCGAGCTACAAGATCCCCCGGTCGATCTCGTGGATCGATGAACTCCCGAAGACGGGCTCGGGCAAGATCCTCAAGCGCGACCTACGCAAGCCCTACTGGGAGGGCCGCGCCAGCAACGTGTGACCTCATCACATCGATGAAGGGGCCCGTTCTCGCGCCATCATGTGGAAGTGCCCACACCTCCGCCGCTTCGCGAGGATTGGCGCGAGCTTCCGCACCTGCGACGCCTGGCGGAGCATCATCTGCAACGCGCGGAGATCCTTCGACGTCACGGTGACGCACTTCAACGCGGCGAGCCGGTGTATGCCGACCCCGTGAGCGGATTCAGCGTGTTCACGTCGGAGTTCCTCGCGTCCCGCGGGTACTGCTGCGAGAGTGGCTGCCGCCATTGCCCATACGTCACCTGACGATTTCACCAGGGGTCTGACCCCTGGTGAAATCGCGTGGTGGTGCGGCGAGCGTGCTCAGTAGGGTCGCCGCATGATCGAGCTGTCCGAGGTGGTGCGCAACCGGGCGCTCGCCGAGGGTCACGCCAACTGGATCGACGATCTGACGGACACCGTCCGTGGGCTCGAACGCGACTGGGGGTTCGCGATCGGACGGCTGTACGACGAGGGTACGGAGGCCTTCGTCGCCGATGCCGTTCTCGCCGACGGAACGCCGGCCGTCCTCAAGGTGCTCGTCCCCCGACGGGGCGGCGGCTTCGACGACCACGAGGCGACCGTGTTGCGACTCGCCGCCGGCGATGGCTGCCCGACCCTCTACCGCGACGACGCTGCCCGAGGGGCGCTGCTGATGGAGCGGCTCGGGCCGTCGATGTTCTCGCTCGGCGTCGCCTATCAGCAGCGGCTTCCGGCGTTGTGCGACGCGGCGGCGCGCATTTGGCGCCCTGCTCCCGCCGTCGACCTCGCCACCGGCGCCGAGAAGGCAGCGTGGCTCGCGGAGTTCATCGCAACGACGTGGGCCGAGTTGGATGAGCCGTGCGATCGGCGCACCGTCGACCATGCGATTGCCTGTGCCAACCGTCGGCTGGGTGCCCACGATCCTGAACGCGCGGTCCTTGTCCACGGTGACGTTCATCAATGGAACGCGCTGCGATCCGACGAATCCGGCTCGTACAAGCTCGTCGATCCCGACGGTCTGGTGGCCGAAGCCGAATACGACCTCGGCGTGATCCTTCGTGAGGATCCGGATGAACCAGCCGCGGCCGACACGATGGCCACGGCACGCTGGATGGCCGCACGCCACGACCTCGACGCGTCCGCCATCTGGGAATGGGGAGTGACCGAGCGGGTGTCGACCGGACTCGTGGCGACCAAGATCGGTCTGCAACCGGTCGGTCGCCAGATGCTCGACCTCGCCGACCGCATCGCACGCGAACGGTGACGCGATTGCAGCAGGGGTCTGGACCCCTGGTGAAATCAGTGGAGGCAGAACTCGTTGCCTTCGGGGTCGAGCAGGGTGATCCAATGTCCTTCCGGCTCGTCGAACTCGGCGACGTGGGTTGCACCAAGCTCCACCAGCTCGGCGGCCCGGCGATGCAACTCGGTCGGATCGACGTGGACATCGAGGTGCATCCGGTTCTTCGCCGTCTTGGCCTCGGGCACCTTCAGGAAGAAGACGCGGGGCCCGATCCCATCGGGGTCGACGATCGCAAACGCCCGGTCGGGATCCGACTGATCGATGCCGAACGCGTCGAGTGCCGCCTCCCAGGTGTCGAATCCGCCAGGTGGCGGTTGCTCGACGTAACCGAGCACCTCGCACCAGAACTCAGCCAGCTTGCGCGGACCCGCGGCGTCGACGGTGATCTGTATCGCTCTCGACATCGCCCCATCATGGCGCAGCGCTGGACGACCCCGGCCACGAGTTCGCGTTTCCGGTTCCAACCACGGCGCCGACCGCGTAGGTTCGGAGCCATGGGAGGAACGAACGCCGTCGTCGAGACCGTCCTGAAGTCGCCGCTGCACCCGGTGATGTCCGCCAGGTTCGCGTTGATCCGCTACCACGGCGCCCGCTCCGGAAGCGAGTACACGTTGCCGGTCCAGTACGCGAACACCAACGGTGGGCTGGTCGTCGTGGTCGGCGAACCCGACATCAAGACGTGGTGGCGGAACTTCACCACGATGGGTCAGGCCCACGTGTTGTTGGCCGGGCGCTGGTTGCCGATGACGGCGCACGCGCTCCTCGGTCGCGAGGACCGCGAGGCCGTCACGCCGCTGTTGCGGTCGTACGCCGCCCGGTTTCCGAAGATCGTGAAGTCGCTCGATGGTGACACCCTCGACGAGCGGGTCGAGCACGCCGTCGTCGTCTGGCTGCGCGCCGCTGCCTGAGCGGCATGCGATCATGTCCGAATGACAAGTCCGCCCGATGGCTATCGCACCGTGACGCCTCGCATCGCCGTCGATGACGTGCCTGCCCTGGTCGACTTCCTCCGCGCCGTCTTCGATGCGCAGGGCGAGGTGCCGGTGGGTCGACCGGCAGAACTCACGATCGGCGATTCCATGTTGATGGTCGGTCCGATCGTCGAGCGCGAGCCGTTCCCGGCATTCCTCTACGTGTACGTGGCGGACGTCGACACGACCTACGAGCGCGCGATCGAGGCGGGTGCCGCGTCGATCGAAGCTCCGCTCGACACGCCCTACGGTGATCGTCGGGCGATGGTGCGAGACCCGTTCGGTGATCTCTTCCAGATCGCGCACCGGCTCGCAGAGTCGCCCCCGGCTCGATGAGCCCCGGCGATCGCCGCCCGAACGGGTCAGGTCACGGGGTGTCGCGGACGGTGATGACCGTCTTGCCCCTCGTCTGGCCTGTGTCCAAGCCTCGGAGCGCGTCGACCGCGTCGGCGAGGGGAACACGATCGTCGACCGCTGCGACGACGTCGCCCGCGGCGAGCATGTCGACCAGTGCGTCGATGTGTGTGCGGCTCTCGGAACTGATGAAGAACGTCATCCGCTGACGGACGACCAGCGACAGCGCAGCTGCCCGCAAATTCCTCCCGGTCCCAGCGGCGAAGCGCCCGCCGTTGTCGCCACCGACGATGACGTGGGTCCCGCGGTCGGTCAGGAGTCGACGCAGTCGCAGCAGCGGTGTGCGTCCGGCGATGTCGATGATCAGATCGAACCGTCCATCGAAATCAGCGAAATCGGTCGTGGCGTAATCGACCACCGCCTCGGCGCCGAGCGACGAGACGAACTCGAGTTTGGCGGAGCTGGCCACGCCGGTGACCCTCGCCCCGAGTGCCCTCGCGATCTGCACAGCGAATGAGCCGACACCTCCCGACGCTCCGATGACCAGTACCTCTTGGCCGGCCTCGACGCGGCCAACGGTGGTGAGAGCTTGCAGCGCGGTGATGCCGGAGATCGTCGAAGCGCCAGCCTCGTCGAATGTGATCGACGCGGGCTTCGCGGCAAGCTTCGACTCATCAGCGAGGGCGTACTCGGCAAACGATCCACTGGCAATGCCCATCACGTGGTCGCCCGGAGCGAACCGCCTGACCGACGAACCAACGGCGGCCACACGCCCCGCGACGTCGCCGCCGAGCACGGGCTGTTTCGGCCGGGTCACGCCGAATCCGGCGATGCGCAGCAGGTACGGCATGCCGGTCATCAGGTGCCACACGCCTCGATCGAGCCCCGCGGCCGCGACCTCGACGAGGACCTCGTTCGGACCTGGCTCAGGAACGGCCGTCTGCTCGACGGTGACGGTGTCGGCCGGTCCATACCGGTGTCGCACCACGGCGGACATCGAGGTCGGCACGTCGCCCGGTCGCGTGTTCAGCCGGGCAGCGTCGGCCGTGGGGGTCGTTGGGTTCGTGTCGGTCGTCATTTCGGTTCCTTCGTGTCGTACTTTGTACGGTGATCGCGAAAACCCTACACGTACTTAGTACGATGCGCAACCACGACTTCTCGAAGGGCATCACATGACCGCAACTGAAGCATCCGTCGGGCGGACCCGACTCAGTTCCGAGCGCGTGCTGTCGGGTGCACTTGCGCTCGCCGACGAGATCGGGATCGAGGACCTCACCATCCGACGCCTCGCCGATGCGTTGGAGGTCAAGCCGATGACGATCTACCACCACGTCGCCAACAAGGAGGCGATCATCGACGGCATGGTCGACCTCGTGTTCGGCGAGATCGAACTCCCCGATCCCGACCTCCCATGGAGGGACGCGATCCGTCGACGGTGCGCGTCGGCGCTCTCGGTCCTCGCACGTCACCGTTGGGCGACGCCGTACATGGAATCGCGCACGACACCCGGTCCGGCGCTGCTGACCCATCACGACGCGATGCTGGGATGCCTTCGACAGGCGATGACGATCGACATGACGGCGCATGCCTATGCCGTGCTCGATTCGTACGTGTACGGCTTCGCACTTCAAGTGGCGAGCCTCCCTGCGACCGGCGGCGACGACATGGCCGAGCTCACTGCCACGATCATGGAGCACTTCCCGACGGACGTGTACCCACACCTCGCCGAGTTCACCGCCGAGCATGTCCTGCAACCGGGCTACGACTTCACGGACGAGTTCGAGTTCGGCCTCGAACTGATCCTCGACGGGCTCGAACGGCGTGCGCGGAGTTGATCATCACGACGTCGACGCCGCCATCAAGATGTGGTTGAGTTCAGGTTCGTGAGCGCCAACGAATCGCCGAAGCTCCTCGCCGGCGGCAATCCACAGATCCCGAAGGGCGACGGTCCGGCTCCGGTTCGCGAGTACATCGCGGCGATGCCGGGCTGGAAGCACGACGTCGGCCAGCTGCTCGACTCGATCATCGAACGAGCGGTGCCCGACGTGCGAAAGGCGGTGAAGTGGAACTCACCCCTCTATGGCGCCACCGGCCAGGAGGGTTGGTTCCTGTCGTTGCACTGCTTCGACCGGTACGTCAAGGTGACGTTCTTCCGAGGCATGTCGCTGGACCCGACGCCGCCCGGAACCTCGAAGACGCCCGAGACCCGCTCTCTCGCCGTGTACGAGGATCTCGGTCAGTTCGACGAGGCTCAGTTCATCGACTGGGTTCTCCAGGCAAGCCTGCTCAGCCACGAAAAGCTGTAGCCGGGGCCAGCCGCGGCCGACACCTGCTGTGTGACGCCGCCGCGAGTCACACGACGCAGTGGGTGGCGTCAGACGGCGAGAAGGTCGCGGGCGCCGGTGTCGCTCGACGGGTGGCGCAGCTTGCTCATCGCACGCGCTTCGATCTGGCGGATGCGCTCGCGAGTGAGGTTGAAGTGCTCGCCCACCTCCTCGAGCGTGCGCGGCTCTCCGCGGTCGAGGCCGAAACGCAGCTTGAGGATCTCGCGCTCGCGCTCGTCGAGCGGGGCGAGCAGCCGCGAGATCTCCTCGGGGAGCAGCGCAGTGGCGGCGACTTCGAACGGCGACTCGGCCGAACGGTCCTCGACCACGTCACCCAGCTCGGCGTCGCCGTCCTCGCGCAGCGGCTCGGACAGCGAGAGGGGCTCGGCGGCGAAGCGAAGTGCCTCGGTCACCTTGTCCTCGGGCATCTCGACTTCCTTGGCCAGCTCGGACAGCGTGGCGGGGCGGCCGTACTTCAGCTCGAGGCGCGAGCGCGCCTTCTGCAATCGGGCGAGCGTGTCGCCAGCGTGGACCGGGAGACGGATCGTGCGACCCGTGTTGGCGATACCGCGGGTGATCGCCTGGCGGATCCACCACGTGGCATACGTGGAGAACTTGAAGCCCTTGCGCCAGTCGAACTTCTCGACGGCGTGCATCAGCCCGAGGTTGCCCTCCTGGATGAGGTCGAGCAGTGGGAGACCGGACGCCTGGTACTTCTTGGCGATCGACACCACCAGACGGAGGTTCGACTGCACGAACTGACGCTCGGCCTCTTCGCCCTGACGGGCGGCGCGCCGTAGCTCGCGCTTCTTCGCCGCGGTGAGTTCGCCACCGGCGTCGAGCTGTTCGATGGCTTCGTTGCCTGCTTCGATGGCCTTCGCGAGTCGTACCTCGTCATCCTTCGTGAGCAGCGTGTACTGCCCGATATCGGTGAGGTAGAGACGGACGAGGTCTTCGTCGTCCCGGTCGACGCGGTCTTTGGCCACCTGGTGCTCCTACTGTGTTGAGTCAACGGAGGTGCTGACCGTGGTCGGTGCCCCCGTGGAGAATTCGGCGTGCGAGTGTGTCGAACGACGATGCCTGCAGATGAGGTGCACGACAGCCGACGTGAGACAGGGGTCACGATACCGACGTCCTCGGGTCCGTCAACCAAATGAGCGCAACCGGCGCCAGATATCGCAGCTGGAGATGAATGGAAGCGAGGAATCGCCATGAGTGATGCGAGTGATGCGAGTGATGCGAGTGATGCGAGTGACGCGGCCGACGAGGTCGACCTGACGATCGTGACGTTGCGATTCGATGCCGCGGATGATGCGGCGTTGCTCGCCGTGTTGTCGAAATACGTCGTGCTCACCCGGATGCACGACGGGTGCCGCAACGTCGACCTCTGTTCCAGCGTGACCGCGCCAGGTCGTCACCTCCTCGTGCAGAAGTGGGAGACGCCAGCACACCAGCGTCGCCACTTCGACTCCGAGGTGATGGTCGACATGGCACGGTCGTGCGTCGGCATCCTCGCTTCGCCTCCCGAGATCGACCTCTGGGAAGCGACGAGCGCGCACGATCTCCGGTGAGAACTTCGTGACACCGCCAGCCGATCGCGGGCAGCGAAACATCGCGCGAGGGTAGAATCGTTGGACCATGTCAAATCCAGTGTTCAAAGAAGAGGCCTTCGACAAGGCGTCGCAGGACTTCCGGGCGTCGCAACCCGGGTGGGGCGCACCCGAGGCAGGCACTCACGTTCAGACCCAACCGATCACCGACGGTCCCGTGTCGGCGTGGCACAAGGCGATGACCCTCAACGGTGTCATCAGCGCGTCAGCGGTTTTGCTCGTCCTGCTTCTCGTCTCCGGAGCGTTCGGCTGGAATGCAGCCACCGGGCCGACCATCGTGAACAACGAGGGAGTCGCGACCGAGACCTACCAGTTCCCAGCGATCGCGATGGTCGGCATCGTTGTCGGCTTCATCGCCGTCCTCGTCGCCATGCGCAAGCCCGACCTCGCCAAGATCCTCGGCCCGGTCTACGCGGTCGCCTACGGCTTCGCGGTCGGTGCGATCTCCAAGGGCTACGAGACCTGGTACGACGGCATCGTCGTGCAGGCCGTGCTCGCGACGGCATCGGTGTTCATGGTGATGCTCGTGCTGTATCGCACCCGCATCATCAAGGTCACCGACAAGTTCCGCCGCACCGTCATCATCGCCACCATGGGAGTGATGGTGCTGTACCTGATCTCGTTCGTCATCAGCCTGTTCGGCACCACGCTGCCGTTCCTCGACGGCAGCAACATGCTGATGAGCATCGGGTTCTCGCTCTTCGTGTGCGGTCTCGCTGCTGCCAACCTGGCGCTCGACTTCGACTTCATCGAACGCGGTATCGCGTCGGGCCTGCCCAAGAACTACGAATGGGTCGCCGGCCTCGGGCTGGTGGTCACACTCGTGTGGTTGTACCTCGAGATCCTGCGCCTCCTGTCGTACCTGCGCAACTGACCCTTGGTGCACGCTGATCCAATGGTCGGCGCGATGAACGCAACCGAAGTACCCGACGGCGGCAGTCTCCTCGAGGCTGCCGCCGTCGGCGTAGCGGGGGCCATGCTCGGCGCATTCGTCGGCGCACCGCTCGGGCTTGCGGTGCCGCTGGGAGCGGTGGGTGCTGCGAACGGCGCGGTCACCGGCTGGCGGCGGATCTACGATTGGGGATGTTCGACGGGACCGGTCGGGTTCGTCCTCGACTCGACGTGGGCGCTTCCCATGACGGCAGCGGCACTGACGTCGCAGGCACTCGGAGTCGTGCGGGGTGTTCCTGGCTACGACGCCTCGCTGAGTCGGCGAGCGAACCGCATCGTGTTCCGGCGTGGCTTCGTTCCGCGCTCGGGGTTTGCGATCACCATCGGCAACGTCGTCAGCGGCGCCGGTGACACCGCGCTCCCTCGTCGACGCAAGCTCGTCACCCACCACGAGGACGTGCACGTGTGGCAAGCGCGATGGTTCGGGCCGCTGTACCCGGTGCTGTACGGCGGCTGGATGGTCGCCGGTGGAGCGGCGGGAATGGTGGTGTGGATCACGCGACGGCGCGGCGAGTCGTTCGGCCGGGTCGTCGAGTCGTGTGCCTACTACCTCAACCCGTTCGAGTGGTGGGCCTACAGCCGCGACGACCACTGGCCCCCGTCCGGCAAGGTGCACGGACTCGGCTGGCGCAACCCGATCGTGCCTCCCCGCCGGCGTTCCGCCTGAACCGCAGGCGGGCCTGGGTCTTCAGGCCTGTAGGCGGCCGAGCAGGTCGAGGAGCGCGGCGTTGAACTCGTCGGGGCGTTCCTGCTGCGTCCAGTGTCCGGCGCCGTCGATCAGGATCGACCCGCGATAGTCGGAGAGTGCGGCGTGGGTGTCGTCGATCGTGTCGAGGCGGCCGGCGATCACGCCATCGCGCGCGCCGCCGATGAAGGCGCACGGCACGGATGGCGGCGGGAGGCCCACGGTGAGGTCGTAGTCGGCATCGAGGTTCCGATACCAGCTCAACGGGCCGAAGAAGCCGCTGGTCGAGAACTGCTCGGTGTAGATCGCCAGATCGTCATCGGTGAGCCACGACGGCAGGCCATCCGGCACGTTGGCGCCGCGGGTGATCGCATCGAGGAATCCGGTTCCCTCCATCGGGGGCAGCGGATCGGGCGGTGGACCGAACATCTCGCCAGAACCACCCCACAACGTCAGCCGCATCGTTTCGGCAACGTCGGCTTCCAACTCGGCCTCGGCCGGGCCGACCGCCTGGAAGTAGAGGATGTAGAAGAACCGGTCGCCGGACAGCGCCCGGAACAGATCGGTCGGGCGCGCCGGCCAGGCCGTGTACGGCACGCTCACGTTGACGAGTCCTCGGACGCGGTCGGGGTGCAGCCGGGACAGATCCCACACCACCATCGATCCCCAGTCGTGGCCGACGAAGAACGCGTCGTCGGCTCCGACGTCGTCGAGCAGACCCACGAGGTCGGCTGCGAGGTGGTCGGATCGATACGCAGCGACATCGGTCGGCGCACTCGACGCGCCGTAGCCACGTTGGTCGGGCACCAGCACGCGGAATCCTGCCGTCACGAGCGGCTCGATCTGGTGGCGCCACGAGTATGAACTCTCGGGGAACCCGTGCACGAGCACGATGACCGGATCACCTGCTGTACCGGCGTCGATGACGTCGAGCTCGATGCCGTTGGTGCCGACGCGTCGTCTGGCTGTTGTTGACATGGATCGACTGTACGGAGCCGGCGTCGAACGTTGCGGTTCGGAGAAGTCAGCCACGTGCCATGGTGACGACGTCGGACCACCCGAGGTCGTCAGCCACCCACAGTGCGTCGAACCCGGCGTCGACGCGGTCGTCGAAGCCGAACCGGTTGCGGTGGTTGTAGCGCCACCGTTGCTGGTTGGTCTCGACACCCATCCGGGCAAGACGCCCGGCGCAGTACGTGTCCCACGCAGCGTTCTCGGCCAGCGTCAGAACGAGGTCGCCGGGGGCATCGGCGAAATCGGCACGCATGCGGTCGTTGGCGCGTAGCAGGATCCGGCCGAGCGCTTCTCGTGCTTCGTCGGCGCTGAACGACATCGGCCGCTTGCGGTCCTCGAGCGCTCCGCTCTCAGCGCGGAGCGTGATCGTGGCATCAGACGAGGCGGCGTCGATCTCCTCGGAGACCTTGGCGAGGGGCGTGGTCTCGTCGACGACGACCCTGATCGGGTTGGCGATCCCGAGTTGCTCGGCGAGCTCCGCGACGATTGTCGCGATCTCGGTCGCGTCGTACTTGACGAAGGTGAACTCCTCGGGGGTGACGGTCACCTTCGCCACCGAGGCGGGGGAGGATGGGCTCGCCGTCACGTCAGGCGTCGGCGCCGACGCGCTCGCGATATTTGCGCACCGCTTCCTTGCGTTCCTCGAGTGCTTCGGCGTCCATCTGCGAGATGGTCTCGACCTCGTCGTCGGTGAAACCGGCGAGCTCGCGGAATCGCCGCGCCAGACTGAAGGAACTGTCGACACTCTCGCCGCGTGCACCGCCGAAGCTGAACAACTTGTCGACGACCTGCTGGAACTCCAGCGCCTTCGCGCGGCGATCGGCGTCGTTCGCCGTCACCTTGCGCAGCCAGTCGGAGCCCATCTTCACGTGGGTGACCTCGTCGGCGAGCATCCAGTCCTCGCAGAACTCGAGGTACGGGTCGCCGGCCACGTCGCCGAACTCCTTCATCTGGGTGAACACGTCGATCGCGAGGCCTTCGAGTGCGCGGTTGACGCCGGCCAGGCGGAGGATCGGGTCGTTCGAGCAGGCCGCTTCGAACAGCACCGTGTTCTCGGCGAACTCGCCGAGTTCGGTGCCCATCCAGTCGGACAGCTTGGCGCTGATCTCGACGTGGCGGGCCTCGTCCCACGCCTGGCGGGCCATGTCGAGTTTCAGTTCGAACGGAACCGTGTCGTTCGTGCCGTCACCCGCGGCGAAGTCGTGCGCGGTGCGCCCGGCGCCCTCGAGTGCCTGGATCTCACCGACCATGATCCCGTGCATCAAGCCGCGAGCCGCGTCGGACGCGTCATGGCGTTCGGGGGTCAATCGCCTCGAGGAACCGCGGCTCTTCGCCGACGACTCCTTGACGTCGATCGCAGTGCGTCCGTCCTTCATGCGTTCGGCCATGTTCGTCTGCACGAATCGCTCGTCGCGGGCGAGATCTTCTACCGGAAAGAACTGACGCATCAGGCGCCCCCTTCAGTCGTGGTCGTATTCCCCGAGCCGATGCTATCGGACCCGGTGATACCGCCCGCTTCAACCATCAGCGCCTCGAGCCTGGCCTGGTGGTCGGCGGCTCGACGAACATGGTCGGGCGTGGTGATCAGCGACTGCAGCATCATCTCGCCGTCGCGCCAGTCGTCGAACTCGTCCTGCAGGATGAAGTTGATCGACCGGATGGTCGGTGCGTCCGTGATCTCGCTCGTGTTGTTGCGGTGGTAGGTGTACGCGGCGATGAACCGGGGGATCAGCACCCGGTAGACGCCGACCAGCTTCTCGATCGTCAGCTCCGGCGCCTCGGGTTCGGTCATCGCTTCGATGAATCGTTCCATGGCATCGTTGGCTGCGACGGTGAGGCGCTCGGGTTTCATCTCGCGCAGTTCCGGGAGCCGCTTGTGCCAGAGGTCGGCGTGCCACGCGTGGTGGTAGCAGTGGGTGCCGAGGCGCATCTTGACGTCGAGCTCGGGCACGGTCGCGACCCAACCACCGAGCGCCTCGAACAGCTTCATCTCGGTCCACTTGTAGTTGCCGACGCGACGGGCGGTCTCGTCGACGCTGAACGATCCCGGGATGTCGCGGCGATCCCACGGCGCAAATGGTGACCGTGCAGTCGACTCGATCGGTGTCGTGTCCGTCATCCGCTCGACGCTAACCAACCCGCCAGCACCCCCTCCGACCGGAGCTGCGATGAGCGAAGTGACCGTATGCGGCGGTTTCGCTCATCGTTGTGGGTCTGGCCGGGTCTGCGATGAGCGAGGTGACCGTATGCGGCGGTTTCGCTCATCGTTGTGGGTCTGGCCGGGTCTGCGATGAGCGAGGTGACCGTATGCGGCGGTTTCGCTCATCGTTGTGGGTCTGGCCGGGTCTGCGATGAGCGAGGT
The DNA here is from genome assembly GCA_963774765.1 of Ilumatobacteraceae bacterium. Taxonomy (GTDB): domain Bacteria; phylum Actinomycetota; class Acidimicrobiia; order Acidimicrobiales; family Ilumatobacteraceae; genus Sva-07. The sequence goes on from CAVZGP010000013.1 coordinate 147,154, forward strand.
GACCGTATGCGGCGGTTTCGCTCATCGTTGTGGGTCTGGCCGGGTCCGGTCAGTGGATGGGGCGACCTGCCGCCCAGGCTGCTTCGGCGGCACCGAGGTCGGTGGCGGGCTCGCCATCGGCGATGTACTCGAGCAACATTGCGCGCCACGGGCCCGTTGCTTCGAGCTTGCCGAGGATCGCGCTCACCCCCCACACGACCCGGTCGAGGATCACGAAGCTCGGCGGCATGTTGAGCTGCTCGATGACCGGCGCATGCGGACCTTGCACATCGAAGATCTTGCCGATCGTGTCGCGCATCCAGTCGCGGGTGAACGTGAAGGTGTCGGTGAGATACGGCACATACGGGCTCGACACGTAGTCGTAGACCAATGCGGGATCGAGGCCGTGACGCTCGGGGAGGAACCTCGAACGCACCATTTCCCGCACGAGCAGGTCGGGGTCGCGGTCGATGATGATCGCATCGACGGTGGGGCGCAGAGTCTCCCATTCACCCGGCGACCACCGCTTGACGAGGCCGTAGTCGAGGAACGACACGCTGCCGTCGTGGTGGAACTTGTAGTTGCCGGGATGTGGATCGCCGTTGAAGATCCCGTGGCGCATGATGGCGCCCTGCGCGAATCGCCAGATGACCTCGGCGGCGCGTTGTTTGGTGGCGTGCGACTCGTTCTTGCGGAACTGGTCGAACGTCATGCCATCGATCCACTCGGTGGTGAGCACCCGAGCGCTGCTCAACTCCGGCACCAACTTCGGGATGCGCACCCATGGGTGGCCCTGGAACCGCGACTCGAACTCCGCGAGGTTCCCCGCCTCGATCGAGTAGTCGAGTTCCTCGCGCATGCGATCGCGCAACTCGTCGACGAGGCCCTTCGCGTCGAGACCCTTGAGCATCATCGAGGAGAACATCGCGTACATCACTTCGGCGGCGTCGAGATCGCTCTCGATCGCTTCGTGGACGCCCGGGTACTGCACCTTGACGGCGACGTCTCGTCCGTCGTGTGTGATCGCCCGGTGGACCTGGCCGATCGACGCCGCGGCGACGGGCATGTCGGCCCAGTCGAGAAACAACTTCTCGGGCGGCTTGCCGAAGTCGCCCTTGACGACGTTGGCTGCCAGCGTCGGTGCCATCGGCGCGGCGTCGGCCTGCAGCGTGGCCAAAGCGTCCTGGGCCTCGTCGGGGAGCGCCTCGAAGATGAACGAGATCAGCTGGCCCGCCTTCATCAGCACGCCCTTCATCTCGCCGAGTTCCTTGGCGACATCCTCGGCAGTGCGGATGGCGAACTGCTCGTCGAGCTGTGCGCGCCGTTCTTCGGCCGATCCGATGCCGCGCACCCGCGACACCGCGAAGCGCGCGGAGTTCCGCGCCGAGAGCTTCCAGACTCTGGCCGAGCGGTTGAAACGGTTGGTCAGCGGCGACTCCTTCGCCTTCTGCGCCGCCGCCGCAAGGCCGGCGGCGAGTGCCACGATCGACGCGATGCCAGCGACGGTCTTGCGCTGCATCACGCCCGCCGAGCGGTCGGGTCGGCAGCGAGGACGTGTTCGGGAATCGGCTCGCCGGTCACCTCGTCGCTCCAGTACGTACCGTCCGACAGCCGTTCGAGAGCCCGCTCGACCCCGGCGAGGTCACGCTCGACCGCATCCAGATCCACCGGCTCGCCCGCCGGGTTTGCCGGCGTACGAGATGCGCCTGGCACGTCGTGTACGTCGGGGGTCGGCTCGGGGGCGGAGTCGGTCACGACGTGCGAGGTTAGTCGGTCGTCGAGGATGGATACCTCGGCTCACCGCGTGCTGCAATAGTGTGCGGCAGGTGGCCGTGGACCGCCGTCGTCGATCTCGGTTGGGTGATCTCCCGCTCGCCGTCGCGATGTTGGCGCCGTCCGCGATCATCCTCGGGGTGTTCGTGCTCTACCCGCTCGGCCGGGCGGTGTGGCTCGGCCAGCAACGCTGCGACAACTTCGGCAACAACTGCGTGTCGCAGGGCTTTGGTCAGTACCTCGATCTGTTCCGCAGCACCGAGTTCCAGAACGCGCTGGGCGTCACGATCCGATTCGCACTGATCACTGCGCCGGCAGGCGTCGTCCTCGGTGTCGGCCTGGCCGTGCTCGCCGACAAGTACCTGCGAGGGATCGGCGCCTTCCGGGCGATCTTCTCCTCGACGGTGGCCACCTCGGTCGCTGTCGCCAGCCTCATGTGGCTGTTCCTCCTGCAGCCGTCGGTGGGTGCGCTCGCGAACATCGGATGGTTCAACACGTTGTTCCCGTCGGTGAAGAGTCCCGGCTGGTTGCAGGATCCCGAAACCGCGCTGTGGGCGGTGAGCGCGTCGAGCGTGTGGGCGAACCTCGGTTTCACGTTCATCCTCGTGACCGCCGGATTGCAGTCGATTCCGCGGGACCTGCACGAAGCTGCAGCGGTGGACGGCGCTGGAGGGATCCGCCGCTTCTGGTCGATCACGGTGCCGATGCTCGGCCCGACGCTGCTGTTCGTCGTGATCGTGGCATCGACGCGTGCGTTCCAGGCCTACGGCGAAATCGACCTGCTCACCGGCGGAGGTCCGCAGCCGAGCAACCCCACCACCACCATCCCGTACTTCATCTACGGACAGAACTCGCCGATCCGCAACGACACCGGGCTGCAGGCGGGCGCCGCGGTCTTGCTCTTCCTGTTGCTGTTGGTCCTGTCGGCGCTTCAACTCGTCGGCATCGGACGCAGGGTGCACTATGGAGACTGAACTCAGCGACGACCTGACGTTGCCTGTGCCGGGCGAGCTGGCGAAGGCGACGAGGCGACGCCGCCCGATGCGCACGTTCGATCAACCGACCGGCGCCGGTCGGGTCGGCCGGTACGCGCTGTTGTGCCTCGTGACGTTCGTCGTGGTCTTCCCGATCTACACGACCGTGGTCGCCGCGTTGAAGCCGGGCAGTGAGGTGCTGAAGAACCCGCTGGTTCCGACGACGGTGACCTTCGACGTGTTGATCGAAGCGTGGAACGAGGGACATCTCGGCCGGTATCTCTTCAACTCGTTCGTCGTGGCCACGATCGTCACGGTTGCTCAAGTGGTGACGTCGGTGCTCGCCGCCTACGCGTTCGCGATCCTCGAGTTCCCCGGCAAGGGATTCGTCTTCCTCGTCTTCGTCGCCACCCTGCTCGTTCCGGCAGAAGCCACCCTCGTCGTCAACCTCGACACCGTCGATGGCCTCGGTTGGCTCAACACCTACCAAGGCCTCGCTGTCCCGTTCCTGGCCACCGCCTTCGGCATCTTCCTGCTGCGCCAGGTGTTTCTCACGCTGCCTCGTGACCTGCGCGACGCCGCCGCGATCGACGGGGTCGGTCACCTCGGATTCCTCCGCCACGTCGCCGTGCCGCTCGTTCGGCCGACGATCGGCGCGCTCGCATTGTTCAGCTTCCTCGGCACCTGGAACCAGTACCTCTGGCCGAACCTCGTGATCAACGAGGCGGACATGAACACGGTGCAGAGCGGGCTGCGGCTGCTCAGCCGATCGACGCTGTCCGAACCGAACCTGGTGATGGCCGGCACGGTGATCGCCGCCATTCCGATCTTCATCGCGCTCTTCATTTTCCAACGTCAACTCGTCCGCGGTCTCACCGCGGGCGCCGTGAAAGGATGACCCGATGCTCCCCCCATCTCGCCAACGCCTCCGCCCACGCGCCGGTCGCCCGCCGTTGTTGCGTCTCGCAGCAGTGACTCTCGTCGCGGGAACGATTGCCGCTGCCTGCTCGTCCGGCGAGTCCGCGTTGAATGTCGACAGCGGCGAATCGGCCGTCACGACCGGCGCTCCGGACGTGTCGACCAGTGCAACCGACAACGGTTCGCCAGACGACACCGCACTTGCCTCGACGACCACCGTTGCACCCTTGGAGCAGTTTCCCGACTGTCCCACCAGCGCGCTCGAGACGGCTGCGGGCCCGGTGGAGATCACGTTCTGGCACGGAATGAACGACGTGCTCGAGGACTCGTTGGTCGAGTTGACCGACACCTACAACGCCAGCCAGGACCGGGTGACGGTCACGCTGCAGAACCAGACCGGTTACGAGGCAGCGATCGACAAGTACATCCAGTCGAGCCCCGACAGTCGGCCCGACATGATCCAGTTCCCCGAGTACACGCTGCAGACCTTCGCCCAATCCGACACCTTGATCCCGATCGGCGCCTGTCTCGAGGACAGTGGCTTCGACACGTCGCCGTTCCTTGCCCGGACGCTCGACGCCTACACGTGGCAAGGCGTGCAGTGGGCGATGCCGTTCAACGTGAGCAACCCGGTTCTCTACTACTTGCGGCCGAAGTTCGAAGCGGCGGGTCTCGATCCGGACGTCTCGCCGATCACACTCGAGGAGATGCGCTCGACGTCCCAGCAGATCGTCGACGCCGACGCCGCCACCTACGGATGGGTGCTCGACTCGGGAAGCGATTCGGGCGGCGGCTGGTTCCTCGAGCAGTGGTTCGCTCGCGCCGGAGTGCTCTACGCCGACAACGACAACGGCCGCACTGCGCCGGCCACCGAAGTGTTGTTCGACAGCCCCGAGGGCACGGAGTTGATGACGTTCCTGCAGGACATGATCAACGATGGTCTGGCCGTGTCGGTCGGCGACAACGCCAGCGGTCAGGACATCTTCCTGAAGCTGATCGATCCCGCCGCTGACGGTGCGATGACGATCGGCACCAGCGCTTCACTCGGCGGGGTGCTCTCTGCCATTGAAGGGGGATTGGCGCCCGGGTTGACCGAGGCCGATGTCGGCGTCGGACCGATGCCTGGGCCGAGTCCCGAACCGGCGGTGAACCTCGGCGGTGCGTCGGTGTGGATCGTCGACGGCAAGGGCGACGAGAAGGCGGCTGCCGCCTGGGACTACATCACCTATCTGATCACCGCCGAGGCCCAGTCACAGTGGGCGTCACAGACGGGGTACGTCCCGATCCGCAGCGACGCTCTCGACATCGAGCCGCTGTTGACGACCTATGCGGACGATCCCAGGTTCCGAGTGGCCTATGACCAGATGCTCGGCACGCCGGAAGGTGTGGCGTCGCTCGCTCCGGTGCTCGGCCCGCAGCGCGAGGTGCGCACCGCCACGGCGAACGCGACGGCGGCCATCTTCAACGGCGCCGACGTGGCCTCGGCGCTCGCCGACGCGGCGGCCCAGGCCAACGCGCTGATCACCAGCTACAACCAACGCAACTGATCTCGCCCCGCCCGTCCGGAACCGACCCCGACGGGCAGCGTGGCGTCACCGATAAGGTCGGGCGCCATGGCAACAGCGTTCCCCCCATTCGATGGTTCGGCTCCCAAGCAGCAGGACTTCAAGGAAGCTCCCGAGATGGGCATCGACCCGTCGAAGCGATACTCCGCGAAGCTCGACACGAGCCTCGGCGAGATCGTGATCGCCCTCGACGCCCTCAAGGCGCCCAAGACGGTCAACAACTTCGTGTTCCTCGCGCTCAACCACTACTACGACGGCGTGATCTTCCATCGCATCATCAGCGGCTTCATGTGCCAGGGCGGCGACCCGACCGGCACTGGTCGCGGTGGCCCTGGCTACCGATTCGAGGACGAGCTTCCCAAGCCGCGCGAGTACCAGGTCGGTTCGGTCGCGATGGCCAACGCCGGACCGAACACCAACGGCAGCCAGTTCTTCATCGTGTCCGGCCCGTCAGGCGTGCGGTCTGCCGCCGGCCTACAGCCTGTTCGGCCAGGTCGTGAAGGGCCTCGACATCGTCGATCAGATGCAGAACGTGGCCACCGGTGGAGGCGACAAGCCGAAGACCGACGTCGTGATCAACGCTGTCGCGATCACCGTCGCCGACGACTGATCAGGTCACGGTCTCGGCCGTGGCCTCAGCGGATTGGGCTGGAGTTGGCGTTGCGATGAGCGAAACCGCCGTATCCGGTCGCTTCGCTCATCGGTAGAAGTTCTGTGGTTGCGATGAGCGAAACCGCCGTATCCGGTCGCTTCGCTCATCGGTGAGTTCTGGTGGGTTGCGATGAGCGAAACCGCCGTATCCGGTCGCTTCGCTCATCGCAAGGAGAATCTCAGCGGCGCACGATTCGTTCGAGTCCCGACACGCTGTTCACCTCTCCGCCTGGCACCGGCGTAACCGGTACGGTCCCGTGGATGGTGGCGCCCGTCCAACTCTCCAACGCGCAAGCGCGTCGCCTCGCGCTCGGCGCGCAGGGCTTCGCCGATGCGCGCCCGACCGGGCGCGTCGATCGTCGCCATCTCCGACGTGCCATCGATCGGATGGGGATCATCCAGATCGACTCGGTCAACGTGCTGGTACGCAGCCAGGAACTGCCGCTGTTCGCCGCGACTCGGCGCGCACCCCCGCACCCTGATCGACGACGCGACACGGGCCGGCGAGCTGTTCGAGTACTGGGTGCACGAGGCGTCGCACGTGCCGACCGCCGACCACCACCTGTATCGCTGGCGGATGGCGGAGCCTCACCGGTGGGGTGCGTTCCGGCGGCTGATGGCCGACCGCGCCGACTACGTCGAGCAGGTCCTGCGCCATGTCGAGCAATCTGGACCACTCGTCGCCGGCGACCTCCGGCAGCGACAGGGGCCCAAGGCGCCATGGTGGGACTACGACGACGGCAAGATCGCGCTGGAGGCGCTGTTCCACGAGGGACGTCTGACTGCCTACCGCCGTGCCAACGACTTCGCCCGCGTCTACGACCTGACCGAGCGTGTGATCCCGGCCGAACACCTGGCGACTCCGACGCCGACCGAGCCCGAGGCCCGCAAGGAGTTGCTCGTCAGCGCGGCGCGCCATCACGGCGTCGCGACGTTGGAGGACCTCACCGACTACCACCGCCAGCGCAACCCGCCGTGTCGGCCGCTGATCGGCGAGCTGGTGGAGGACGGACGGCTCGTCGAGGTATCGGTCGAAGGTTGGTCGAAGCCCGCCTACCTCCACCCCGGCGCGGTGATGCCGCGCCGGGTGAGCGCCCGCGCGTTGGTCAGCCCCTTCGACCCACTGGTGTGGAACCGTGACCGCACCGAGCGGCTGTTCGGGTTCCGCTACCGCATCGAGATCTACGTCCCGGAGTCGAAGCGTCAGTACGGCTATTACGTGTTGCCGTTCCTGCTCGGCGACGATCTGGTCGCGCGCGTCGACCTGAAGGCCGATCGCAAGGCGGGCCGATTGTTGGTGCAGAGCGCGTTCGGCGAGCCGGGAATCGACGAGGGTGATGTCGCCGCGGAGCTGGCTGCCGAATTGGCATCGATGGCGCGGTGGCTCGGGCTCGACGACGGGATCGTCGTGGCACCGCGCGGCGACCTGGCGGCGGCCCTGCGACGTGCCGTCGATGGTGTCAGCTCGGACAACCCCGAACGTTGAGGACCGCGCCATCGATGTCGGCGAACGTCACGGTGTACTCCTCGGCGTCGAGCGTCATCTCGGAGGTGGCGACCGACTCGCCGCCACTCGTCGCATCGAGGCTGAGATCGACGCCGGTCGACGGATCGAACACGCCGGTGTAGACCGCCGGTTCGAGTCCTTCGGCGACGACCGTGACGAGGTTGCCGCCGCCGTCCGGGTCGCAGTCGACCGCGACGAGCATCTCGCCCTGGCCTCCGTCGAGCAGGACTTCGTCGTGGGACTCCGAGGTGATGATCGCGTCGTTGAACGCGCTGCCCGTACCACCCTCTGGGAGCTCGGGTGCCGGGTCGTCACTGCCGCAGGCGGCTGCGACTGCGGCCAGAGCGATGACGGCACCGATGGTGGCGAGGCGGCGACGACCGGACGAGGCGGGGGAACTCATGGTCCCGACGGTATCGCCTGCGCGGTGGTGTCATCAGGGCCCATGGTCACGACCGGCCATCACGTCCGTGCGCGGTTTGGTGGACGCGCCGGTCAACAGCCCCACCACGAACGGATTGGCTCATCGGGTCACGGCCCCGTGAGTACCATCCGGACGTGCCCGAAGAACAGCCTTCCGAGCCCGATGCCGCGCCGTCGGCGTCGGCGGCGGTCGGATCGACGGGTCGCCCAGTCGACGGCGCGGGCCGCCCGTTGGAGCGACGATCGACCGATCGCACGCTGCCGCGGTGGGTCATTCCGGCGGTCATCGTGTTCTGGGTCGGCTACCTGCTCACGTTCACCACCCGACACGTGTTCCACCGACTGTCGTCGTTGCTGGTGTTGATCCTGGTGTCGGTGTTCCTGTCGTTGGCGATCGAACCCGGTGTCAACCGGCTCGCCGCCCGGGGCTGGCGACGCGGTCGGTCGACCATCATGATCCTGCTCGGGGTCCTCGCTGCGTTCTTGATCTTCGCGGGCGCGGTCGGCACGATGGTCGGCACCCAGATCGCCGACCTGTTGTCCGAGTCCGATGCCTACATCACCGACACCGTCAACTTCCTCAACGACAACTTCGGGACCAACATCGATCCGCAGGACGTGATCCACGAGTTCAACGACCCGAACGGTCGCGTGCAGGAGTTCATCCAGTCGCAGAGCGACGAGGCGGTGCGGCTCTCGCTCGCCGTCGTCGCCGTGATCTTCCAGATCCTGTCGGTGATGCTGTTCACCTACTACCTGGTCGCGGATGGTCCGCGCATGCGTCGCGGGATCTGTGCTCGACTGAACCCTGCACGGCAGGCCCAGGTCCTCAAGGCGTGGGAACTCGCGATCACCAAGACCGGCGGCTACCTCTACTCGCGGGCCTTGCTGGCCTTGCTGTCGGCGTTCTTCCACTGGATCGTCTTCCAGTCGATCGGCACCCCGGCGCCGGTCGCGCTCGCCTTGTGGGTCGGCCTCGTCAGCCAGTTCCTGCCCGTCGTCGGGACGTATCTCGCCGGCATCCTGCCGGTGCTGTTGACCCTGCTCGACTCGCCGCTCAATGCCTTGATCGTGATCGTCTTCATCGTCGTGTACCAGCAGATCGAGAACTACTTCTTCGCACCTCGCATCACCGCTCGCACGATGGAGCTCCACCCGGCTGTCGCGTTCGGCGCGGCCCTCGGCGGCGCTGCGCTGCTCGGGTTCGTCGGTGCGCTGCTCGCCCTGCCTGCCGCCGCGATGATTCAGGCCCTCTCGAGCGAGTGGGGCAACCGGTACGACGTGGTGGACAGCCACCTCACCGCCGTGCCCGAGCCCCGTTCTCCACGTTCGTCCGGTGAGGCGAACGGACCGCCGGATGTCGGGACGTCGACTCCGGATCCCGCATGACCAGATTCGACGGTCGTGTCGAGCCGATCGCTGTCGCGACGCGCAGCGGATTCGAGGAGTCCGTCCATCACGGCGCCGGAGTCGCGATCGCCACCGCCGGCGGGCTCCTGGCGTCGATCGGCGATCCCGATCTGGTGATCTACCCGCGGTCGAGTCTCAAGCCGATGCAGGCCCACATCATGGTCGGCGTGGGCCTCGAGCTCGACGACGAACAACTCGCCGTCGCGTGCGCCAGCCACGACGGTGCACCCATGCACCTCGACGCGGTCCGATCGATCCTCGACCGGTACGGCCTCGACGAGTCCGACCTCGCCAACACCCCGACCCGGCCGAGTGATGCCGTCGCGCGGGCCGCCGCCAGGGCCGCGGGGATCGGGCCGTCGTCGCTCCAGCAGAACTGCTCGGGAAAGCACGCCGCAATGCTGGCCACGTGCCGGATCAACGGCTGGTCGACCGACGGCTATCTCGACCAGGATCATCCCCTGCAGGTGGCGATCACGGCGGGCATGGCGTCGCTCGGCGCCGTGGTGCACCACATCGGCGTCGACGGCTGCGGTGCACCGACGCACGCGTTGTCGCTGCGCGACCTCGCCACCGCCTTCGCGACGTTGGCGGCGCCCGACTCGTCGATCGCGACGGCGATGACCACGCACCCGACGTTGGTCGGCGGGCCGACGCGCGATGTCACGCGGTGGATGCTGGCGGTGCCGACCCTCATCGCGAAGGAGGGTGCCGCCGGTGTGATGGCCGCCGCGCTCGCCGATGGTCGGGCCGTCGCGTTCAAGGTGGCCGATGGCAATGACGGCGCCCGCCAGGCGGTGGTGCCCGAAGCGTTGCGCTCCATGGGCGTCGACGTCGATGCGACTGCACCTGGGACCGTCGAGGACGTTGCGGTTTCGATGCTGGGCCACGGGCGTCCGGTCGGCCGCCTCGACGCTGTGAGGTGGACCTCGTGCACTTCCTGACACTCGATCGCGATGCGTTCGCCTACGGCGTCGCGCAACCGATCGCGCCGCTCGTGCGACGCGTGATCGCCGAGAATCCGTCGAAGTTCACCTACCACGGCACCGGCACCTACATCGTCGGTGGCGGCTCGACAGGACGCGGTGACGTCGTGGTGATCGACCCGGGTCCGCGCCTCGACAGCCACCGCGACGCGCTCGCTGCGGCGCTCGCCGGCTGCACCGTTCGCGCCATCCTGGTCACCCATTGTCACGCCGACCATTCGCCGCTCGCTTCGTGGCTCGCCGCCGAGACGGGCGCCTCGACGTTCGCATTCGGTCCCCACGGCGACGACACGTGGTACATCGGCGACGACCCGCCGGAGGTGCTGGCGGCGGAGGAACGCGAGGCAGCCGAGCGTCGTGCCCTGGCGGACCCGACGAGTGCCGACGCAGTCGACGACGAGCCGGTGATCGAGGAGTCGACCGATCGCGAGTTCCGTCCCGACGTGGTGATCGGCACCGGTGATGTCGTCGCGTCCGGCGACGGTTGGGCGATGACGGCGTTGCACACGCCCGGTCACACGTCGAACCACACCTGCTTCACGCTCGATGATGGCACGACGCGAACGATCTTCACCGGCGACCACGTGATGGGCTGGAGCACCACGGTGGTCTCGCCGCCAGATGGAGACATGTCGGCCTACCTCGACTCGCTGCGGATGGTGGCCGGACGTGGCGACGACGTGGCGATCCCCACCCACGGTCCGCCGATTCCTGATCCGTCGCAGTTCGTGTCCGAGCTGATCGAGCACCGACTCGAACGCGAGCACCAGGTCCTCGGCGCCGTCCGCGACGGTCTCGACTCGATCCCGGCGATCGTGGAGAATCTCTACGTCGACGTGCGTCGCGAGCTATTCAAGCCCGCCCGTCGCAGCGTGCTCGCTCACCTGGTGAAGCTCGTCGACGACGGGGTGGTCGAGACCGACGGACCGACCCGGCCGCGACTCGACGGCACCTACCGGGCGGTGTGACGAGCGGCCTGCGGTTGTCCGCCATGGCGGTGGTCGAGAGAAGATGTCGGGGTGAACGCCAAGCTGTCCGGGCTCGTCATCGCCGCCGCGGTCGCCGTCGTGGCATGTAGCAGCTCGGGCGACGACACCTCCGCGCCGCCGACCGACACGGCGAGCACCACCGTTGAGCCCACCCGATCCACGGCGGCCGCCCCGTCCACCGCAGCCCCCGCGACCACCGCACCCGATGCCGCGGAGACCACCGAGGCGGTGCCAACGACCGAGATCGCGGGCGCGGCTGTGGGTGACTGGGTGTCGATCCCGGGCGCCGACGACTGCCGTTGTTCGGACGGCAGCGAGTTCGAACTGTGGGAGCGGCCGGCCGACCCCACGAAGGTGGTGCTGTACTTCCAGGGCGGCGGCGCCTGCTTCAGCGCGGCGACTTGCGGACCGGAGAGTCGGTCGTACACGCGCAAGCTGACGATTGGCGAAGCACCGGACTTCGGCGGCATCTTCGACGAGACGGATCCCGAGAACCCGGTCGCCGGGCACTCGATCGTGTACGTCCCCTACTGCACCGGCGACGCCCACCTCGGCGACCGCGTCACGGAATACTCCGACATGGTCACGATCGACCACAACGGGTTCGCGAACGCGAGCAAGGGGCTCGACATCGTGCTCGCCAACTATCCCGATGTCGAGCAGCTCGTCGTGACGGGTGTGAGCGCAGGTTCGATCCCGACCCCCGCGTTCGCCGGCCTCGCTGCCGACGCCTTGCCCGGCATCGAGATCCTCACGTTCGGTGACGGCTCCGCCGCGTACCCGGCCGTTCCCGCACTCAGCGTCGGGATCGGAGCGCTGTGGGGCGTGCTCGAGAACGTTCCCGACTGGCCGGTGAACGAGGGGATGACCGCCGAGGACTGGAGCATTCCCGGCCTCTACGTCCAAGCCGGCACGCAGCATCCCGAGATCACGTTCGCCCGCTTCGACTACGCCTACGACCGGATTCAGGCCGCGTTCGTGAGTCTCGCCGGTGCCGCGGCCGACGATGTCCTGTCGTACATCGATCAGTCCGAAGCCGACATCGAGGCCGCCGGGGTTCCGCTCGCGTCGTATGTCGCCCCCGGTGACGCGCACACGATCCTGCTGAGCGATGGCTTCTACGACATGGAGGTGGAAGGCACGCGTCTCGTCGATTTCTTCGCCACGTTGGTCGCCGGGGACGTCCCGGCCGACGTGCACTGCGTCGAGTGTCGCTGACGGTTACCGGAGGTTGAACGCACCGTCGGTCATCGTGTGCGGCAGACCTCAGCCGAAAGGTGCGAACAGCGCGCAGAACGGATCCGACCGAGCAACCAGAGTTCGTCCATCACGAGAGTGGCGGTTCGGGAGCGTGGCGGGTCACCAGGTACTCGACCTGATCTCGTACCCGGCGGCGCTCGCGGCGCCGATCAGTGCCGTTGCCTGCTCGGCGCTGCGCACGGCGAACGTGGCGTGGATTCCGGTCTCCCGAACGTGCAGTTCGAGACCCTCGCGTACGTGTTGCACCTCGATGAGGTCGGCGCCGCCGGTGGCGAACACGTCGAGAAGGTGAGCGAGAGCGCCCGGCCGGTCGTCGATGCGTGCGACGACGGACAGCCGACGCCCGGCGGTGTTCTCGTGGCGGCGGATGAGGCTCGGCACCACGCCGAGGTCGAGATTCCCGCCCGAGAGCACGACGCACGTCGAACCGAGAGAGCTCGGCTGCACCGCTGCCGACAGCAACGCGGCGACGCCGACGGCGCCCGCACCTTCCACGTACAGCTTCGCTCGGTCCATCAAGAGCACCATCGCGTCGGCGATCGCATCCTCGTCGACGGTGATCACATCGTCGACCCACCGCTCGACGAGCGGACCCGTCAGTTCGCCCGGGTACTTCACGGCGATGCCGTCGGCGAGCGTGAGCACGGGTCCGTCTGCGGGTGTTCCACCCGCGTAGGGCGCGCACACGGCTGCCTGTACGCCGATGACCCGAACGTCGGGCCTCAACGACTTGACCGCGATCGCCGTGCCGCTGATCAATCCGCCACCACCGAGCGGCACGATCACCGTGGTGAGTTCGTCGACGTCCTCGACCACCTCGAGGCCGAGCGTGCCCTGCCCTGCAACCACCGCCGGATCGTCGAACGGGGCACAGAACGTCATCCCGGTCGCGCTCGCCCGTTCCTTGGCCGCACTGACGGCCTCGGCGAGGGCTGCGCCATGTTCGACAACGGTCGCGCCGAGGGCTCGACACGCATCGATCTTCGTGATCGCCGCACCGACCGGCACGAAGATCTCGCACGGCACACCGAAGTGCTGCGCTGCGAAGGCGAGCGCCTGGGCGTGGTTGCCTGCGCTGCCGGTCGTCACACCATGGGTCGCACGGTCACCGAGCGACGCCACCTTGTTGGTGGCCCCTCGGATCTTGAAGGAGCCTGTTCGTTGCAGGTTCTCGGCCTTGAGCACGACGTTGCCGCCGATGTCGCCGGACAGCGTGAGCGAGCTGATCACCGGGGTCCGCTTGACGACCTCGGCGATCACGTCACGTGCGGCGCGAATGTCGTCGAGGTCGGGTGCCACGACCGAACCGTAGTTCGCGGTTCACCCTCCGAACCGCGAGCGATGAGTCTTCGCGCGGACGGGTCGCGCCGCGAACTCATCGCCTCCAGGGGGCTGGTCGCGAGCGGGTCGGGTGGGGTGAGCTATTCCGACTCGGGAAGTGGGTGCTCGGGGAGCTTGCGGACCCGGGCGCGCCGGCGTCGCCGGGCGGGGATCATGTCGCGCATCTCTTCGAGGTTGCCGAAGCACAACAGCCGATCGTTCGCCTCGAGTTTGCGGGTGTCGCGAGGATTCGGGATCACATCGGCGTCACGGTGGAGGGTCAGCACGGAGATGTCCCGATCGCGCAGGCCCGCCTCGCCGATCGACTTACCGACGAAGTCGCCGTCTTCGCGTACCAGCAGTTCGGCGACCCCGTAGCCCGTACTCACCGTCAGCCGCTGGCGCACGTCGAGTTCGGGGAACGCGACCTGGTTGGCAACGTGGTCGATGATCGCACCGGCGACGTCGAGATCGGTTGCCCGCTCGATGCCTTCGAGACCCGGCGACGAGTTGACCTCCATCACCATCGGTCCGTCGTTGCCTTCGAGCATGTCGACACCGGCCACTCGCAGACCCATGATCTGCGCCGCTCGAACCGCTGTGCGTTCGTACGCGGCGTCGAGCGACACCGCCTCGACCGATCCGCCCCGGTGCACGTTCGAGCGGAATTCGTCGCCCTGCGCGGTCCTGCGCATCGCGGCGACGACGCGGTCGCCGATCACGAGGGCTCGAATGTCGCGGCCCTTGCTCTCGGCGACGAACTCCTGGATCAGCACGTTCTGCTTGGTGTTGTGCAGCGTTTCGATGATTGCCTCGGCCACCTTGCGATCCGGAGCGAGGATCACACCGATGCCCTGGGTGCCCTCGAGCAGCTTGATGACGACGGGGGCGCCACCGACGCGGTCGATCGCGGGCAGGACGTCCTGGCGATTGCGGACGAAGGCGGTCTTCGGCATGCCGATGTCGTGACGCGACAGGATCTGGATGGCGCGGAGCTTGTCGCGCGAGTTGGTGATGCCGTTCGCCGTGATCGGCGTGTAGACGTCCATCTGTTCGAACTGGCGGACCACGGCGGATCCGAAGTAGGTGATCGAGGCGCCGATGCGCGGGAGGATCGCGTCATAGTCGGACAGCGGCTTGCCGCGGAACTGGAGGTCGGGCGCCGAGCTGGACAGGTCGATCGCGAAGCGCAGCGTGTCGAGCACCTTGCAGTTGTGGCCGCGGTCGAGCGCGGCCAACTTGAGACGTTGCGTGCTGTAGGAACGGGGCGCCCGGGACAGGATGGCGAGCTTCATGTGGTCCTCTCGGTCGGACGGGATCGGCGGGGGGTCGCCTGCGTCGCGGGGGGCGTGGTGATGGTGAGGCTTTTCGGTGTGGCGATGTCGTCGCCACGATTGCGACGTCGGATCGCTTTGTCGGGTCGGCCGCCCAGATACGAAACGCCGGGATCAACGAGGAATCGGTTGCGGAGGGCTTCACGGCCGACGAGCATCCGAAACCCCATCTCGTCGCGGCGGGTCAGGGTGACCTCGGCGGTGACCGCGTGGCCCACGAGCACGAGTGCGGCGCGCACCACCGGTCGGTGCTCGACATCACCCGACGAGCTCTTCACGTCGCGAGTGGCGATGACGGCGGCCTCGGCGACGACCGAGTCGTCGGTGGAGCGCTGCCAGGGGTGGATCTCGAAGCGCACCCAGGGGTTGCCGGCCCGGTCGAACCACTCCAACCCGAATGCGTGCAGCGACGACGTGCGGGCGCCCGTGTCGACCTTGGCCTTGAGATGGGCGACGTTCCAGTCGGGAAGCGCGACCCATTCACGCCAGCCCAAGGTGGTCGTCTCGGAGCGTTTCGCCATCGGCACGCGCGCACGCTATCGCCCGCTGTACCACGCCGATTCCGGATGCGTCGACCGACGGGCGACCACCGACGTGAGCGATGTCACAGTGTGGTTCGTCGGTGGCGACGTCGCAGGTGGCCTCGGCGATGGCAGGATGGCCGCCGTAACGAAACCGTAATATTCACGAGGATTCACCACGTCATGCTCTCCTGGTTCACATCGATCTCCGAGGCGCTCATCATGCTGCCGATCGCGATCGCGCTGTCGTGGCTCGCCCGCACGACGATCCGTCAACTCACCCGTCGTGCCGTCCGCCGAGCGCAACGTTCCGAGGGAAGTTGGCGGGTGCGTCTCGACCGGCTCGGCGACGATGGGCAAGCCGACGTCCGCAAGCGCCAGCGCGCCGACGCCGTCGCTCGCATGCTCGGGCGGCTCGTGACCGTGGTGATCTTCATGTTCGCGATCTTCGCCGCCCTCGAGATCCTGGGTGTCAATCTCGCATTCGCCATCTCGAGTGCCGGGTTCGTCGGTCTGGCGATCGCGCTCAGCGCGCAGGACTTCGTGAAGGACTTCCTCGGCGGCACGCGCGCGCTGTTGGAGGACCGGTACGCCGTCGGCGACGACGTGGTGCTGAGGGTGTCGGGTACCGAGGTGCGCGGCACCGTCGATCTGATCGGTTCGGCCTCGATCCGGCTGCGGACCTCCGATGGCGCGACGTGGCATGCCGGGCACCATTCGATCGAAGCGGTGACCAACCTGTCGCAACTGCCAGCGGTCAGCGACATCGAGGTGCCGATCGACGACTGGGCGCGGGCCGACGAAGCGGCGGCCGCCGAACGGCTCGCTGATGCGTCCAACGACGTCGGGCTCACCGGAGTCGTCTTTCTCCGCGACATCGAGACCCACGAACCCGACACCGGCGACGAGTCCGCGGCCGACATGGTCACGGTTCGAGTCAGGACCAACCGTCCGCTCAGCTCTCCGGAGACCGAGATCGTCCGCAACAAACTCCTCGAACGCTGAACGCCACACGGTGCGGTGAGCATCACGGTGCCGGGTCAAGTGACGGTGGCGCGACCCGTTGAGTGTGATTCACTTCGTTGGGTGGGCGAACGACCCGTTCAACCCTCGATCGGCGACCAGGTGACGTGAACACCAGAGAACCCTCCGGCCATGCGTCGGCAACGTCCGCTGCTCTGGCGTTCGGAGCGCTCGGCATCGTGTACGGCGACATCGGAACCAGCCCGATCTACGCGCTGCGCGAGAGCTTCGACCACGCCGGGCTGGACGTCACCGTCGTGAACGCATACGGCGTTGCATCGATCGTGTTCTGGGCGTTGATCATCGTGATCTCGATCAAGTATTTGGCGCTCGTGATGCGGGCGGACAATCACGGCGAAGGCGGCATCCTGGCGCTCACTGCGCTCGTCGGACCCCGCTCGGGTCGGCCGACCGGCGCATTGGCCGCGGTGATCACCCTCGGCGTGTTCGGCACGGCGCTGCTGTACGGCGACGGCCTGATCACTCCGGCGATCTCCGTGCTCAGTGCCGTCGAGGGCTTCGAGGTGGCGAGTGACGCGTTCGCCGACTTCGTCATCCCGGTCGCGATCGTGATCCTGGTCGGACTGTTCGCCGTCCAGCGGCACGGCACGGCTCGCATCTCACGGATCTTCGGTCCGGTGATGTTGGTGTGGTTCGCGACGCTCGGTGTGCTCGGCCTGCGCCAGGTCCTCGATCATCCGACCGTCGTGCGGGCGATCTCACCCACGTACGCTGTTGCCTTCTTCGAGCACGAACCGCTGCGGGCATTCGTTGCGTTGGGTTCGATCTTTCTCGTCGTCACCGGCGGTGAGGCGCTCTACGCCGACATGGGCCACTTCGGTCGGCGACCGATCCAGTTGAGTTGGTACCTGCTGGTGCTGCCCGCACTGCTCCTGAACTACTTCGGCCAGGCCGCGCTGCTCGGCGCGTCACCGGAGACGATCGAGAGCCCGTTCTACCAACTCGCGCCGTCGTGGGGCACGCTGCCCCTTGCAGTGTTGGCCACGATGGCGACGATCATCGCGTCCCAGGCGCTGATCTCAGGCGCCTTCTCGCTGACGGCGCAGGCAGTGCAACTCGACTACCTGCCGCGCGTGAAGATCGTGCACACCTCACCACAGCACATCGGCCAGATCTACGTGCCGGTCGTCAACTGGCTGTTGATGGTCGGATGTGTCGGCCTGGTGCTCGGCTTCCGAAGTTCGAGCAACCTGGCCTCGGCCTACGGGATCGCCGTGACGATGACGATGCTGATCACGACGCTGCTGTTCTTCCGGGTCGCCCGCGATCGATGGGGATGGTCGCTCGTCAAGGCACTGGCGGTGTGCCTTCCACTGACCGTCGTCGACGTCGCGTTCTTTGCCGCCAACGTCCCGAAGATCGTGACCGGCGGTTGGTTCCCGCTCGTGATCGGGCTGGCGCTGGTCACCTTGATGACGACGTGGCGACGCGGTCGGCAACTGGTCGCCGCCCGCATCCATCGCGGCGAGCGTCCGATCGAGTCGGTCGTCCACGAGGCCCAGGCCGCCGACGTCGAGCGAGTGCCCGGCATTGCGGTCTACATGTTCAAAGACGTGGGCGCGGCACCTCCGGCCCTGATCGCCAACCTCAAGCACAACCACGTCTTGCACCAACTCACGCTGTTGGTGTCGGTGGACACGTCCGAAGTGCCACGACTGGCACCTTCCGAGCGGGTTCGCATGCGCAAGGTCGGCTCCGGTATCCAACAGGTCGACCTGCGCTTCGGGTACCTCGACGAGCCGAACGTCCCCGAGGCGTTGGCGCTGCTGGACATCCCTGGCCAACGATTCGACCTCGAGTCGGTCACGTACTTCATCGGCAGCGAGACGGTGACCGCCACGAAGGCGCCGGGCATGCATCCGCTGCGCGAGCAGTTGTTCGTGGCGTTGAACCGGAGTGCGTCGAGTGCCGCACGCTTCTTCTGCCTGCCGGCCGATCGGGTCTTCGAAGTGGGGACGCTCGTCGAGATCTAGATCGTGCGCCACACGGCCGGGCCTGATGTGACGTTCAGGTGCCGAACTCGGTGGTGATGACACGGCCGATGCGTTGGCCGGCACTCGGAGCGAGGTCGGCGACCACGAACGAACGCTGCAGCCAGCG
Source organism: Ilumatobacteraceae bacterium (assembly GCA_963774765.1). Taxonomy (GTDB): domain Bacteria; phylum Actinomycetota; class Acidimicrobiia; order Acidimicrobiales; family Ilumatobacteraceae; genus Sva-07. The sequence continues at coordinate 165,908 of CAVZGP010000013.1, forward strand.
ATCGGTGCCGTCGAAGCGAGCGGTGAACGGCGAGCGGCCGTGCACGGCGACGTTGTTGTCGACCACGAGGAGGTCACCGGGTTCGAGCACGACGGACGTCTTGATCTCCTCGATCATGTTCCGCACCTCGACGATCACATCGTCGGCGTCTGTGTCGGTGCCCACGGTGAGATCGGCGTCGAACACGAAGGTCGGCTCCGCGCGGGTGCCGGTGATCAAAGGTCTGGTTGGACCGAGTTCGTTGGTGCGCCCGCCGAGGAAGCTGGCGTCGACCGCCGTGCGGAATCGCGGCTCGAACATCGTGTCGACGATGCCCTCGGGGAGGCGGTCCATCAGCTCGTGGATCGACACGAGCGTGGTGTGCGCGGACGGGTCGCCGCGTAGGCACAGCAGCAGCAGGTAGCGCGGCCGGAACGGGTGGAACGCCGTCTCGGTGTGGAACATCAGGTTCGAGCGCGAGGAGGTCGAGGTCTGACGGTCGGCGTCGGTCTGGGTGGGCACGATGTTCTGCACGATGCGGCCACCGTGCTCGGGGACGTAGCCGACGGGCTGGCCGAGTCGGCGAGCGATGGTCAGCAACGTGAGTTCGGTGGCGAGGTCCTTGGTGACCGGTGACTGCGGGGTGGGCGGCGTCGGCGGGAGTTCGCCGATCGGTGCGTGACGGATCAGCAGGGCACCGCAGCGGTGCGACTCGGAGGCGAACCGGACGATCGCGTCATCGACGTCGAACGGGAGGTCGCGGGCACCGAGCGCCGCGAGCTGCACCAGATCCTCGTCGAGTTGTTGGCTGGGCGCGGTCGGCAGGACCCATCCCGACGCGTCGACCGATGCTGGCGCGCAGTGTGCAGTGGTCGTGCTCGTCATGGTCGTCATGGTCGTCATGGTCGTCGTGGACATCGTCGCCTCCTCAGGCCGCCAACTGAAACAGATGTGCCAGTGTAGCCGACAGCTGGAACGTCGCCAGTCATTTCATTCCGCGATGAGCGAAACCGCTGTATCTGGTTGGTTGGCTCATCGCAGGACGTGCACCTCGCCCGGCGATGAGCGAAACCGCTGTATCTGGTTGGTTGGCTCATCGCAGCCGGGGGCAGCCGGTGGTGGCGGTCGTCGCTACGGTGGCGGGTCGATGGAGGTCGAGCAGCGGTTGCGTGAACGGGCTGAACGCCTGACGCCGACCGAACGACGGATCGCGCAGACCATCCTCGCGGGCCCGCAGCTGGTCGCGTTCGGAACCGTCGCCGACCTCGCCGCCGCGGCGGAGGCTGGTACCGCCACGGTCGTGCGCTTCGCGGTGAAGCTCGGCTACGACGGCTATTCCGAGCTCCAGGCGTCGATCCGTCACGATCTGACCGGGCAGCTGCGGCCGGCCGTCGAGCGCATACGCGACGCGCCCGCGACCGGGGGAGCAGCACTGCTTGCCCGTCACCTCGCCGCGGAGATCTCCAACGTTCGTGCAACCCTCGAGGGAGTCGATGCGGCCGCTCTGGAAGGTGCGGTGGCGTTGCTGGCCGACACCGCCCGGCCCGTGCTCGTACTGTCCGGGGTCGCGTCGCGCGGTGTGGCGGTGCAGTTCGTCGGCGACCTCGAGCAGCTGCGTCCCACCTGCCGATTGCTCGACGGCAATCCGATCGACATCGTGCGCACATTGGCGTTGGTCGGCGCCGAGGCGACGGTCGTTGCGCTGGATCTGCGTCGATACGAGCGCTGGCTCATCGACGCGCAGCGCGAGGCGCTGGCCAACGGTGCCGCAGTGGTGGCGATCACCGACAGCGTGTTGTCGCCGCTGGCCGGCGCCACCGACCACACCTTCGTGATCGAGGCCGCGTCGGCGGGCCCCTTCGACAGCCACGTCGGCACGCTCGCGCTGCTCGACCTGCTCGTCGCCGATGTCGCGACTGCGCTGCGTTCGAGCGCCACCGAGCGCCTCGACCGACTCGAAGCAGCCTGGCAGCGCGCCGGCGCTCTCACCGACGAGTGAGTGCACCGTCGACAAGTAGCGTCTCGGCGATGAGCGAACTTCGGGTGGCGGCCCTCCAGATGGCGATGGTCGATGACCTCGATGAGAACGTCGCAACGGCCGAACGCTTGGTGCGCGACGCGGCATCGAACGGCGCGACGATCATCCTCATCCCCGAGTTGTTCGAGGGGCCGTACTTCTGCAAGGACCAGCTGCCCGAGCACCTCGATCGGGCCCGTCCCCTCGACGGGCACCCGACGATCGCGCACTTCGCTGGGGTCGCCTCCGAACTCGGGGTCGTCCTTCCCTTGAGCGTGTACGAGCGCGCCGGACAGGCCCTCTTCAACACCGTCGTGATCGTCGATGCCGATGGGTCGACCCTCGGCCGCTACCGCAAGAGCCACATCCCCGACGGCCCGGGCTACACCGAGAAGTACTACTTCAGCCCCGGCGACACGGGCTTTCGCGTGTGGGACACCCAGCACGGCGTGATCGGTGTCGGCATCTGCTGGGACCAATGGTTCCCCGAGACCGCCCGTTCGATGGCGTTGCTCGGCGCCGAAGTGCTGCTGTATCCGACGGCGATCGGCAGCGAACCGCCCGCCCCGACCTGGGATTCGAGCGGTCACTGGCAGCGGGTGATGCAGGGCCACGCGGGCGCGAATCTGATGCCGGTGGTGGCCGCGAATCGCATCGGACACGAGGTGGGCCACACGTGTGAGATCACGTTCTACGGGTCGTCGTTCATCGCCGACAACACCGGTGCCAAGGTCGCCGAAGCAGGCCGCGACGACGAGGCGGTGCTCGTCGCATCGTTCGATCGTGAGCACCTGCGAACCCAACGCGCTGCGTGGGGTTTGTTCCGCGACCGCCGCCCCGAGCTCTACGGCCCGATCGTCACCCTCGACGGCACGACTGGAATCGGCCAGCGATGAGCCCCGCCGTATCCGGTCGCTTCGCTCATCGCAGCACGGTCCACGACGCCGGCGATGAGCGAAACCGCCGGTCGGTTCGCTCATCGCAGCGGGTGGTGGGGGGCGCGGCGTGACCAGGTTGCCGGCGGAGTGGGAGTGGCACGAGCGCACGGCGATGTGCTGGCCGGCGCGTGCCGACATGTGGGGTGCGCTGTTCGCCGATGCCGAGGTGGCGCATGCCGAAGTCGCCAACACGATCGGCCGGTTCGAGCCGGTCACGATGCTGGCGCCACCTCGGGCGGTCGAGCGGGCGGCGTCGATGTGCGGACCGGGCGTCGAGGTGGTCGAGCAACCGATCGACGATTCGTGGTTCCGCGACACCGGTCCGATCTACGTGCTCGACGATGCGGGCGATCGGGTGGCAACCGACTGGCGGTTCAACTCGTGGGGCGACAAGTTCCTCCCGTACGGCGACGACGCCGAGGCAGCGCGCCGATTCGTCGAGCGGCGCGGCGATCCCGCCCGAGCGATCGACATGGTCTTCGAGGGCGGCTCGATCACCGGCGATGGCGACGGCACGCTGGTCACGACCACCCAGTGTCTGTTGCACCCGAACCGCAACCCGACGATGACGCAGGTCGAGATCGAAGCGACGCTGCGCGCCGAACTCGGCGCCGAGCGCACGATCTGGCTACCGCACGGCCTCGCGCTCGACGACGACACCGACGGCCACGTCGACAACATCGCCGCGTTCGCGACGCCCGGCCGACTCGTGTTGCAGGGATGTGACGATCCCGACGAGGCCGACTGGCTGCGCCTCGACATCGACCGCCGAGTTGCGCAGGGCGCGCTCGACGCCCGCGGACGGGCGCTCGACGTGGTCACGGTTCCGGTGCTCCCGTTCGCTGAGATCGATCGCGGCGAGGGCGTCGAACGGGTCGTGGTGCCGTACCTCAACTACTACCTCGGCAACGGCTTCGTGCTGATTCCGACGTCTGGTCATCCGGCCGATGCCGACATGATCGCGCTGATCGCCGAGCAGTACCCGGGCCGCGAAGCGGTCGCGCTCGATGTCGGAGTGGTCCTCTCGGCCGGCGGTGGCGGCATCCACTGCATCACCCAACAGATCCCCGCCTGAACGGGACCGTCGCGCCCGCGAAGCGGTGGCCCCGCCGTGGATCTCGCAGCTCGGTGGAGCGTACGGTGATTCTCCATGCTGGCCATGATCCTCAAGGAGTTCCGCGAACTCCGCCGCGACCGGCGCACCGTCGCGATGCTCGTCGCCCTGCCGCTCGTCCTGTTGATCATCTTCGGCTACGCGGCCAACTTCAGTGTCAGCAGCGTCACGATGGAGGTCGTCGGCCCGAACGCCGAACTGGTTGCCCCGCAGCTCCCAACCTTCTTCGACGTGACCGCGGTCGACGCATCAGGTGACGTCGAGTCGGGAACCCAGTCGCTGGTCGACGACGAGGTCGACGCCGTGCTGGTCGGAGGTGGTGACACCAACCAACTGCTCGTCGACGGTTCATCGTTGTTCACCGCGCAGGCGATCGTCGGCGTCGCGAACCAGGCCGGTGGAGCGCTCGACGTCGAGGTGTTGTTCAACCCCGACATCGAGACGTCGTGGGTGATGGTCCCCGGGCTGATCGGCCTGATCATGACGTTCATTGGGACGATCGTGACCAGTCTGGGACTCGTCCGCGAGCGTCAGGACGGCACGCTCGAGCAGCTCGCGGTGATGCCCTTGCGCCCAAGCGACGTGATCATCGGCAAGATCGCGCCGTATTTCGCGCTCGCCTACCTCGACATGGCCGCCGTGACCGTGTTGGGGATGCTCCTGTTCGGCGTCCCGTTCGTCGGGTCCGTGGTGTTGTTCGGCCTGGGGGCCGCGGTGTTCCTGTTGGTCGTCCTCGGACTCGGCGTGTTCATCTCGACGATCTCGCAGAACCAGGGTCAGGCCATCCAGACCGCGATGTTCGTCGTCATGCCGCAGATCCTGCTGTCCGGCATGATCTTCCCGCTGTCGGCGATGCCCTGGGGCGTGCGGTGGATCGGCTACCTGCTCCCGCTGACGTACTTCATCGAGATCTCCCTGGGCATCATGCTGCGCGGGGCCGGCATCGATTCGTTGTGGCCCGCATATGCGGTCCTGTGCGTCATGGTGGTGGTCGTGCTCGGTGGGGCAGTCGCCCGATTCCGACGAGACCTGGTTCCGTCACTTCCGTCGCGGCCCGTCGACACGGAGGCCGCGGCAGCATGAGCTTCGGGGTGGACCGCCTCAGCGTGGACCTCGACGGCACTTGCGTGCTCGGCGATGTCGACCTCGACGTGCCCCGCGGCTCGATCGTGTCGGTCGTGGGCGGCGACGGCGCGGGCAAGTCGACGTTGCTGCGCTGTCTCGTCGGCCGGATCGCTCCGGCCGCGGGAACGGTGCGACGTCCCGCTCGTCATCGCCTCGGCTACATGCCCGCCACATCGGGGACGTGGCGGCAGCTGACGGTGGCGGAGAACGTCGACTTCGTCGCCCAGGCCTTCCGTCTGTCGGCGACCGATCGTGCCCGGCGCAGCGCCGACCTCCTCGATCGAGCCACGCTCGCGGACGCATCGGATCGTCTCGCGGGCGATCTCTCCGGTGGGATGCGCCACAAGCTCGGATTCGTCATGGCGATGGTGCACGCACCCGACCTGCTGGTGCTCGACGAGCCATCGACCGGAGTCGATCCCGTGAGTCGGGTCGAACTCTGGCGGCTGATCACCGAGGCCGCCGCGGCTGGCACAGCCGTCGTCATGTCGACCACGTATCTCGACGAGGCGGAGCGAGCCTCGTCGATCACGGTGCTCCACGGCGGGCACGTCATCGCCTCCGGGAGCATCGACGAGCTCCTGTCGACCTACCCCGGCTCGATCACGGCTCCGGAGCGAGCAACCGACCGCCGTCGCGCCTGGCGCCGCGGGAGCACCGTTCGCGAGTGGTGTCCAGATGACGCTTCGATCGAAGGGCGCCATGCCCTGACAGCTGCCGATCTCAGCTTCGAAGACACCATCGTGGCCAGGATGTTGGACCAGGAACGCCTGGCGTCCGCGGAGCCACGGCCATGAGCGGTTCACCGGCTGACACGCTGCTCGCCGCCGATCACGCGACCCGTCGATTCGGTGACGTCGTGGCCGTCGACGACGTGTCGGTGCGTGTACAGCCGGGTGAGATCGTCGGGTTGTTGGGGGCCAACGGCGCCGGCAAGACGACGTTGATCCGCATGCTGCTCGGACTCCTCGCCCCCAGCCTCGGCGTCGTCTCCATGTTCGGGACGACTCCGTCGCGAGCAACGAGGAAGCGGCTCGGGTACGTGTCCCAGGGACTCGGGCTCTACGGCGACATGACCGTCGTCGAGAACGTCGACTTCAACGCGCACGCGTTCGGCGTCCGTCCCGATCAGATCGACCTCTCCGACGACCTGATGGCGCTCGGCGATCGTCTCGTCCGCTCGATCGGACTCGGGCGCCAGCGCCAGCTCGCATTCGCGTGTGCGCTCGGCCATCGACCGGATCTGCTCGTGCTCGACGAACCGACGTCGGGGGTCGATCCACTCGCGCGGGCACGCCTGTGGGAGTCGATTCGCTCCCAGGTCGAGCGCAATGCCGGCGTGCTCGTGACGACGCACTACATGGAGGAGGCCGAGCAGTGCGACCGGCTGGTTCTCATGGCCGCAGGACGTGTCGCTGCTGCGGGCGACGTCGGTGACATCATCGCCGGTCGCACCGTCGTGGCCGTCGATGCGGCATCGTGGTCGGAAGCGTTCACCGCGTTGAGCGATGCTGGCTATGACGTGATGCTCGCCGGTCGCCGACTGCGGGTGGTGTCGGACGATGCCGCCGCCGTCGATTCGGTGCTGCGCCGCGCGGATCTCGAGGGCTCGCTGGCCGTGGTGCCGGCCACCCTGGAAGAGGCGATGGTCGCCGTCCACACGGCGCGCTGAGCACCCCCACCCCGAAATTCGGAGGCCACGTCGCGTTGAGCGCGATGTCGGCTCCGAATTTTGGTGGGGTGCGGTGTGCGGGTGCAGCAGGGGAACGAGCGCGTGGCAGGCTGGGGCTATCGAGTCGGCGCGTGTGGATCAGTGGTTGTGGTCGGTACGGATGACCAAGACGCGCAGCGATGCGGCGGCCGCGTGCCGGGGCGGGCACGTCAAGGTGAACGGCAAGTCGGCCAAGCCTGCGACACCGGTGAAGGTCGGCGACCGGGTGGAGGCGTACCTCCACGACCGTGAACGGATCCTCGAGGTGACGACGCTGATCGTCAAGCGCGTCGGCGCCGCGGTCGCGGTCGACTGCTTCGTCGATCACAGTCCGCCGCTCCCCGAACGCGAGGTCGACGTCCCGGTCTTCCAACGCGATCGCGGTGCCGGCCGACCGACCAAACGCGATCGGCGTGAACTCGACCGGCTGCGCGGCCGCCGTCGGTAACGTGCGCGGCGCGTGTCCGTGACCGAGCCCCCTTCCGAGCCACCCATCGACGAACACCTGCACCCGACGGTGCGCGGCGGCGTAGCCCTGTGGACGTTGTTCCTCGGCTTCACGATGCTGATGGTCGGCAACGGTTTGAACCTCGCTGTGCTCGGTGTGCGGATGGTCGACGAGGGATTCGACGTACGCACCAGCGGTGTGGTGATGGCCTGTTACTTCGCGGGTTTCCTGCTCGGGCCGGTGATGGTTGTCAGGTGGCTGTCGGGCGTCGGCCACATCCGGGTGTTCGCCAGCCTCGCATCGCTCGCGTCGTGCGTGGTGCTGATGCACTTCGTCTGGGTCAACCCGTTCAGCTGGGGCGTGCTGCGCTTCGTCTTCGGGTTCTGCATGGCCGGGCTGTACGTGGTGGTCGAGTCGTGGCTCAACGACGCCTCGACCGCTCGCACCCGCGGACGGACGCTGGCGGTGTACATGATCGCGTCGATGGGCGGGCTCGGGCTCGGGCAGCTCCTCATCGCCACTGGCGATCCCGATGACGCGACGCTGTTCATCGTGGCGTCGATTCTCGTGTCGATGTCGTTCGTGCCGATTGCACTCGCCGCAACGACCGATGCGCCACCCGTGCGGGTGTCACCGACGATGAAGGTGCGCGAGTTCTTCCGCACGGCGCCGACCGGCATGATCGGGACCTTCTTCGTCGGGGCATCGCACGGGATCTTGTTCGGCCTCGGCGCGGTCTACGCCACTCGTGCGGGCTTCAGTCCGCGGATGACTGCCGCGTTCCTCGCGCTGCCGTCGCTCGGGTCGCTCGTGTTCCAGTGGCCCATCGGCTGGGCGTCGGACCGTCTGCCTCGGCGCGGCGTGATCTTCGTGGTCGCGGTGGCAGCCGCGTCGACCGCAGCGCTGCTCGGCGCGATGCCGGAGGGCAGCAGCGCGGCGCTGCCGGTGATGTTCGTGCTGGGCGGACTGACGTTCCCGCTCTACTCGCTGCTGCTGTCGCACACGCTCGACCGGTCGGCGCCGGGCAGTGCAATGGGTGCCAGCGGCACATCGCTGCGGGTCAACGGCACGGGCGCCGTGCTCGGGCCGATCATCGCCGGTGCGATCATGGCATCGTTCGGTGAGACCTCGTTCTTCTGGTGCCTCGTCGTCACGCATGGCCTGATCGCGGCCTACGTCGCGTACCGCCTCGTCGCCGAGGACGCCGTGCCGCTCGGCCGCCAAGGTCCGTTCGTGCCCGTGCCGGCGCGCGCAACCGACTTCGCGATCCGTCTCACCTCGCGTCCGCTGCGAGCCTCGAGGGAACGTCTGCGCCGACAGTGAGTCCGGTGGCCGTGCTGGAGCTCAGCCGGCGATCGAGATGCGGACGGTCGCACTCTCGGCCGACCAGGTGACAACCAGTTCTTGCGTCCCATGTGCGGAGCTCTCCATCACGGCGATTGGAGCGACGTCGAAGGTGACGTTCGCCCGGCCGACGGTCAACCGACCATCGACCACCCCGCCCGTCGCAGCGCCGACGAACCGCAGCCCAACCTTCCCGGCTCGTCCCATCGCGCGAACCACGAACTCGAGATCGCCGACGCGCTCGACGTCGACCCACGCAGTCTCCGGTGGCAGCATCACGGCGAACGCCGTGGTGGCGCCGTCGGTTTCGGCGAGGTGCGCCGTGAAGGGCATGTACTGATCGAGCGACGCCTCGTGTCGGCGGCCCTGATCCCACCCGATCGCGAGATCGGGACGCAGCAGGCTTTCGGCCACCGAGTCGCGGAACCGCTGCACATGCTGACGTTCGGAGGTCACGTCCGACAGCGAGAGGTGCGGCGTGAGCACCGGCGCGAGATGCTCCAGCAACGGCAGGAAATAGAGGTCGTGTACGTGCACGGTGTCGGCGGTGATCGGTGCCGGCAGCACGAGGTCGTCGGGCTCGCCACACACGGAGTACAGCAGCCCGGACAGCGACACGTACGCCGTCGGTACCAGCCCGTACGCGCGGATGTACGGACCGCACGACGTGCCGAAGCGGCGGTGGTAGAGCGTCGAGATCCGCTTGCCGATCGCCGGCAGCATGGTCGACGCGGCATCGGCGAAACCTTCCGTCGGCGGGTACATCGCCCAGAGTCCGATCGCCAGCAGGTCGATGCCGTCGTAGGTCGGCGAGTTGTACTCGTCGACATCGCCGTAGCGCAGCAGACGCTCCATCGGCACGGCGAGTCGGGTGTGCGCGGCGGCTCGGAGTTTCCGGTCGCCGGTGATCGACGCCACGTGGCCCTGGAGCCATGCGTGCATGACGTTCGGGTTGGTGTACCAACTCGGGATCCGGTCGTCGGGTTCGCCGGCCACGCATCGACGCAGCGCGTCGGTGATCCCGGCCGTGACGTCCGTCGGGAGTGACGGGCCGTGCACGATCGCACACAGCGCCAGCGTGACCCCGAGGAACTGGCGCCAGTTCGGGTCGTAGTGAAGCCACTCGACGGCTTCGTCGCCGGGTGGTTCCGGCTGTTCGGCCGATGTGGGGAATGTCGCGCTCCACGGCCGGTCCGACAGTGGATACTGCAGCGCGAGCACGCTGCGCAGCGCGATGACCGCTCGATCGACGTTGCCGTCCTGTAGATCGAGGAACGCGCCGTTCGCGGTCTCGCGCACGGCGTGCAGGTTCAGCGACGAGATGTCGACGCCTGGCACGACGCCGGGGGCGTACCGGTCCATCCCGCGTGCGGGATCCCACAGCTCCTCGTGCAGTGCGCGCAGCGCGTCGATCGGGGCTGCTCTCATCGTCGACGCAGTCAGCTCAGACCGACGATGTTGCCGTCGGAATCGATGTCGATGCGCTGCAATGCGGGTGATGCGCCGAGACCGGGCATGGTGCTCATCGCACCACAGATCGGATACACGAAGCCAGCGCCGACCGAGGCGCGCACCTCACGGACAGGCAGCGTCCATCCCGTCGGTGCGCCGCGCAGTGTCGGGTCGGACGAGATCGACAGGTGGGTCTTGGCGATGCACACCGGAAGTTCACCGAAACCGTTGCGTTCGAAGGTCTCGATCTGGCGAGCCGCCTGCGGGGTGTAGTCGACCCCGTCGGCTCCGTAGACCTTGGTCGCCACCGTGTGGATCTTGTCGCGCAGCGACATCTCGTCGGGATACAACACCGCGAACTCGCTCGGTTCCTCGGCCGCCTCGGCGACGACCTGCGCGAGTTCCTTCGAACCGGCACCACCGTCGACGAAGTGCGTCGACACCGCCGAGCGGGCACCGTACGCGGCGGCGATCTCCTCGATGGCGGCGATGTCGGCCGGGTGATCATCGGGGAACACATTGATTGCCACCACCGGCGTGCAGCCGTGGATGCGCATGTTCTCCAACTGCTTGCACAGATTGGCGCCACCCTCGTGGACCTCGTCAGGATTCTCCACCAGGATCGCCTCGGGCAGCGGCCGGCCGGCAACGATCGTGTGCTTGCCGCTGTGCGCCTTCAATCCGCGCACGGTCGCGACGAGCACAGCGGCATCGGGGGCGAGGCCGGACATCCGGCACTTGATGTTGAAGAAGCGCTCGGCACCCATGTCGGCTCCGAAGCCCGCCTCGGTGATGAGGTAGTCGCCCATGTGGATGCCGATCAGGTCGGCGACGATCGACGAGTTGCCGGTGGCGATGTTTCCGAACGGCCCCGCGTGCACCAGCACCGGCGTGTTCTCGAGCGTCTGCATCAGGTTCGGCTTGATCGCCTCGCGCAGGATCACCGCCATCGCACCGGCCACCTCGAGGTCTTCGGCGGTCACCGGATCGCCCGACTTCGTGTAGCCAACGACGATGCGACCGAGGCGTCGCCGCAGGTCCTGCAGATCGCGCGCCAGCGCCAGTGTGGCCATCACCTCGGAGGCAGCCGTGATGTCGAATCCGGTCTCACGCGGGAGGCCATCGAGGCGCGACCCGAGCCCGGTCACCACGTTGCGCAGCGACCGGTCGTTGATGTCGATCGAACGTCGCCAGGTGATCTGGTGGGGATCGAGTTCGGACGTGTTCCCGTGGAACACGTGCGCGTCGACCGCAGCGGCACACATGTTGGTGGCCGCCGTGACGGCGTGGACGTCGCCGGTGAGGTGGAGGTTGAGCAACTCCATCGGCACCACTTGGCTGTACCCGCCGCCAGCCGCGCCGCCCTTGATCCCGAAGGTCGGCCCCATCGACGGTTGGCGGATCGCGAGCGTGGCGTTCTTGCCGATGTGCGCGAACCCCTGGCCGAGACCGACGGCCACGGTCGTCTTGCCTTCGCCGAGCGGTGTCGGGGTGATCGCCGACACGACCACGTACTTGGCGCGCGGCCGGTCGGCCATCGCTTCGATCGCCCGCAGGTCGATCTTCGCGGCGCCCGTGCCGTAGGGCTCGAGCAGGTCGAGCGGGACTCCCGCCGACGACGCGATGTCGGTCAGCGGCTGCAGCCTTGCTTGCCGTGCGATCTCGAGATCCGTTGGGAAGGTCACGAGCGCAACTTTCGCACACCACCACTCACGACGAGCGTCCATGCAACCTCATGGC
>CAVZGP010000014.1:0-98700 GCA_963774765.1 Ilumatobacteraceae bacterium
CCCGTCCCCGCCGCGATCCGCACTGGGGTGACTGGCCACCCGATCAGATGGCGCCGTGACCATGATCGATGCGAGGCCGACCCCGTGATCCCCGTCATGCAAAGCTCGGGTCGATGACCACGACCGCCCGCGTGCAGTTCCACCTGCTCGTCAAGCCGACGGGGCCGATCTGCAACCTCGACTGCGAGTACTGCTACTTCCTGTCGAAGGAGGCCCTCTACCCGGGTGATCGGTTCCGCATGTCGGATGACACGCTGGAGCGGTACATCACCCAGCTGCTCGATGCGCAGCCCGACGGGGAGGTGACGATCGCGTGGCAGGGTGGCGAGCCGACCCTGATGGGCGTCGACTTCTTCCGCCGCGCGGTGGCGCTCGCGGAGCAGCGCCGGCGGCCCGGCCAGCAGCTCGCGCACACCATCCAGACCAACGGCACCCTCGTGACCGACGAGTGGGCGGCGTTCCTGGCCGAGCACCGGTTCCTCGTCGGCATCAGCATCGACGGACCGCCGGAGCTGCACGACCGGTACCGCGTCGACAAGAAGGGGCGACCGAGCTCGACCAAGGTGCTCGACGGGCTCGCCCGCCTCCGCGCCCACGACGTCGACGTGAACGCGCTCTGCACCGTGAACGCCGCCAACCAGCACGCGCCGCTGGAGGTGTACCGGTACCTGCGCGACGACCTCGGGTTCCGCCACATCCAGTTCATCCCGATCGTCGAGCGCGACAACGAGACGGGCTTCCAGGAGGGCGACGCCGTCACCGCCCGGTCGGTCACCTCCGACGCGTGGGGCACGTTCCTGATCACGGTGTTCGACGAGTGGATCCGCCGCGACGTGGGCGAGGTGTTCGTGCAGATGTTCGACGCCGCCCTCGCCAGTTGGCTCGACCTGCCGACGACCATGTGCATCTTCAGCGAGACGTGCGGGCAGGCGCTGGTGATGGAGCACAACGGCGACGTGTACTCCTGCGACCACTACGTCGAGCCCGCCCACCTGCTCGGCAACATCGCCCACACCCAGATGGTCGAGCTCGTCACGTCGCCGCAACAGCGGGCCTTCGGCCAGGCCAAGCTCGACACCCTGCCCGCCTACTGTCGGGCGTGCGAGGTGCGATTCGCCTGCCACGGCGAATGCCCGAAGAACCGCTTCATCCTCACGCCCGACGGCGAACCCGGCCTCAACTACCTGTGCGCCGGCTACCGCCGGTTCTTCAACCACGTCGACGGGCCGATGCGCCTCATGGCCGACCTGCTCCGCCAGGGCCGCTACGCCGACGAGATCACGGGCGTGTTCGCCGCCGCCGGCCGCAACGACCCCTGCCCCTGCGGGAGTGGTCGCAAGGCCAAGCATTGCCACCAGTCGTCGTCCCGGATCAGTTGACAGGCCCCAGGGGTGCCGGACGTCCGACGCTGGGCGACAATCCGCCGGTACGGCGGATGCGAGCGTGGCCGTCGACAGGCATCATGGGTGGCCTCAGGAGATCGAGGAACTGACATGGATGGCGTCGAAGGTGTTGGTCGCGTGCTGTGCAGACCGTGAACTCGCAACGAGCGACGTCGAAGACGACCAGTGAACCCGAGTGACCTCATCGCACGAGGAGCGTGAATCATGACCAAGCAACCCAACATTCTGTTGATCGTGACCGATCAGGAGTATGCGCATCAGCCCATGCCGGAGGATTTCGTCTTGCCGAGCAGGGATCGCATTCGCGCTCGGGGTGTGTCGTTCAACCATCACCACGCCACCACGACCGTGTGCACGCCGTCTCGTTCGGTGATGTACACCGGGCGGCACACGCCGCACACCCGCATGTTCGACAACACCAACTTCGCCTGGATCGACGACATGAGGGCCGATCCGGACGCCTTGCCCACCATCGGCCACATGCTGCGCGATCTGGGCTACCACACCGTCTACAAGGGCAAGTGGCACCTCTCGGAGTTCCCGACGGAGGGGACCCGCGACGCGATGGAGCCCTACGGCTTCTCCGAGTACCAGGACTTCGGCGATGTGCAAGGCGGCCCGCTGGATGGGGCGCTGAAGGATCCGTTGATCGCGGACGAGGCCGTCGACTGGCTGGCCACGCGTGCTCCCGATGTGGCCGCCGCCACACCGTGGTTCATGGCGGTGAACTTCGTCAACCCGCATGATGTGATGTTCTTCGACACCGACGCGGAAGAGATGGTCCAGGTCAAGGGGTTGTTCCCGATCTTCGGTGAGCCCGATTCGCCGCTCTACCATCAGAAATGGCAGACGATCTTGCCGGCCTCCTACTTCGACGACCTGGAGGCGCAGCCGGCGGCGGTGCGCAGTTACAAGCGCCTGTGCGACTTGTATTACGGGCGGATCCCGAAGGATCGCCGGGACATGTGGCACAACCACGTCAACTACTACCTCAACTGCATTCTCGACGTGGACCGGCACATCGGAGCGGTGTTGGATGCGCTGGACGCGAGCGGTCAGGCCGACGACACGATCGTCATCTTCACCGCGGATCACGGCGAGCAGGGTGGCGCCCATCACCTGCGCCAGAAGGGCAGCGTGGCGTTCCAGGAATCCGTCAACGTGCCGTTGGTGATCGCCGATCCGCGCCACCCCGGCGCGAACCGGACCGACGCGGTCGGTTCGCATCTCGACCTGGTGCCCACGATCCTGGCGTTCGCCGGCCTGCCGGAGGACGAACGGCGCGAGCGCTACCCGCTCCTGAACGGCCATGACCTCTCGGGCGTGGTGCGCGATCCCGCGTCTGTCGGGCCCCGCGGCAGCAGTGCCGAACCCGGCACGGGGAGCCTGATGACCTACGACATGATCGCCACCGTCGACGCGGAATGGTTCACCCGCAACGCGACCAAGGTGTTCGACGCCGCGGCCGCCGCCGCCGGCGAGGAGTTCCATCACGGCATGGATGCGTTCATGGGCCTCGTCGACGAGATCGGCGTGCCGGACCCCGACAAGCGCGAGATGTTCCGCGCCGTCTTCGACGGCCGCTACAAGCTGATCCGCTACTTCGGCATGGGCCACTACCACCTGCCGACATCGGTCCCGCAGTTGCTGGCAGACAACGACGTCGCCCTCTACGACCTGCAGTCGGATCCCGAGGAGATGGACAACCTGGCCGACCCGGCCCATCCCAAGTACGACGAAGCGCTGCTGTCGGCCATGAACCAGAAGCTCAATGCGCTGATTGCCGAGGAGATCGGCGAGGACACAGCCATGTTCACCCCGCCGGAAACAGTTTCGCAGAAGTAGCAGGCTGATGCACAGCCCGTTGGTGTTCAACGCAGCAAGGGCGTAACGACGTGAAGTTGCGATCATCACGGGCGAGTTCGCTCATGTCGGCGATGTAGCGCCGGCGAAGTGTTCGGCTCCGCACGGCCGATCGAGGGCGCATATCACCTTTGTGCGGCTGGTCCCTACGCAAGCGGGGTGAGTGCAGAATGGCGGGCGGGACGTCCGTCCGAACTGGGGCGGCGCAGAGTCAGATGACTTCGACGCTGACGAGATTGGCGTGAGCGGCAAGTGCCTCGATGTCGACTCGGTCTCCGGTGAGGACCGTGCCTCCTGGGTTCGGCAATCGCGACGACGAGTGCATCGACGGCGGAACCGGTGCGAGCGAGTCTGCGGAGCTCGGCGGCCCGGCGGGCGACGTCCACGCTGACGGTGGATTCGATGATGCACGTCTTCAGGAAGCGGTTGGTGTTGGCATCGCGGCCGGCATCGCCGTGCAGCGACTCGACGAGCACCATCGTGGGCACGAGCGGTGGCCACAACTCCTGCGCCGTCAATGCGCGGATCAGAGAGACCGACGTCTTCGTGCGCGCGGCGAGGCGCGAGAGTCCTCCGCTGTCGAGAACGAGCACGTTCAGCTGACTCGGTCGAGCGATCGGTCTCGGATGCGTCGTGCGATGGCGTCGGCTTGCGACTGCTGTCGTGTGCTCGGTTCTCCGACCTCGGCCACGAGTTCCTCGAGATACCGCGCCGTCTCGTCGAGCGCGTCCTGGCGTTCGAGTTCGGCGCGCAGCGCGATCTGGAGGAGTTCCGACGCCGGCAAGCCGCGCTTCTTCAGCTCGTCGTGGAGGTCATCGGGGAGGTACACCTGAACGCGTGGCATACGCCTAACCATACGCATATCGTGAACGTCAGGCAAGCAGTGGTCGCACCGGGTCGTGCCAGGGCGCCCGTCGGCGCTCCTGCGTCTCAGCACATGCCGTTACTCTCAGGGTTACTCTCAACCGACTCTTTCGGGCCTCCTCTGATCCCACACGCTGGGGGAACGCGAAGCGATGCGGATTCCCGTCCACCTCCGCCAATCCGTTTCCAGGCGTTCGCCGATGTGTGCCGAGAGGCCTCTGACCTGGGACCCTGCGAAATCACGTTCGCCAGTAGTCGGGGCCCGGAAGTCTGGTGTACAGCGGCATGGTCGGCACCAGGCTGGATGGGTGGTGGGCGGAGATGGTCAGCCGGGAGGGCGGACGGTGACCGATCCGTTGTCGCTGGAGAGGTCGATCGTGCGATCGCTCGAGGGATCCGTGCGCACCAGATTGTCGGTCGAACCGTTGTTGGTCCGCAGCTCGACGCGGTAGAGGACGTCGGCATCGGGAACGACGACCTCGATGCCGCCGTTGCTGGTGCGACCCGAGACAGACCGTGGCGGATCGACGAACGACAGCTCGATCCGGCCGTTGTCGGTGCGCCCATCGACAACAGCGGAGCGCAGCCGGCGGCCAGTGATGCGGCCGTTGTCATTGGAGGCGCGGATGTTGCCGCTGACGTCTTCGAGGTCGATCGAGCCGTTCTCGGTGTCCACGTCGACCGTGCCCGTCGCACCACGCACCTGGACCGACCCGTTGGAACCGTTGATCGTCATCGGACGGTCGGCGGGAATCTCCACCGTGAAGCTCACGTTGCACCACGGCGAACCGACCACCGGGCAGCCGCCTCGGATCACGAGCTCGCGGCCGACGATCCTGCTCGACACGTCGGTTGCGCGCCAACCGTTGTTGACATGCGCCGTGACCACGATCGTGTCGGTTTCAGTTGCGTTCACCGTGATCGCCCCCTCCTCGTTGCTGATGTCGAGCGAGTCGACGTCGGCGGCCGCAAAGGAGTCCGTCGACGTGTACTCCGAGTGAGCGAGCAGGCTGAGGACGTTGTACGTGCCCCAGCCGAGCGCACCGATCGCCAGGATCACACCGGGGATCAACCACGCGAGACGAACACCGCGAGAGGGTCGTTGCGCCGACGGTCTCGGTGTCGGAGATGCCGGTTGCGCCAGCGATGCCGGCGTCGGCGGTGGGAGTGTCGATGTGTCTGTCATGCGGGAGTTCCCATCTCGTTGGTCATTCCTTCACCCACTGGAGCACGGCGAGGACGCGTCGATGGTCGTCGGCGGCCGGCGGGAGGTCGAGTTTCGTGAAGATGTTGCCGACGTGCTTCTCGACGGCCTTGTCGCTGACCACGAGCGTGCGTGCGATCGCGGTGTTCGTGCGTCCCTCCGCCATCAGTTCCAGCACCTCGCGCTCGCGGGCGGTCAGCCGCTCGAGCGGGTCGTGCTGACGGGTACGGGCGAGCAGTTGGGCGACGACTTCGGGGTCGAGGACCGTCGCGCCCTCGGCGACCCGGCGAACCGCGCCGAGGAACTCGCTGATGTCAGCAATGCGGTCCTTGAGCAGGTAGCCGATCGCGGAGGTGTTGGCGCCGAGCAGCTCGGTGGCGTACTGAGCCTCGACGTACTGGGACAGCACGAGCAGACCGATGTCCGGGAGTTCGGCGCGGATCTGCAGGGCCGCGCGGAGTCCGTCGTCGGTGTGTGTCGGCGGCATGCGCACGTCGACGATCGCCAGATCCGGGCGATGCAGATGGACGACGCGGAGGAGCTCGTCGGCGTCGCCGACCGTCGCGACGATGTCCTCGCCCGCGTCGGCGAGGATCCGGGTGAGCCCGGCGCGCAGCAGAACGGAATCCTCGGCGATCACGATCCGCACGGCAGCTCCACCATGATCGTTGTCGGCCCACCCTCGGGGCTGATCACGTAGGTCGTCCCTCCCATACCAGCGACACGTTCGCGCAGACCGCTGAGCCCGGTGCCCTTCGATGCGTCCGCGCCGCCCCTGCCGTTGTCTCGGATCTCGACCACGAGACGGTCCGACGTGCGGGCGATCGTCACGTGGGCGCGGGTCGCGCCGCTGTGCCGCGCAACGTTCGTGAGCGCTTCGGTGACCACGAAGTAGGCGGTGCTCTCGACCGCGGCGGGCGGTCGTTCGGTGATCTGCACGTCGAGGACGACCGGCACCGGTGACCGGGCGACCACGGCGGACAGTGCCGCGTCGATCCCGCGATCCTCGAGGATCACCGGATGGATGCCGCGCACCAGGTCACGGATTTCGCTCAGTGCCGCTTTTGCCTCCTCGTGTGCCGCCGCGACCATCTCCTTGCCGGCGACGGGATCGTCGTCGAGCTTGTCGAGCGCTGAGCCGAGGTTGGCAGCGAGGGCGACGAGGCGTTGCTGGGCACCGTCGTGGAGGTCGCGCTCGATTCGCCGCCGCTCGGCTTCGGCGGAGTCGACCGCAGCTGTTCGCCGTGACTGCGCCTCGACGACCTGTGCGTTGAGCAGTTCCTGATCGGTCGGCCCGAGTAGCCGGTCTGCCAGCAGCCACTGCAGATTGGCCACACCGAGCGTCACCCAGGGCGCCACCAGCAGCAACCCGATCGCCCCGACGATCAGCGCCAGCCAGCGCGTGCCGCCCGATGCGTCGAGGTCGAACAACCAGAATTTGGCGCTGTCGTCCGGCATGGTGCCGACGACGAAGGGCACGAGAACCATCGCCAGCGAGCCGCACCACGCTGCGGCTGTCACGACGTAGCTGAGTGCGCACACGGGCAACTGCGCCAGGTGATGGCCGAACTCGCGCCAGCGCGCAGCGCAACGGAATCGTTCGAGGAACCGCCGGAGCACGTTCGACCCCGTGAGGGGCGGCACGGAATCGGCGATCGGTTCGCCGTACACGCCGGCACGCGACCGCTCGAGTCGTGCCAGACCTCGCGAGACCACGAAGGTCATCCAGGCGATCGGAACACCGAGGAGGAACACCGGCAAGAGACCGACCGACAGGGCGGCCAGCACCACGATGACCACGAATGTGACGATCGCCACCGGCAACCCGAGTGCCACGTGGGCCGCGGCTCGCAGCAGACGCCCGGGGTGCCTCCACGGCTCGAGGGGATTGGCCATGACTCGTCTCCGTCCCGTTCAGTCCGCCGCGATGGCGTCGAGGATGTCGAGCTGCCCGGCCCGCTTCGAAGGCCGCCACGCCGCCACGACTCCGGCCATTGCGGCGAGCACGAGAATCACGCCGAGCGATGTTATGGGAAGAGCGAACGTGCCGAAGCCCTCCTGAGCGGCGAGCGCCCGCATCAACCCCCAGCCGAGAAAGCTGCCGAGACCAATACCGCCGAGCGTTCCGAAGATCGCCACGATGACCGACTCCCAACGAACCGTCGAGCGCACCTCACGCCGGGTCTGCCCGATTGCTCGGAGCAGACCGAGCTCCCGGGTTCGCTCGTGGATCGACAACGACAGTGTGTTGGCGATCCCCATCAGCGCGATGAGTACGGCAAGCGCCAACATGGCGTAGACGAACAGCAGCATCTGATCGACTTCTGACCCGATGCTGTCGATGTACTCCGAACGCGTCTGCGGGTTGGGTGCGCCGTTGCGTTCCGTGATCGTCGTGACGGCGGCGGCCCCCTTCGCCTCGGACACACCGTCGGCGAGATCGATGAGGACGACCACGTGACCGACCTGCTCGGCATGCGGTGTCCAGTCGTCCGGGGTCATCAACATGGTGCCGACGTTCATCGTGTTCCCGAAGAGCGCGCTGACCGTGAGCGTGGTCGTCGCTCCGTCGGCGAATTCGGCCTCGAACGTGCTCCCGACCGTCATCTCGTGGTCAGCGGCGTAGTCCTCGCTGACGGCCACGTGGCCGGCGACGACGTCGTCGATCGACCCGCTCGACACGTCGAGGTCGAGCAGCGCGTTGAGGTCGGCAGCGTCGGCAACCGCCGGCTCGACCGTGTTGCCGTCGGCCAGCATCACCGCGTTGCCCATGCCGACAGCGAGCGCGACTTCCGGAAGTTCAGCGACCCCAGCGGCGACAGCTGGGCTCATCCCGGCACCGCTGAAGTCGTCGGTGACGACGACGAGGTCGCCCCCGAAGTCCTGGTCGACGGTCTGTTCGATGGTCGCCTTGATCGATGCACCGAAGGTCGTGAAGAGAGCCACGACGGCTGTGCCGACCATGAGTGCCGACGCGCTGGACGCTGTCCGCCGCGGGTCGCGCATGGCATTGCGTCTGGCGAGACGACCGGTCTGACCGCGCAGTGCGCGAGGGAGCAAGCCGAGCACCGCAGCTGCGGGTCGAGCGGCGATCGGGCCGAGTACGACGGCGCCGAGCAGTGTGGCGAGTGCACCGAGGCCAGCCTGCACGAGTGCGTTGTCGCCCTTCGTCGCGGTGACGATCGTGGTGATGCCGATACCGGTGATCACGATGCCGGCGACGAACCGAACCCGTGACGAGCCGGTGGAGTCGACGGCGGCGTCGCGCAACGCCGCGAGCGGGGCGGTGCGTGACGCTCGCACGGCAGGAATGACGCTGGCGAGCAACGTCGCCCCGATTCCGACGACGAGCGCCACGACGACGGTCGAGGTGTTCATGATGACCCCGTCGAATCCGAGGTCGAGCCCGTTGGCGTCCATCAGCGCCTTCAATCCAACGGCGAGCCCGTAGCCGACTGCGATACCGACCGTGGAGGCGATCGCACCGATCGTCAGCGCTTCGACCACCACCGACATCAGTACCTGGCGGCGGGAGGCCCCGAGGGCACGCAACAACGCCGATTCGCGGCCGCGCTGGGCGATGAGGATCGAGAACGTGTTGTTGATGCTGAACGCCGCGACGACAAGGGCGATCACGGCAAAGGCGAGCAGGATCGTCTTGAACATGCCGAGGAATTCACCTTCGATGTCGGCCAGCATCTCGTCGCTCAACGCCGACCCGGTGATCGACTCGACACCTGGGGGCAACGCCGAGTCGATCCGTTCGCGGAGCTCTGATTCGCTGATGCCGTCGACGCCAGCCACGCGAATCATCGACACCTGACCGGGACTGGCGAGCAGCGTGGTCGCCGCTCCATCGGCGAACGCGGTGTAGGTCGTCGGGCCGAGGCTGTCGGCCCCACCGAAGGTTGCCAGGCCGACGATGACCACCTCGGTCGGTGCGGGCGTCAGAACGACGGTGTGGTCGCCGACCACGAGACGGCCGGTGTCGGCTGATGCACGATCGATGACGACCTCGACCGGATCGCCGACGGCGACGTCGTTCGGAGCACGTCCGGACCCCAGCGCCCACGGGTTCAGCGGGGTATCGCCGAGCCAGTTGGAGGCGGCGGTGGGCGGCCCGTCGCCACCGATCGGATTGCCGTCCGCGTCGACGATCCGAGCGGACCCCTCGACGAGCGTGGCCACGGACGCGACGCCGGCGACGTCGGCGACCTCGTCGGCCCACGTGGCGTCGATCGTCCCGCGGACGCTGCTGTCTGCACTCCCGATCTGCGTCGCGCTGCGGACGACGACGTCGGTGCCGGAATTGGCCTCTACGAACAGTCGGTCGAAGCCGGCGGTCATGGTGTTGGCGGTGGTCAGCGACGCCGCGAGGAACGCGATGCCGAGCACGACGGCCATGGTTGTTCCGAAGAGCCGACGCTTGTGGCTCCACATGCCCTTCCAGATGATGCTCCACATGTCAGGCTCCGAGCGCTTTCATCCGGTCGAGTACCTGGCCGGCGTTCGGTGCGGCCATCGAGTCGACGATGCGCCCATCGGCCAGGAACAGCACCTGGTCGGCGTATGCGGCGGCGACAGGGTCGTGGGTCACCATGACGACCGTCTGGGCGTAGCGATCGACTGCGAAGCGCATGAAGCCGAGGATCTCGGCGCCGGTGCGGCTGTCGAGGTTCCCGGTCGGTTCGTCGGCGAAGATCAGCTCCGGTTCGTTGGCGAGCGCTCGAGCGACGGCGACGCGCTGCTGCTGGCCGCCCGACAGTTCACTCGGGCGATGCTCGAGGCGATCGGTGAGGCCGACGGTGTCGATGACGGTTTGCATCCACTTGGCATCCGGCTTCGTGCCAGCGAGGTCCATCGGCAGGGTGATGTTCTCCTTGGCGGTGAGCATCGGCAGCAGGTTGAACGCCTGGAAGACGAACCCGATGCGTTCCCGGCGCAGCCGAGTGAGCTCGGCGTCGGACAACGATCCGAGTTCGACGTCGCCGACGTGGACGCTGCCGGAGGTCAGCGTATCGAGCCCCGCCAGGCAGTGCATGAGCGTGCTCTTGCCGGAGCCCGATGGCCCCATGATCGCGGTGAACTGTCCGGCCGGGATCGCGACGTCGACGCCGTCGAGTGCCCGGACTTCGGTGCCGTCGCGCCCGTAGACCTTGACGGCATGGTGGGTTCGCGCGGCGATGGTGTGTGGTGCGGTGGTGACGGCCCCCGGGGGAGCGAGCGTGATGGTGTCCATGCCTCCATGCTGCGCTTCTGGCGCTGGCGATTCGATGGGGCACGCCGGTGTCTTCGAGGTAGGGCATCCCCCACCGTTCGGCACCATCGCTCGGGACCGGGCCCGCATCGCCCATGGCCTGGCGTCGTCATCGAGACGTCCGCCCGTCCCGGCCGTTGGGTCGCACGACGTCGCTCCACGGAGTGATGGCGTTCTGTTCGGCCATCCAATCGAGCCGTACCAGCTGCTCGTCGGGGATGGCGGCATCCTCGCCGCGCGGGCCGACGTTCAACAAGAAGTTGCCACCCTTGGACAACGTGTCGGTCAGTGAACCGATCAATTCGTCTCGACTCAGGTAGTCGTCGTCGGTGGACTCGCGGTTGTAGCCGAAACTCAGGTCGAGGCCGCGGGTCATCTCCCAGGCACCGTCCATGCCATTCGGGAGATCGGCGTACTCGGGTGTACGGAACTGCGAGAACGGAACCTTCGGCGGGATGATGCCCCTCTTGGCCGCCTGGCCGCGCACGAGCCTTTCCAGAACTGAGCGAAGGCCCGGGATCTTGAGCAACTTCGTCATGTCGACCGCGGAGAGCCACCTGTCGTTGACGCAACCGTCGGGAACGACATCGAAGTAGTACTCGAACAGGGAGAAGATCTCCTTGTTCCGCGCTGGCCAACAGATGTCGTTCCACAGGACCGACGGTTCGTACCGGTCGATCAACTCTCGGACGTGCGCGGCGGCATAGGCCGGGTACTCACCGAAGGGCACCGCCACGACGGAGTCCACGAGGTCGCCGATGCGAGCGTCGTTGAACGTCCAGTCGTAACCACCGGAGTAGTAGAGACCGAACCGCATGCCCGCGGCCCGGACGGCGTCGGCCATCTCGCCCACGAGGTCTCGTTCGGAGTGCAGCCCGCGGATGTTGGGATTCACGACCTCGGTCGGCCACATGCAGTAGCCGTCGTGGTGCTTCGCCACCATGACGACGTACCCCGCACCGGCCTTGGCGAAGGCGGCCGCCCAGGCTTCGGGATCCCACGACTCGAGGCCCATCTCGAAGGGCCCCCGGAAGTCGGCGTAGGGGGCGTCGCCATAGTGCTCACGGTGGTACCGCCCGACGCTGCTGTCCGGGAACCTCATCGAGTTGCCGTACCACTCCGCGTAGGGGGTCTCCGATTCTGGATCGGCGACGCCGGCGGAGAGGTTCTCGTGAAACGACGTCCTCGGCGCGAATCCAGGCACCGAGTAGAGCCCCCAGTGGATGAAGATGCCGAGGCCGGCGTCGGACCACCACTGCGGTGGTCGGCGGTTGCGGTCCACCAGTACCTTTGGCATCTTCGTGATGGACTCGACCGCTCGGAGGGCACGGCTGGTGGTCATCTGGTTTCTCCTGACTTGGCGTGTGTAGATCTCGGCTCGAAGCGACGGGGCGACCCGCGCCTCAACCGCTGTCGACGTCACGCTCGGCGACGTTCAGTGAAAGGAGAGCGATCCCGCTGCGATCGACTCGCCACTGCTGATTCAGGCCGGCTTTCGGCCGAACGTTCGGGTGAGGGTACCGGCGACGAATTCGACGTTCTCGACGTCGACGAAGCCGGCGTCCTCGAGATAGCCGATGCATTCGGCGTCGGAGTGCGCTCGGCCACCGCTGGCGTAGTTGAGTTCGGCCAGTCCCCACAGGGCGGCATCGAGCGGTCCCACCCCGCTGGCGTCGAGCGTCTCGCCGACCAGGTGCATTTCACCGCCCGGTTCGAGTGCCTCGAATGTCTTTGCGACGACCTTGGCGATGTTCTCGGCGTTGTAGATGGGGAGGTTCGACGCCATGACCGCAACGTCGCACCCCTCTGGCAGCGGGTCGTTGATGAAGTCGCCGCCGTGGGTCGAGACTCGGTCGGTGACGCCGTTGCGTTCGAGGTACTCCTGGGTGACGACCGTGACCGGTGGCAGATCGAAGACGACTGCCTGCAGGCCATCGAATGCCTGCACGGCGTTGATCGAGTAGGCGCCCGACCCGCCACCGAGGTCGAGCAGCTTCTTGCGGCCGGTGAGGTCGACCTGACGGCAGAATCGGCGGCCGGCACCCATGCCGATGCTGTAGGTGGCGGTGTGGTACTTCGCGCGCTGCATCGACGGTGAGATCGTCATACAGACCGAGTTCGCGTGGTGGCGTCGGGTCGGTCAGCCGCTCGGTCATCGAGAACCAGGTGGGTACTTCCGGTCGGGTGAACGTCATCCACGCGCCGGCGTATCGGTCGGTGCCCTTCACGAGGAACTTCTCGCAGTCGGCCGCGTTGACGATACGGCGTTCACCGCCGACCGTGACGTATTCCATGAGACCCATCGCCAGGGCCACGGTCACCAGCCTTTCGGTGTTCAGCTCACTCATGTGGGTGGCGGCCGAGATCGACGCGATGTCGCCTGCCCCCGCAGCGACGTGGGTGAACAGGTCGAGATCGATGGCGGCGTAGAGCACCGCCGACTGGGTGTAGGCCCGCGCGACATGCTGCAGTCGTGTCGAGTCCACTCGTTGTTCGGCCATGATGATCGTCGCTTTCTGTCGGCGGTGAGCGGAGATGGGTCGTGAGCTGACGGTCAGTCCTGCTCGGTCTTGAAGTAGTCGGGTTTGCCGAGCGGCCAGTACTCGCCCCAGACGTGTTCGCCGCCGGTGACATCGAGGTGCGCTCCGGTGATGAACGCACCGGTCGGCCCCGCCAGGTAGACGGCGGCCTGGGCGATGTCCCAGACGTCGCCGAGCCGGCGCATCGGGTTGTGGCCGAAGCTGGCCTGCGCCTCGGGCGGGTAGTTCCTGAGTCCTTCGCTCGCCACCACCCCCACACCGATCGAGTTCACCCGGATGTCGTACTGCGCCCATTCGACGGCCAGTGTTCGAGTGAGAGCGACGCCGCCGGCGCGTGCCGCTGCCGTGTGGGGCACACCGATCGTTCCGCGGCCCTGGATGGTCGAGATGTTGATGATGTCGCCCATGGCGCCTTCGGCCGCCCAACGTCGTGCCGACTCCTGCATCATGTACCACGGGCCGTAGAGGTTGGTTTCGACGACGGCTTTCCAGCCCTTGGGGCTGATGTCGAACGCCGGAGCGGCGAACTGGCCGCCCGCGTTGTTGATCACGTGATCGAGTCGTCCCTGCTCGTCCCACACCGCGTCGATGCTGGATCGCACCGCATCGGGGTCGCGGACGGTCATCGGAATCATCTGACACCGAACCCCGATCGAGTCGAGGTCCGTCGCCAGCGCGTCGAGCGACGACGCAGTCCGGCCGGTACCCACGATGGTCGCTCCGAGCCGGCCGAGAAGCACCGACATCGCCTGCCCGATACCACCTGCGGCCCCGGTGATGAGCACCACCTGGCCGTCGAAGAGACCCTCTCGGTACACCGTGTCGAGTTCGCTGAGTTCCGCGAACGAGTGGCTGTGGTATGGATCGACTGCTCTGCGTTGTGTCATTGCTCACCTCTCGGTCTGATCGGTCGGTCCGCTGGACTCATCGACCGGCCTCAGCTGTCGGAGAGCAGACTGTCGCGGACTCGTGCCGAGAAGTCATCCTGCCAGTGACCGGCGAAGTCGACGATGGCTCCGGGTGTGGTCGCCTGTTCGGCCAACTGAAGAGCGGCGATGAGGATCGTCCGCTGCGTTTGCGGATCGTTCGGCCGTCCGAATGGGTTGCCCATGGGAAAGTTCACGAACAGGCTTCGTGGCGGCGACACGAACGCGGTGAGGTCTCGGCCGGTGGAGACGACGACGGTGGGGATTCCGGCTGCTTCGACGACTCGTGCGACCAGACCAACTGTCTGGTGGTCGAGTGGTCAAGCGGGTACGAGGAGGGCGAGATCGACGTCGTCGGCGTGGAGTTCTGCCGCCCACGCGGGTGCGGCTGTCTCGACCACGTGCGATCGCTTGTAGATCCTTCCCATGAAGCCACTCCAGAGCCGAGGTGCAACGGACCCGATCACGTTCTCCTGCGCCAACTCGCGCAGGCGATCGAGGGGAAAGATCGTGTTGACGTCTCGGGTCGCGTCGTGGGTGTCGTAGTAGCTGTCGTTGACGGCGAAGTCCGAGCTGTCGGCGTCCGGATCGATCGCGTCGAGCCGGAAGTCGTTGCGGGCTTCAGGATCCCAATCGGGCATCGAGCAGTGTGAGACTCCGCCGGAGGTCAGCACCGAAACACGGCATTGATCGAGCGGTTTGCGCAGCGGTGTCAGGGTCGGTGGACCGTTCCGGGTCCATTCATACGGCGGGAAACCCTGCATCCTGTACCGCTGATTCAAGAGCTCGACGTACTTGATTGGTTCCATGACCTCGAATCCTCTGCTCGTTGGGCAAGTCTCGCAGGTGAGCGCTCCACGACCGCACCTTCGCGGTCCTGTCACGACGCCCTCGCGCCTTTCTACCCGACCCGCAGATCAGACTCTCGGTCGGGGACCCGTCGATCAGGCGAGGCTGTCCGCAGGCGACGCGTCGAGGTCAGTGCTCGGTGGCCGGATCGCGAGGACGTGCATGCGGCCGACACCTTTCAGATCGACTGACCGATGAGGCGCTCGAACGTCGAGGTCGTCGCGATCGAGGAGATGCTGTCCATCGCGCCGGGTGACCACGATGCTGTCGGGACGAGCCTGATCGGTGAGACGGCTCGCAAGGTTGACGGTCTGCCCGAAGACGTCACCTCCGACCAGGACCGTCGGCCCGCTGGCGATACCGCAATGCAGGGGTGGTAGCGCCTCGACGGGTCGAAGCCTCGAGATGAGATCGAGTGCGATGTCGACCGCGACATCGAAGCTCTCGGCGACGAACATCACCTCGTCGCCGATGAGTTTCACGACTCGACCCTCATGGGCCGACACGACATCGAAAGCTGCCGCCTCGAAGATCTCGACGATCTTGACGATCTCCTCCGCAGTTGCGGTCCTGCTGATCTGCGAGAAGCCCGAGAGGTCGACGAAGCCGACGGTCCGCAGCCCGTCGTCCGCTCCGGCCGACAAGCCTTGGGCGAGTGCCGCCAGCAAGTGCCGCCGCCACACGTAGTTCATGGTGCTCTCGACGAACCTGATCACGTCCGATCCGGTGTTGCGATCGACCCCGTCAACGGACTCTGGTTGGTCGATCTGCCCGACGGCGACCGTTGCGAGCAGTGCCGGAATGACCTCGAGCTGAGCTTCCACCAGACGCGAGAACGATGCCCCCATCAGACGTGCGAGCCGGGCAACGTCGTCATCGCTCAACGCTCCGGCGGCGATCATCGCATCGAGTTGGCGCACGATGTCGACGTCATCGGTGCCGAAGGCGATCTCGCCGGGTGTCACCTCGGGGAAACCCATCGCCCGCCACCAACGTACGGATCGCTCCGAGCCAACGCCCGCGAGCGCCTCCACCTCGGTGCGCTGCAACGAAGGCGGTTCGATCCCCACCAAGCGGTACAGCCCCTCGAGGTCGTACTCGAGCGGATTGCCCGGCGAATCGGTCATCGGACCATCATGGCCGCCGTGTCGAGCGGTCGCGACGGCAGGGTCCTCGGCCGATCATTCCGGGCCGTCGCAGGTCGATGTCGATCGCGACGCTCGCGATCACGTGGCGGTCACTCCGTGCCGTCGGGATGCTTCGCCGATGCCACTCGCGCTGCCTCATCCACCCGGTGGACATAGGCCGGCCACCAGTCGGCGTTCACGTCGGGAAGATTGTCGACCCCTGGCCGATGGCCGACATTGCCGTCGATCTGCTCGCGAAGAATGTCGGCGTGTCCAGCGTGTCGATTGGTTTCAGCGATCATGTGGACGAGGATCCAGTGCAGCGTGACGGGGTTGACATCGTCGGACCACCACGGCACGGTTCCGGTGTCATCGAGCGCGAGTGCGGTGATCGTGGCGTCGGCGTGCCTGGTTGCTCGCTCGTACAGAGCGAGGACGTGATCGCGGGTCTCATCGGCCGTCGCGAACAGGTCCTCGTTGGGCTCCTGGTCGCGGCCATCCCACGGGAACCGTTCGCCGTGTGGGCGTCCGAACGTGTCGCCGAAGTAACCGAACTCGACGATCGCGAGGTGCTTGACGAGGCCGAGCAGATTGGTTCCAGTCGGTGTGAGCGGTCGCCGAGCGTCGAGCTCCGACACGTCGTCGAGCTTCCACAGCAGAGAATCGCGTGCCATTCTGAGGTAGCGATGCAGGGTCTCCTTGGGGTCCGTGCGTTCCACCGCCGAAGTATGACACCGTGCAATGGCGCCATCGGACGACCTCGACTCGGCCTTCGACTCGCCACGAAAGGCTCAGCTCTTCGCAGGTCGCCCGAGTGCGGCTGCCTCGACGATCCGATCGATGCGGGCTGTCTTGGTGTTCGGCTGGACTGCGCTGACGACCCACCACAGCATGAGCTTGCGAGCACTTGGCGAAAAGCTGTCCCAATTGGTTCGCGCGTCAGCGTTGGCGTTCAACGCGGCATCGAGCTCGGCGGGTTCGATCAGGTCGTCGACCTGGTCGTAGATCGTCCACCACCCGTTGTTCTTCGCGGCCGCGATGGCACGCCGGCCGGCATCGGTCATGGCGCCGGCGGCTTCCATGTCGGCTGCGCGTTGGCGGTTCAGGCGGGTCCATGAACTCTTGGGTTTGCGGCGGGTGATCAGTTGCAAGCTGCGCGAGTCGTCGAGCACGTTGACCGTCGAGTCGATCCATCCGAAGCAGATCGCCTCCTCGACAACTTCTGGGTACGGGCATCTCGGCTTGCCGGTGCCCGACCGCCAAGAACACAGCCACACGCCCCGTTCCACGATGTGGTTGTGCCCGATCCAGGCCCGCCACTTCGCCCGGGTCTCGGCGTGGTAGATCGGAAAGCCGAACCTCCAGACAGCAGGATGCTCCGATGCTGATTCGGGAACCGGTGGTTCCGGTGACTCGGTCATCACTGACTGGTCCACCACTGGCGCCGCATGGCAGCGACGAGGGCCGCGGCCGTGAGGAACCCGAGGAACGTCATCGCCACGCTGCCGGGCGCCTCACGTCGATCCATCAGCGCGACCGCACCCCACATCACCAGCGCTGCAGACGCTGCGATTGCGCTGCGCTGCGACCACCGTCGGGCGATCGCCCCGTCGAGCGACGCGGCCGTGGGTGTCGCCGCCATCAGGGCGATCAGCGCGTGGAACGCGACCATCGCCACGGCGACGACCACCACCAACGGCGACAACGCGTCGTCGGTGGTGACGAGCCACTGCCAGGTCACCATGAACACCACCGGCAACGCAGCGTGCGTTGCCGGGTTGAATGTCGCCGCTGTGGCCACAGCGACGATCACCGTCGTCACCAGTACCGAGTGGCCACCGCCGGACGTTCCCGCGGCGAGCGACCCCACGGTGGCGGTGGCCACCGACATCGCGCCGAGCAGCCAACGCTGCGGATCGACCCGGGCCAGGCGGTCCAACCATTCTCCGACGTGGATCATCGCCGCACCAATCGAGGCACGGTGGCGCGTCGGGAGATGTCGCGGATGACCTGGTCGAGGCTGCCCGGCCCGCGCCACGGAACGACGGGGATGCCGGCGGCGGTCACCATGCGCACTTCCCGACGCCGTTCCAACAGGCGGATGCGCCATGCCAGCGAGGTCAGCAGATCGTCGGCGACGTCGGCGACGCGCTCCGGCAGGGTGTCGATGACTACGACTGCGTGCCCTTGCCGCGCGAGCGACACGGCCAGGTCGAGCGCCTCGGGGGCGATCAACGGCGACAG
The DNA here is from genome assembly GCA_963774765.1 of Ilumatobacteraceae bacterium. Classification (GTDB taxonomy): domain Bacteria; phylum Actinomycetota; class Acidimicrobiia; order Acidimicrobiales; family Ilumatobacteraceae; genus Sva-07. Next base: position 18,278 of record CAVZGP010000014.1, read on the forward strand.
CATCACGGTCATCTGTCCGGTGGTGGAGACGTGGCGCCAGTTGGCCGCTCGCGCGGAAGCGGGGAGAATCCTCCGGTCGGTCGTCGGTCGAACCCGCGCCAGCGTGTCGAGCGTGCGGCGCAGCTGTCCGCGACCGGTTCCCGGCGGGACCGACCGGTCGACGGCACCACCGAAGGTGCGCAGTGAGACGCGTTCCCCCCGAGTGGCGTAGTGCTCGGCGATGGCTCCCGCGGCGCGCACTCCCGCGTCGAGGCTCGAGGCCTGTCCATCGATGCCCTCGCTGATGCCGAAGTCGTCGGTCGCGTCGAGCACGAGTGCCACATGGGTGTCGAGGTCGGCCCAGGTGGCGTTCACCTGCAGTCCGTCGGCTCGGGCCGAGCGCGTCCAGTTGATGCGGCGCAACCGGTCGCCGGCGCGGAACGCGCGGACGCCGGCGAACTCGTTGCCCTCGCCGCCGCGGCTGGAACGGTGCAGGCCGATCAGTCCATCGGAGGGACGGGGCGATGCACCGACATCGAACACCGCCGGCAGCGGCAGGGTCACGACCGAACACTGCGACGTCACGGTCGTCCACCGGAACGCTGCCCACGGCGATGTCGCGCTGACCTCGGCCCGTTCGATCGTCCTGGTTCCCCAGCGGGTCGATCGCACTGGCACGTCCAGTTCGGCGGTCTCGCCGGTGGCCGCGACGGTGATTGCTCCGCGAGCCGGGCGTGGCTCGAGCCAGGGGTCGTGATCGATCGCAGCCGTCACGATGTCGAACTCGACGTCAGCGGTGAGTCGACCTCGCCAACGGGTGGCGTCGCCCTCGCGGATGGTCGGGTGATCGATTCCGGCCTCGAGGGTTGGTGTTCCGGAGGGACGGGAGTGCGTCGACCAGGCGGTCACCACGGCAAACGGTGCTGCGATGACGAGGAGGTCGGGACGTCGCCAGATGAGCGCCGCGACGATCAACCCGACGGCGACAGCGGCGGCACGAAAGTAGGCCGTCGTCGGCCTCCACGCGTCGGTCGCTCCCGCTTCGGTCATGCGTTGTAAGGCTCCGCCTCGAGCGGGGCCGGAGCCGGGACCGACGCCAAGACCGCCTCGACGACGGTACGACCGCTGACCTCGCTCATCCACATCTCGGGCTTCACCGTGATCCGGTGGGCCAGCACCGGTTCTGCGACAGCCTTGACATCTTCGGGAGTCACGTAGTCGCGTCCGGCGATGATGGCGAACGCTCGCGAGGCGAGCAGCAGGCCGAGCGCCCCTCGCGGCGACGCGCCCATCAGAACGTGCTGATGGGTTCGCGTGGCCGTGGTCAGTGCGACGCAGTAACGCCCGACGCTCTCGTCGACCGTCGCCCGCTCGACCGCCGCCTGCATGGCGAGCAGCGTCGCCGCGTCGGCCACCGCACGAAGCGTCTGGTCTTCGTGTCGGCGGTCCATGCGCCGCTGCAACACGGTCCACTCCTCGTCGGCGGTCGGATACCCGAAGCTGGTGCGCATCATGAACCGGTCGAGCTGCGCCTCGGGCAGCGGATAGGTGCCTTCGTACTCGACCGGGTTCGCCGTGGCGAGGACGTGGAACGGCTGCTCCAGCACGAACGTCTCGCCCTCGACGGTGACCTGATGCTCCTGCATTGCCTCGAGGAGTGCCGCCTGCGTGCGCGGTGGGGTGCGGTTGATCTCGTCGGCCAGCAGGAGCCCGGTGAACAGCGGGCCACGACGGAAGCTGAACTCGGCGTTGCGTTGGTCGTAGACGAACGATCCGGTCAGATCAGCCGGCAGGAGGTCCGGCGTGAACTGGGCCCGCGCGAAGTCGAGCCCGAGCGTCTGCGCGAACGATCGGGCGGCCAATGTCTTGCCGAGGCCGGGGAAGTCCTCCAACAGCACGTGCCCGCCGGCGAGGATTGCTGCCAGCACGAGCGTCAGCGGTTCGCGGTTGCCGACGACGGCCAACTCGACCTCGTCGAGTACCCGGCGCGCGATCGTCGACACGTCCTTCAGGTCCAGATGCATCGGCTCGCGGTTCGGGGTCGCAGGTTGGTTCATCGTGGCCTCCCGGTCACAGTCGTTCGATCATGGTGAGCACGCGGCCGAGTCGATCCGGTCGCAGGAGTGTGGCGGGTGCATCGGGGTCGTCGATGAACGCCTGGAGTTCGTCGCCGATCACCAACCGAGCGGCATCCGGATCGTCGGAGCGTTCGATCTGATACTCCACCCGAAGTTGGTCGTCGACGACCTCGACCAGCGTGTCGTGGAGCCGTTCGAGCATGACTCCATCGGGCCGTCCGTGGGCAAGGCCCGAGCGGAGCCGCTCGACCCGGCGATCAGCTCGGGCAACGGGGTCACCTCGCCGACCGAGGATGCTGACACCCGTTGTCGGGGTGGCATCGGCGAGCTCACCGAGGGCCCAGACGCCGAGGCCGACCAGCGCGCCGAGTGCCGCGACCAACAGCACTTCGGGACCCATGCCGGACAACATCATGAACACGATCACCGCCGCAGTGCCGACACCGATCACGGCGACCGGGAGTCGAATCGATCTCACGTTGCGCCAACCGCGCCCAGGCTGGCGTGGACCGTGTCGAGCGCGACGATCGCTGCCTGTCGGGCGTCCTCATCCATGTCGTGGTCCGAGAACCGAGCCTCGCGGTAGAGCGCCGCGAGCTGCGCGATCGCGGTCTGATCGACCTGATGGCCTGCGAGCACCCGCTCGACCAGGTCGGTCGAGGTGTCCGCCGGGCGGCGCTCGACGCCGGCGTCGGCGACGGCGGCCTCCAGTCGGAGCCAGCACTCGACGATGGCGTGACGCGGCCGCCCTCGCCGGAGTGCCGCGCGCTGCGCATCGGCGTCGGCGCTGATCGTCGACGCGACGTCGGCGAGCACATCGAAGTCGGAGGAGACCCGGCGTCGTCGGCGCCTCCAGGTGAACGTCGGTCGATGGCGCCAGATGTAGGCAGCGGTGAGCGCGGCACCGACCGCGAGGATCGCGTAGAAGATCGCGCGGGCGATCGCCTCGATGATCGGCGATGGTTCGGGCCGTTCGCGCTCGACGAACTCACCGACCTCCGTCTCGATCTCGATCTCGATCACCTGTTGGCCCGTCGTGTTGCTGTCGACGAAGGCCGGGGGACCGTCGGCGAGCGGGACCGGGCCGGCGGTGGTGATGGCCGCGAAGAGCAGCGCGGACAACACACCGACCAGTACGACGATCGTGGGCCGGCCCTTCACCGCCAGCAGGGTAGTTGCGGTGGGGTCGCGGAAACGGGGCGACGGCGGTGAGCATCGACGAGGAAACTCCGACGGGTGGTACCGGTGATCGAGCAGCTTGCTGCGCGACCACTGCACCGGTGTTCGCTCGCCGTGGAAGAATCGTCCGATGACGAGCCGGGGCCCGGTCGAACTCGACGTCGACGCGATGCGTCAGTGGCGCCACCGGCTGCATCGTCGACCCGAGCTCGCCTTCGACACCGTCGACACGGCGGAATACGTGGCGGGCCTGCTGCGAAGCTTCGGTGTCGACGAGGTACACGTGGGCATCGGTGGCCCCAGCGTGGTCGGTGTGCTCCGGCGCGGTACCTCGAAGCGAGCGATCGGCCTACGCGCGGACATCGATGCGCTTCCGATCCGCGAGGTCACCGACCGCGCGCACCGATCGGAGATCGACGGCAGGTTCCACGGCTGCGGCCACGACGGCCACACCGCCATGCTGCTCGGCACCGCTCGTCACCTCGCAGCGAGCGGCGATGTCGACGGCACGGTGGTGTTCGTGTTCCAGCCGGACGAAGAGAACGGACGCGGCGCGCAGGCGATGATCGACGACGGGTTGTTCGATCGCTTTCCGGTCGACGCGATGTACGGGATGCACAACAAGCCCGGTGTCGCCGTCGGACGGTTCGTCACCCGGGTCGGCCCGATGATGAGCTCTGAGGACCTCTTCGAGATCACCGTCACCGGTCGTGGCGGGCACGCGTCGACACCCGAGCGCCACGTCGACCCGGTCGTGGTCGCCTCCGAGATCGTGCTGGCGTTGCAGACGATCGTGTCGCGTTCGGTCGCGGCGACCGAGACCGCAGTGGTGTCGGTCACGGAGATCCACACCGATGGTGCCCGCAACATCATTCCGACGAACGTGGTCATTCGCGGCGACTGCCGCACGTTCTCGTCGGAGGTGCAGGCCACCGTGGAAGTACGAATGCGTCGGCTGGTCGAGGGCATCTGCTCGGCCCACGGCGCGGACGGCGTGGTCGACTACCGCAACGAGTTCGTGCCGCTGGTGAACACCGCTGCCGAGGTCGCTGTCGCGGTCAGAGCTGCAGCGAACGTCGTCGGCGGCGGCGCGGTCGACGGTGACGGCGCGCTGGTCACGGCGTCTGAGGACTTCGCGCGGTTCCTCCACCACGTGCCGGGCTGCTTCGTCGACATCGGCAACGGTGTCGACGGTGAGTGTGGCGGATCGCTGCACAACCCGAGCTATGACTTCAACGACGACATCCTCGAACTCGGCGCCCGCTACTGGATCGAACTGGTGCGCATGATGTCGCTCGATGGCGCCCCTCGCACCTGACGCCGCCTCGCGGGCCGAGCGGGCCCCGATCCGTTCTTCGTCCGGGCGCCGTCGGGCGCCGTCGGGCTCGGCCATGATGGTCCGATGCAGTCGGAACGGATCGCAGCGGTGGCCGACCTCGGACGGCTGTCTGTCGACGGCGACATCGAGATCACCGGATCTGATCCCATCCTCGCGACACCGTGGCCGGTCGGTGAGGTCGCCGCCGTGGCGCTCGCGCACGCCGGGGTGGCGGCGTCACGACTCGCTCGGCGCGCCGGGGGCGATCCCGGTTCGGTGCGCACCGACGTCGGCGATGCGGCGGCAGCGACGATCGGCTTCGCCCTGATGCGCGTCGACGGCGAATCGATGGCGCGCACCAATGCCGACAACCCGTGGGTCGGTCGGTACCGGTGTGCCGACGGACGGTGGATCCATCTGCATGGCGGGTTTCCACCACTCGTCGAACGATTGGCGTCGCTCCTCGACATGCCGACTGACGCCACCGAGGAAGCGATCGCCGCCGTGGTCGTGACGTGGGAGTCGGCTGTGCTGGAGGACGCCGTCGCGTCGCGGCACGGCTGCGCGGCGATCATCCGCACCGAGGACGAATGGCGTCGGCATCCGCAGGGCGAACTCGTCCACTCGTGGCCGACCGTCACGCAGCATGATCGCGACGTGCCGGCGTCGATGAGATGGGCGCCATCGGCGGCCCGAGCGCTCGACGGACTCCGCGTGCTCGACCTCACCCGGGTGCTCGCCGGGCCGACGTGCGGGCGGACACTCGCCGCGTTCGGTGCCGACGTGCTGCACGTGCGTGGACCCGATGTCCCCGTGGTCCCGGCGTTCGTCGCCGACACCGGCCACGGCAAGCGACAGGCGTACGCCGATTTCACCGACCCGGACTCGCTCGCTGCGCTCCGTCGGGTTGCACTCGACGCGGACGTCGTCGTGCAGGGTTACCGGCCCGGCGTCGTCGCTCGGTTCGGCCTCGACGAGGACGCGTTGCGCGCCGACGGGTTCGGCGGCGTGTTCGGATCGGTCTCGGCGTTCGGCCATCAGGGCCCGTGGTCGGACCGTGCGGGCTGGGAGCAGCTCGCGCAGTCGACGAGTGGGCTGTGCCTCGAACCGCTCGGCGACGCCAAGCCGACGATGCTGCCGTGCGCGTTCACCGACTACACGACCGGATTCGCGATGGCGGCGGGGATCATGGAGGCGCTCGGCGCGTCGCTCGACGACGGTGTGGCGAAGCGGGTCGACGGCTCGCTCTGCCAGATCGCAGCGTGGATTCTGCGCGTCGGTCCATTCGCCGAATCCGAGGCATCGTCGGAGTTCGTGCCGAAGCTGCTGCGATCCGAGACGGGCTTCGGCGTCGTCGACCACCTCGGCCCGTGCGTCGACGTCGACGGACTCGACGTCGGCTGGACGCGACCGACGGCACCGCTCGGTTCGGGAACGCTGTCATGGTGAGCGTGTTCGCGTTCACCATCGAGATCGGGCAGCACACGGGTCATGCGGCATGGTTCGTCCCCACGCTGACGCGCAACACGACGTCGTCGATGATCATTCGATCATCTGCAGCTGCTCCCGATTCCTGACGCTCCGTTCGTGTCGCCGACGGACCGTGACATGCTCCCCTCCGAGCACCGGAAGTTCGTCAACACACACCGGACCTGCGTGTTCGGCACCTCCCGGAAATCGGACGGCCCGGCGATCGGTCGTGTACTACGTCCCACCGACACGGGTGAGCTGCTTGTCGCAACGATGACTGCGCGGGGCAAGGCCAAGGCTGTGGCGCGAAACGAGAAGGTCAGCCTGTACGTCCTCAACGAGGCCTGGCCGTTCGTCGATCTCCAGGTGTACTGCGACGCCGTTGTCGAGACCGAGCCCGCCATCGTCCGATCCGGCCAGTCGGGTGCGGTGTCCGCTCGATGACCGACCCGCGACGTCCGCGCCGAACACGACGGGACATGCGCCAACTCCTGGTTCAGTCAGCGCTCGTCGAACACCCAGAACTCAATCGGATCATGCTGCACGAACCGACAGCCGACAGCACGCGACTGCGATTGATCGTCGGCGCGGCGTCGCTGCCGTTCGTGAATGCCCCCGAAGCGTGCTTGCTCGCCGGCATCGACCCGATGGAGCCGTCGTGGGTCGAGCGCCACACCGACGGACTCATCGCCACGCTGCTGCCGGGTTGGAAGCAGTCCTGATTGCCGGCCACCCGCACAGCGAATGACCTTTGCCCCTGGGGGTATCTGCGACAGCAGCCCACAATGGATTCAGGCCGTGTTGGCCGTGGACGGGAGCGTCATGCAGTCGCGAAGTCGGAACGTGGCGATCATTGCAGCGATGATCGTCGGACTCGGGATGATCGTGGCCCCATTCGTGTTTCAGATGTTCGAGCGCGCTCCACTCGGCGGCGACATGATCGAGGACTTCGAGCCGTACATGACGATCGGGGAGGTCGAACTCTTCCGCGGGTACCTCGAGGAGATCGACGCCGCCAACACCGAATCGATCGACTCGCTTCGTGATGCACTCGTGCAGTCCGGCGCCGTCGACGAGGCGCAGTTCGACGCGGTGCTCGCCTCCGTCGCGAACCTCAACGAGCAGTGGTCGACGGTCCAGACGGACATGACCGATCTCATCGATCGGATGGAGGCCAACCTCGACAACTACTCCGCGGTGGCCGCACTGCCGCCGTTCCCCATGTTCCCGTGGTTCTTCGTGATTCCCGGCGCGCTGATCGTCATCGTCGCCGGCGTGGCGCTGTATCGGCGCCGCACTCCGCAGGCCCGAGCTCGTGTCCCGCTTCTCGTACTGCTCGGGCTGGGCATCGCCGTTGCTGCTGCGCCCGTCGCGTTCCAGATGTTCGACCGCGCGCCCAAGGGCGCCGACATGATCGAGGACTTCCGCCCGATGATGACCCGCGAGCGGGTCCAGGCCGTCCAGGGCTACTTCGTCACGCTCGGCGCTGCCGAGGGTCAGCTGCGAGCGAACGCACTTCCGCTGCTCGTCGACGCCGGTGGTGACGCCGCCGACTTCCCGGCGATCAGCCGGTGGTCCACCGACTGGCCGACCATCCTCACCGACTTCAACCCGATGGTCGCCACCATGAGCGACAACGTCGACAACTACCAAGCCGTCGACGCCTTGCCGTCGTTCGACATGTTCCCGTGGTTCTTCGTCATCCCTGGCGTCATGGTGGCGGTGCTCGCCGCGGTCGCCTTGCGATCCCGGCCGTCGTCAGACGACGTCCCCTCATCCCCCAACAACCCGGCTCTGGCCGGCAAGGAGTCACCATGATCAACCACGTCACCAATCGGCGGTTGCTCGCCTCGCTGGCGGCCGTCACTCTCGTCCTCGCGGCATGCGGCAGCGATGACGATTCCAGCACTGACACCGCTGCACCGACCGAGGACACGACCGCCGAGACCTCTGACACCGAAGCACCGCACGTCACCGACGACATGACGGAGGAGACCGCACCACCGGAGACCGAGGCGCCCGCCGCGATGTTCGAAGGTGAACTGGTTGGCACGTTCTCGATCGACGACGCCGTCTGCGACGCCGCAGATGTAGCGGGTTCGTACTTCCGCATGCAGCAACCCGACGAATCGTTCATCCCGAACGCGGACTCGGTCTGCGTCGACACCACCTATTCAGGCCTGACCGGCGGAACCGACGGCGGCCTCGTGACGGGCGTGTACCAGGAAGCACCAGACCCTGCGTTCGACGACGCCGGCAACGGAACCGCCGACATGATCTTCGCGCCGGTCCTGTTCTTCGCCGTCGCGTTCGCCGGCGCAACCGACTCGGCGGAGGCAGTGCCCATGCTGACCGCCACGGGCAGCGAGCTCACGGGCGACCTGGCAGCATTCACCGCCTACTACGGCGGCGGGAGCTTCAACCAGGGCGCACCGAAGCCCGACGGTACCGGCGAGGCCCCGATGGGCACCATCGACCCGGAGACCGGCGCCTACGTACTCGACTGGACGAGCCTGATCTCCGGTGGGTCGTTCGACGGCTTCACGGGAGTGTGGCACCTCGAAGGCACGTTCACCCCGAACTCCTGAGCGACCGCGTACCCGACGTGCCAGCACGTCGTGTACGCCTCGGTCGATACGTCACTCGACGCCGACCATCACTAGGTTTGGCTCCGTCCGCCGAACCTGGGAGAAGCAAATGGCCGGTCTCGAATCCACCCCCGACATGTACGACCTGCGGATGTCCGAGGGCGTTCGCCCGCTCTACGACGCGGTGAAGAAGTTCATCTACACCGAGGTCGAGCCGATCACGGCGGAGTTCTTCCGCCTCGGCCAGGGTCGCGCCGATCACTGGGGCTACGGCGACGGCCAGCTCGAGCTGCTCGAGTCGGTGAAGGACAAAGCCAAGGAACAGGGTCTCTGGAACTTCTTCCTGCCCGACGCCGAGACCGGTGAGGGCCTCTCCAACCTCGACTACGCGTACATCGCGATGGAGTTGGGCAAGAACCCGCTGGCCTCGGAGTCGATGAACTGTGCGGCTCCTGACACCGGCAACATGGAGGTGCTCGAGCGGGTCGGTACACCCGAACAGAAGGCGAAGTGGCTCGAGCCGTTGTTGCGTGGCGAGATCCGCTCCGCCTACGCGATGACCGAACCCGACGTTGCATCGTCCGACGCGAAGAACGTCGCCTGCAAGGCCGTGCGCGACGGCGACGAGTGGGTGATCACGGGCGAGAAGTACTACATCTCCGGCGCCGGCGACCCCCGCTGCAAGATCATGATCACGATGGTGCAGACCAGCCCCGACGGCCCGCCGCACCAGCGCCAGTCACAGATCCTCGTGCCGATGGACGCTCCTGGCGTCGAGATCGTCGGCGGGATGCACGTGTTCGGCAAGGACGACGCTCCGCACGGCCACATGCACCTGCGCTTCAACGACGTGCGCGTGCCGTACGAGAACGTGCTGCTCGGCGAGGGGCGCGGCTTCGAGATCTCGCAGGTGCGTCTCGGCCCCGGCCGCATCCACCATTGCATGCGGTCGATCGGTGCGGCCGAGCGTGCGTTGGAGTTGATGGTCAAGCGTGGCCTCACCCGCGAAGCCTTCGGCAAGCGGGTCAGCAACCTCGGCAAGAACGTCGAGATGATCGCCAAGTCGCGCATCGAGATCGAGTCGATGCGCCGCATGGTGCTGACTGCGGCGAAGGCGATGGACGAGCTCGGCAACGCCGAGGCCCGCGTGTGGGTGAGCGCCATCAAGGCAATGGTGCCGATCCGGGTCTGCGAGATCATCGACAACGCCATTCAGATTCACGGCGCGACGGGCGTGTCGCAGTGGACACCGCTGGCGGACATGTACACCTCGCAGCGCACGTTGCGTCTCGCCGACGGCCCCGACGAGGTCCACTGGTTCGTCGTCGGCCGCTCCGAGATCGCCCGCTGGGAGGAAGAGGGTGGCAACACCTACGACCCCAAGGTCGAGTACCTCTCGCGCACCGACGACGTCAAGGACGGCATCTTCTCCGGCCCCTGACCCAGCGCTGCGATGAGCGAAACCGCCGTATCCGGTCGGTTCGCTCATCGGTGACTCCGAATCTGTCGTCCCATGTCCACCGGGCGGCGCGCTGCGGTGTGTGAAGGTGGTGATGATGGTGCACCACGACGTGCGGGCCCCGACGTTCGACGAGTTCTTCCTCGCCGAGTTCCCGCGGCTCGTCTCGATGCTCACCGCCTGGAGCGGTGAGCGGTCGGTCGCCGAGGACCTCGCCCAGGACGCACTCCTCCAAGCGCATCGCAACTGGGCAACGGTGTCGACGCTCGATCGGCCAGGCACGTGGGTGCGGCGGGTCGCCTTGAACCGATCGTCGAACGAGGGTCGTCGCCGTCGCCGGGAACGGGCAGCACTCGGGCGGCTTCGCCCCGACGGACCACGCGACGTCGTGATCCCCACCGCCGACGACCAACTCTGGGAACGCGTGCGTTCTCTCTCCTCGGCTCAGAGCGACGCCACGATCATGCGCTATGTCGATGACCTCGCGCTGGCCGACATTGCCGCCGTGCTCGGTTGCAGCGAGGGCACCGTCAAGACCCATCTCCAACGCGCGCGACTCGCGCTCGCCGAGCATCTCTCCATCGACACCGAGGCCCTGCGATGAGCGACCACGACGACCCGAGCAACACCCGGGACCCGATCGACGCCGCGCTCGGCGACGCCGGGAAGCGACTGCGGCAGCAGGCGCCCGATGCCGTCGCCTCGCGCCAGGCGCTGGCCCGGGTGCACGGCGAGGCAGCGGCACCGGAACCCCGACGCCGATCATGGTGGCCGGCGCTGATCGGTGCCGGGCTCGCTGCCGCAGCAATCGTGGGCGTGATCGCCATCCGCGCCGACGACAACGAGACCCTCACCCCGTCGACCGAGCCCACTCCAACGAGCGCGCCCGCGTCCACGCTGGAACCGTCGACGGCCGTCGTGCCGAGCACGACCGGTCCCGGTCCCACCGGTGCCTCGTTGCTCGTCGACGGCGGTTGTCTCACCGTCACCACGGCAGCCGGCAGCGCCACCGGTTGCCCACAGGACAACGCCGACCTCGAACACCTGGACCAGCGAACATTCGTCGCCGACCTCGACGGCCCGGTCCTCGTCACGTCAGTCGGCGCCGATCCACTCACCGATCTCACCGCCACTGTCGACGACGGCGACTTCGCAGCGCGGTGCCGGTGGGACGAACTCGCACCCCGGATTCCCGATGGCGGGCTGGTCGAGGTCGTGGTCTGCAACAACACCGGTGTGATGGCCGTGACCACGGGACGTGACAACGAGCAGGACTGGGCGATCTCGTACTTCACCCTGCCGACGCCGTATCTGCCCGACGGCACCGATCTCGGCCTCGGCACTCAGGTCGACGGCCTGGCAGGAGCCATTGCGTTCACCGCCGCGGTCGACGGTGCAGCGACGTGCAGCATCTTGCTCGTCCCCGACCGATCGGGCTGGAAGGAATCATGCGGCATGGTCGATGACACTGAAGACCAGCGCGCCCTCGCGACGGTCGACGAGATCAGCCCCGCAGACACCAGCATTTGGGAGGTCACCATCGACGGCAGTGGACTGATCACCAGCGCGCTGGCGGTCGCCGAGATGGCGCCGAGTAGCGGCTGCTCGATCAACTCCACGATCGACCTGATCCGACTGCTCCCCCCTTCCAGTGTCGTCACCGGCATCGGCTGCATCGACGACAAAGCCGCGCTCACTACCGGGTCGGTGCTCACCCAGGACGGCCCACCCGACGGGTCGATCTGGACGGCGCTACGCGAGAACGATGTCTGGGCGATCACCGACAGCGGTACGGGCATCGAGACGACGCTGTCGTTCCCGATCGCGCCGATCGATGTCTGGTCGACGTGGCCCGAATCGACTGTGCCCGGGTTCCAGCCGTCCTGGTGGGAGCCGATCATCGCGATCCCCACCCAGCCGACCGTCGACGCCTTCGCCGAGGAGCTGCTCACGACGATCGGGAGCCTGGGCACCGACCCCGAGTTCCCGTTGAACGAGCGCCTCGTTGCGGTACAACCGGGAGGACTGCCCCTGATCGTGGCGCAGGTCGACGTCGGTGGTGACGACTCGGTTGCCGGGGCCGTGATCTACGTGTGGCTGAACGAGGCTTTCGACGACACCGGTCCGATCGGCTGGCGTTCGAATGCGATCCTCACTGGATACGTATGCGCCCGCGGCGGCTCGTCCGGCCGCGAAATTTGCATCTGAGAGCGGTGGGTTGTCAGCCGACGAGGAGTTCAGCGAGCCGGTCGGCGGCTTCCGGCGCCGACTCGAAGAACAACTCGGGCTCGATCAACTCGAGCTCCATCAGATGCAACACACCGTCGATCGGGACGAGATCGACCCGGGCGTAGGCCGGCACTTGCCCGAGCGATGCGAGCGCTGCCTCAGCCGCTCGTTCGTGCTGCGCCGTCAGCGGTATCCGCGTGACCGATCCGCCGAACTCGCTCTGCACACGCCACTCGCCGATCGCCGGGCGCTTCGCGACGGAGTGCGTGACATTGCCATCGATCGCCACCACCGACACCTCACCCTCGGCCTCGATCGAAGCGAGGAACGGTTGCACCAGCACGTCTTCGACCTCGACGAGTCGGCGGGCCCGCGCCACCGCCGCTTCCATGTCAGCCCCATCGACTCGGAACGTCTGACGGGCAGATGCACCGATGGCCGGCTTCACCACGACCTGCTCCCAACCGTTCGCCGCCATCACGTCGCGGAGCGAGCTGTCCGATCCGGCCGGGAGCAGCTCGGTCGGCACGACCGGAACCCCCCGAGCAGCGAGTTCGGACAAGTAGCCCTTGTGCATGTTCCACCGCAGCAGCGCCGTCGCGTTGACGACGGTGTTCCCAGCGGCATCGAGTCCGTCGAGCCAGTCCCGGAACTCGTCAGGACGCTCGACGTAGTCCCAGGTCGACCGGATCACCACCAGCTCACTCGGGTCGGACGGCGTCCCCCACGCCACCGGTCGCACATCGGCACCGCGACGGCGGACGGCCTCCGCCAGGACCCGGTCGCCAGGTGTGAAATCGACGGTGTGAGCGTCCACGGCAAACGCGACCGACCCGTGGTGCTCCATCGCCACCGCTCAGGACTCGGCCACGAGGTTCGCGAGATCGTCGACGAACTCGTAGCCGTCGAGTCCGACGAGCTGCGCCGGGTCGAGGCGGATCTTCGCCGAGCGGGAGCCCGCGCCGACGATGATCCGTTCACAGTCGAGCACCCGCGAGTCGAGCCACACCACCAGACCGTCGGGCAACCCGAAGATCGTCACGCCGCCGATCTCCTGCCCGGTGAGTACACGCGTGACCTCCGCCGGGGCGAAGCTCAGCTTGCGGACGCCGAGCTTGCGTCGCACCGTTCCGTTTACGTCGAGTCGGGTGTGAGCGAGCGCGACGCACACGGCGTGGTGGCCCTCCGGCTTCTTGGAGGCGACGAGAATCGCGTTGGCCGACTCCTCCATCGGAACGCCGTAGGCCTCGCAGAACTGGGCGGTGTCGGCGAGCTCCGGATCGCAATCCATCACCTCGAAGACCAACCCGAGGCGTTCGAGATCGGCGATCACGTCTGGATGGGCATTCACATCGTTTCTCCTTCGGCCAACACCGGCTGCAGATCGCCAACCGGATCCGGGGTGGGTACACGCGCCTCGCCAGAGCGCGCCCGAGCGACGGCGACAGCTCTGCGGCCAGCCGTGTCGAGTTGCAGCGACACCCACAGCAGCGCGAGCGCCACGATTCCGTCGAGCCACCAGTGATGTCCCGTTGCGGCGATCACCAGCAGCGTCATCACGAGATGCACCATCCCGATCCATCGCCAGCGGCTCGTACTCGCGGCCAGTGCTCCGAACGCGACGACTGCCGCCCAGGCGACGTGCAACGACGGCATCGCCGCGAACTGTGACGACACTCCGGTGCCAGCCTCGCCGTAGACGTCGATCCCGTACACCGCCGAGACATCGACGTAGCCGAGGTCGGTCAGGTATCGAGGCGGCGCGACCTTGACGAAGCGGATGAACAGGCAGAGCGCCGTGAGGATGGCGAGGGCGTTGCGCCAGTGGGGGTAGACATCGCGGTGTCGGGCGTACATCCACACCAGGAAGATGATGATGCCGGGCACGTGCGCACCGGCGTAGTAATAGGCCGAAAACCAGCCCAGCCAGTCGTGGTCGAGCACGAAGTGTTGCAACGACAGCTCGCTCGGCAGTCGGAAGAACTCCTGCACGGCCACGATGTCATGGGCCCGATCGACGGCACCCTCTGCCTGGGTGAGCGGCAGATTCTTGGCCATCCGCCAGATCGAGTAGAGCGATGCGACGAACGCGAACTCGAGCGCCGCCGGGCCCACGACGTCGCCGAGGCGCGTGGGACGCGCCCGCCGCAGCGCCAACGCGACGAGACCGGCGATCATCGCGGCCACCGCCGCCTGACTCCACGTCGGCCACTTCACGGACGCTCAGCCTGCCGCCAATGGCCCTCGAACCGCAAGCCAGACCCCACCGATGAGCCAACCGACCACATACAGCGGTTTCGCTCATCGCGGCCTGGGTGGGCGCGGGTGGCGGTCAGCGGGCGTAGGCGGTGACGGTGTCGGCGGCGTCGATGAGCCAGCCGGGAACGATGCCGACAACCAGCGTGAACGCAACCGCCGCGACGATCGCCACGCCGATCGAGAATGGGACGGCGACCCGCTCGGCGACCCCATCGGCATCGGTGGCCGGCTCGGACGCCCACATCGTGACCATGATCCGCAAGTACAGGAACGCGGCAACCACCGCCGCGACCATCGCGATGATCGCGATCGCGTAGCTCTCGACCTCGACGGCTGCCTGGATCACGCCGAACTTGGCGATGAAACCACTGGTGAGGGGCACACCGGCCTGCGCGAGCAATAACACCGTGAACGCCAGCGCCAACGCCGGCCGTCGCCGGGCGAGCCCCTTGAACGAGTCGAGGCTGGTATCGCCACCCGAGCTACGCGACACCACCGTCACGACGGCGAACGAGCCGATCACCAGCACCGCGTACAGGATCAGATACAGCACCACCGACGGCATGCCGGGCCCGGGCTCGGCTTCGCCTGCGCCGTGCGCGGCGGCCTCGACGCCCACGAGGATGAACCCGGCGTGGCTGATCGAGGAGTAGGCGAGCATCCGCTTGACGTTGGTCTGCACGACCGCGAGGGACGAACCGACCAGCAGCGTGATGAGAGCGAGGGTCCAGATGATCGGACGCCAGTCGTCGCGGTAGAACGGCAACGCGATCACGAGCACCCGCAGCATCGCCGCGAACGCCGCTGCCTTGCCGACCGACGCCATGAAGGCCGTGACCGGGGTTGGAGCGCCCTGGTAGACGTCGGGAGCCCACACGTGGAACGGCACGGCGGCGACCTTGAACCCGAGCCCGACGATCAAGAGCGCGATACCGGCCAGCGCCAGCGACTCGTTGCCGAACGGGTCGACGCCGTTCTGCAGCGCGGCGACCATCTCGGAAATGTTCGTCGTGCCGGTCGCGCCGTAGACGAGCGCGATGCCGTACAAGAAGAACGCCGACGAGAATCCGCCGAGCACGAAGTACTTGATGCCCGATTCGGCGCTCTCGCTGCTGCGGCGGTTGCTGGCCGCCAACACGTACAGCGCGAGCGACAGCGTCTCGAGACCGAGGAACAGCACGATGAAGTCGTTGGCCGAGGCCATCACGACGCCGCCGATTGCTGCCACCAGGTAGAGCGCGTAGATCTCGGGGCCGTCGTTGGGTGTGCCGCGCAGATAGTCGTCGCTGAGCATCGCGACGAGGATCACGCCGATGCAGATCGTGATCGTGAGGAACATCGACAGCGTGTCGTACGCGATCGCTCCCCCGACGAGCGTCCTGGGGCCGTTATCGGTGATGTCGTCCCACTGGACCATCGCCAGCACACCCGCCGCACCGGCGATCGTCGCTGTGGCGAGGGCGTACAGACCCTTGGGCCACGTCGGCGTCAACGCTCCCGCCAGCATGAGCAGCAGCGCGCCGCCGAGCAACGTGAGCATCGGCGACAGTGCAAACCAATTGACCTCGGGGCCGACGAAGGTGTCGAGTTGCGCAAGCATCACTCGTCTCCCTCCTCGGTCGGTTCGTCGGAGGGTTCGTCGCCGTGCGCAGGTTCCTCGTCGGCGGGCTCGTCACCGGACTCGTGTTCACCGATCTGGATGGTCGGTGCGGGCTCGACGTAGTCGGTGTTCGCCTCGACCCGGACGATCAGGGCATTGATGCTGGGCTCGATGCGATCGAGGACCGGCTTCGGGTACACACCCATGAACACGATCAGCCCGAGGAACGGCAGCAGGACGAGGCCTTCTTTCACCTTGAGTTCGGGGAACTTCTGGTTCTCCTCGTCGGGCTCGCCGTGGAACACCCGCTGGTAGGCCCACAGTAGGTAGAGCGCGGCGAGGATCACACCGAAGGCAGCGACCACGGTCCACCAGCGAGCGGTGAGGAACGACCCGGTGAGGATCAGGAACTCGCCGACGAACCCGTTCAGGCCGGGCACGCCGATCGACGACAGCATGACGACCATGAACCCGGCGGCGAAGATCGGTGCGACCTTCTGGAGGCCGTTGAGCTCGGCGATCGAGCGGGTGTGGCGACGCTCGTAGATCATGCCGACGAGGAGGAACAGGGCCCCGGTCGACACGCCGTGGTTGATCATCTGGATCACGCCACCCGACAGCGACTGCGTCGTGAACGCGAACGTGCCGAGCACGATGAATCCCATGTGCGCAACCGACGAGTAGGCCACGAGTCGCTTGAGGTCGGTCTGCATCGTGGCGGCGATCGCGCCGTAGACGATCCCGATGACGGCGAGCGTCAGCCAGAAGGGGCGGCTCCAGTACGACGCCTCGGGGAACAGGTACAGACCGAAACGCAGCATGCCGTACGTGCCGAGCTTGAGCATCACACCGGCGAGCACGACCGACCCGGCCGTTGGGGCCTGGGTGTGGGCGTCGGGCAGCCACGTGTGCAGTGGGAAGATCGGCACCTTCACCGCGAACGCGATCGCGAACGCGAAGAACAGCCATCGTCCGGTCGACGCCGCGAAGCTCGCTCCTTCGGCGATCTCGACGAGGTCGAACGTGGTGTAGCCGAGGTCCTTGCTGGCAATGGCCACCGTTGCGATGAGCCCGACCAGCATGAACGCCGAGCCGAGCATGGTGAACAGGAAGAACTTCGTCGCCGCGTAGACCCGGTTCTCGTAGCCCCATCCGGCGATGAGGAAGTACATCGGCACGAGGACGATCTCGAAGAAGACGAAGAAGACGAACAGGTCGAGGCTGACGAAGCTGCCCATCACCCCGGCCTGCAACAGCAGCAGCCAGGCGAGGTACGGCTTCTCGTCGTGGTGCGGGTCGATGCCGACGATCGCGAGCGGGAACAGCAGACCGGTCAGCACGAGAAGGAACAGCGAGATGCCGTCGACGCCGAGGTGCCACGAGATGCCCCATGATTCGATCCACATGTGCTTCGTCACGAACTGGAAGCCGGCCTCGCCGGTCTCGAACGACGCCATCAACCAGATCGTCATCGCCAGGGTGCCGACGCTCGCCATGAGCGCGACCACTTTGGCCAGTTCGGGTCGCGCCTTCGGCGTGATCGCCACGAGCAGCGCACCGACTGCCGGCACCAGGATCAGTGCGGTGAGGATCGGGAACGCGACCGTTCCCGTTTCGGTGGCCAACATCACAGGATCCCTCGAATCACCACGAACCACGTCAGCAACAGCACGACGCCGATACCGATGATCCCCGCGTATTGACGCACGTAGCCGGTCTGGCCCTTGCGCATCTCGGTGGCGGTCTCCTTGACGGCCACACCGACACCGTTCACGGCGCCGTCGACGATCTTGGCGTCGAAGTCGGTCACCGCCTGGAATCCTTCACGGCCCGGCTTGCCCATGAACCACGACACCGCAGCGTCGTAGTACCACGCCTTCGCGAACAGTGATGGCTCCCATGGCTTGATCCGCTTGCGCTCGTACACCAGCCAGGCGAACGCGATACCGATCAGCGCGGCGGCGACGGCGACCGCGACGAGGATGTACTTGTGGTCGTAGGCCCAGGTCCCGGTGATGTCGGCCTCGCCGAACTCGATCACCGGGTGCAACCACTCCTCGAGCTTGGAGGAGACACCACCGGGGATACCGAACAGCTTGGGCACGTTGATCAGGCCGCCGAGCGCCGCGACGCCCGCGAGCGCGACGAGCGGGATCCACATGATCGGCGGCGACTCGTGCGGCTTGAACTCCCCATGCGCATTGTGGGTCTCGACCGGGGGTTCACCCTCGGCGACCTCGGGGGCCTCTTCGGCGTTGGCGAGACTCGTCCAACGCGCCTTGCCGAAGAACACCATGATGACCTGTCGGGTCATGTAGAACGCCGTGAGGATCGCCGTGAGGATGCCAATCGCATACAGCGCTGGGCTCTCGGCGAGCGAGAACAGCAGGATCTCGTCCTTCGACCAGAAACCCGAGAACGGTGGCACGCCGGCGATCGCCAACCATCCGACGATGAACGTGGCCGCGGTGATCGGCATGAACTTGCGCAAAGCACCCATGAAGCGCATGTCCTGCTCTTCGTGCATTCCGTGGATCACCGAACCGGCACCGAGGAACAGCAGCGCCTTGAAGCCGGCGTGAGTCACCATGTGGAAGATCGCCGCGACGTACCCACCGGTGCCGACCGCGAGCATCATGTAGCCGATCTGCGACACCGTCGAGTACGCGAGCACCTTCTTGATGTCGTTCTGTGCCAGCGCGATCGTCGCGGCGAACAGCGCCGTGATCGCGCCGACCCAGGCGATGGTGGTCGGCACCCAGTCGTACGACGCGGCGATCACCGGGTTGATGCGCGTCAGCAGGAACACACCGCCGGTCACCATCGTGGCCGCGTGAATCAGCGCCGACACGGGAGTCGGGCCCTCCATTGCGTCGGGCAGCCAGATGTACAGCGGTAGCTGCGCGCTCTTGCCGGCCGCACCAATCAGCAGAAGCAGCGCGATCGCCGAGGCGGTCGATGCGGCGAGTTCGCCGGTTTCTGCGCTCTCGTTGAGCACGGTGTACGACAACGAGCCGACCGCAGAGAACGACAAGAACATCGCCAGCATGACGCCCCAGTCACCAACGCGGTTGGTGATGAAGGCCTTCTTGCCGGCGGTGGCCGCCGATTCACGGGTGTGCCAGAAGGCGATCAACAGATACGAACAGGTACCGACACCCTCCCAGCCGAGGAACGTCACCAGCAGGTTCTCGCCAAGCACCAGGATCGTCATCGAGAAGACGAACAGGTTCAGGTAGAGGAAGAACTTGGAGAACTTGGCGTCGCCGTGCATGTAGCCGACGGCGAACATGTGGATCCAGCCAGCGATGAACGTGACGAACAGGCACATCGCGATCGACAACGGGTCGACGAGGAAGGCGAGGTCGACCTGGAGCGTGCCGACCGGCACCCACGAGAACAGCGTCACGACTGTCTGGCGCTCGTCCTCCGGTTGGCTGAGCAGATCGAAGTAGACGCCAGCGGCAACCGCGAACGATGCGAACACCATCGCGGTCGCGAGGTATCCCGACTTCGGGTCGCCGAGGCGGCGGCCGAACAACAGAATCAGGAAGAATCCGGCCAACGGGAAGGCAGGGATCAACCACACGAGGTCAGCCATGGCGTCAGCCCTTCAGTTCCGCGAGGTCGTCGGCGGTGGCGCCGGGGCGGCGGCGCAGGATCGAAACGAGGATGCCGAGGCCCACGACGACCTCGGCGGCAGCGACCACCATCACGAAGAACACGGCGGTCTGGCCGTTGATGTCGCCGAGCTGGGTGGCGAGCGCCACGAAGGTGAGGTTGGCGGCGTTCAGCATCAGCTCGATGCACATGAACATGATCAGTGGGTTGCGGCGCACGAGCAGCCCGAATGCGCCGATGGCGAACAGCGCCGCGGCGAGCAGCAGATACGACGACGCTCCGATGGCGGCGATCATGCGTCGCTGCTCTCGGTCGTGGGGATGTTGCGTGGCCACTTGCGCGTCATCAGCACGGTGCCGGCGACGGCGACGATCAGCAGCACCGAGGTGAGCTGGAATGCAAAGACGTGGTCGCCGTAGAGGTTGGCGGCGAGCTGGCGGATGTTGGCGTCGCTGTCGCCGGTCGCCTGCGCGGTGTCGATACCGCTGCCCGGGTTGATCACGAGCGCATCCTCGGCCCGCACGATCGCGGCGCCGAGCAGGCCGAGCAGGCCGACGGCCATCACCGCAGCGAGCGGTCGTTGAATGGGGATCGGCTCGATCGAGAGGTCGATCGACTCGTCGACGCCGAGCAGCATGATCACGAACAAGAACAACACGACGATCGCCCCGGCATACACGATCACCTGCACCGCGGCGAGGAAGTGCGCTTCCATCGCGACGAACTGCACGGCCACGCCGAACAGCGTCAGCACCAAACCGAGCGCGGCGTGCACCGGGCTCCTCAACGAGATGACGCCGATCGCACCACCGAGGATCATGACCGCCGCCGAGAAGAACACGACGTATTCGAGGAACGTGGCGTCGCTCACCGTTCGACCACCCGAACGGTCTTGGACGCGTCGCGTACGTCCTGGGTCGGCTCGGGTTCACGCACGCCGTAGCCGAGTTCGCCGCTCCAGCCGACCTGGCCCTCGAACGTGGCATCTCCGGACGGCGACGTGGCGCGCATCCAGCCACTGGTCAGCAGGTCGTCGCCCTCGCGCCAGTCTTCCCACGGCAGCTTCTTCGGCATGCCCTGGTCGTCGACGACGAGTTCGGCCTTCGTGTAGATCGCATCCTGACGGCTGGTGAACGAGAACTCGAACAGCTTCGACTCGGTGATGGCCTCGGTCGGGCACGCCTCGACGCACATGTCGCAGTGGATGCAGCGCAGGTAGTTGATCTCGTAGATCCAGCCGAAGCGCTCGCCCGGTGACGTGGGGCTCTCGGGATGGTTGTCGGCACCACGCACATAGATGCAGTCGGCCGGGCACACGCCGGCGCACAGCTCGCAGCCGATGCACTTCTCCATGCCGTCCTCGTAGCGGTTCAGCACGTGGCGGCCATGGAGCCGTTCGGGCCGCGGCAGCTTCTCGTCGTGTTCGACGTCGCGCGCGTCGTCGTTCTTCCTCTTCGCGCGGCGGCCACCGGAGTACTCGGTGGTGACGCGCTTGCCGCCGAAGAGGCGGTGCTGGCGGATCGTGACGCCGAAGCCTTCGAGGTAGCCCATCAGACGGTCGCTCCCTTCTGTGAGCTCGGTGAGTGATCGCTCGGGTTCTCGGCGTCGAACGCAGCACTGCGATTGCGGGCGCTCACCCGCAGTGCGGCACTGAACACCGCCACGGCCACGACTGCGACGGCGAACGAGATCAGCACGACGCGCAGGCTGTCGCCGAACTCGCCGTCGGGAGAGAACTCGCGCAGCGCGGCGAGCAACAGGAACCAGCCGAGGGCGATCGGGATCAGGATCTTCCAGCCCAAGTCCATCAACTGGTCGTAGCGGAGCCGTGGCAGTGTGGCACGCAGCCACACGTACAGATACAAGAAGCCCATCAGCTTGACGAAGAACCACAGTGTGCCCTCGATGGCTCCGGGGATCAGCGGGACGTCGAACAACGACTGCGGCCCGCCGAAGAACAGCGTGACCATCACCGCGCTCATCGTGACCACACCCATGAACTCGGCGAGGAAGAACAGGGCGAAGCGAATTCCGGAGTACTCGGTGTTGAAGCCACCGACGAGTTCCTGCTCGGCTTCGACGAGGTCGAATGGCGGCCGGTTCAGCTCGGCCGTCGTGGCGATCAGGAAGATCACGAACGGGACGATGCCGGTGGAGATCACGTTCCAGTCCACGAAGCTGTTCTGGCCCTGCACGATGCCGTTCGTCGACAGCGTCCCCGACGACAGCAGCACGGCCGCGAGGCTGAGGCCGAGCGCGGCCTCGTAGGAGATCATCTGCGCCGACGCCCGCACGGCGCCGAGCAGCGGGTACTTCGAGCCGCTCGACCAGCCGGCGAGCATGATGCCATACACGGCGATCGACGACAGCGCCAACACCAGCAGGATGCCGATCTGCGGGTCGGCGAGCTGCACCAGGGTGGTCTCGCCGAAGATCTCGACCGTGCCGTTCTGGCCGTCGGAGAAGTCGCCGCCGAGCGGGATCACGGACCAGATCAGGAACCCGGGCACGAACGCCAGGAACGGGGCGAGCCGGAACACGATGCGGTCGGCGCGCGTCGGCAGCAGGTCCTCCTTGAAGAACGCCTTGATGCCGTCGGCGAGGCTCTGCAGGATTCCCCACGGGCCGGCCTTGTTCGGGCCGATGCGGTTGTGCATCCCCGACACGACCTTGCGTTCGTACCAGATCATCAGCATCGTCGACACGAGGCCGAGGACGAAGATGATCACCACCTTGGCGATGACGATGAGCAGCGGCGTCCACAACAGGCCGCCTTCGAGGACCGGGTCGATCGCCAGCATCAGACGCGCTCGATCCTGACGTCGGTGGTGAGCGCGGCGGCGTCGATGATGTCCTCGATCGTGCCACCACCCTGGTTGAACGGCGACCACACGACGCCACGCGGCACGCGCTGGTTGGCGGTGATCGGCAGCACGCTGGCGGCCTTGGCGCTGACGATCTTGACGTCGTCGCCCTCGGCCACACCCAGGTTGTCGAGGTCGAGCGGGTGCACGTGCACGGCTGAGGCGGGCGCCAGGTTCACGAGTGAACGCGACATCTGGGTTCCGACCGCTCGGTCGTACAGCTTGCGACTCACCACCAACCGATAGTCATAGCTGTTCCGACCCGGCGCAGTGAAAGACACCTCGGGAAGCGGGGTGCGTTGCGGTGTGCTCAGCATGCCATTGGGCTCGTCACGCAGGTTGACGAGCGTTGCCGCACCAAAGGCCGGCACGGTCGCTGCGATCAGGGCGGTGACGTCGTCGACGGTCGACACGCCACGCAGCGGATGGTCGGCACCGAAGGAGCGATCGCCGATCATCAGACCGAGCTCGACGGCGATCATCCAGTCGGGTCGGCTGGTTCCGGTGGCGGTGACCTGTTGGGCGAGCGTGGTGACTCGGCCCTCGATGTTGGTGGTGGTGCCGGCCTTCTCGCCGTAGGCCGAAGCAGCGAGCACGATGTCGGCGTGTTGTGTCGACTCGGACGGGAACGTGTCGATCGCGAGAACCCGTCGTGCGCCGGCGATGGCGCGACGGGCGAGGTCGGCGTCGGGGCAGTCGTTGAGCGGATCGGCGCCGAGCAGCACGAGGAGTTCCAGGCGACCTTCGGCGGCCGCTCGCAGGGTCGCGAGCCCGTCGTGGTCGACATCGGCAGGTGCCAGCCCGACCGACAACGCGCCGACGACGTTGCCCCGCCGTAGCGCAGGCAGCACCGTCGCGTCGGGGCAGCCACCGAGAATTGTCGCCAGCGCGGCGACGGTCGCCTCGGCCGACTCGGCGAGATTCGCACGACCAACGACCACGACGACGTTGCCCGATGCGATCTGATCGGCGATGTCGGCGTCGGCGAGTGCCTTGGCGACCGCGTCCTGCTGGGCGCCGGGTTCGTAGCGCAGCGCCTTCCAGGCGTACGGCGTCATGCCGGTCTCGAACGTCGAGAACTCGATGATGCGGGTCCGCTTCTTCTCGGCCGCGTCGCGCAAG
The DNA here is from genome assembly GCA_963774765.1 of Ilumatobacteraceae bacterium. GTDB lineage: Bacteria > Actinomycetota > Acidimicrobiia > Acidimicrobiales > Ilumatobacteraceae > Sva-07. Next base: position 42,044 of record CAVZGP010000014.1, read on the forward strand.
CGCAGGTACAGCACCGGAAGCTCTTCTTTGAGGTCGGGTCCGAGCAGGATCACGGTTGCTGCATTCGCTGCATCGTCGATCGTCGCCCGGGCGAGGCCGAGGATGTCGGCCGGCAGGCCATCGCCGAGCTGCGCATCTCGATACGAGATCCCGATCGAATCGGCGAGTTGCGCCCACGCGAACGCATCCTCGTTCGACCCACGAGCGCCACCGAGCAGGCCGATGCTGTCGGGTCCGCCAGCGGCGAGTGCCTCGCTCACGAGCGAGGCAGCCGAGCGCAATGCCGCGTTCCAGCTCGCGGGCACGAGTCCGGTGTCGGTGTTGACCATCGGTGTGCCGAGCCGGTGATCGGAGTTGACCGCTTCGAAGTTGAATCGGCCACGGTCACACAACCAGCCCCAGTTGACCGGGTCGGAGTCGACCCCCTGGTACCGGAGCAACTCGTCGCGGCTCGACTGGATGACGGTGCGGCACCCGACCGCACACGTCGTGCAGGTCGACTCGCGTTGGGTGAGGTCCCACGGGCGCGCCTTGAAGCGGTACGGCTTGGCGGTGAGCGCGCCGACGGGGCAGATCTGCACGGTGTTGCCCGAGAAGTACGACACGAACGGCTCGTCGGGGAACGTCATCACCTGGGTGTCGTTGCCCCGGCTGATGAAGTGGATCAGTTTGTCGCCGGCGACCTCGTCGGCGAACCGGGTGCAGCGGTCGCAGAGGATGCAACGTTCGCGGTCGAGGTAGACCAGATCGCTGATCGGGATCGGCTTCTCGTAGTGCCGCTTCTCCTCGACGTAGCGCGACTCGCCGGGGCCGTGGCTGAACGCCTGGTCCTGCAGAGGGCACTCGCCGCCCTTGTCGCACACGGGACAGTCGAGCGGATGGTTGGCGAGCAACAGTTCGAGCATGCCCTCCTGAGCTCGCTTGACCTGAGGGGTGTCGGTACGCACCACCTGTCCGTCGGCGACCGGTGTCATGCACGACACCACCATCATCGGCCCACGTGGTCCTTCGACCTCGACCATGCACTGACGGCACATGCCGACCGGCGACATGCGCGGGTGATAGCAGAAGTGCGGCACATACTCGTCGGCGTCGAGCGCGGCAGCGATCACCATGTCGCCCTTGCGCGCGGGGACGTCGCGTCCGTTGACGTTCAGCGTCACCGCGTTCGGATCAGGTTCGGGTTCGGGCTCGGGCTCGGGCTCGGACTCGATGTCAGCCGCGAGTCCGTCGGCGAGGTCGTCGTGCGCGTCGGAGACGTCGTCGATCACGTCGTCGGTGATCACCGCCACATCGGGTGTGGGCGCGTCGGCAGTCGTGTCGTCGCTCATTCGCCCACTCCTGCCGCGACGGGGATGTGACGACGCTCGGCCCGCGTGGTGACCAGCACCTCGAACTCCTCGCGGAACAACGTGAGCGCCGAGTGGATCGGCACATATGCCGACGGGCCGACGAAACAGATGGTGGTCATCTTGTACGGGAACGGCACGGCGTCGAGACCGAGTCGTTCGCTCGACGCGTGGGGCATGTCGCCGGGGCAGATCGATTCGCCGACCTGCAGGATCGTGTCGAGATCGGCGTCGGTGCCGTGGCCGTCGACGATGCGCTGCACGAGGCGGTAGAGCCAGGTGCCGCCCTCGCGGCACGGCACGCACTTGCCGCACGACTCGTGCGCGTAGAAGCGCACCAGGGTGAGTGCGGCAGCGGGGATGTCGGTGGTGGAGTCCATCACCATCACCGCACCGGAGCCGAGCATCGAGCCAGCCGCGCCGGCCTGCGGGCCCTCGAACGGAATGTCGAGCTGGTCGGCCAGGAACCAGGGCGCCGACCCACCGCCGGGCACGAACGCCTTCAGGTCGTTGCCATCACGGATTCCCTGGGCGAACTCGTCGCCGTAGATCAGGTCGCGGAACGTCGTCGAGCCGTTGACGATCTCGTAGACGCCCGGTCGTTTCACGTGCCCGGAGACGGCGATCATCCGGGTGCCCGGTGACGTCGGCGTTCCGATCTTGGTGTAGGTGGCCGAGCCTTCCGTGGCGATGAAGGGCAGGTTCGACAGCGTCTCGACGTTGTTGACGATCGTCGGCTGGCCGTACAGGCCCACCGCGGCGGGAAAGTACGGCGGCTTGAGGCGGGGCATGCCGCGCTCGCCTTCGAGCGACTCGATCAGTGCGGTCTCCTCGCCGACCACGTAGGCGCCTGCCCCGTAGTGCAGCACGATGTCGACGCTGAAGGCGGTGCCGAGGATGTTCGTACCGATGTAGCCGGCGGCGTACGCGTCGTTCAACGCCTGCGCGACGCGCTCGTGGGCAAGTGGCATCTCGCCGCGGATGTAGAGGAAGCACTGCGACAGCCCGGCGGCGTAGCTCGCGATCAGGCATCCCTCGATCAACTGGTGCGGATCGCACTCCATCAGGAGGCGGTCCTTGTAGGTACCGGGCTCGGACTCGTCACCGTTGACGACGAGGTAACGCGGCCAGACACCCTGGGGTGTGAACCCCCATTTGGTGCCCGCCGGGAAGCCGGCACCGCCGCGGCCGAGCAGCGTCGAGTTCTTGACCTCTTCGGCGACCTCGGCAGGCGACTTCGCGAGCGCGGCGCGCAGGCCGTCGTAGCCGCCGGTGGCGAGGTAGCGCTCGATCGTGTGACCGTCTTCGTACTGGAAGCGCGATGTCACGATCGTCGGGCGGTCGCTCGGGTAGTAGCCGGGCGCCCACGGGTACGGGCTGACCACACGGTCGGTCGACTCGCCGGAGAACGTGCTCATGCGGGGCCCACTTCGATCCAGGCGGGGCCCTCGGTGACGTCGTCGGGGTGCCGGGCACCGACGGCTCGATCTGGCGGGATCTGCTGGCGATTGCGCCCGAGCGTTCCGTGCGGTGGCACCGCGGCGTCGAGCTTGCCCGAGCGGAGGTCGGCGACGAGTTCGTCGAACGCTTCGGGGGTGACGCGGTAGCGGTGGCGGTAGTTCACCTGCAGCGTGGGAGCTTCGGTGCACGCCGCCTGGCACTCGGCGTGCTGCAACGTGATGAGACCGTCGCTGGTGGTGGAGCCGGCCTTGATGCCGAGCGTCTGTTCGGCGTGGTGCATCAGGTCGTCGCCACCCATCAGTGCGCACGACATCGTGGCGCACATGTTGATCAGGTATTTGCCGGTCGGCTCGAATCGGAACATCTCGTAGAACGACGCCGTGCCGTACACCTCAGCGGGGGTGACGCCGACGAGTTCGGCGACGTGGCGCATCGCCTCTTCGGTGACGTAGCCGTTCTGCTGCTGGCTGAGATGTACCAGTGGGATCAGCGCCGACTTCTTCTTCGGGTAGCGGGCAATGATCTCCTTGGCCACCACCACGTTGTGATCATTCAGTCGACTCACCGATCCACGCCTCCGAGCACAGGGTCGACGCTACTGATCACAGCGACCGCATCGGCAACCAATCCGCCGCGCATCATGTGCGGTAGGCACTGGATGTTGACGAAGCTCGGCTCGCGCATGTGCATGCGATACGGCGTCGCCGAGCCGTCGCTGACGATGTAGCAGCCGATCTCGCCACGCGGGCCCTCGAGGCCGACGTAGGCCTCGCCCTCGGGCACCTTGAACCCTTCGGTGAAGATCTTGAAGTGGTGGATCAGCGCTTCCATCGACTCGTCGATGCGCGCCCGCGGTGGCGGCGTGACCTTCTTGTCCTGGATGCGGTAGTCGCCGCTCGGCATCCGGTCGAGGATCTGGCGCACGATCTTCATCGACTCGCGGATCTCGGCGAGTCGGATCGCATAGCGATCGAACGAGTCACCGTACGAGCCGACGATGACGTCGAAGTCCATCTCGTCGTAGTGCATGTATGGCTGGTCGCGCCGCAGGTCCCACTCGACGCCGGTCGAACGCAGGATCGGGCCGGTGGCGCCGAGGGCCACCGCCTCTTGCGGTGTGATCACCCCAACGCCCTGGAGCCGCTCGCGCCAGATCGGCTGGCCGGTCATCAGCGTGTCGTACTCGTCGAGGCGATCGGGCAGCATGTCGAGGATCGACAGCACACCATCGCGCCAGCCGGCGGGCAGGTCGGCCGCAACGCCACCCGGGCGGATGTAGTTGTGGTTCATCCGAAGGCCGGTGACGTCCTGGAAGAACCGCAACACCTCCTCGCGCTCGCGCCAGCCATAGATCATCATCGACACCGCGCCGAGGTCCATGCCGTTGGTGGCCATGAACAGCAAGTGACTTGCCATCCGGCTCATCTCGGCCATCAGCATGCGGATCCACACCGCTCGTTCGGGGATGTCGCCGTCGATGCCGAGTAGTTTCTCGGTCGCCATCGCGAAGGCCAGTTCGTTGGCAATCGGGCTGAGGTAGTCCATGCGCGTGACGTTGGTACCGCCCTGCGCGTAGGTGAGGTGCTCGCCGGTCTTCTCCATGCCGGTGTGCAGGTACCCGACGATCGGCTTGCAACGCAGCACCGTCTCACCCTGGAGTTCCAACATCAGCCGCAGCACGCCGTGCGTCGACGGGTGTTGGGGCCCCATGTTGATGATCATCGTCTGATCCTCGTCGGGATCGTCGGGAAGGTCGCCGAGCTTGGCGGCATCGGCCTCGGACATCCGCAGCACCGAGCCGACCTCGCGTAACAACTCCTTCGCGGTGAGTTCGCTGCGCGGGCGCAACTGCTGCTCACCCTCGTCGGTGCCGGCAACCGAGCGCTGGTAGAAATCGGTTCCCGGGTCCGGCGTGTCGGTGTCGGGGATCGTCGCTTCGGACATCAGGTGTTCGCCCCCTTGAACTGCACCGGGATACGCCCGATCTCGTAGTCCTTGCGGAGTGGATGGCCGACCCAGTCCTCGGGCATCAGGATGCGGGTGAGGTCGGGATGGTCGGCGAACTCGATGCCGAACATGTCGAACACCTCGCGCTCCATTGCCTCGGAGCCCGGGTGCACGTCGAACAACGTCGGCAACGTGGCGTCGTCGTCAGGAACCTGAACGCGCAAGCGCAGGCGGCGCCGGTTGCCGAGATCGAGCAGGTTGACGACCACCTCGAACCGTTGCGCCGCCTCGGCGCCGTCGGGGAGTTGTCGATCGGGACGGTCGAGGTAGTCGACGGCGGTCAGGTCGACGCACATGGCATAGCCCTCGTCCGCCAATGTCTTCACGGTTGCGAGATATTGGTCACGTGCGACGTGACGCACGTCCTGGTCGCCGATCACATCGGTGCTCACGTCTTCGCTCCGAGCAGCACAGGCGTTGGCGATGCGCCGGGTTCGATGAACTCGACGTGCACGTTCGCGCCGGCACCCGTTTCCTCGCGACGCTTCAGGATCTGGTTCGTCTCGACCAGGCCGTGCAATGTCTCGATGGCGTGGATCAAGGTCTCGGGGGTGGGCGGACAGCCCGGCGCGTAGACGTCGATCGGCACGATCTGGTCGACGCCCTGCACGATCGCGTAGTTGTTGAACATGCCGCCCGACGAGGCACACACGCCCATCGAGATGACCCACTTGGGTTCCATCATCTGGTCGTACACCTGACGCAGGACCGGCGCCATCTTCTGGCTGACGCGGCCGGCGACGATCATGATGTCGGCCTGACGCGGCGAGGCACGGAACACCTCCATGCCGAAGCGCGAGATGTCGTAGTGCGCGCCTCCGGTCGCCATCATCTCGATCGCGCAACAGGCAAGACCGAACGAAGCGGGCCACGACGAACGCGACCGCGACCAGTTGACCAGGTCCTCGAGTTTGCCGGTGATGACGTTGTGCGACAGCCCGCCGAGTCCGTCGTCGAGCACATCGTTGACGATGCCCATGGTGATAACTCCTTTGCGTCTCGTTACGCAGCCGCGCCGTCGCTGGCCGGCACGCGTCCTTCGGTGCCGACACGACGGATCGTGGTGGTCGGGGTGCGTTCGGGTGACACCATCGCAGCATCGGCAGCCAGGCTGCGGTAGCGATGGATCGGCCCCCAGTCGAGCCCGCCTCTGGCGACTTCGTACACGAAGGTGGCGAAGAACACGACCGAGAAGGCGAAGATCGCCCAGAACCCGTACACGCCGAGCGTCGCATGCGACACGGCGTAGGGGTAGACGAAGATGATCTCGATGTCGAACATGATGAACAGCATCGCGACGATGTAGAAGCTCACCGGGAAGCGTTCGGGCGGCTCGCGGCTCGGCACGATCCCGCACTCGTACGGCGCTTGTTTGGCCACCGACGGCCGTCGTGGCGCGAGCAGCCGAGAGGCGGCGAAGCTGAGCACGCCGAACACCACGGCGAGGATCAACAAGATGACGATGGGGAGATACTGCCCCACTATTGCCTCACGACTGCCTCATCTCAGACGCCTGCTCCGACCTTCTCCTGCTCGGCGTTGGCGTCGGCGGGCGCGTCGGTCTTGACGGGTGGGAGCGGTTGCTCGAGGTTCGACTTGAGCACTCGGTCACGTCGGTGCAGCAGGTAGCACAGAGCGAAGAAGATCAGACCTGCGCCGATCATCAGCACGAAGGCCGGCTGCCGACGGGCACCGAGGTCGCGAACCATGTAGACGTACTCGCGCTGGCGGGATTCGTCGATCACGGACGCGGCGGGTGCCCGCCCGGGTTCGGTGCGAACGGGCACGAAGGCGGCGGCCTCGGCGACCACGTAGTGCGGTGTGTGGAAGAACGCGAAGAAGTCGAGCGTGTCGTTGACCTTCGGGTAGCGCTCGCCCCCGGTGTCGAACACCTCGACGATCTCGAACTGTCCGGCCGCGAACGCGCCTTCCTCGACGAGCAACTCGGTTGCCGAGGCCTGCGCCTGACCGAACGCCGGCGACGCCTTGTCGAGCACGACCCATCCTTGATCGAGGAACGATTCACGCACGATCTCGGCCGACTCTGTCGCGGTGGCGTCGTCTGGCACGTCGGCATTCGGATCGAGGACACCTGCAGCACCGAGTGCAGTGACGTCCTGCAACACCGCTGCACCGGCGACGGGTTGCCAGGTCGGGTCGGGGCCGCGCAGGCCGATGCCGTACACCATCCACACCCCGCCCATCAGCATCAGCCAGCCGGACAGACCGGCCACCAACACCAAGAACGCGAGTCGCGTCCCCATGTTGGTGGCCATGATCCCGTAGATGCTGCCGCACAGGATGACGACGCCGATGATGACGGTCAGGAGACCTCGGAGCTCGGGCTCCCAGCCGATTGCCAACAAGGTCATGGTCACAAGCTCCGTACGTATTCGACGATCTCACGGATCTGCTCGTCGGTGAGCAATGATCCGAACCCGGGCATCCGGCCACTTCCCTGGCCGTTGAGACCATAGAGCTTGCCGTACTCCGAACCGTTCTTCAGAAACGCGACCAGCTGGTCGTCGTTGGCGAAGTGCGAGTTGACCGAACCGCCCGTGAGGTTCCAACCGAAGGCACCCTGGCCGGACACGCCGGGTTGTCCGTAGCTCCAGCCGAGTGTGTGGCACCGGGCGCAGCTGTAGGCACCGCTGGCCAGGTCGAGGTTGAACAGTGCCTCACCGATCGTGTCGGCATTGCCGTCGGTGACCGCCTTCTCGGCAGCGGTCTGGATGTCGGCCTGCAGTGCCACGGGGAGATTCCCCGAGTCGCACACGCGGATGTCGCCCTCACCCTCGCCGCAGTTCTCACGTTCGATCTGGATGCTCTCGATGTACGCGATCAGGTTGTCGATCTGCTGGGTGTTCATCGGACCACCACCGACGAGACCCCACGGCGACATCGGCGAGAACGGTCGGCCGTAGTTCAGGATGAAGCGGATCTCGCTCTCGTCGAACTTGTAGAGCGCGGTGTTCAAGGCCGGCGCCTTCCAGTTGACGGCCTGCACCTCCTGGGTGATCGGGTCGGTGACCGTGAACGGCGCCTCGCCGCCCACGGCCTGCATGCCGCCGTGGCAGCCAGCGCAGTTGAAGCCGCCTTCGGCGGTGGGCGCGAACAGCTGCGAACCCCAGCTCGCGAATCGGTTGTCCCAACCTTCCTGCGCTCCGGCCTGGCGGCTGGGCTCGAACACCCAGTACAGCGGCAGGGCGACCACGATGATGCCGAGCATCAAAACCCCGAGCAGCTGCACGCGTTCGAGGCGAGGGCCTTCCAGCGTCTCGTCGTCGTAGTACGGCTTGCGGTTGGCGGCGAGTTTGATCTCGGAGCCGACCTCACGACGCCCGACGACGACGTTGAACACCCCGTAGATGATCCACCCGCCGAGGATGATCAGGAACCCGATGACACCGATCGTTGTGGTGGTCAGGGCGAACAATGGCGCCATCAGTGTTCCCCGCCCCCGCTGGTGCAGTGTGGACCCTCGGCCTCCTGGCCGGTGGTGTTGGTGCCGATCGCCGGCCCCGGGATGGTGGTGCCGGTGTCGATGGTGACGTCGCCGTTGGTCGCGATGGTCGCGGGATGACGGTCCATGCCACGCGGTGCCGGGCCGGCCTTCTTCTCACCCGCACGGTTGTACTGCGAACCGTGGCACTGGCACTCGAACCACTGACTGGTCGCGCATTCGGGCACGCGACAGCCGAGGTGCGGGCACTTCTGGCTGAGGATGACGAGTCCTTCTCGCATGGTCACGAGCAGGGTCTCGGGATAGATCGTCTCGGCGAGCGGCAGCGCTTCGGCCGGGTACTCGGTGATCCACGAGCGAGCTTCGGCGGCGTAGAAGAAGCCGCCACCCTGCTTGATGCCGTCTTTGATGTTGCCGATCTTGCCGACGGCGATCGAACCGCCGAAGCCGCCGGTACCACTCGGCCAGAGGAACGCGACGAATGAGGCCGCCGCGAAGCTGGCGAGGCTGACGCTCATCAGCGACACCGCTGCACGGTTGAAGAACTGGCGACGGGAGACACCGATCGCCTCGGGGTCCGGCGGGGTCCACTGGACGATCTCGGGTTCGGGGCGCTTCTCGATCTCGGTGCTGCGCGCCGCGACACCTGCTGCTTCGACATCCGAGGCGGTGGTCTGCGTGGCGGCCGGCTCGGCGCTCTTGCGGGCGGCCTTGTCGCGGTGCACCGTCTCGCCGGACAGTGCGCCCGCACCGCGGACATCGCTGCGACGAGCGAGGGTGAAGAACGAAATCGCGCCGAGGACGACGACGACTCCGATCGCGATGGCGATGATTGCTGCAGTACTCATGACTGGGGGGTCTCCTTTCGCAATCTCACAACTCGAAGAACAGGCCCTCGACCCAAGGGAGGACGAAGTTGAATCCGGGGCCACGGAAGAACGACCCGATCAATACCAGCACCGACCAGAACATCATGTGTACGGTCATCAGCCCGGTCATGAACTTGCGATCCTCGGGCTTGTTCGACGGGTTCCGGTCGAGGTACGGCGCCAGGACGAGTGCGATCAACCCGACACCCGGCAGTGTCACACCGGCCACCATCGGGTGGAAGTAGGTCAGCAGCTCCTGCAGGCCGAGGAAGTACCACGGCGCCTTCGACGGGTTGGGGGTCTGGTTGGTGTTGGCGAGCTGCAGCAGCGGGGCGTGCACGAACACCGAGAAGATGAACACGAACGCGGTCATCGCCAACGCAGCGACGAATTCGACGGCCAGCAGGTGCGGCCACGTGTGGACCTTGTCGACCGGGGTCGCCTTGACGTCTTGGATCGATCCGGACTTGACCACGGTGAGCAGCCGCTGGGTGTGGCCGCCAGGACCCGCACCGACCGGCACAGCGCCACCGGCGGCGGGTGCGGCGACGACGGCACCGACCTTCTCGGCCACGGCAACGGCGCCGCCGCCTGCGGGCGCCTCATCGGCAGTCCCGCCGGCCTTGGCAGCCTTCGCGGCCTTGCTGCGTGCGAGCAGTGCCTCGGGGATGCGCGAATCGGACGGTGCCGCAGCCGCGGCTTCGGGCTCCGGTGCCGCAGCAGCGGCGGGCGCGTCCTCGGCCGACTTCTCGCGAGCGGCTTGTGCACGCTTGAGGAGGTGCTCTGGGATCTCGGTCATGGGGTCACCTCATGGTCCAGTCAACAGGGCGAATCACAACGGACCCGAAATTCCGCCGTCCTTGCGGACCCGCCAGAAGTGGATCGCCATGAAGATCACGATCACGAACGGCAGGAACAACACGTGCAAGACATACCATCGCAGGAGGGTTTCCGAACCGATCTCGGCACCGCCGAGCAACACGAATCGGACCTCCGAGCCGACCACCGGGCTGTAGCCCATCATGTTGGTGCCCACGGTGACGGCCCACAGCGCGAGCTGGTCCCACGGCAACAAGTAGCCGGTGAATGACAGCAGCAGGGTGAGCATGAGCAGGATCACGCCGATCACCCAGTTGAACTCACGCGGCGGCTTGTACGCGCCGTGGTAGAAGACGCGGGCCATGTGCAAGAACACCGTGAGCACCATCAGGTGTGCGCCCCATCGATGCATGTTGCGTACCAGGAGCCCGAACGTGACCGAGGTCTGCAGGTTCTGGATGTCGTTCCACGCCGCGGTTGCCTCGGGCCGGTAGAAGAACATCAGGAAGATGCCGGTCACCGTGAGCAGGATGAACAGGAAGAAGCTCAACCCACCCAGACACAGCGTGTAGCTGACCTTGACCGCGTGACGCTTCACCTTCACCGGGTGAAGGTGGTAGAGCACCGAGTTCATGATGACGTAGCTGCGGTTGCGCGGGCTGTCGGTGTAGCCCTTGCGGAAGATCGAGCCGGGCCGGAAGATCGAGCTCCAGGCCTGGCTGCCCTGCACGTCGCCGACCGCGGTGTTCACACGGTCCTTCATCGTGGGGCGGGGTTTGTCGTCGATGATCTTTGCCATAGTTCTCTCAGAGCCTCATGCCGTAGCCGTAGCCGTGGTTGTTGGTTCGAACGTGGGAGTTGCCGGCTGCCGTGGCGGTGCCCGCCTTGCCGAGGATGATGACGCCGGTGGGGCACCGATCGACGCACAGGGCGCAGCGTGTGCAGATGTCGTCGTCGATGGTGAACATGAAGGCGTCGGAGGGGTCGGTGCCCGGCTGCTCGGTGCCTTCGGCTTCGACGACCGCGTCGACCGAGACCATGTGGATGCACTTCCACGGGCAGATGTCGACGCACCCCTCGCACGCGATGCACTCGGTCTGGTCGATGTGGATGAACTGCTTCGGCTTGACGGCCTTGGTCAGATAGTCCGCGTCGACCTCCACCAACGTGTATGCGTCGGTGTACGGCATCAGTGGGGGGTTGGCGTCGGTACGTGCCATCGATCAGGCCTTCTTGACCAGCGGACGTCCGTAGGTGGAGGTGGGGAGTTCCTTCGGCTTCACGTCGCCGCGCTTCTGCCACCAGATCGCCAGGTAGATGTAGAGCCCGAAGAGCAGCGCGTGCAACGTCACAGCGACGATGTCTCGCACTGCCTCGTACTGCAACGTGATCGGGTTCCAACCGCCGGCCGATTCGGGCTTCAAGATGTCGAACGGGCCGTAGATGATGTTGTCCTTCGACCAACCGAGATCTTTGTCGGCATGGTCGATCCACTGGTGAGGCAGGATGCCGAACGCCAGGAAGAGCACGCCGAACATGTACGTCGAGGCGAGCATCGCCTCGCCCCACGAGAACGGGGCCCCGACCGGGCGGCGCTTGCCGTACGGGATGATCGCAAGCGAGAGCACGAGGGTGGCGATGAGCGCCGACAGGAATGCCTGGTTCATCCCTGGCCACTCGAGTGGTGCGATTGCGATCATGTGTGCGGTGATTCCTGTCGTGGTGGATCTGTGTGCGGCACCCGGACGACTGCGGTGACCGGTCGAACCGATCGACCGCGGACGAGCCGGGACATTCGCCAACGAACTGTAGTCGTCGGCGCAAGATGTGCGAAGTCTGGCACGCAAGTCTCGCGAGCGCGCGAGGTTGTGCGTAAGTGCATCGCGATCGATCCGAGTGCAGATTCCCAGATCGCGGCGACAGCCATCTATCATCTCCGAAGTGACCGAGATCCCCGAACATCTCCTGAAGCGGTCGCGCGAGCGGCGCTCCGCGATCGGCCAGGGTGGCGACGCCACCGCCGATGCGCCCAGCGACGCTGCCGCCTCGACTGCACCGGCCACCACGCCCGCCACCACCACCCCGGCCGCTGCCCCTGCGGCGTCAGGGCCCCCGGCGCGCACCGCGGCGCCAGCACCGGCAGCGCCCCCGCCACCACAGCCCGACCCGGTCTACGTGCAAGCCGCGAAGTCTCGCCGCAAGATCCCATTCTGGGCAATGGCCACGCTCAGCCTGATGCCGGTGTGGGCGTTCATGTACGTGCGCGCCGTCACCGAACCGCCCGAAGTCGTCGAAGGCCCACTCGGCATCGGCACCGAGATGTACAGCAGCTGCGCCAGCTGCCATGGCGCCGACGGCGGCGGTGGCGTCGGGTACCCGTTCTCCGGCGGTGAGGTGTTGAAGACATTTCCGCACATCGAAGACCAGATCCGCTATGTGTTCTACGGCACCGAGGGCTACAACGCCGCCGGCGTCGACGTCTACGGCAACCCCGACCGCGACGGCGGCGCCCACGTCACCGGCACCCGCGGTGTGATGCCGGCATTCGGCGGCCAGCTCAGCCAGTCCGAGATCGTCGCGGTGGTGTGCCACGAGCGCTATGACCTCGGCGGTGCCGACCCGACGAGCGCCGAGTACGCCGAGGAGTACGAGACGTGGTGCTCGGCGGAGTCGGCCGTGTTCCACGAACTCGAAGCCGGCACCTACGACTTCACCTCGCCCGATTCGCCCGACGTCGGTCCCGCCGAGATCACGCCGATCGGCCCCGAAGCCGTGCCCGGCTCGCCCCCGGCGGCCGGCTGACGGCCGACAATTCGAGGACACCCTGGACACCGACGTCCTCGTCGTCGGTGGTGGCCCTGCCGGAGCGGCCGTCGCCACCTGGTTGGCCGACGCCGGTCATCATGTCACCGTCGTCGAGAAGCGTCCGGTTGCTCGCCACAAGGCCTGCGGTGATGCACTCACGCCACGAGCGCTCCGCGAACTGAGCCTCCTCGACGTCGATCCGACCTCGCTCGGCGGACATCGACTCGCCGGAGTTCGACTCGCCCATGGGGGTCACGACGTCACCGCACCGTGGCCACGACATCGCGACCTGCCCGACCACGCGACCGCACTGCGCCGCGACGTGCTCGACGCACACCTGCGGTCCCGTGCTGTCGAGGCCGGCGCCACGGTGCTGATGGGACACCAGGCGACGGCACCGATCGTCGAGCGTGGATTCGTCCGCGGCGCAACGATCGCCGTCGATCCCGACCTCGACGCCGGAGCCCTCCGACATGACGTGGTTCGAGCCCGCTTCGTCGTCGTGGCCGACGGCGCGAACAGCAGCTTCGGCCGTGACCTCGGCACCACACGTCAACGGCATTGGCCCTACGGGATCGCCACTCGGACGTATTTCCGCAGCGACCGCTCGGCGGAGTCGTGGATCGAGTCAGACCTCGGCATCGTCGATGCCGCCGGCAACCCGGTCGCGGGGTACGGCTGGGTGATCCCGCTCGGCGACGGCACCGTCAACGTCGGCGTCGGGGTGCTGTCGACCTACCGCGACGTACGCGGGATCAACGCGCTCAAGCTGCTCGACTCGTTCGCGAACCAGATCGCCGCTCGCTGGCGACTCGACCCCGACCAACAGCTGAAGGCACCCACGCGGTTCCGCGTCCCACTGGCCGGATCAGTGGGCCCGAAGATGGGCCCCACGTTCCTGGTCGTCGGCGACGCCGCCGGTGCGGCCAGTCCCTTCAACGGCGACGGGGTCGACGCTGCACTCATGAGCGGACGACTCGCCGCCGAGGTGCTCGTCGACGCGCTCTCCACCGGCAACTCGACGACCTTGCAGCGATACCCGACGATGCTCGCCGACGAGATCGGCCAGTACCACCAGGTCGGCCGACTCACCGCGCGGTTCCTCGGACGCCCCTTGATCCTGCGTCCGGCGCTCCGGCTCGGTGTCCGCAGCGACCGCATCGCCGGTGCTGTCCTGCGCATCGCCACGAACGAACTCCGCGACGGCCACCCCGGCGGTGCCGAACGCGCCTACGCACTCGCCAGCGCCATCAGCCGGTTCGCCCCCAACTGGTGATCGCCAGCGCACGCACCTCCCACCGAACCCACCGATGAGCGAACCGACCGGATACAGCGGTTTCGCTCATCGCAACCCACATCCCAACCCCACCGATGAGCGAACCGACCGGATACAGCGGTTTCACTCATCGCAACCCACGTCCCAACCCCACCGATGAGCGAACCGACCAGATACAGCGGTTTCGCTCATCGCAGGAGATGGTGGGTCAGTCGGAACGGCGGCGGGGGCGGAACGCTCTGGGGAGGCGCAGAGTGACGACCGAGAGCGCCAGGATCACCGGGTAGATCTCGAGGCGGCCGAGCAGCATCTGGGCCATGGCGATCGCGCGGCCGGGCGCGGGGATCGAGAGGAAGTCGTTCGCGTGGTCGAGTGAGCCGAGACCGGGTCCGACATTGCCGAACGCGGTCGCCGACGACGACAGCGACGTGATCATGTCCGGACCGGTCGCCGAGATCAGCGCCGCGCCACCACCGAAGACCGCCAGCGCGAGGGCCATGAAGCCGACCACCCGCCTGGCGACATCATCGGGAAGGATGCCGTTGCCAACCCGCACCGGTCGCACGATGCGAGGATGTAGGTGACGCAGCGCTTCGCGGTGGGCGAAGCTGGCGATCGCCATCACCCGCACGACCTTGACGCCTCCGGCCGTCGAGCCCGCCATCGCGCCGATCGGCATCGCGAACAGCAACAGGAGTTGGGCGGTCTGGCTCCACAGGCCGTACTCCGTGGTCACGTAGCCGGTTGTCGTGACGGTCGACACCGTGGTGAACAAGGCGTCGCGGAAACCGGCCGCCTGTCCGCCGTCGTTGCCCGACGCGATGATCGCCCACAGGGTGATCGCGGCGACGAGCAACAGGTACACCTTGAACTCCGACGAACGCAACAACGGTTTCGGGTCGCGCTTGAGCGCCCGGTAGTAGAGCGTGAAGCTGCCACCTGCGAACAACATCGCGACGATGCAGATCCACTCGATCGCCGCGGAGTCGAATGCTCCGATCGAGGCCTGGTAGGGCGAGAAGCCACCCGTCGACACGGTGGTGAAGCTGTGCGACACGGCGTCGTACAAGCTCATCCCTGCGACGGCATAGAGCATGGTGAGCACGACCGTGAACCCCACGTACACCGCCCACAGCCGTCGGGCCGTCTCGCGAACCCTCGGTGTGAGCCGCTCGCCCGTGGGTCCAGGTGCCTCGGCGGCCAGCAGGCTCATGCCGCCCGAGCCGACCGTCGGCAACACCGCCACCACGAGCACGATCACGCCCATGCCACCGATCCACTGCGTGGTCGAACGCCAGAAGAGCAACCCCTGCGACGTCGCTTCGATGTCGGGGGTCACGGTGGCGCCGGTGGTGGTGAAGCCCGAGATCGACTCGAACAGCGCGTCGTCGATGCGATCGAAATGACCGGTGAGGAGGTACGGGATCGCGCCGGCGATCGCCATCGCGATCCATGCCACGGTGACCGTGGTGAACACGTCGAGGATGCGGATCTGCTTCGGCACCATCGTGATGCGCCACATCACCGAACCAACCGCCCACACCACGACCCCGGTGAGGAGCAGGACGAGGACGTCGGGACCGCCGTCGATCGCGTCCACGACGCCCGAGACCGCGATCCCCGCACCCACCACGGCGAGGGTCAGCCCGACCACATTGGCCACGATCGACGAGTGGCGGCCCGGCGACAACAAGCGCTCGCCCCGGGCTCCGAACCACGAGACGCTACCGGTCGAGTGCGTCGCCAACGTCACGCGGAGAACGCCTTGCGCGTCACGGCGAGCGCGTCGGGCCGCGAGAAGACGACCACGCTGTCGCCAGCGTGCAACAGCGTATGGCCGCGCACGATCTCCGCCTGGCCGTCCGGACGGGTGACCGCTCCCAGCAGCACAGAGTGACGCAGATGCAGGTCGGCGACCAGCGTGCCGTCGGCCGCGCTGGCAACCTCGATGTCGAACTCGTTGACCTCGACGTCGCTCTCGAGGAATGTTGCCACCGACGCCGTGCCACCGCGGATGTGGCGCAGAACGGCATTGGCCGACGCCGTGCGCGGGCTCAACGCTGCGTCGATACCGAACTGGCGAACGAGCGGGAGCAGCGACAGACGGTGTAGCACCGCGACGGTGAACGCATCACCTTCGGCGGCGGCGTAGGCACACGCCAACACGTTCGACGCATCGTCGCCGGTGGCCGCGATGACGAGATCCATCCTGGCCACGGACTCTTCGAGGAGCAGTTCGGTGTCGGCGATGTCCCCCTGGACGATCGTGACGCGCGGGAGGCGCTCGCTCAGGGCTTTGGCCCGTACGGGATCGTTCTCCACGAGAACGACCGTTGCTCCTTCGCTCTGCAGCCTCTCGGCGACACGGGTGCCGACGGCTCCTCCTCCGAGCACCATGACCCGGCGGGCCCGACGTGTCGCGGCGCCGAGCAGTTCCATGATCTCTCGACGGGCCGCACGCGTGGTGAGCACCCGGACGTGGTCGCCTGCCTGCAGCACCTGGTCACCGCGGGGGATCACGGTCTCGCCGTCGCGGGTCAAGGCGCCGAACAAGAACTTCCAGTTCGGCTCGAACGAGCGACCGATCTCAGCGAGGTCGTGACCGACGAACGGCGATGTCGGACCGATCACGGCACCGAGGACCAGCAGCTCGCCGTTCGACATCGGATACACCTCGTCAGCGCCCGACACATGGGCGAGTTCCATGATCTCGTCGGCGGTGTCGGCGTCGGGATCGATGATGACGTCGGCGCCCATCGTCGCCCGGAGCTTTTCGCCCAGCGGACCGCGCAGCTCCTCGGTCTGGATGCGAACGACAGTCTGCTCGACACCGAATTCCTTCGCCAACAGCGAGGCGAGCAGGTTCACCTCGTCGTTCTGGGTGACACCCGCAAGCAGATCGGCGCGTTCGATGCCCGCGGCGCGCAACGTCGACGGCACCGTCGCGCTCCCGACCACCACCTGCACATCGAGCTCCGCCCCGATCGCTGCGGCGACCACCTCGTTCTGTTCGACGACCACCACGTCGTTGCCTTCGGCTCCGAGCCGCTGGGCGAGATACCAGCCGACTTCACCGGCCCCGACGATCACGACATGCATCACCCCAGCCTGCCACGAACGCGTGACGCCGGTGCCAGGCACCGCGTCACCGGTGACGCGGTGCCTTGGGATCTCAGCGGATTGTGAAGCAGCGTTTCCGGACCCGACCGAATCACGCACCGCTGAGATTCTCCCACCGATGAGCGAAACGACCGGATACAGCGGTTTCGCTCATCGCAACCCTCGAGATCCCCCTACCGATGAGCGAAACGACCGGATACAGCGGTTTCGCTCATCGCAACCCAACTCCAGCCCAATCCGCTGAGGCCCATGGCACCGGCGCAATCAGGTCAAGCGGTGACGGAGACGGATTCGAGCAGAGCCCCCGGAGCGGCGCGGAGAGCTGCGGTGGCCTCCGAATCCGGGAAGTCGACACAACACGCCTGGGCGCGTTCGACGTACTCGCGGGCGGTGTCGACAGCCGACGCGAGCCCATCGTTCGACCGCACGATCGACAACGCCTTGTCCTGGGCTGCTGTGTCGAGTGGTGAACCGAGCAGGTCGGCGAGTTCTGCCGACGCCGTGTTGCCGAGGGCCAGCGTGCGCAGCACCGGCAACGTGTAGACGCCCTCGACGATGTCGTGGCCGGCCGGTTTGCCGAGCTGGACGTCGGTGGCGGTGATGTCCAAGATGTCGTCCACGATCTGGAACACCGTGCCGTAGGCGTTTCCGTAGTCGGTGAGCGCGTCGATCACCGCACGATCGTGCCCGGCCACGATCCCGCCGATCCGCGCGGCCGTGCCGTACAACGACGCCGTCTTGCCGTGGATCGACGTGAGGTAGCTGGCTTCGGGGCGTGACCGGTCGTAGGTGTGGCGCAGTTCCTCGATCTGACCCTCACAGAGCCAGCCGATGGTCCGAGCGAGCAGGCCGGCGATCTCGGTACCGAGCGATGCGGCGATCTCGGAAGCTCGGGACAAGAGGAAGTCGCCGGCGAGGATCGCTTGCAGATTGCCCCACTTGGCGTTGACCGTCTCGACGCCGCGACGGGTGTCGGCCTCGTCCATCACGTCGTCGTGGTACAGCGAACCGAGGTGCACCAGCTCGCATGCCACACCGCCACGTACGACATCGTGCGTGGCGGGTTCCTCGAAGATCTGCGCTCCCGCCACTGCCAGCACCGGCCGCAGCCGTTTGCCACCGGCAACGATCAGATGCGACGCGATCTCGTTGAGATAAGCGTCGGGTGTGACCACGGCGGCGTGCATCGCATCCTCGATGCGTTCGCGGTCGGCGTCCATCGATGGAAGGTTCAACAGCGGCGACATGCCGTTGGGGGCCAGCACCTCTTCCTGGGACACGCCGGACAGGCTAGGCGCGCCCGACGAAGGACGCACGAGCGAACGCCGACCCGTTGCACCGCCGCGTGTGGCAGCTCGGGTCGTCGCGCCCTCGACACACCTCTATCCTGAAGGCCATGTCTGTGACGGCGACCGCGCCCGCCATCTTGCCGAAGGCCAACGATTCGTGTTGGTGCGGCAGCGGTCGCAAGTACAAACGCTGCCACAAGAGGTCCGAGGGACGGGTGCTGCCGGGGGTCGTCTCCCCCATGCGCGAGGTTCCCGACACCATCGCCCGACCGCCCTATGCCGACACCGGCGAAGTGATCGCTTGGGACGAACCTCGTGTCAAGAGCTCCGACACGATCCGGGCGATGCGCCACGCCGGCATCGTCGCCGCGGAAGTCCTGCGCCTCGCCGGCGAGAGGGTGGCCCCCGGTGTCACCACCGAGGAGATCGACATCTACGTGCACGACCTGTTCGTCGAGCGCGGCGCCTACCCGTCGACGATCAATTACCACGGCTACCCGAAGGCATGTTGCACCTCGGTGAACGAAGTGATCTGCCACGGCATCCCCGATTCGCGACCACTGCAGAGCGGTGACATCTGCAACATCGACGTCACTGGTTGGATCGGCGGCGTGCACGGCGACACCAACGCCACGTTCTTCGTCGGCGACGTCGACCCCGAGAGCCGGCAGCTCGTCCAGGTCACCGAGGAATGCACCTGGTACGGCATCGAAGCGGTGAAGCCGGGTCGTCCGCTGAGCGACATCGGCCGCGCGATCGAAGATCACGCCAAGAAGTTCCGATATGGCGTCGTGCGGGCATTCGTCGGTCACGGCATCGGCGAGCAGTTCCACACCGACATCCAGGTGCTGCACTACTACGACTCGCGCGCCTCCACGATCATGCGTCCGGGCATGACATTCACGATCGAGCCGATGATCACGCTCGGCACCGTGAACTACAAGGTGTGGGACGACGACTGGACTGCGGTGACCGGCGACGGTCGCCGCACCGCGCAGTTCGAACACACCATCCTCGTCACCGAAAGCGGCTACGACGTGCTCACGGGTGGGCCGGGCGCGGTCAGCCCGATGGCTCCCTGGCATCGCTGAGTTCGTCCGACGCACCGTCGAGAGACCCGCTCTTCGCCGGCACGGCGAACAACCACCAGAGCGCGATCACCGCGAGCAGCACGCCGCCGACCAGCGACGCCGCCGTGGTGAACCGATCGAGCCAGAACGGCGCGTCGGTGGGAATGATCGCAGCTGTGAGCCCGTCACGCTTGACGAACCCCCACACCGCCAACTCGACACCGACGAGCAACAACGCGGCGTCCGCAGCGAAACGTCGGCCGCGCAGTGCCAGCACCACGCCCACCGTTGCGCAGAGGGCCGCGATGATCGGCAGCGCGACCCAGATCACCCGCGGTCCCGTTGCGCTCGGCAGTGACGTGAACTGCGCGATCCCGACGGCGACGGCGAGCACCACGAGCGGGACCGTCACGGCGACCGGTGGGATCCGTCGGCCGCGCAGGAACCACGCCCCGCCGGCCATGCCGACGCCGGCCACGACGCCGAGCCACATCGCGATCGGCGACGGTTCGGGCTGCCACGTGCTGATCACGGTGACCTCGACGGTCTCGCCGTCGACAACGATCGGGATCACCGATTCGAGGATCTGATCGCCGGCCTCGAGGCCGAACGGTGGGGCGCTCTGCATCCAATGGGCGCGATGGTCGTGCCAGGCCCAGTACCCACCGGTCGCGACCTGCTTCCAGCTCGGCTCGGCGTCGGCTCGGGCGCTGGCGGGCACGTCGTCGATGGCGTAGCGGTTCGCGTTCAGGTAAGTCGCCGGCGAATTCTGGTTCTCGAACACAACACCGTCAGGGCGGAACCACAGGTAGTCCTCACCCTGGTATCCGATCACCATCGCCTCGACGCCATGCTGCACGCTCAGCTCGAAGAACGAGTCACCGCCGATGATGCCGACCTCGATCGTCGGCGTCTCGGGCTCGATCGATCGAACCTCGGACTGGTAATCGGTCGGACCGGGAGGGTCGGCGAACGTCGGTGATGCAACCATGCCGGCGAGACCCAGACCGACGACGACACCAGCGGCTGCCCGTCGCAGCCGATGGCGGATCGCCTCGTTCATGCGTTCACGATCAGCACGAGCTCGCCGCTCGGATGCACGGTGCAGACCCCGACGAACTCGCCCGGGGTGGAGAAACGCTGAGTGAGCGTCTCGTTCGCTCCGACGAAGAACGGCCCGACCGTGTGGCCGCGGCTGTCCTGGTTCTCGATGCGGATCGTGTCGCCGACGTTCACCTGCAGTTCGGCGGGCAGGATCTCGAGTGGCGTGCCGGCGTCGAGCGCCTCGCCCGCACCGACGGGGATCACGTATTCGAACGTCGCCGCGGCACTCTCGTCGACCGCTTCGGTCTGAGGCTGCGTCGTGTCGTCGCCACAGGCCACGAGGGCGCCGAACGCGCCACCGGCAAGCAATGCAATGGCGGTGGCCCGGGCCCGACGCGCCGGCCGACGAGTCGAACCCGTCACGTTCCACCCTGGGCGGCGAAGAGCTGTTCGACGTCGGCTGCCATCTCCGATGAGGAAGTACCGAAGGGCCAGGTGACGACGAGTCGACCCTGATCGTCGACGAGATAGAGGAAGCCACTGTGTGACACCTCGATGTCACCCTCGTCGTTGGTCGTGACGTCGTAGCTCACTCCGAAGGGTTCAGCGGCCGCGGCCAGCCGATCGGCGTCGGTCGTACCGGCGGCCTCGGCGTCGGCGACGAAACTCTGCACGTAGCCGGGCAAGATGTCGTTGTCGCGATCTGGATCGACGGTGACCATCACCGTGCCCACCTGCGACGCGAGATCCTCGGGGAGGCGGCGCAACGTGACCGCCCAATCGGACATGGTCGTCGGACAGACGTCGGGACAGTTCGTGTACCCGAAGTACACGGCTTCGAAACCGCCGGGCTCGGCACGGAAGACGACGTCGGTGCCCGGGGTGGTGAGCGAGGGGACAGCGGTGGCGTCGACGACGGGCGCCGGATCACGCACGATCCCGGCGAGTTCGCGCTCGCCATCGGCCGAGTCGGTCACCGCCGCGGATGTCGTATCCGTAGCCGTCGAACCGTCATCACTCCCGCACGCGCCGAGCACGAACACGCTCGCGGCGGCGACAACAGCGGCCGTCCTGGCCACTCGACGATCGCAGCGCATTCTCGATCGATCACGCATCGGCAAGGCCCTCGATGAATGCCACGATGTCGGCGATCTCGTCGTCGGTCAGGCTGTTCGCGGGCATCCTCAGCGTGTAGTCCGCAACCGACTCAGCCCCCGGATCAGCGATCGCTCGCACGAGATACGCTGTGTCAGCCACGACGACGCCTCCGTCGCTGAGTTCGACCTCCGAGCCGGCGAGTCCGACCCAGGTCGGACCGGCGCCGCCGCTGAAATCCTGACCATGGCAGCCTGCACACCCCCGACTGCGCGCCAAGTCCTCGCCGTTCACGGCGTCACCTTCGCCAGCCGGTACGTCCGACGTGACATTCGACGCGTCCGTCGCGGTCACGGCGTCCGACTCGGAGCCGTCATCATCGTCACCGCACGACACGACGCCGAACGTCATCGCTGCGGTCATTGCGGAGGTGATCGCCAGTCGGATCAATCGTCCGCTCTGCACTTGCTCGCTCACGTGTCTCCAGTCCATGGTGTTCATGCGGCGTTCGTTGTGGCCATGCCGCCTGTGTCGACGAGGGTCCGCCCCCGGTCGGACGATGTCGTGCACAGTCGTCGGTCGGGTTCCGTGAGTTCCCGAACAGCGACTCGTCGCTGTGCTCATCGGGCGACCACGACGTCGCCATTGTCTCCAGGTTCGCGCATCATCGCCACCAGATCGCTGCGAGCTCGCGCGACTCGCGAGCGGATCGTGCCGATCGGACAGTCGAGCACCTCGGCCGCCTCGTCGTACTGCAGACCCAACACCTGGGTCAGCACGAAAGCGCTGCGGCGGTCGGGATCGAGGTTGGCGAGGACTCGGTCGAGGTCGACACGTCCGGAGGGGTCCGGTACCACGAGCACGCTGTCGGCCGAGCCAGCGGTGGTGTTGTCGAGCACGGCGCGATCGAGCCGGCGGCGGCGAGTGGCGCGCCGGGTGTGATCGACGCACGTCCGGCGGGCGATCGTGAGCAGCCAGCCACGGGCTGATCCGTCGGCACGGAACCGATGGATCGAGCCGATCGCTCGCTCGTAGGTCTCCTGTGCGAGGTCGTCGGCGTACTGGACGTCGCCGAGATACCGGCACAGCTTCCACACGTCGGCCTGGGTCTCGGCCACGAACCGTTCGAGCGCGTCACGATCACCGTCACGCGCAGCTACGAGCAGACGGGTCAGGTGATCCACGGCGTCAGTTTCGCAGGGCCGCGCTGACTTCGCGCCGTGACCATCGTCAGTTTTTCCGCAGGGGGCGGCGACGGGCCGACGACGCGTCTTCACGAGTGCGCTCGACTCGGGAACCAATTGCACAACCACCACGACCTCTCACCGCATGGAACCGACCGAGTGCCAGACCATCCGGGAGGTGATCTCCGCGCGTGCAGACGGGGAAGCGTCGAACGACGACATCGCACTCGCCGATGCCCATCTCGTCCGCTGTGCCGGCTGCCAGATGTTCGTCACCGACATGGAACGGATCGACCGGATGGTGCGCATCCGTCCGGCCGAACCGGTTCCCAGTCTGGTCGCCTCGGTCACCGCCCGAGCCCGACCGGCGCGCCTCGGACGTGGCGGCTGGCTGCGACCTGCCCTTGCGTGGGTCGCCGCGGTGATGCTCGCCCAGAGCCTGCCGGCGCTGCTGTTCGGTGAAGCTTCGGGCACGAGCCCACATCTCGCCCGACATCTCGGAGCGTTCGGCGCGGCGCTCGCCATCGGGTTCGCCTACGCAGCGTGGAAACCGCATCGGGCATTCGGGTTGTTGCCGTTCACGGCCGCGCTCGTGGCCACCACGTCGGTCAGCATCATCGCCGACATCGCCACGGGCTCGCGGACGCCTCTCGGCGAGCTGATCCACGTGACCGAACTGGCTGGGCTTGCGTTGCTGTGGATGGTGGCGGGCTCGCCCGGTTGGCGTACGCGGCGGCATTCACACCGCGGACGGTTGACGCGCCTCGATCCGCTCCAGTGAGGTCGTCCACCACTCGGTCATTGCCTCGCCATCGGTGATCCCGTATGCGGTCGCGACGGCCGCGTTGCAGCCACGAACATCACCGTTTCGCAAGGCAGCGACAGCAGCATCGAGATCGCCGGCCGGCCAGGCCAGATCGCTGAGTGTCACGGGCGACAGTCGGATGCTGTGGGCCGACAACCCAGTTCCGGCCCCCCGGTGCCAGAGCCACGCCGATGCGACCGCCGAGGTGAGAACCGCAGCGATTTTCCAGGCGGACGCCGCGAGTTCGTCCACCGACCATTCGACGTCGTCGTCCCAATGGGCACCGATCGGATAGACGCCGAGCACCGGGACGCCGGGCAGCCACTCACCGTTCGGGTCGCACACTGCTTCGACGATGCGGGTCTGATTGGCCACGAGCACCTTGGGGACGAGGCGCCGGCGGGCCCAGCGAACCATCTCGTGGTCGAGGCAGGCGAGGTCGATCCGCGGTCGCTCGAAGCGCCGCTTGGCGAAGGTGATCGGCCGCTCGCCCCACCAGGACCGACCGGGGTCGACGAGACCGGAGGTGATCAGACGTGGTCCGGCATCGTGATCGCCGACCGCCGACCGCATGCCGTAGTACTCGTCGCGAAAGTTGGCATTGAGGCGGGCCCGGTCGCCGAGGCGCCCGTTCACCGCGAGGTCGTCGGGAACGGCGGGGACACCCTGGCGGCTCGTGGCGACGTGCGACCAGTTCGCGCGCCGTTCCTCGGTTTCCGGCGTTCCGAACTCGAAAACGACGACACACACGTGCACCTGGGCGTCGAACACCCGGCGATCCGACCACCACGACCAGACCAGATGCGCCCGCTCGCCGATCGAGCTGCGGATCGCGGCAGCGTCGCGCGAGGCCAGCAGGGACTGTGGGAGCACGAGCGCGACCCGACCGCCGTCGGGTTCGACGAGTTCCGCGGCCAGCGAGAGGAACTCGGCGGCGGCGTCCGCATACGGTCCACCGCCGTGCCGGCTGGTCCCGCCGCGCGTCGTCGATGCCGCCATCTGCGACAGGAATGGAGGGTTGCCGACCACCAGGTCGAACCGCCGCTCGGGCCAGGACGTCGTCAAGGCGTCGGCCTCGATGAGTTCGGCGGTTGCCCCGAGTTCGCCCCGCGCGGCGGCGACCGCGGCGGCGGCAATGTCGCAGCCCGTGAGGCTCGACGTCGCACCGAGTTCGTGCAGGCGTCGCGCCGCCGCCACGAGAAAACGCCCATCCCCGCACGCCGGGTCGAGCACGGCGATCGGATGCGGGCGCGCGGCGAACTCCGGTGTGATCACCGCTTCGACGACCTCGTCCACCAACTCCGCCGGCGTGTACCACGCGCCGAGTTGCTTACGCTGACCGACCACGAGCGAACACTATGTCCGACGCGTCCCCGCTCGTCCGACCCACCCCAGCCCGAAATATGCCTCGTTTGTCGCGCTGAGCGCGCAGATCCAGGCATTTTTCGGGCTCGTGTCGGTGGCAGGAGGCCGGGCCTTGGGGCGCGATGTGGCGGGCGATCTATGGTCGGGGGGTGACCACGACCGCGAGCGGCGGCCCCAACTCGGCGCCCAACGGCACCAGTCGCTACCTCGACTTCGACCGTCACGCCTGGTCGGAACTGCGCGCGGCCACCCCGCTGACGTTGGCCCAGCCGGAACTCGAACGGCTCCGTGGCATCAACGAACGCATCGACCTCGACGAGGTCGCCACGGTGTACCTGCCGCTCAGCCGCCTACTGAACCTCTACGTCAGCGCCACCCAGGACCTGCACCGGGTGTCGGCGACGTTCCTCGGCACGATTGCGCCGAAGGTGCCGTACGTCATCGGCATCGCCGGCAGCGTTGCCGTCGGCAAGAGCACGTTCGCCCGCATCCTGCAGGCGCTCCTCGAACAGTGGCCCGATCATCCGACCGTCGATCTGATCACCACCGATGGGTTCCTCTACCCGAACCGGGTGCTCGAAGAGCGCGGCCTGATGAACCGCAAGGGGTTCCCCGAGTCGTACGACACCAAGGCGCTGCTGGCGGTGCTTCGCCAGATCAAGAGCGGCCACGACGTGGTCGAAGCACCGGTGTACAGCCACGTCGTCTACGACATCGTGCCCGACGAGAAGGCCGTCGTCAGAGGCGCTGACATCGTGATCATCGAGGGCCTCAACGTGTTGCAGACCCGCAGCGGCGCGCCCGAGTTCGTGAGCGACTACTTCGACTTCTCGATCTACGTCGACGCGGACGAAACGAACATCGAACAGTGGTACGTCGAACGCTTCCTCGCCCTGCGCGCGTCGGTCTTCCAGGACCCCAACTCGTTCTTCCGGTTCTATGCCGGGCTGAGCGACGACGAGGCCGTCGACACCGCCAAGCGCATCTGGCGCGAGATCAACGGGTTGAACCTGAGCGAGAACATCGAGCCGACCCGCGAGCGCGCCTCGCTGATCGTGCACAAGACCCGCGACCATCGCGTCGACCGCGTCCAACTGCTGCGGCTGTAGCAGGATCTCAACGATGAGCAGCGTCTCCGACCTCGACATCTTGATGATGGCTGCGGACATCGCCGATCGTGAATCGATGGCGACCTGGCGCAGCGCCGACCTCGAGTTCGAGATCAAGCCGGATGGATCGCCAGTGTCGGTCACCGACAAGCTGATCGAACGGCTGCTGCGCGAGTTGCTCGCCGAGCACCGGCCCCACGACCGGATCATCGGCGAGGAGGAAGGCGAGACGACAGGCGAGACGGGGTTCAGCTCGCGCTGTTGGGTGCTCGACCCGATCGACGGCACGGGGAGCTTCGTCGCCGGGCGGCGAGCATGGGGATCGCTGATCGCGCTCGAGTTCGACGGCCAACCGATCGCTGGGATGGTCACGATGCCCGCGCTCGGTCGACGCTGGTGGGGCACGATCGAGAGCGGCGCGTTCGTCGTCGACGAGCCGTCCGCGGCGCCTCGCTCGATCGAGGTGAGCACGGATGCCCTCCTCGACAGCATGCGCTGGTCGAGCGGTCCTATCGCCGCCGAGTTGGAGGGCACCGAACGTGACCGCCTCGTTCGCTTCGACGGTCGCGGCCGCTACGTGCCGATGGACGAATGGACCACGTACCCGGCGCTGATGGTCGCCGACGGTTCGCTCGAACTCGCCGTCCACTTCGGCCAGCACTGGGACCACGCCGCGCTCGCCGCCGTGGTCGTGGCGGCCGGCGGCACAATCGTCTACGACGACGAGCCGACCGATGGCTCCCGATTCGCCGCGACGTTCACCAACGGCCGCCTTCCCCCTGGCTGAGGACCTGAGCGTTCAGAGTTCGGTGAGGCCCAACCAGATGGGCACATCGGCGATCGAGGCGAGTTCGACGACGTCCTCGTCGTGGTGATCGACGCGTTCGTGTTCCCACGTGATGTGGTACGGCACGTGGATGGCGTGGCCACCGAGCGCGAGCACCGGGAGCACGTCGCTGCGCACCGAGTTGCCGATCATCAGGAACCGATCCGCTGTCACTTCGAGGCGTTGCATGATCTTCGCATAGGTCTCGGGGTCCTTCTCGAGCACGATCTCGATGTCGGTGAAGTGGTGCTCGATCCCCGACGTGGTGACCTTGCGGGTCTGGTGTACGAGGTCTCCCTTGGTGATCAGCACCGTGCGGACACTCGGTGACACGACGGCGAGCACCTCGCTGACGTGCGCCAGCAGGTGCACGTCGTCGAGCAGCATCGACCGGCCGAGGTCGGCCAGCTCGCCGACGACGACGCTCGGGATCCGACCTTCGGTGACGTTGATCGCAGCGCGCACCATCGAGAGGGTGAACGCCTTCACGCCGTAGCCGGTGACCGAGATGTCGGCTCGTTCGACAGCCTTCAGGGCGTCATCGACGTTGACACCGTCGCCGGCATAGGGCGAGACGAGTTCGACGAATCGTCGTTCGGCGTATCGAAACGAGTCCTCACTGCGCCACAGCGTGTCGTCGGCGTCGAATGCGACGACATCGAACTGGTCGACCCTGCGAGTCACCGGTGGATCGCGTTGAGGTAGTTGTAGACGGTGATGCGGCTGACGCCCATCGCGTCGGCGACGTCCTCGACGGCGCGGCGCAGGATGAACGCTCCGCGCTCGTCGAGCAGGCGCACGGCACGCTGCTTGTCCTCACGCGGACAGCAGCGGCAGTCGCCCACCGAGTTCAGCTTCCACGGCGTCGATCAGGCGGTCGAGCGCACCATGCAGCGGCGGCATCCGGACGCCGGCGATGGTGCGTCCTTCCCACACGAGCGCGACGTCGCTGGCCTCCATGTCGTCGGCGGCGACGAACGACGCGCCGAGCGCGTCGACCACCGGTTTCACCGATCGGAGCAACGGGTGCACCGCGGGCCGGCCGTCGACCGTTGCCGGCCCCGCGGACGATCGAGGTACGTGCGTCTCGCTCACCCGTCGTCCCCGCGCGGAACCTCGAATGCCGGCGGACCAGTCGGCACCTCGCGGGCGACGTGGACATTCACGTGGGTGGCACCATTGGCCATCGCCGCGTCGGAGATCGCACCGATCACCGCGCCGACCTCGGCGAGGGCCACAACCGTCGAGGATCCGAACGGTCCGACCTCGACGGCGAGCCCGCCGGCCTCGACGGCAGCGATCGCGGCGGTCACGTGTGGGCCGGGTCGTCCCTCGACGAACGGCTCGATGGTGAACTCCACGTAGGCCACCGGATCAGCGTAGAGGCTCACCGATCAGCCGCGAGCCCCCAGCAGCCGCCGCAGCTCGTCGGACATCGTCAGACAATCGCGTCCGGCCAACCCGAACGCCTCGTTGAGCTTGTTGAGTGCCTGCTTGAAACCGCCGTTCCAGTCCTCGACGAACTGGTCTCGTGCCGGTCCGGTCCATGCCGTGCCGTTCAAGACCCCGTCGACGGTCGACATCACCTGTGTGATCGTGTCGATCTGCCGATTGAGGGTGCTGCCCAGGTTGGTGAGCTGCTCGGGGTTCGCTCCGTACATGGTCATCGTCGTCTCCATTCGTTCGGTGAAGCGACGACCCGGTGCCGTCGCTCGACCTCGCAGTGGGCGGCGACAGCGCAGGAAGGGAACGCATACCATGCGTCGATGACCGAACGATCGACCGACCCGACTGGCGACACCGACCCGATGATCGGCTCGGTGAAGGACCACGCGCAGGATCTGTTCGGCGACACCGTCGCGCTTCGGCGCACATTGCACGAGTGGCCCGAGTTGGGAAACGACCTTCCGATCACGCGTGATCGGGTGCTCGAGTCCTTGGAGGGGCTGCCGCTGTCGATCACGACACACGAGTCGACCAGCGGCATCGTCGCGCTGCTCGAAGGTTCGAAGCCAGGCCCGACGATGCTGCTGCGCGGCGACATGGATGCCCTGCCGATGCCGGAGGACACGGGCCTCGACTTCGCGTCGCACGTCGATGGCTGCATGCACGCCTGCGGACACGACACCCACACGGCGATGTTGTCGAGTGCCGCCCACCTGTTGAGCGAGCGCCGCGACGACATCGCCGGACGCGTGCTGTTCATGTTCCAACCCGGCGAGGAGGGACACCACGGCGCGCGGTTCATGCTCGACGAAGGGCTCCTCGACGTGCCGACTCGCTCGGACGGCACGGCGTCGCCCGTCGACGCTGCGTTCGCGCTGCACATCACGTCGGCGTTGCCCAGTGGATGGGTGAGCAGCCGCCAAGGTCCGATCATGGCGTCGGCCGACACGATGTCCATCAGGGTGGTGGGACGCGGCGGCCACGCCAGCGAACCACACCGAGCGCTCGACCCGATCCCGGTGGCGTGCGAGATCGTCCAGGCGCTGCAGATGATGATCACTCGCTCGATCGACGTGTTCGATCCGTCGGTGGTCACCGTCGGCCGGATCACGGCGGGGACGACGAACAACGTGATCCCCGAGGTGGCCGAGATCGAGGGAACGATTCGGGCGACCAGCGAGCGCACACGAGCCAAGGTCCACGACGGCATCCGCCGCGTCGCCGAGGGCGTCGCCGCCGCACACGATTGCGGCTGCCACGTCGAGGTGATCTTCGGCTATCCCGTCACGAGCAACGACGACCGCTTCGCCGACTGGGCGCTCGACCTGGCCGGCGATGTCGCCGGCGCCGACCACGTGGTCAAGCTGCCGCATCCGGTGATGGGGGCCGAGGACTTCAGCTACGTCCTCCAGAACCTGCCCGGCGCGATGATGTTCCTCGGCGGCACCCCGCACGGCGAGAACCCGGCGACTGCCGCGCCGAACCACTCGAACCGTGTGATGTTCGACGAGCCCGCCATGGCGACCGGCACCGCGCTCTACGCGGCCGCCGCCCTCCGCCACCTCGCCCCCACCACCTGAAGCGATGAGTCTTCGCGGTGGGCAGGTCGCGTGGAAACTCATCGCTCGGGACGCACCACGTGAAGCGATGAGTCTTCGCGCGGGCAGGTCGCGTGGAAACTCATCGCTCGGCGGGGTGGTGCCGGTGTCAGCGGGTACGGCCGTCGTCGGTGGTCGTACGGCGCAGGCGGAGGGTGACGATCTGGAACGGACGCAGCGTGAAGGTGACCACACCGTCGCCGACCTCCTCGGCCGAGTCGGGCTCCTCCAGCAGGTTGCAGCGCCAGGCCTCGACGATCCGCCCCGTCGTGGCCACCGAGATCCGGGTTCGATTGCCGATCGCCTCGTGCAGCCTGACGATCAGGTCGCCGGAACCGTCGTCGGCGATTTTCACGGCGTCGACTTCAGCACCGACCGCCATCGAACCGTCGGCACCAGTGATCCGCACGACGGGCGACGCGGTCGGCGGCCCGCTGCCACCGGCGAACCCGCGCAGCGGAGAATTCAGGTGCGCAGCGCTGTCTCGCACCTGGACGAGACCCGGACCATGCGGGAGGATCGCCAACGTCACCTCGTGATGGCCACGGTCCGCGTTCGGGTCGGGGTACTTCGACGCTCTGGCAAGGCTGACTCGCACGGCGCCGTCGAACACGTTGTGGCCGAAACGGCCGTTGTTCAGGATGGCCACGCCGAAGTCGGGCTCGGCGATGTCGACGAAGCGGTGCGCACAGACCTCGAACTTGGCAGCGTCCCAGGGACTCGACGGATGGGTCGGACGAGCGACCACCCCGAACTGGATGTCACACATCGCGATGTCGCTGCGAACGTCGAGCGGGAAGGCCATCGACAGCAGGTGCTCGTCGTGGTGCCAATCGAGTTCGACATGGACCAGCAACTGCGGGCTGTCGGCATGGAGTTCATGGATGACAACAGATCGCGACGGACCGAATGTCCGCTCCACCCGCACGCGACCGACGAGCGGGCCAGCATCGACGATCGATACGTCGACGGTGTCGCGACCCGCGCCCGGACCCGTCAACGGCACGCCCGATGAGCGCGTCCACGATTCGAGATCCCAGGCGTCGTACTCGACGGGCTGATCAACAGCGAGTTCGAGCGCGGCGGCGAACCGACCGATCGGCACGAGTTCGCGGGCACGCGCCAGGTCGATGATCGAGGTGATGTTGCCGAGGCTGTCCCACCGGATGGCGAGATGGCCGTTGGTCATCGACGTGTCCGACAGCACGACCCGGTCGCTCACCGGTTGCGGTTCGAGCGGCGCGACACCGAGCGCCGGCACGCTCACACGCACCGCGGTCCGACCATCCGACATGGTCTGGGCGCGTTCGTCGACATCGAGGATCACACCGGAACCGAGCACAACGACCTCGTCGACAGCGGCGTCGGCAGGATTGGCGAGCCAGACACCCGGGCCCGCCACGTCGGTGAGCAGCGCTCCGATGCGGGTCTCCAACTCGGCACTCACCTCGGCGAAGACCGCCTCGGCGTCGGCGTGCACCCAGGCGATCGACGAGCCGGGGAGGATGTCGTGGAACTGCTGGGTCAGCACCTCCTTCCAGAGGTGATCGACATCGGCGCGATGTCCGAGCGTCGCCGCCCACAACTCGGTTTCCACCAGCAGCCGTTCGCATCGGCGGTTGCCGAGCTTGGTCTTCAGTTGGCTGGTGAGCGTCCCGCGATGGGTCTCGAAGTAGAGCTCACCGCGCCACACCGGAGCGGCAGCGCGATCACGTTCGATCCGCTCGAACAGTGTGTCGGGCGCACCGACCTCGAGCGTCGCCCGCGAGTCGATGTGAGCGAGACGCCGAGCACGTTCGAGCATTTCCCGGGTCGGCCCACCGCCGCCGTCGCCGTGACCGAAAGGCATCAGCGAGTCGGTGCTCCAGGCATGGTCCTTGAAGTTCGGGATCGAGAATCCGAACTCCTCCGGCGTGATCTCGGCGTTGTACGTGTCGACCGGCGGGAAGTGGGTGAGCACTCGCGACCCGTCGAGGCCCTCCCACCAGAATGTGCTGTGCGGGAACGTGTTCTGTTTGTTCCAGCTGAGCTTCTGGGTGACGAACCGATCCATCCCGCCGGCGGCGAACACCTGCGGCAGGCCTGCCGGATAGCCGAACACGTCGGGGATCCAGACCTCGGTGCATCGGCGACCGAACTTCTCCTCGAAGTAACGCTGGCCGAACACGATCTGACGAACGAGGCTCTCGCCCGAGGGCAGGTTCATGTCGGCCTCGACCCACATCCCACCTACCGGTTCCCACTGTCCCCGCTCGACCCGCTCGGCGATCTTCGCGAACAACTCAGGATGACGCTCCTCGATCCAGGTGTAGTGCTGCGCGGATGAGGCGGCAAAGACGTACTCGGGGTAGTCGTCCATCAGCGCGACCGCCGATGCGAACGTGCGGACGCACTTGCGCTTGGTCTCACGGATCGGCCACAGCCAGGCGGTGTCGATGTGGGCATGCCCGACCGCGACCGAGCGATGGCGGGTTGCAGCGCCGAAGTCCTCGGCCATGGCGGGAGCGATGACACGGCAGGCCACAGCGACGTCGGGGATGCGATCGAGCGTGTCGGCGAGGGTGCGAAGCAATCGGGCGCGGCGAGGGTCAGCGGGTGCCAGCGAGCGCATGACGCCGTCGAGCACCTCGATGTCGTAGGCGAGCGCCTCCGCCTCGGGGTCGACGACGACCAGCGATGCACGACGGAATCGATAGAGCAGGCGATCGCCGGCGGTGTCGGGTGATCCGAGCGTGGACGGCGTGAACTGAGGAAACATCGGGTTCGACGCCGCCTCGACGTGCAGCGTGACGGCTCCGGCGACCGCATCGACCGCGTAGTTCGTGCGGCGCGGGTGGATGCCCTGCAGCGGGGAGAACGTTCCGTCGTCGTGGAGGTCGACGACCAATCCCTCGCACTGGAATCCGGCAGCCCGATCGTGGAATCCGAGGTCGATGACTGCCTCGATGCGCCGACCGACCCAGTCGGTCGGGATCTCACCCGTGAGTCGGAACCAGGTCGTTGCCCACGGCGCGCCCCACGACGTCCCGACCTCGAACCGTTCGAGATGGTCGACGTCGGGCCCGGCCTCGATCGTCAGCAGTCGCTGATCGGGATGGACCAACGGGAGCACTCGCTCCCACAGTTCGCGCTGGATCCGCTTCTCGACGAGGTCACGATTGGCGTGCACCGCCCGACCCTATTCCGACGGGATTCCGCATCGAGTGCGGAGCCCGTCGGAACCGGGATCAGCGGGTCAGTTGAAGGGGACGACGCGGACGTCGAACGCTTCGTGACCGTTGCGACCTTCACGGACTGCGTAGTCGACTCGCGCGCCGTTGTCGAGCGTCTTGAAGCCGTCGTTGAGGATCGCCGAGAAATGCACGAACAGATCCTTGGCCCCGTCGTCGGGGGTGATGAAGCCGTAGCCACGGCCGGAGTTGAAGAACTTGACCGTGCCCTTGGCATCGGCAGCGTCGCCCGTGGGGACGGGTCGGCTCGTGTCGGTCTTCGCCACCCGCTCGGATCGCTCGACGCCGGACTTGGGCTGGCGGGCGATCCGTGTCTGACGGTGCTCGTCGTCGAGCGCCTCGGTGTGGGCCTGCTTGAGGACCGCTGGAGCCGGATGGATCACGAGGTCGTGCACGGACGCCTTGGTCACCGGCTCGTCGATGCCGATGCCGCGCTGCAGTTTCAGCGCGTCCTTCTTCTGGCTGTGGTCGAGCAGCGACACGACAGTGCCCGTGGCGCCGGCGCGGGCCGTGCGGCCAGAGCGGTGCAGGTAGGTCGAATCTTCGGCCGGCGGGTCGTAGTGGACGACGGCGTTCACGCCGTTGACATGGATGCCGCGGGCGGCGACGTCGGTGGCGATCAGCGCCGAGGCCTGACCCTTCTTGAATGCGGCGAGGGCGCGGTCACGCTGGCCCTGGCTGCGGCCACCGTGGATCGGCTCGGCGGTGACGCCATTGCGCCCGAGTTGCTTGGCGAGGCGATCGGCGCCGTGGCGGGTGCGGGTGAACACGATCGTCGAACCGAGACGCTGGATCACGTCGGCCGTGGTGGAGACGCGGTCTTCGCGATCGACCAACCAGAAGTGGTGCTTGGCGGCGTGCACGTCGGGACCCTTGGGGCCGACCTCGTGACGCACCGGATCGTGCTGGAAATCGGCAACGAGCTTGGCGACCGGTCCGTCGAGCGTGGCGGAGAACAACAGCACCTGGCGGTCGTCGGCCGTCTGCTCGACGATGCGACGCACGGCGGGCAGGAAGCCCATGTCGGCCATCTGGTCGGCTTCGTCGATCACGACCGTGGTGACGTCACGCAGGTCGATGGCTCGCATCTGCATCAGGTCCTCGAGTCGACCAGGACAGGCGACGACGAGTTCGACACCGCGATCGAGTGCCTTGCGCTGTCCGCCGTAGCCGACACCGCCATAGATCGATGCTGCGTCATGGCCGGCGGCCTTCGCGAACGGGGTCAGCTCGGCCATGATCTGCTCGGCGAGTTCGCGGGTCGGGGCGAGCACGAGTGCCACAGGACGCTTCGGGCGGGCGTCGGTCAGGCCGGCGACGAGCGGGAGCCCGAAGCCGAGAGTCTTGCCGGAACCGGTGGGTGCACGACCGGCGACGTCTCGACCAGCGAGCGCGTCGGGAATGACGGCAGCCTGGATGGGGAAGGCGGTGTGCTTGCCCTGGCTCTCGAGCCGATGCACGATCGCATCGGGGAGACCGAGGTCTCGGAAGGCAACCGCTTCGTCGGCAGCGTCGGGGGGCGTGACGCGCGGGGCGTCATCGATGATGGTCATTGGGGGGACTCCTCTATGTAGCTCAACAGCGCAAGACCGGAGCAACAAAGAATCCGAATGCGCTCGTCGTTCGGGAATTCGAACGACGCCAGGAAACGACTCTAGCGGGAAATCGGCCGATTCAGGTGTGACGCCGGGCGCATGACCCGACGTCGAGACGGTCAGCCGCCGAGCACCTTGGCCTTCGCCTGGGCGAACTCCGCGTCGGAGAGGATGCCGTTGGCGTGGAGTTCGCCGAGCTGCTTGAGCTGCTCGATGTCGACCTCGGCAGGCGCAGGCGCGGGTGCCGGGGCAGGGGCCGCGTACTGCGGCTGCGGTGCGGGGGCGTACTGCTGTGGCGGTGGCTCGTTGTAGCCCATATCGCGCTCGTAGGCCGCGGAGCGGTCAGCGGCGAGCTGGGCGTCCTTCTCGGTGTAGCGCCCAGCCTGTCGTCGAGCGACGCGGCCGGACACCGCGGTGGCGGTGCCGGCGACGACGGCGGTCCGGGCGATTCCTCTGGCGAGTCCTGGCATGGTCGTTCCTCTCGGTCGTGCAGTGCAGTTCGGGTCGGTGCGGGTCAGTCGGAAGCTTCGAGTTCGTCGAGCACGGCGATGACGTCCTCGGCGGGGATGCGCTTCGAGGCGATCATCGTGCCGCCGGCATCGAGCGCCGCGCTCACGAACGGGACCGCCCAGGTGTTCTCGTACATCAGCAACACGCCGGTGGTTCCGGGCAGCATCGTGTCGGCCGCCGCTTGCAGGTCGTCGTCGCCGAGCAGACCGGATCGGGCGCCGGCGAGCACGAAGATGTCACCGCCGAGCGCGTCGAGTTCGACAACCGTGAACGTGCTGTCGTCCTCCTTGCGGATGGCGACGAGATCGTAGAGGCTGACGATGCCGCGGCCGATGAGATCCATCAGCGCAGCGGCCGTCGTCGAGAGGTCGTGGCCTCCGGTGAACTCGAGCAGGACGAAATCGATCGGGCCGTGAGTGTCGGTCATGTCGGGTGCCGTGGCGCTTCCTGTGGTCGGGACGTTCTGACGGACAGA
The DNA here is from genome assembly GCA_963774765.1 of Ilumatobacteraceae bacterium. Taxonomy (GTDB): domain Bacteria; phylum Actinomycetota; class Acidimicrobiia; order Acidimicrobiales; family Ilumatobacteraceae; genus Sva-07. Next base: position 77,854 of record CAVZGP010000014.1, read on the forward strand.
GTATGGCCTCGCCGAGGTGCTGGTGTCATCATCCAGTTCGGATGTTCTGCGCTTCAGCCCGCCGGGCCGGGTGGCGTAACCGCGTCGCCGAGCACCGAGCGCATCACCGGATCGAGGTTCGGGCCACGCCGAAGGTGGTGGCCGCCGTCGGCGCTGATGCAGACGCCGGTGATCCACGAGCTCTCCGGTCCGGCGAGGAACCTGACCGCCGCGGCGATGTCGTCCGTCGTGCCCAGGCGCCGGAGTGGCATCTGCTCGAGATAGTCGTCGACGATGTCCGGCACCCCGGTGAGGCCGGCCGAGATGTCGGTCGGTACCAGACTCGGACGCACGGCGTTGGCGCGGATGCCGACCGAGCCGAGTTCGTCGGCGACCTGGCGCACCAGCATTTCGAGTCCGGCCTTCGACACGTTGTACGGCGTCATGTACCGGTGCGTCGCCACCGCAGCGATCGATGACATCGCCACGATCGATCCGCCGCCATTGGCCACGAGGTACGGGATCGAGTGCTTCATGGTGAGGAAGGCGCCCGTGAGGTTGGTCGTGAGCACGGAGTTCCAGTCGTCGAGCGTGGTGAGGTGGAACGGCCCGGCCGAACCGGTGCCCGCGTTGGCGACCACGATCCGCAACGAACCGGCGTCGGCGGCAGCCGCGCACGCGGCTTCGACGCTCGATTCGTCGGTCACGTCGCAGCCGACGATGGCAACCGTCGCCCCGGGGAACTCCGCACGCAGCGCTCCCGCCGAGGCCGTCAACCGGTCGACGTTGCGGGCCGCGAGCATGACGTCGGCGCCGTCAGCGAGGAAGGCGCGAGCGCACGCCAATCCAATCCCCGACCCGCCACCGGTGATGAGAGCGAGCTGATCGGTGAGAGGCGCAGTCGAAGCGTCAGGTGCCATCGGCTCAGTGTGGCGCATCGCGTCCCGCCTCGGTCCTACCGGGGACGGGGCCGGGGCGGACTCGGTCCTACCGGGGACGGGGCCGGGGCGGACCGACGGGGCAAGATGGAGGCGTGACGACGTCCTCGCCCACCGCTCGACCGCTGTCGGGGATCCGCGTGCTCGATCTCAGCCGCGTGCTCTCGGGGCCGCACTGCACCCGCATGCTCGCCGACATGGGCGCCGACGTGATCAAGATCGAGCCGCCGGCGGGCGACCTCACCCGGTTCGCCACACCGCGCCGGCACGGCCTGTCGAGCTACTTCGTCCAGCAGAACGTCGGCAAGCACAACCTCAGCATCGACCTCGCCACGCCCGACGGTGCCGAGATCCTGCTCGCCCTCGCCGAACACACCGACGTGCTCGTCGAGAACTATCGCCCCGGTGTGATGGCCCGGCTCGGGCTCGACGCCGACACGGTGCGTGCCCGCAACCCTCGACTGATCTACGCGTCGATCTCCGGGTACGGCCAGACCGGGCCGTGGGTGAAGCGTCGTGCATACGCGCCGGTGGTCGAAGCCGAGTCCGGCATCGTCGCATCACAGGGCAACGCACGCGGCGGCGATCTCGCGAAGGATCCGCACAGCCACGCCGACGTGTACACGTCGCTGGAGACGGCATCAGCGATTCTCGCCGCGCTCTATCAGCGCGAACACACCGGCGAGGGTCAGTGGATCGACGTCTCGATGGCCGAAACGATGCTGTATGTCAACGAGCACCTGCACGACGCCTTGTGGGAGGGCCACGACGACCCGCAGTGGATCCGCAGCTTCCGCCCCGGCGACTACCTCGTGTTGACCGTGGCCAATGGCGAGTCGCTGGTGGTCAGCGGGCATCCCGCCGAACGCGGCACGTTCGACTTCTTCGTCGCAGCGATGGGACAGCCCGAGCTCGCCGACGACCCACGCTTCGTCGATGTCGCCACCCGGCTCGCCAACTTCGACGCGCTGCGCACGATCATCCGCGATCACGCGGCGACGGTGCCCGACGCGGCGACGTTCGAGGAGCAGTTCTCGAAGCACCAACTCGCCGTCGGTCGGGTGCGCCAGCCCGGCGAACTTGCCGACACCGACTGGGCGCGCGACCGAGGAGCAGTCGTGAACGTCGACGATCGCGGCGGCGGAACGATCCGCGTGCCGAATGTGCCCTGGCGCTTCGGGGCATCACCCGACGTCGGCGTGTCCGGCGTGCCCAAGTACCGCGGCGAGGACAACCGAACGTTGCTGTCGGAGCTGCTCGGCTACGACGACGAGCGCCTCGACGCGCTCGAAGCCGACGGTGTGCTGTCCAGTCGCCTCCCCGACGGTTGACCGACGATGGCACTCGGTTTCCCGGTCCTGCCCATGAAGGCCACAATGGGCTCGACCGGCGCGGTGCCCGATGGCGACAACTGGGCGTACGAGATCAAGTGGGACGGATACCGCACGATCGCCCACATCGCCAACGGAAGTGTTCGACTCCAGAGCACCGCCGGCCACGATGTCAGCGAACGCTGGCCCGAGTTCGCTGGCCTCGCCGACTCCATCAACGCAACGTCGGCGATCCTCGACGGCGAGCTGGTCGTGTTCGACGACGACGGTCGGCCCCGCTTCGAACTCGTGCAACGCAGCGGAGTCGGATCCGATCGTCAGGCGGTCATCCAGCTCTTCGACGTGCTGCAGATCGACGGCAACGACACGATCGACCTGCCCTACCTCGACCGGCGCCGCCTGCTCGACCAACTCGTCGAGCAGGGCGACAACTGGACGGTGCCGGCATATCGGATCGGTGACGGGCCGACCCTCCTGGCGGCCACCGCCGAACGGGGCTTGGAAGGTGTGATCGCGAAGCGGATCAACTCGCGTTATCGGCCGGGCACGCGTACCAAGGACTGGAACAAGATCAAGAACCGCACCAAGGTCGAGTTGACGATCGGCGGGTTCACCGCTGGCGCGGGCAATCGATCCGACACGTTCGGCGCGCTCCTCGTCGGGCGACCGACCCCCGGAGGGTTGGCTTTTGCCGGCGGCGTCGGCACCGGCTTCGACCGACGCACACTACGAACACTCACCGACCGGCTCGACGATCTCCGCACGGACGACTGTCCGTTCGAACCTCCGCCACCGCCTTCGGTCGCCCGCACCGCCACCTGGGTCGAACCGCTCCTTCGCGCACACGTCGAGATCGCCGAATTCACCAACGACGGCCTCGTGCGCCATGCCACGTTCCTCCACCTCACCTCCTGACCCGACCGTCCACGCCCGAAAAATGCCTGGATTGTCGCGCTGAGCGCGACAGACGAGGCATTTTTCGGGCTGGGGAAACCGGCAGGTGACAGAGTGGCGGCGATGATCAACCGGAACGACGCGCTTGGCCTCGACGCCGACGATCCGCTCGCCCGTTGGCGCGACGAGTTCGTGATCCCGGATCCCGAACTGATCTACCTCGATGGAAATTCCCTCGGCCGAACTCCCAGGCGGACCGTCGACGCACTCCATCGCGTCGTCGAACAGTGGTCGGGCGACCTGATCGCGTCGTGGTGGGAGCACGATTGGCTGAACCTGGCGATCACCGTCGGCGACGAACTCGCCCCGTTGCTCGGAGCTGGACCGGGTGAGGTGGCGGTACACGAATCGACCACCGTTTCGCTGTTCCAGCAGGTGAACGTTGCACTCGACCTCGTCCCCGGCCGGCGCGTCATCGCGATCGATGATGCCGACTTCCCGACCGACCGCTACGTCGTCGAAGGTATCGCCCGCCTGCGCGACCTCGAGATCCGGCGAGGGCTCGAGGATCTCCACGGTGTGGATGTCGTGGTCCGTTCGCTCGTCGACTACCGGACCGCCGAGGTGGCTGATCTCGCCCGCGAAACGGCGAGGACGGCCGCCGTCGGAGCTACGACGATCTGGGACCTCTCGCATGCGGCCGGCGTGCTCGACCTCGACCTTCCGGGCGCCAGGGTGGAGCTGGCGGTCGGCTGCACCTACAAGTTCCTCAACGGCGGCCCCGGGGCGCCGGCGTTCGTGTTCGTGTCGGGAGAGGTCCACAATCGCATGACCCAGCCGATCTGGGGCTGGTTCGCGCAGTCCGATCAGTTCGCCATGGAACGACCATTCGACCCTCGGCCAGGAATCGGCCGCATGCTCAACGGCACGCCACCGGTGCTCGGCCTCACCGCCGCGCGCGAGGGCATCGGCGTCACAGTGGAAGCCGGCATCGCCCACATCACCGCGAAGGCCCGGGACCTGACCGGGTTCTGCATCGAACTGGCCGACGAACTCGGCTTCGACACCGACACCCCGCGGGATCCGACCCGGCGCGGCGGTCACGTCGCGATCCGCCATCCCGACGCCCGCGAACTCCAGCATTCCTTGGCTGAGCGCAAGGTGATCGTCGACTACCGCGACCCCGACGTCCTCCGATTCGGGCTTTCCCCACTCACGACCAGCTTCACCGACGTGTTCGACGCCATGACGACACTCACCCAACTCCGAAAAATGCCTCGTCTGTCGCGCTGAGCGCGCAGATCCAGGCACTTTTCGGGGTCGAGGGGGCATGCTGGGGTGCATGAGCGTCGTCAAGATCAATGCCATCACGATCCCGGAGGGCATGGGCCCACAGCTCGAAGGTCGCTTCGCCGGACGGGCGAAGATGGTCGAGCAGTTCGACGGGTTCGAGGACTTCCAGTTGCTTCGACCCACCGAGGGCGAGAGTCGGTACTTCGTGTACACGCGTTGGGCATCCGAGGAGCACTTCCAGGCGTGGAAGGACAGCCAGGACTTCGAGCACGGCCATGGCTCCGGCCAGGCCGACGGCAACCAGCCGGCTGGCGACGAGGCACCCCGCAAGCCGGTTGCCCAGGGCGCCGACCTCATGTCGTTCGAGGTCGTCGAGCACGTCGTCAAGGGGTCCTGAGAGCCGCTTCTCGTGAACTCGTTGGGGAACTATTCCCACACGAGTTCACGAGAACGAGTTGTAGCCTCCCGTACCCGTGGCACTGATCGTCCAGAAGTACGGCGGCACGTCCGTCGCCGACCCCGATCGCATCAACGCGGTCGCCGACAACGTCGCCTTCACGAAGAAGCGCGGCAACGACGTGATCGTCGTGGTGTCGGCGATGGGCAAGGCCACCGACAACCTGATCGCCCTCGCCGACTCGGTGTCTCGCACCCAACCGGGCCGGGAGATGGACATGCTGCTCACCACCGGCGAACGCGTCACGGCTGCGCTCATGACGATGGCGCTGTTCGACCGCGGCATCGAGGCGATCAGCTTCACCGGCAGCCAGGTCGGCATCATCACCGACACGGCGCACCGCAAGGCGAAGATCATCGAGGTCAAGGGCGACCGTGTCCGTCAGTCGCTCAGCGACGGCAAGGTCTGCGTGATCGCCGGCTTCCAGGGCGTCAGCACCGACAAGGAGGTCACCACGATGGGTCGCGGTGCCTCCGACCTCACGGCCTCGGCACTCGCCCAGGCGATGGGTGCCGATGCCTGCGAGATCTACACCGACGTCACCGGGGTGTTCACCGCCGATCCTCGTATCGTCCCGCAGGCCCGCAAGCTCGCCAAGATCCACTTCGACGAGATGCTCGAGATGGCCGGCGCCGGCTCGAAGGTCCTCGCGCTGCGCTCGGTCGAGTTCGCCCGTAATCACGACGTACCACTCCACGTCCGTTCCGCATTCACCTGGGAACCCGGCACGTGGGTCACCAACGAGGAGGCTTCCGTGGAAGATCCGATCATCTCCGGTGTCGTCACCGACATGTCCGAAGCAAAGGTCACCGTGTTCGGTGTGCCCGACCGACCCGGCATCTCGGCCGCGCTCTTCGAGCCGCTCGCCGACGCCAACGTCAACGTCGACATGATCGTGCAGAACACCTCCACCCAGGGCACCACAGACATCAGCTTCACGATGCCGATGGCCGACATGGGCGAGGCCGAGCAGATCGTGTCTCGCGTTGCCAGCGAGATGGGGGCGACCGGTGTGTCGCACGACAACGACATCGCCAAAGTCTCGCTCGTCGGTGCCGGGATGAAGTCCGCGCCCGGTATCGCCGCCAAGATGTTCCGTGTGCTCGCCGACGAGGGCGTCAACATCGAGATGATCTCGACGTCGACGATCCGCGTGTCGATCGTGTGCTCGACCGGCGACATGGAACGTGCCGCCCGGGCGCTCCACACCGCGTTCGGCCTCGACTCCGGCGCCGACTACAGCGCACCCCTCCCCGAACGCAAGTAGCGATTGCAGCAGGGGTCTGACCCCTGATGAAATCGGCGGTCAGCGGACGGTGGCGATCAACCAGTAGTGGTGCGGGTTGATCCCGTCGAACTCCTGATTGATGGCACCGCGACCAGTGATCTTGCTCTTCGGGTTCCGCCAGATCTCGATGTCGGTGAGCAACGGTGCGAGCGGACCGATCAGTTCGTCGGGCTGCAGCCGATTCGCCTGCCATCCGAGGCGCGCGGCCAGACGCCGTTGTGAGAGCCACGAACCGAACTTCGGGATCCGGAACAACCCCCGAGTGACAGCACCGAGCGGCAACAACACGATGTCCTGGCCGCTGCGCGCCCGAAGTTCAGCACGATCTTGCCGCCGGGCTTGGTGATTCGCACCGCCTCGGACGTGAGTTCGAGGGCATCGTCGGGGTCGCAGTGCTGGAGCGTGATGTAGCTGAAGGCGACGTCCGTCGAGTTCGGCGCCAAGTCGAGCGTGTGGCCGTCGATGACATGACACGTCCGCAGACGGTCGACCTTGCCGAACAGACCGACGGTTTCAATGCATCGTTCGAGAAAGCCGGCGTCGAGGTCGCACGCCGTCACGGTCGCGTACTCGCGCGTCAACGCACACGTCATCCGACCGATACCCGATCCGATCTCGACGATCGACTTGCGATCCGGTGTGCGCCCCTGTGCGTCGGGCTCACGCAGCCCGAACACAGTCAGGTAGGCCGGGACTTCGGAGTCGCCGGTCGCCACGAACTGTTCGAGGGTGAGCTCGCTGCCTGTCTCGTTGTTGAACACCCATCCGGTCGTGCGCACGACGTCATCGCCGCTCGCTTGACGTTCACTCGTCTGGCCAGCGGCCTTCCACGGCACCAGTTGGGGGCGACGACGCATTCCAGGAGTGTGCCAGAGCAACCGCCGAACCGCCCAGTGCATGAGAAACTGGCAGCGGGCGCGCCCAACACCGCCGTTATCGTTTCAGTCATGTCTGGAGCACTTCGCGTCGGTGTCGTCGGAGCAACGGGTCAGGTCGGCAGCGTGATGCGCCGACTGCTCGACGAGCGCAACTTCCCGGTGAGCGAGATGCGGTACTTCGCGTCCGCCCGCTCGGCTGGCACGACCTTGCCGTGGAAGGGTACCGACATCGTCGTCGAGGACGCGGAGACAGCGGACCCGAGCGGGCTCGACATCGCCCTGTTCTCCGCCGGCGCCACCTCGTCGCGGGCATTCGCCGCCAAGTTCGCCGACGCCGGAGCGATCGTGATCGACAACTCCTCGGCGTTCCGGATGGACCCCGAAGTGCCGCTGATCGTCGCCGAGGTCAACGGACACCTGGCCGTCAACCCCCCGAAGGGGATCATCGCCAACCCGAACTGCACGACGATGGCGTTCATGCCCGTGCTGAAGCCGCTCCACGAGGAAGCGGGCCTGACCCGCCTCGTCGTCTCGACCTACCAGGCGGTGTCCGGTGGCGGCCTCGCCGGTGTCGACGAACTCGACAAGCAGGCACGCGAGGTCGTCGACCGCGCCGCGGAACTCACCCACGATGGCGCTGCGGTCACGTTCCCGACGCCGACGAAGTTCATCAAGCCGATCGCGTTCAACGTGTTGCCGATGGCCGGCTCGATCGTCGACGACGGCCTGTTCGAGACCGACGAGGAACAGAAGCTGCGCAACGAGAGCCGCAAGATCCTCGACATTCCGGACCTGCTGGTGTCGGGCACATGCGTGCGCGTCCCGGTGTTCACCGGCCACTCGTTGTCGATCAACGCCGAGTTCGAACGCCCGCTCTCGGTGGAGCGGGCCACCGAACTGCTCGGCGCTGCCACCGGGGTCGTGCTCTCCGACGTACCGACGCCGCTGGAGGCCGCTGGCCAGGACCCGTGCTACGTCGGTCGCATACGCGTCGACGAAGGCGCGCCTGGCGGCCGCGGGTCTGGCGATGTTCGTCAGCAACGACAACCTGCGCAAGGGCGCTGCCCTCAACGCCATCCAAATCGCTGAGTTGGTCCAAGCTCGACGATGACTGCGTTGCGAGGACCCGTCGCTGCCTGGAGGCAGCTTCCTCGTCTCGCGCCATGTCCTCGCCGACTTGATCCCAACTCAAGGACACCGTTGTTCGGTCGGAGCACCTCGATTGGTCCGACCATTTCCATCGATCTGACGGGTTCTCTCCGCTCAACAGGTGCAGGGGATCGACTGGCATTTGGGGCAGCCGTCGGCATAGCGGCGCACCGCGTCGTTCAGGTCGACGCCTTGCTGGTTGGCGAGCGTCGCCACCCAGGCGACCACATCGCCGAACTCGTGCACCCGATCTTCGTGCGTGCCCTTGCGGACCGCCTGCGCGAGTTCGCCGATCTCCTCGGTGAGCCAGGCCACGGTCGCTGACACGCCGCGCTCGCGATCACGGTCGCCGTAGGTGCGTTCGATGACGTCCTGCAGCTCCGCGAAGTCCATGCGTCTCGACGGTAGCCCGCCGCGTCCGGCGGGTCGGCGGTCAGCTCTCGACGCCGACCGTGGTGCCGCTCTCGAAGCACCCGGCGAACTCGACCATCCGAGGGTCCGAGCTGACCACGACGAGGTATGACGACTCGAGACCGGTCGTCGACGTCACCCTGGTCATCGCCGTGTAGGCAAGCCGTCGCGAGCGTTCCTCCATCCCGATGCCGAGCACGACCGCCGGGCTCTCCCACCCCTTGAAGGCATGCACGGTGCAGCCCTTCACGGCATCGGCATCGGGCCAGAACCTCGACTTGCGGCGCTGGCGTTCGTCGGGGTCACGGCTGTACACGTGATGCACCGGATACCCGGCCGCCTGGATGATCTCGGCAGCGGCCAGGCCGTCGTGGTGATACTCGCAGAGGTACACCACGTCACGGGGAGCAAGATCCGGATGCTCAGCGAGGAGGCGAACGACCTCACGGCCGATCTCGGGACCGAGGTCGGCCACACGCTCGATGTTGCGCCATGCTCGCTGACCGGACGACACGGTGCCGACCACTGCGGTCTGATCATCTGGCACCATCGGGATCGGAGCGTCGTCGGAGACGTACTCGCGAGCGAACTGATTGGTCGACTCGATCAGCTCCGGTGACATCCGGTAGGAACCGGTCATCTCGATCCAGGGTTCGACGAAGCCGGCCGACTCCAACGTGCTCGGGGTCGCCCAACTGGACGTGCCGTAGAGATCCACGGTTGGGTCGGTGACCAGCAACATCTCGCCGCCCGGGCGAAGGACGCGGTCACGCAACAGGTTCCACCACCGCAGCTGGAAGTCCTGGCCCTCGTCGACGAGCACAGCGTCGTAGCGCCGTTCGAAGCCGTGGCTGAGCACGTCGTCGGCCTTCGCGACGATCTTCACCGGCCACGTTCCGCGCGGCGGCTCGTCGGCGACGATGCCCGCCGACGCGGCGTCGTCGACCACTCGCGCACAGAACGTGTGGAAGCTCGTGCACGTCACGCGGGCCGGGTTGGCGCCGTACTCGGCGCAGCGCTGCCCGACGAGGCTTCGCAACCGGTGCGCAAGAGTCAGGTTGAAGCACAGCACCAGCACCGACTTGCCTTCTGCGGCGAGTCGGGCGGCGCGGGCGGTCAAGGCGAACGTCTTGCCGCTTCCCGATGGGCCGGTCACCCCACGGACTTCGACCCCCTTCGGATTCGCCGCCACCATCCGGGCCTGGGCGCTCAGCTGCACCGGCGAGACCATCCCGTGCGAGACGCCGTCGATCACGAGTTGGTGATGCAACCGCCGAACCGACTCGGCGCTGACCACGACGCCGGGGGGCGCCATCACCACGCCGACAAGGTGACGCTCGAGCACATCGGAGCCCCAGAGGCGAAGCGTGGCATCCGACGGGTCCACATCGACGACGTTCGCTGCGTCAGCGGTCGAGAGGTGCGGCGCGATGATCGCCGAGCGAACCGACGGTCCCGGATCGCGCTGGTCGGCCGGGAGGGCGAAGAACTGGTCGACGATCGTGGCACGGTGCCGACGTGCGACCTCGATGATGTCGAGTCCGTCCGCCAGAATCTCGACGACGATCACACCGTGACGGGCGTGGACGAGCACGAAGTCGGGGACGTCCTGACCCAGCTGCGGCCGGGCGTACACCGTCCAGTCGTCGTCGAGTGCATTGAAGTGGGATGCCAACTTCATCCCGCGTTCATCGAGCGGCGCGAGCAGCTCGTCGAGATGGTCGAGTGGTGGCAGGAACGTAGCCAAGGGAACCCCCGGTGAGCGGAAACGGACCTCTCGTCATCGGCACCGGGCCGCGATCACTTGAGAGTTCGTTCAGCGAGTCAGCTCCGGTGACGGTCGAGACACTCGAGCACGTGACCTCACGACGTCGCACCATACGACATCGTGCTGGTCGGGGTGAGAGGATTTGAACCTCCGGCCTCCACGTCCCGAACGTGGCGCGCTAACCAAGCTGCGCTACACCCCGTAGCGGCTGGCAATGCTATCCAGCGGTGACGGGTTCTTCCTCCGGCGAATTCTCCGACTGATCGGCGGGGTCTTCGTCGGTGCCGGGCAGCGGAACCATCGGTTCGACGGGCGCCGCATCGGCGGCCAATCCCTCGGTGTAGGCACCGCCCGCGAGGATCGCGTCGGCGGCCCGACGCAAACGCAACGCATCGAGCGGCTTGACCAACCACCCTTCGGCGCCGCTTCGCCGCGCCAGATGGAGGTCGGCTCGTCGGTCGAGCAACATCAGCACCGGCACGTGGCCGACCACGCCGGCCGACTCGTCGAGGCGCAGCGACATCGTGACCGCCATCGCACCCATCGAGCCGATCTGGAGATCGAGGATCGCGAGGTCCGGCAAACGTTCGTCGACCTGCCCTGAGACCGCTCGGCCGTCGCGGCACACGGTGAAGTGGACGTCGTCGTCGCCGAGCGCGGCAATGACCTCGTCGACGATCCAGTCGGCATCGGTGGCAATCAGGATGTGCACGGCCCAGACGCTACCCGTCGACGACCGGATGGTCGAAGAGATGTGCGACGATCACCATCAGTCCGTCGAGGTCGTGGACGTCGCTGTCGAGCAGCGGGAGCACGACGAGGCGGTCGGCGCCGATGAGCTCAGTGAGCGGTGTGATGACCTCGAGTTCGAGATCACGCAGGGTGCGCAGCGCCGCCACGTTGTCCCACAACACGCCAAGCACGTCGTCGCCCGCCTGCCGCGCCGCGTCGGCAGCAGCGGACGCGTCCGCTGCGGCGCCGTCGCCGAACTCGGGGTGGGCCCGGTTGACGATCGCCGAGGTGACCCCCACCCCTTGGTCGATGAGTTGGTTGGCGAACCAGACTGCCTCGTCGATGGTGTCGTGACGGGGCGCCGCGACGACCACGAACGACGTCTCCGGGGCGCGGATCAGACGCATCACGTCGTCCGCGCGTTCACGGAATCCGGTCTCCATGCCCGCGAACGCCTGGAAGAACGCGACCGAGTCGGCCAGCACGTCGGAGCCGACAACCTTGCCGATCGCCTTCAGGATCGGCTGCGTGGCCGTGCCGATCACCTTCAGGCCGCCGCGGGTCGGCAGCATCAGCAGCCGGAACAGCCGATGGTCGAGGAAGCGGGCCAGCACGCCGGGCGCTTCGAGGAAGTCCAGCGCGTTGCGGCTGGGGGGCGTGTCGACGATCACCAGATCGAATCGATCGTCGCCGTGGAGTTCATGGAGCGTCTCGGCCGCCATGTATTCCTGGGTGCCGCTCAGCGCCCCGGCGATGTTGCGGTAGAACGGGTTGGTCAGGATCCGTTCGATCTGTTCGTCGGAGTCGGCGTGGCGGCGCACGAGACCGTCGAACGTCGCCGCGGTGTCGAGCATCATCGCCCACATTTCGCCGCCCGGCTTCCATTCGCCGTCACGGGCAAGCTCGATGGCCTGCGGTTCGGAGGCCAAGCCGCCGGCGAGCCCGAGCGCATCCGCGAGGCGACGGGCGGGATCGATCGTGACCACGACCGCGCGGCGTCCCCGGCGAGCAGCCTCGAGGCCCAGGACTGCGGCCGTGGTCGTCTTGCCCACCCCGCCAGATCCGCAGCAGACGATCACTGCCGACGCGTCGATCACATCTCCGTCGACCGCGGTCACGTCGCCACCTCGGTCCCGCGTCCGAGTATCCCGGCCAGTTCGCGGACATCGGACGCGGTCAGTCCCGCGACGAGTCGGGCGGGGATGGTCACCTTCGGAATCGGGAGTTCGTCGGCGAGCCGTGCGATTTCGCCGGCTTCCATCTCGCGGCGGGAGCGCCGGAACGCCGCAGCGTCGACCAGCACCGCCGCCGTCATGTCGTCGAGGTCGGCGACCGCGAGGCGAACAGCGACGTCGTCAGGCAGCGGATCGCCGACGTCGACGCCGTTGACCACCACCGGGCCGAGCTGCACACCGACGTCGTCCTCCAGGGCGAACGCAGTCTCGACCACCTCGTTGACCGGCGTCGTCTCAGGCAGCGTGACCAACACGACCTGGCAACGCTCGGCGTCGTGCAGCAGTTCGAGCACGTCGTCGGCCTGGGCCCGCACCGGGCCGGAACTCACGGCGTCGGCCAACCCTGCAGCCGCCGTGAGGAACGTGATCGCGTGACCGGCGGCGGGCCCGTCGACCACGATCAGGTCGTACTCACCGGAGCGTTCGAGTTGCTTGATCTTGCCGAGCACCACGATGTCGTCGATTCCTGGCGCCGCCGTGCCGACGACATCGATCACGCCCGTGCGGTTCAGGCGCTTGGCGATGCGGGCGAAGCCGTGATCGCGCAGGTACTCGTCGAGCGCGTCGGGCGCCGAGATCGCCAGCACCTCGACATCGGGCAACAGCTCGGCCAACGCCGGCTTGCCGTCGAGTTCGACCACCAGCACGCGCCGCCCGGCATCGGATGCCGCGCGGGCGATCACAGCCGTTACCGTGGTCTTCCCCACACCGCCCTTGCCCGCCACCACGACGACGCGGGCAGCAGTCAACGACTGCAGCGGGAACTCGCTCTCTGGAGGCACCTTTGCGAAGACTAGCGATCGGCATGCTCACGCTGGTGGCCGGCCTCACGCTGTTCGGGTCGAACATCCAGGCGCAGGACGAACCCGATTCCGGCGACGACGCCGCAACCGCCGTGGGCCGCGTCGACGTGTTGCAGGTCAGCGGCTACGTCGACCCGATCCTCGTCGAGGCCATCGACGACGCCATCGACCGCGCCCGACGCGATGGTTCCCAGGCATTGATCCTGCAGGTCAACAGCGACGGCACCGTCGTCGACGACGACGTGATCGAGGACCTGCTCGTACGTGTCGCCAACGCCCCCATCCCGATCGGCATCTGGGTCGGGCCGAGCGGCGCCCGGTTCTACGGCACGGCCGCACAGTTGTTGGCGGTGGCCGACGTCACCGGCATGGCACCGGGGGCCCGGGTCGGGTACATCGGTGTGCCACTCGATCCGTCCGGGCTGCCGGAGGGTGTGTCGATCGACTTCGGTGTTGCCGAGGAACACCTCCGCAACGACTCGGTCGGGTTGTCCGATGCCCGCACGTTCGGCGTGTTCAAGCAGCGCATCGACGACGAGGGCATCCCGACGATCACCAACATGGTGGCCGCGATGGACGGCTACGAAGAGAACGGTGTCGTGCTGGTCACGACCGAACTCACCGTGCTCGACGACGAGTCGACCCGATTCGACACGGTGTCGGTCGTGCGCTTCTCGAAGCTGAACCTCCTCGACCAGCTCTTCCACACCGTCGCCAGCCCGCCGGTCGCCTACCTGCTGCTGCTCACCGGGCTGGCGCTGTTGATCTTCGAGTTCTTCACCGCCGGCGTGGGCATCGCTGGTGCGGTCGGCGCCGTGTGCACCGTGCTCGCCTTCACCGGCTTGGCCGTGCTCCCCACGCGCCCATGGGCGCTCGGCTTGATCATGCTGGCGATGATCGCGTTCGCGATCGACGTCCAGGTGGGAATTCCACGCTTCTGGACTGGCGTGGGCGTCGTGCTCGACCGTGATCGGCAGCTGGTTCCTGTTCGAATCGATCCCCGGTTCGTCGATGCGGCCGTCATGGCTCGCCTTGATCGCCGGTATCGGCGGGATCGCCCTGACGTTCATCGTCGGCATGCCCTCGATGGTGCGCGCCCGATTCGCCACGCCGACGATCGGTCGCGAGTGGATGATCGGCCAGGAGGGCAACGCCACTGAGGCCGTCGACCCCGAGGGCTTCGTGACCATCGGGTCGGCCACGTGGCGCGCTCGCACCAACCGGGCGACGCCGATCGCCGCCGGTGATCCGATCCGCGTCGCCGGCATCGACGGCGTGACGCTCGACGTCGAGCCGCTCGAAGGTGCTGCCCGCGACTACCGCGAGATGCGCAACAAGCCCGCCGAACCCGCCGAAGCACCCTGACGCGACCCGACCAAGCCCGAAAATGCCCGGTTCGTCGCGCTCAGCGCGCGTATCCAGGCATTTTCGCAGCTGGTGGTCAGTTGTCGGGGAGACGGGGGCCCGCGATGCGCAGGTCGTCGCGGCGGCGGGTGACGCCGCGGGCGTCGAGTTCGGCCACCAGCGGCAGAACGAACTTGCGACTCGCGCCGGTTGCGTCGTCGCGGAACTCGGCCACGGTGAAGCCATCCGGGGATGCCGCCAACAGCTGCGCCGCGAGCGCATCGCCGCGGCGGCGATCGTGTCGGCGTGGAAGTACACCCCGTTGCGTGTCACCAGTCGACCGCGGCGCACGAGTTCTCGCAGTTCGGCCCGGTCGACGGCGTCGGGCTGAGGAGGCGTGAACCCGCCAGTCCGCGCTGCGTCGAGGTACGGGTGATCGGCGAACGGATCGACGGCGTCGGCGGTCCGCACGGTGGCGGCATCGATGACCACGTCGTCGATCGTGGCGAGAACCGCCCGCTCGCGATCGTCGAACGACGCCAGATCGACCCCCAGCGCGCCACCGGCGGCAACACGGGACACGAGAGACGTCCGCATGGCGTCGAGTTCGTCATCGGTCGTCAACCAGTCGCCGACCGTCGGCTCGACGCGTTCGACCGGTCAGACGTTCGATGTCGCCGACGGTCACCCAGCCTCGTTCACGAACGACGCGCTCGATCGTCCTGTCGGGCGCTGCCCGCGACGCTCGCAGCACCGGCTCGATGTCGAGCATCTCTCCCCCACCGACGGTCTCGTCGCGCCCGGACTCGCGCAGCACGAAGCGGTCGCCGGGCAGCAGCGGCAGTGACCGCGGGAGGAACAGCCGAATCGCTCCGTCGGTACCAGGAGCCAGGCGCTCCGTGCCGAGCACGCGCAGCCGAACGGAGTGCTCGCCGGATCCGATGTAGGCAACGAAGGCACCGCGCCGGGAGAGATCGTGGTCGAGCGCTGCCAGCACGTGCAGCGAGGCATCGAAGCGGTTCGTCAGGCGCCACTGATCCGGCGCGACGACCGCGTCGCCGCGGCCGAGTTCGTGATGGTCGACCCCACTGAGGTTGACAGCGACGCGAGTGCCGGGCCCGATGTCGCCGACTGAGCGCCCCGCGGTCTGCAACGCCCGGACGCGAACCCGCCGATCGTCGACCATGAGGTTCTGGTCGACGGCCAGGCCGCCGCCGGTCAGCGTGCCGGTGACGACGGTGCCGCTGCCCTTCGCCGCGAACACCCGGTCGATCCACAGTCGCGGACGTCCACGATCGCTCGCTCCGCGGCGTGTGTGCGCCACGAGTGCGTCGAGTTCGCGTGCGCAGCTCGTCGAGCCCGACGCCCGTCGTCGCCGAGACGGCGATCATCGGAGCATCGCCGAGGAAGGTGCCGGCGACGTGATCGGCGACGTCCATTCGCCGCCAACTCCAACAGTTCGTCGTCGACGAGATCGACCTTGGTGAGCGCGACCACACCCGAGTCGATGCCGAGCAGCTCGAGGATTCGCAGGTGCTCCTCGGTCTGCGGCTTCCAGCCCTCGGTGGCCGCGACCACGAACACGCACGCCGTCACCCCGCCGACGCCGGCGAGCATGTTGCGCAGGAACCGCACGTGGCCGGGCACGTCGACGAAGCTCAGGTCCTCGCCGGACGGCAACGTCGTGTGGGCGAAGCCGAGGTCGATGGTGAGGCCGCGCCGTTTCTCCTCCTCGAACCGGTCGGGGTCGGTGCCGGTGAGCGCGAGCACCAGCGACGACTTGCCGTGGTCGACGTGGCCGGCGGTGGCGACGACGGTCACGATGCCGGGCGCTGGCGCGGTGAGTGCGGCGATGCGACCGTGGCGTCGTGCGCGGGTCGACCGATCGCAGGTCGAGCATCGTGCGACCGTCGCGCGACCGGGCGATGATCGGGGGGTCGTGGGCACGCAGCGCGGCGAGGTGATCGCCGTCGACTTCGACGCCGTACGACGGCATCGTCACCCCGGCGCCGAGCCGGCGCCCGGAAGTGCGCTCGATCGGGGCGGCCGACGATCGACGGATACGGCGTACCGACCGCAGCCGCGATCGCGTCGGCTCGTCGTGCACGCAGCGACGGGATCGGGACAGCCACCATCCGCCAGAACGGGACGTCGGTGGCCGCGCGCTTGTCCAGGTAGGCCAGCGCCGTCTCCTGCAGCGCGGCGAGCACGAGGCCCCCGGGGCGCAGCGCCCGGGCCAGCGGGTGGCGGCGCAGCGTTCGACGAGGTCGGCGCGGCCGGCGATGATGCCGGCCTGCGGTCCGCCGAGCAGCTTGTCGCCGCTGAACGTCACCAGCGCGGCGCCGTCGGCGAGGGTCTGCAGGGCGGCGGGCTCGCCGGCAAGCCACGCCGGCGGCGGACCCGGCAGCCACGGGCAGGTCGCGTCGATCAGGCCGCTGCCGATGTCGGCGACCACGGGCACGCCGAGCGTGGCCAGCTCGCCGACCGGCGTCTCCTCGACGAAGCCTTCGACGCGGTAGTTGCTCGGGTGCACCTTGAGCACGAGCGCCACGTCGGCCCCGGTCTGGGCGAGCGCCCGGCGGTAGTCGGCGAGGCGGGTGCGGTTGGTGGTGCCGACGTCGACGAGCCGCGCGCCCGACTGCTCCATCACCTCGGGCACCCGGAAGCCGCCGCCGATCTCGACGCTCTCGCCGCGGCTCACCAGCACCTCGCGGCCGCTCGGCCAGCGCCGCGAGCACGAGCAGCACGGCGGCGGCGTTGTTGTTGACGACCATCGCCGCCTCGGCGCCACACAGGCGGGCGAACAGCTGGCCGACGGCTCGCTGGCGCGACACCGCGGTCGCCGGTCGCGAGGTCGAACTCGACGGTCTGCGCCGGCCGTCCTGTGAGCGCCAGCGGCGCCCGTCCGAGGTTGGTGTGCAGCAGCACCCCGGTGGCGTTGACCACCGGGGTGAGCAGCGTGCGCCGGAACGGCGCCGGCGCGGGTGCGGACTCGACGTCGTCGGCGTCGATCGCCTCGCGGGCGATGTCGACCAGATCGCATGTGGCAGTCCGCTGCCGGCGAGCGACCGGGCGAGCGCGGTCACCGAAGGCGGGCGTCGACGCTCGCCCGATGCGTTCATCGTGCGGAGCCTACGAGCTGTGCCGCGTCAGGCGTCGGGGAGCTTGTCGATGCCGTCCTTGATCGCCTCGGCGCCCTGTTGGACCTTGTCGGCGTGCGCACCGGCCTTGTCGTCGAGAACGTCGGCGGCCTTGTCGACACCCTGCTTGACCTGGTCCTTGTTGCCGCCCAGCTTGGACTTGATCGAATCCATGAATCCCATGTGTGAGACCTCTCGGTTGTTGGATGTTCATCGACCGTACCGCGTGCGGTCGCAAATGTTCGCGGCCACGGTGGCTCCAGATCATGCCGATGGAACCAATGGTACGAGCCCGTCGTTTCCACCGCCGATGACCTCGACGACGAACGTCTCGCAACATCGAGACGAATGGACCCACCTGATGGCCACCAACTTCGACCAGCTCGCCGAACCAATCCGCAGCGACCTCGGGATGTCCCACTTCCACGGCGCCGAGTACGTTGCCGGCGTGCGGACTGCTCGCACACGCAACATGAGCTGTGACTGCTGATTGCATTCCTCGTCGCTGCGCACGATGCAGCCGTGGTTGCCGGCCGGGTCGGCGGGCACCATCCAACCTGCGCCAACCGGGTTCCGCCGGTCGGGTGGCCGACGCGAACGTTGTTGCGACCATCGAGAGAGGCCCCGCTGCCCTTCGATTCCGAGGGTTCGCGCGGACGGACGAGTCCACGCGGCGGTCGTCGGAGCCGGCCGGACAGCGCGGAACACGAGCAGTCGAGGTGCTCGAATCAGAGCGGACGCATCACCAGAGATCTTCATCTCGTCGTCCGTCACGGCGACTCGCGGCATCGACGTCGGCAGGCGGATATCGTGGCATCGTCGTGACCAGTTGGAGCAAGGCAGTCGTCAGCTACCCGCCGACGTGGATCGCGGCGGTACTGCTCGGCGCTAACCGTCTGGCTGGTGTTGGCCGTACTCGATCCGCCTGCCGTGTTCGTGGTCGTGCTGATCGTGCTCGCCATCGTCGCCGCGATCGCATGGCCGTTCACGATGTCGGCGACCGGAACCCTTGCCAAACTGCAGTTCGAGATCCCCGCTGGAGGACGTCGACCCCATCGAGATCGCCGCACTGCGTGCCGAACTGAGGTGTTGACCGACACGCAACCGATCGAGCAGCTCGATGCCCTTCTGTCGAAGCGCCAGAGCCTGATCAACGTGCTGCAGCGGCGCCTCGATGCGGCGAACTCGACCTACGCCCGGTACCTGTCGACATCCCAGCAGGTGTTCGAGGTCTTCCTGCTCGACAACCTCCACGAGGTCGCCGTCGCCTACGAGAGCATCAGCACGATCGACGAGACCTACATCGACCGGCGCCTCGCGGAACTGGCCGTCGACGACAGTGACGTCGACTCCGCCACCCGCGAACGCTAGACGTCGAGCGGCGCCGCGATCTGCGCCTGACCGAACGCCGCCGGATCGCCCAGCTCCTCGCCCAGAACGAGTCCGCGCTCACCGCTCGACCGCACAACCACGGCGCTCGCCGACGTGCCGATCGGCAAGCAACCCGAAGACGCCGACGCGGCGATGGCGGCGCTCGAAGAACTCGCCGACCGTGCCACCAAGTACGCATGAACGACCCGAAAGGTTCACCGACATGACCGAAGCTGCACGCACCGCAACCGCCACGACACCTGTTCTGAACCTCGTCCTCGACGTTCCCGAGACCAAGGCGGAACTCGAAGTGGTCGAGCCGGAACCGACCGACGAGCTGCGGCGCGGACAAGCCGAAGCACAGGTCGCCCAGTTGTTGGCGATCGACCCCGCCAACGACGACGCCCGCACAGCGGCGCGTGATGCGGTCGACTCGATGGGCCGAGATCTCCAGACCCGCTCGGCGACACGCAGCCGGATGTTGCAGGCGCCGCTGAAGGAGATCTCGCACGGCACCGAGGATGGTGGCGAGGTCGCCAAGTCGCTGTCGGACCTGCGCATCGAAGTCGAGAAGCTCGACCCATCCGGCCTCGACACCGACGCCGGATGGCTCGACTCGCGTCGTCGGCAAGATCCCCGGCGTCGGCACGCCGTTGAAGCGCTACTTCATGCGCTACGAGAGCTCGCAGACCCAGATCGACTCGATCGTGAAGTCGCTCGAGAAGGGCCGCGACCAGCTCAAGCGTGCTACAACGTCACGCTCGGCGACGACCAGAAGCAGATGCGCGAACTCACCCACTTGTTGGCCGATCAGATCGCGTGGCTCAATCGCTCGATGCGGTCGTCGTCGACAAGCTCGCCACCGAGATCGGCCCCGACGACCCACGCCGCCAGTTCGTCGAGGAGGACATCTTGTTCGCGCTGGCGCCAGCGCACACTCGACCTGCAGCAGCAACTCGCCGTCAACCAACAGGGCGTCCTCGCCATCGAGATCATCATCCGCAACAACCGTGAGCTGATCCGCGGCGTCGACCGTGCGATCGACGTGACCGTCAGCGCACTCCAGGTGGCCGTGACCGTGGCGCTCGCACTCGCCCACCAGAAGATCGTCCTCGACAAGATCGAGGCGATCAACGCCACCACCTCGGCGATGATCGCCGGCACGGCGGAACGGTTGAAGACGCAGGGCACGGCGATCCACCAGCAGGCGTCGAGCACGATGCTCGACATGGAGGCGTGGCCGGTCGGCGTTCGCCGACATCGAGATCGCGCTCGACGAGATCTCGCGTTACCGGCGCGGAGCGTTGCCGACGATGGCGGGCACGATCCTCGAACTCGATCAGCTCACCGCCGAGAGCGAGCAGGCGATCGAGAACATGGAAGCGCGGCCGCACGGCGTCGACGCGGATCCAGGAGTCCGATGGCCCGATCGACATCGGTGAGATCACGGCGAAGGAGAGCGAGTGACGGTGGCCCGACCCGTCACGATCCGCCTGGCACTCGCCGTTGGCGCACTCGCTCTCGTCGCCGCGGGCATGCAGTGTCGGCGAGGAGAGTTCCGAGCCGCTCGATCAGGCGACCGCCGCTGACCAGCTCGCCGAACTCGCCGACGAGGTCGGCTGGATCGACAACCCGATCGGACGGACGGCCTCGATCCCGCCGCCGACCGGCGCCAACCTCGCCGACACACTTCCGCCAATCACCGAGTTCCCGATCCGGGTCGAGGCGCCGACGAGCGCCGACACGGTCGTCGAGGTCTGGGCGTCGACCGAGAAGTCCGGTGCACCCGGCACCACCGATGCATGGATGACCGAGGTCGCCGACAAGTTCAACGAC
>CAVZGP010000015.1:0-115501 GCA_963774765.1 Ilumatobacteraceae bacterium
AGGATCTCGTGGTGGAGGGGGATCCTGTTGCGCGATGCCGCCTCTACAACGAATCGCAGATCGCGGGGGGGTGTCCGCGTACCAGCCACCCTCAGAAAACGCGTCCTGGGTCAATTGTGGGTGCCAATTCGAGGCGCAAAAAAGCCCCAAGGGGATCCTCGGGGCTGTTTGGGTGATCGGTGGGGGGGTCAGTCGATCTGCGGGCCTTGTGGCCATTGTCGCAGGAACAAGTCCGCCGCCTGTCGGTCGTCACCCTGTAATTGTTTGCCGAACCTCGCGACGAAGTGAGCGGCGGGTTGCATACCGCCTCCGCCCGGCGGGAAGCCCACGACATCGGCAGGACCATAGGCTGTCGAGTCGTCGGCCCGGTTGATCAAGACGGGGATCCCGAAACAGCATTCCGCGCGTTCATCGGTTAGGATCCAAGAGGGGGTCAATTGAATCTTCATTGTGTACCAAGAAGCCCGCCGCCCACCGCGCCGTTGATACGGGCGCACGATGTGAAGCCCCAGCGGGCGAGCGGCGGGAAATTGGTGTTCGTCATGCTTTGGCGGGTATCAATCCGCGCTCCCCTTCTGCGCCTCGAATCGGCCTTTGTCAATGAGTTCTTCGGTCTGGGGCGGGCAAGGATGGCGTCGCCGATGGCCAATGGTCCATCGGTTCGCGTCCGGGGTGCCTTCCGAAAGCGAAAGACCCCGACTCCGATCGCTCGAAGCCGGGGGTGCAACCGAAACACAAACCACAACCAACACCAAATTCAATGCCAGGAGCATCCCATTGCACGAGCCAATTCCTTCAATCGAGGGTCGGGTGGCGGTCGCCGGGACACCGGGTCGCCTTTGGGGTAGTACACTCTGGACGATCTCGCTCGAATGGCGTCGCGCTCCGCGAGCATCACGGCAAGCACGCTTTTCTGCCTGGGTGGCGGCGGTGGGGTCGGCTTGACGAACCAACTGCGGATCGCGTCGAGGATGTTCATTCTTTGATGGCGTCCACGAGTCCGTAGCGCAACGCGCCCAATGCCGTGAACGTGTGATCGTCACCGTCTCCGAGTTTCCGACACCAACGGAGGCTCTGCTTGGTGCGCTTTGATAGTCGAAGCGCGATGTCATCACCCAGCCTGTCCAGTTCATCGGCTTGCTTGCGCAATTCACGGCTGTTTCCCCAGACGCAATTCCGCGCGTCATGGAACATCAGAGTCGCAGTCTTGCTCATGCTGCGTTTGCCGGGAGTCAGCGCCACGAGCAACGCGGATGCACTCCCGGCGAACTGTTCCACGTGGACCGATGTCGGTTTGCTGGCTGTGATCGCGAGCATCCGGTCGGCAGCGGCCCACGAGCCACCAAGACTTGTCCCGATGCTGAAATGGACGTGTCGCGCTCCGTCAACGAGCAACTCGAAAGACTCGTCGAGCCCGACAAGCTCGCCACCGACGAGCCAGTTCAACGTGCCGTTGCGGTGGACGCGCGTTTGTCCCGCGGCGGAGAGTGTGCGGTCGAGTTCGGCCTGCTCGCTGGCGAAGTTCGGCTGGGTGATCGTGATGCCACGAAGGAGCATTCCCGCGTTGCTAGGCATGATAGTGGCGGCCCACTTCGCCCACGTGCTGGCGCGCTCAATACCCTTCGCGACGAACTCCTCCGGCAACCCGACTGCACCGTCGAGTAGGTGACGACTGACGGCAAGGCAGGCGGTACGTAGGGCACTGGTCGTCATGACTACAGCGAAAGCCACGGCAACCGCTGTCTGGGCTGGCCATAACCGCCCTGCTTACCAGCCAGAAACGGTGCGGCGCTCGCAGCAGCGCGGAGGGCCTGGACAACCGGGGATGCTGCGTGCTCCACGCCGAACTTGTCAGCCTGGGTGCGCTCCTGCTTTTCGAGGCTGTCAACCTCGGCGGCGCAGGCGGCGGCGAACACATCGGCCAGCTTAACGCAATCAGGAGCGCACTCGATGGATAGAGCGAATGCAGCTTTCTTAGAGGCGGCGCGCACGTTCGCGAATCGCGCCAGAATTTCCGGCTTAGATAGCGCCTCGTCGACATCAAGCTTTCCTGTGGCGACTTGGTTGTCCTGCGACAAAAAGCTCGGTTTCACGGCGAGCCTGCTGTGCCGGTCAACCTCGCTCCACAAGCGGTCAATCTCCTGCTGAACCGACTTGAGTTTCGCTACCAGCTTGCCGTCGAGTTTCTTGGTGATGCCCAACACGTCGGCGATGCGGGCTAGGGTTTCGGGTTGTACGTAATTCGGCTTGACCGGAGTCAGAGCCGCGTCCAGTGCTTTGCTCAATATATTTGCCATACACCCATGCGTAGTCTGTTCACTCGGCACCATTGAAACGCTTCACTTCCCGCCTGAATCTGCGCAAACAAGCGTTCACGAATCCAAGCGACTTGCCTAGTCTTCGAGCCAGTGCTCGTTGACCTTTGGGAGCGCACCCTAGGCGCAGCTCGTAGGCTAACAGCATGGTGCGAATGGCTATCCGCTCCATAGACTGACCCTCGATCAAGATAGTCAGCAGGCGGCCAGCTACAGCAGCGTAGTCAGTCCGCTCTGGCTGGTCCTGCTCGTCGCCGGGGTAGGACGGCCACACTATCGGCACGTGCTGATGGTCATCGGCCCAACCGTCGGCGGCCTCGGTGTATAGGTGCGGGGAGGGTGTCACTTCGTGGCCTTGGCTAACGGAACTTCCCGCAGCCGCTTGAGATTGTCTTCGCTCCATTGTTCCAACTGCATCCGAGCAAGCTCGGGATCTGCGGGATTCACACGGGCAGCTAAGGCCATCGGAGCGGTAGTCAGAATGTCGCGCATGGGTCCGAGAAACTGGCGGATAACCCCGCGGGCCTCTTCCATCGTCACCAGGTCGCCTTCGAGTTGCTTCCGCTCCAATTCCTTCAAGTCTGCGGATGCGTTTCTGTCTCTGGTCGTCGCGATAACAAGTGAGGCTCGCTGCTCCCGGCGGTCGCGGTAGTATTGGAACAGGCTCTTGAGTGTGGACGCGCTTTCGTATCGCCCACCAACAGCAGCGGGGATTACTCCTTGCTGTGCCAGGCGGCGGATTGAACGCGCGGATACCCCCACGAGATGGGCTAAGTCAGCTTCACTTATCGTCGATGTTTTCTTCATGTTTGTGCTTCCGTTAGTGGGACATTCCGACATTAGGACGCGAATCTCTGGAGACCAGTCACACTCAAGCCACGGCCTGCCTCGTACCCCGTCCTACTGAAAAACCGAAAAAGATTCCTTTGACGTCTCTCCCGGCTCACCACATTGCCTTGCCTTGCGCGTAGGCTGCCCGTAGCCGCGTCGATTCGTGCGGATGGTAGGTGGCTAGTCATAGCCACCCTCCACGGCCACTGAGCGCCGGAAATATAGGCGATAGCCGCTGCGTAGAACATCCATCCTCCAAGGCTCAAGCCCAAGTCGCCGGTACTCGGCCACGGTCTGCTTTAAGTCACCCTCGGCCACTGTGACGGGTGACGGCGTCGCCTCGGGATCCGGTAGGGGAAGCTCGGATTGCTGGTTCATAGACGCCTCCCCTCGATCTGGTCAACTCGGTGGGCTGCCCAACGGAGTACCCTGTGTGAACAACGCATAAGTACCAACAGGCACGCAACTAAGACAGCGCGGCGGGTCACTTTCGCTCTTACGTTCCTGTTTAGGTCGCATAGGTCGCATAGGTCTGGGAATCTATATAGAAAACTATTCATTTTCATAGCTGGTTGGAAATACCTCTGCAACCTCTGCAACCTATGCAGATTCGAGAGTGTGAACCTCATAATGCCTGTCCCGGCCCTTGCCGCAGATAGTGAACCGACTATTGCCAATAAGGCGGCGGTCGTAGCGTTGCAACAGCCTGCCGAAACTCGATCTGGCCTTCGCGTCTAACTGCCCTTCGGACCCGACAAGTCTCTCGAACAAGCCGTGCGTCTGCGCCATTGTCACCAGCTCGTTGAAGTCCTTGGTGCCGAGCGGTGATCCGTCGCCGATCGCTCGAACAAGTGCTCGCATATCTGCGCCGTCGGTGTCCGGTGACAACGACTCGGCAGGCGGTTCCAACGGGCAACCCAAACCCGAGAATTCGACAATGCCTCCGATGATGTCCGCCCAGTCTGGGAACGCCGAGTGTGATCTGCTTGGCGGCGGTCGCATCGCGTCGAACCATGACTTCGTCAAGGTCCACATCGACGAAAGAATATCAGTTCTCTTTTCAAGCAACTGCGGGACTTCCAACCGAGACTTAAACTCCCGGTCCTCCGCGCGTTCAACGTCAAGGTGCAACTCCACAAACAGGCTGCGCCTTCTCATGTCCGGTGATAGTGTCATCCCGTTTCCGGTGATAAAGACGACGACATTGTTCTCGCCAGTAAAACTCCGGTTCTGGCCCAGTACTCTGCCGGAGTAGTTCTGGCATGACAGGAACGCCTCCAGGCTTTCGGATGACAGGTGGCCTTTGCAGTTGTCCAGGAGTAGGACGTGCCTGCCTTCGATGACAGTGGATAGCAGTAGCTTTCGCATCTCATCGTCATCTCGTGCGCGTGAACCGGTAGGAACTGAGCCTAGCACTGGCACCGTCGCGCATTTGGTTAGCAGCGTTTTGCCCGCGCCTTCGCTGTTCGCCACGATGATAAATGCTGGTCGCAGTGACTTCTCAGGCAATAGCTGTGCACCGTACACTGTGAGCATAGCCGAAAGCGCGACAGCCTTTGACCGCTCACCGTCTGCCCAACAGAATTCGCGCAATAGGTCATTCAAGGTGCTAGTGGCAAAGTCCAGGTCAGCAGCCACTACCGCGGGACCGTCCAGACAGGTGAAGGTGCGGCTCTCGGTGTCATACCCTGGCGCAAGTAACTCCAGCCAACCACTAGCACGCAACACTGGCATCGACACTGGATTTACGCGCGTGATAGGCTGCAATTGCTCTAGGAACTGTGGAGATGCCAACACGCCATCCGCATCACCTAGAGTCATCGTGCGGCGTATCTGCACCGTCGTTCCTGAGTCCCCTACCTTCTTGATCCTGTAACAGCAAAGATGCTTCTCAGTCCACGTTCGCAAGTAGTCAGGCGTCACAAGCCTGAGACAGCGCGCGTCAGGGTCGATAGTAAACGCGCTCCCGCCACGATAGAAGATGTCAGCCTGAGACAATGCGTCGCCAACATCGGATGCGAATTCTGATAGCAGCCGGTTGTCACCCGGTAGCTCGATGGAGCGCCGGCCATCGGCAAAGAATGCTGGCGCGGGGTCGGTGGTTGTGGTAATTGTTTGCATAGGAGTAAGGCTGCTCGGTGTGTATCCCCCAAAAGAGCATCGAGTGGCCTGTTTTGTTTAGCCAACAATTGCCGTCCGATGTTCGTCGAGCCACCGGTCCAAGTCACCTTTGCGATACAAGATCGTTTTCTTGGTGATCTTGAGATGTGGCAGCCCGCGATAGCGTCGCCACATT
Source organism: Ilumatobacteraceae bacterium (assembly GCA_963774765.1). Lineage (GTDB taxonomy): Bacteria > Actinomycetota > Acidimicrobiia > Acidimicrobiales > Ilumatobacteraceae > Sva-07. The sequence goes on from CAVZGP010000015.1 coordinate 5,443, forward strand.
CGCAGCACACGCCCGTTCTGGTGCATGTACGCTTTCGTCTGCTCTTCGTTGTACAAGTCGCTGCTCGTCGTTTCTTTCACTGTCATCCTGTTTCTAGAGTCTCCAACGCGCTATAGTGCGCCTTAACTAAGGCAACAAACTCTCCCTTATGTCGCGATTGTCAAAAAGAGTTTGTTGGCAGTTTTCGAGTACCTCCAGACTATTTGTAACTACAAACGGCAATACAAAACGCCCGCGTGACTAAGCGGGCGTTGCAGAAACAAGATGGAGAAATGGCCTATGCAGCAGATGTCAGCGCCAAAATATTCTTTGCTTTCTTCGGCATGATACTGAACCACGCCTTGCCTTCGGCCTGGGTGGCTAACGCGCGGTAGTGTGCAAAGACGATCTTCGCGCTGTTGCCAGCCTCAAGACTGGTCCTGTTCACGTCCTGTGTGCTGGCGACTCGGTAGGTAACGAAGCTATGCCGGAGCGCGTTATGTTTCCACTCAAGACCAGCGGCGGCGGCGGTTGCCTTCTGGTGATCGTTGAAACTCTTGGCGCGTTCACGCCACGTCTCACCGTGTGGCCAGACTGGACCTTGTTTCTTGACCAACGGTGCCAGCCACGCGGCAAGGTTGTCAGCTATCGGTGCCAACCGAGTACCAGCGCAACGCGCTTTGCGATGACTGACCTTGATCGCGCGTTCGGACAGCCGGATGTCCTTCCAGTCGAGTGCGAGAATTTCGCTGGTACGTAGGCCAGCGAATCCGCCGATGGCCAAGGCTGGCAGGAACTCCGTTGATGCGTGCGACAACAGCGTGACCATCTCCGCCGCGCTCCAAACCTCAACGGCGGAGTCGCGATGGCCGTTGAACTGCTGTGTCCCGTCAACTGGATTTGTCGCGCGCGGGATGTACCCACGAGATTCGCAATGCGCGAACAGTCGATGAATGACACGGCGCGTTGCATTCTTCGTGCTGCTCGCTCCCTTCAAGCCGTCAAGCCAGCGTTGACAATCGCCGGTTGTCACGGATGCTGGGTGGACCTTGAATGCTTCGGTGAACGGTTTGGTACGGCACCGCAAGTCGGAAAGGTAAGGCTCACTCGCTCCATTCTGCCGACGAAGCTCGATCATCTCGCTGGCGGCCTGGGTCAACGTGATCTGCGGGAGGCTGTCGGGATGCCGCTCTTTGTAGAACCGACACGCGGCGGTCAACAGTTCGCCGTTCCCGATGATGTCGAAAGCGGCAGCGTAGCGCGAACAAGCAATCTCGATGGCGTCACCAGTCGGCTCGATCAGTTGCAAGGCCCGGGTGTAGGCTCCCGCGTCCGCGCTCCTGATGCTGGCTGCGGCGGTCTCGCCTCTTGACAGCAGACGTGCAACGCGCTCCGCCTCGCGGATTGCCGTGGCCCTGTCCGAGAATGTTCGGAGGATCCGGCGGCCTGTCAGGTAATCCGCCAGCTGGAACTGCTCATAGTCGGTCCCCTTCCTGATCCGGTGATAAACCGACACTGTGACGCCACCGACCTTGACCCTGATCGCCTTGCCTGTTTTTGGTGCTTTCATGCCGTCAACAGTTGTCAATGTGTTGGCAAAAAGCAAGCGTTTTTGACAAGTGCCTAGAGTACCAACGACTTACAGCACAAAGTGTCTGTCTGTGCGGGACAATCCTTCTCATGGTGGTGGCATCTGCCCTACCTGCGCGGCTGCAACAAGCAGGCTTGTCGCCACGAGGGGTGGCTGCGTGGCGGGGAGAGGGGGGACGAGGGGCGGGGGGGAGGAGGGTACCCATCGTATCATGGCTGAGTTTTGTGATTTCCTGGAAGTACTACTCCACAAACATTGTCACTTTACGGGGAGGGGTGTCAGATATCCAGAAATCCTGTCAAATAATTGGGCCGTGGTACCCATGCGTGGGGGTGGCATCCGCCACGTTGGCGTCGAGCCTGCGGCCGCTGTGAGCCGACCAACTCGCTGCTCTCTCATCATACTGCTGCGCCTCTTCTTGTTTGGTCGACTAGTGTTCAGGTGTGTGACCCTCGTGTTGCCATTAAGTACTGGAATGGGGTGACATATGCACGGAGACATATTCGAGGGCGGTACCGGGCCAGGTGAAGCGCCGATGAGGAGGGGGCTGGTACCGTAAAGCCACTAATTCATCTAACGAATCGCTGACGTGTTGGCGGAAAAAGCACTTGACTAGTACTTGAGAGCGCCAATACATGCAATCGACTTTTTTGTTGGTGAGTCAGTGCTTTTACCAAGTAGTGTGGCCTGGCAGCCTTGGCATGCAGCCACGTGGAGAGGGCTGAGCAGGGCCTGAGTGGTTGCGGAATGCTGCGCTGAGACCATGCACTCGAATAAACTGAGCGTGCCCAGGGTGGGGGCACCAGCTGGAGGTGGGTGGGGGGGTGCGGTTGGGGGGGGGGTGGGGGTGGGCTCGCCTGGGCCACACACTCCCCACGCCACGGATAGTGGAGCTGTTGGTGGAGGCGGAGGAGGAGCATATGAAATCGAGCAGAGGGTTGCTTGCGTCTTTGATTCCTATGCTGTGTACCTCCTTCCGAAAGCCCTGGTTCGGTGCACAGAAGTGCTAGCCCCTGGACTCCTGGAGATGCGGCTAGCGTGAAGACGGGAGTCACATTCCGGCAAAGTCGACTGTTGCAGGGACAGGGCCCTGTTGGATGGAGGCATGCAGGTGTGAGCCATTGTTCCGTTAGAGTGGCGAAATCTGTCGAATTTTGCCCCTTGGTGTTGCCCTTGTGTAATCTCAATGAAGTGAGATGGGGGCCTGCATTCTACAAGCCCTTATAAAGTACTCAATACGCCGGTCGGCCAGGGGTGACGTTTACCAGATTTAGCAACTCCGAAGGAACAATGGATGCGGAAGGCGTGGCAGCACGTGGTAACAGCGGGCTGTGTACTTCTGGCTGCGGTTGAATAGCATGCTGAGAAATACAGTTGTTTGAGCTGCCTGCAAAACAGTGTAGTATGTCACTGAGGTCGTGCTGCACATAAGCACAGCTGTGGACCGACACCCGGTGGCGAGCGGGCATGCATGACGTGCGCATGCAATGCTTGCTGCTGCTTCCACATGTACCACAGCCATCTGCTTATTGCTGCGCTCGGATTACGTTGTGTAGCCCTGCTGCTGGTTGCCAGTACAGCCTGCAGAGCTGCATCTTGGGTACACCCGCGGCCAGTGTTATTTTCACGGACGAATTGTGCCAATGAGTGACCCATCAGTTGCCCTCAAGTACTGCATATGGGTAAAATGTGGGTGAAAATCGAGGTGACATTTGCCCAAGGAGTTTGCACTGCAATGAAAGCACCTAAAAAGCACCTGACCGCCTGCGCTGAAGTGGAAGGAGCATTCACGTGCTGGCTGTGCCCACGCCTCCCAACAGTCCGTGTGCGTACGTGGGCCAGTTGGGTTTGTTGGGGGGGCTCCGGAGGTAGCGTCAGAGGAGAAGGAGAGGCGGGTTCTGGGCCCCAGATTACAGATAGGAAGTAGTGGTAAGCAAGACGTAACGGTATTTCACATACCATCAGCTTACCGCTATAAAGACTACTCCGTCGTTAGAGAAGTACTGGAGAATGTTGAGCTGTTCAAGATATTTTATGTGGCAGCGAACGACAAAGAAGAATTCAGCAGTTTCGAGGCTTCGAATAATAGTCGTTCCGCACGTGGAAACTTTAGTGCAGATATCAATCTTCCTTTTGGGTTTGTTGCCAATTTAGGTGAGGCTGAGGTGGGTGCCCAGAGTGCGGTTGTCAAGAGTCGCGAAAGCATACAGATACAACGAAGGAAGCATGCAGCGCTGGTAGTATACGGTAAAACAAAAAGTAAAGGTTTAATCTCCCGATCAGTAAGGTCACGACGTGCTCCAGAACCACGTGTTGCAGGTGGTGTCGCTGCTGGCGATGGAGCCACCGGCCGGGGCCGACTCCGGGTTCCTACAGGACGAGAAGGCCAAGGTGATCGCGGCGATGCGCCCGATCTCGCCCGACGCACTCGTTCGCGGGCAATACGTCGGCTACCGCGACGAACCGGGTGTCGACCCGAACTCCGCGGTCGAGACCTTCGTGGCCGTGCGTCTCGAAATCGATTCGTGGCGCTGGGCGGGCGTGCCCTGGTACATCCGCGTCGGCAAGGCACTCCCGCAGAACGCGACCGAGGCGGTGCTCGAGCTGCGCGAGCCGCCGCGCATGTTGTTCGACGAATCGGGCGGGCCCCCTCCGGGCCGCAATCTGATCCGGCTCCGGCTCGGCAAGAACGACGGCGTCACGTTCGCCCTTCAGGCCAAGACCCCGGGTCCGGATCTCGACAGTCAGGAGGTCGACGTCGATGTCGACTTCGCCGCTGCACTCGGCGAGCGTCAGGACGCCTATGAGCGTCTCCTCGGCGACGCGCTGATCGGTTCGTTGCGGCGCTTCGCCCGCCAGGACATCGTGGAAGGGACGTGGCGCGTCGTCCAGCCGGCGCTCGATGATCCCGGCGACGTGGTCCCCTACTTCCGTGGCTCGTGGGGCCCCGCCGACGCGGACGACATCCTGCTCAACGGCGACCACTGGTTCGATCCTTCCCCCGCCTGAGCACTCCGGCGGACACCCGGCACACCATGTGGATTCCCATCACGCTTGCGGCAGCGACCTTCCAGGTCCTGCGGACGTCGCGGCAACACCAACTTCGATCCGTGCTGTCGGTCAACGGCGCCGGCTTCGTGCGTTACGCCTACGGTTTCCCACTCGCCGTGCTCGTCGCTGTCGTCACCTTCGGCGTGGTCGGTGAACCAGTTCCGGAGATCCCCTGGCGGTTCTGGCCGATCATCGCCGGCGCGGGCATCGCCCAGATCCTGGGGACACTGGCGCTCCTTCGGGCCTTCGATCTGCGCGACTTCGCGATCGGCACCGTCTACGCGAAGACGGAGGTGATCCTCGTCGCCGTCGTCGCCGCCCTTGCACTCGGTGAACCGCTCGCCCCGCTCGGGTGGGTCTCTGCGTTCGTCTGCATGGCCGGCGTCGCATGGCTCGCCGCGCCGACCCGGCTGCTCGACATCCTCGGCGACGCACGGGACCCGGCAGCGCTGATGGGTGTTCTCGCCGCAGCCGGATTCGCTGTCGCTGCGGTTGGCATCCGTGGCGCGTCGACCTCGCTCGCGGGCCCGACCTGGAACCGTGCGCTGCTGACGCTCACCGTGATGCTCGGCATCCAGACCGTCGTCAACGCAACGCAGCTGGCACTGACGGACCGTCCGGAACTCGGACGCGCGGCGCAGGCATGGAGGTACGCGCTCCCCGTCGGGATCCTGAGCCTGTGCGGATCGATCGGGTGGGCAGTCGCCGTCACGCTGACGAACGCCGCCAAGGTCCGCACGCTCGGCCAGGTGGAGATCGTCATCGCGTTCATGATCTCCGCCTGGGTGCTGCACGAGCGGCATCGCCGCGCTGAGTACCTCGCCAGCGGGCTCGTGCTCGTCGGTGTCGTCGGGGTCGTCGTGTTCGGCTGACTCCGATAGGGATGCGTCGTCCGGTCTCGCTGATCCGGCCCGATCAACTCTGTGACACCCCCTGTTCATGGTTGTCGGTATGAAGATCGCAGGGGTTGTCGAGCGGGTGGAACGCATCGCCGAGGTGCGTGCAAACCCCGACGCGTCGGCGTCGGCGATCTCGACCGGTCTGGTCGCGGTGCGGGAAGCCCAGGCATGGCTGGATGCCCAACATGCTGGTTTGGTTGCCCAGTTGCGGCGGGTGGATTCTTTCCCGGAGAAGACGATCGCCGATGCCGCCAAGTCGTCGCTGGGCGCCGCATCGAAGACCACCGAACGTGCCGCGACGTTGGACGCGACGCCGGGCTTGGCGTCGGCGTTGGGTGACGGCGCGATCACCGCCGGGCACATCGACGCGTTGACCCGCACCTCGAGGAAACTCGACCCGACGAAGCGGGATGACCTGCTGGCTCGTGCCGACGCGCTCACCGCGGTCGCCGCGGCGGCAACCGTTGACGAGTTCGCCCGCAGACTGGAGTTGGAGGCAAGACGTCTCGACGACACCGACGGCGAGGAACGCTTGGATCGGCAACGTCGCGCCGCTCGAGCGCGCACCTGGGTCGACCTCGACGGCATGTGGAACCTGACGGCACGTCTCGATCCGGTGACGGGCGTCAAGGTCGCCGCACGGCTCGACGCAGCCGTGGAGACCCTCTTCGCCGAGTCAGTGCCCACGGGGTGTCCTGCCGATCCGATCGAGAAACAGCGCTACCTGCTCGCCCAATCCCTCACGCGACTCCTCACCACCGCCGCTGGGGGATCACGGCCCGGGTGGGCGGAATTCGTCGCCGTCATCGACGCAGACGCCCGGGGCCCGATCGGCCCCGTTGCCGGGTTCGCCATCCCCGTCGAGATTCCCGCACGAGTGATCGCCCAACTTGCCGGCGACGCCGACGTCACCGGCATCGTCGTCCGCAACGGTGTCGTGCTCCACGCGCCAGGCGAGTTGAACCTGGGTCGCACCACACGACTCGCCAACCGTGCCCAACGACGAGCACTTGCGAGGCCTCTATGCGAGATGTGCGATCCCCGGCTGTTCGGTCGGCTACGACCGCTGCAAACTGCATCACATCATCTGGTGGAGCAACGACGGGCGTACCGACATCGAAAATCTGCTGCCGGTATGCAGCGTGCATCACGCCAAGATCCACCACGACGGATGGGTCATCGAACTCGGAGCCAACCGCGAGTTGACGCTCACACTGCCCGACGGAGCCATCCACACCACCGCACCACCCCACCGACGAACCGCCGCCTGACCACACGGTCAGGCGGGTCGGAACCGATCGGGATGCGCCCGACACTCATGTCGCACCGGTGAACCCGGCGACATGACTACCGTCGTGTGCATGCGTGGATTGCTGGTCCCCGATGCCTCGGAGGACTTCACCGCCGACCCGGTCGAGCTGTTCTTCGACCTGGCTTTCGTCTTCGCCTTCTCGCAGATCGTCGGGTTGCTGCTGTACGACCCGACATGGACGACGGTCGGTGAAGCAACGCTGATCTTCCTGCTGCTGTGGCTGCCCTGGTCGCAGTTCGCCTGGTCGGCGAACGCCGTACCCGGCAACTCGCGCACCGTCCGGCTGCTGTTCCTCGTGGCAACCGCCGCCAGCGTGCCGATGGCGGCATCGGTGACGACGGCGTTCGATCAGAGCGGTGCACTCTTCGCGATCCCGCTTGCCGTCATCTTTCTCACGGCACTGGCGATGATGGTGGTCGGCCTCGACAGCGACTCGGCGGTCTACCGGTCGAGTCTGCGTTACGGCGCGCCGAACCTGTTGGCGATGGCCGTCATCGTCACCGGCGGGTTCCTCCAGGCCGATGCCCGCACGGTCGCCTGGATCCTCGGCGTTGCGATCTTCACCTTCTCGACGATTCGCGCCGGCGGCAGCGAGTGGATCCTCCGCGCCGGGCACTTCGCCGAGCGACACGCGCTGATCATCATCGTCGCGCTCGGCGAGGTGATCGTCGCGCTCGGCAACTCGGTCGCCATCCCGCTGCGCGAGAACGGAGGGTTCCCGGCAGGTTCCGTGGTCGCACTCGTCGCGGCCGGCGTGTTCGCCGGGCTGCTCTGGTGGGCGTACTTCGATCGGGTCCAACCCGCGTTCGAGCACCGCACCGAAGAGACCCCGCCACTCGAGCGAGGCAGGATCGCACGCGACATCTACACCTATGCGCATGCGCCGATCGTGGCGGGGATCATCCTGGCGGCGGTGGCCATGGAGGAGATGGCACTTCACCCGTCCGTTGCGTTGCCTGCCGCATTCCGGGCGATGGGCGGTGCCGGGCTCGTGCTCTACTTCGGAGGCGTCGGCATCGGGGTGTTCCGGGCATTCGGCGCGTTCGCATGGGAGCGCTTCGCTGTGGTGATCGCGATCTGCCTGCTGATGCTGCTGGGGTCCGACGTCGACGGAGTGATCCTGCTGGTGTCCATCGACGCGATCCTGCTCGTCACGCTCGTTCTCGAGCACATCCGGATCGAAGGCCCTCCGGTTGGGCCCGGAGACGAATCAGTCCACGGCGACCGAGTCGACGACGCTGGGGTCGTCGACGACGCTGCGCAGTAGCCACTGGAACAGCCGCCACCCGGTCGACGCTGGGGCGAGCGTGGCCGCGGCAACCGCCGCCGCCTCGTCGGTGATCGCCTTCCCGGCGGGCGCCTTGACGTGGACCTCGGCGACGCGTTCGGCCATCACGAACCAGCCCACGGCTTCCTCGACCGATCCACCCACGGTGAGCAGGCCGTGGTTGCGCAGGATGCAGAGCTTGTTGTCGCCGAGCGACGTCGCGATCCGCTTACCCCCGTCGTACGACAGCACCTCGACCTCTTCGTCGTCGAAGAGCGCCTGGTCGAACACGAACGCACACGACTCCTGGCTGAGCGCTCGGAAGGGCTGGACGTTCGCAGCCCACGGCGTGCCGAACCCGGTGTGCGTGTGCGCTGCGCTCACGGCGTCGGGGCGGGCGGCGAGCACCGGAGCGTGAATGTTGTACCCAGCGGTGTTGACGGCCCCGGTCGGGTTGCCGTCGGTGTCGGTCACCCGGCCGTCGGGGCCGACCAGCACCAGTTGGTCGACCGTCGCCCGGTGGAACGGAACGCCCCAGTCGAGCAGCCAGAAGTGATCGGTCAGGATCGGATCCCGCGCCGAGACGTGCCCATCGCCGAGCTGTCCCCACCGCAGTGCTCCGAAGATCCGATAGCCGAGCGCACACATTCGCTTGCGGTGGGCCCGCTCGGCCTCGGGTGTCCGCACGGCATCCAACCGCTCGACCCCAGGGAACGTCGGATACGGCGACTCGCTCATGCCCTCAGCGTAAACCTGTCGGCACTTCTCACGGATGCGGAGGACCGCCAGGTTGTCACGCGGGGAAGCCGCGGCGCGGGACGACGACCACGGCACCGTCGGCGGGATCGATGTCGACGGTGACGCACACGTGGAACACCTGGCCCAGACGTTCGGCGGTCAAGACCTCGGTGGCCGACCCTCCCGCGACGACCACACCACCGTCGAGCAGCACGAGCCGGTCGGTGTAGGTGCCGGCGAGCGTCAGATCGTGCATCGCCGACACGACGGTCAGCCCGCTGTGCTCGCGCAGCTCGGTGACCAGCTCGAGCGCCTGCTGCTGGTGGCCGATGTCGAGTGCGGAGGTCGGCTCGTCGAGCAGCAACACCGGCGCCTGCTGGGCGAGCGCTCGGGCGAGCACGGCGCGTTGGCGCTCGCCGCCACTCATCGAGCCGAGCATCCGCGTGGCGAACGGTCCGAGCCGTAGCCGCTCGATGACGTCGACAACGACGTCGCGGTCGTGCACCGACTCGGCCCCGAAGTAGCCGACATACGGGGTGCGGCCGAGCAGCACGTAGTCGAACACGCACATGTCGTGCGGAATCAGCGGGTCCTGAGCGACGTACGCGACCTGTTTGGCTCGCTCGGCGTCGGTGATCGGCGACAACGACGCGCCTCCGACGCGCACGTCGCCGCCGAATCGGACCAAACCGGCGGCCGCGCGCAGCAACGACGACTTGCCGGCGCCATTGGGGCCGATGACGCCGAGCCACTCCCCCGACTCGACCCGGTCGGTGAACTCGGCGACGACCCGACGCTTGCCGAAACTCACGCTGACGGCGTCGAACTCGAGTGCGCTCACGTCATCCTCCGCGTGCGCAAGAGGTAGATGAAGAAGGGTGCGCCGATGAACGCCGTCACCACACCGATCGGCGTCTCGGCGGGACTCGAGAGCATCCGCCCAGGGATGTCGGCGAGAATCAGGAACGTGGCGCCGAGCAGCATCGACAATGGAATGAGGCGTCGATAGCCGGAACCGGCCATCAGACGGATGGCGTGTGGTACGACCAGACCGACGAACGCGATCAGGCCGCTCACCGACACGACCGCCGCCGTTCCGAGCGTGGCACCGATCACGATCACCAGTCGTGTTCGCCCGACCGACACGCCGAGCGCCGCTGCCTCCTCGTCGCCGACCCGGAAGACGTCGAGATGCCGGCGGTGCAGCATCAACACGATGCCGCTGATCGCCACGTACGGCACGATCAGTTGCACGTCGGACCACGTGGCGCCCGACAGCCGACCGAGGATCCACTGGAACACCTCGCGCACCACGTCTTGGTTGCGCTGGAGGATGAAGGTCTGGACCGCCGTCACGAACGACACGACCGCGACACCGGCCAGCACGAGCGTCACCCCTGAACGGGCGCTGGGCCCCGAGCCGTGGAACGACGCCCCGACCAGGTAGGTCACCGCGACGGTCGCGAGCGATGCCAGGAACGCCGCAGCGACGACCGGGTCGACCGGCCATGACGCCGTCAGGCCACGTCCGGTGGTGAGCGCGATGGTGGCGCCGAGCCCGGCGCCGGCTGCCGCTCCCAACAGGTACGGATCGACGAGTGGGTTGCGGAACACGCCCTGATAGCCGGCTCCCGCCACCGACAGCATGCCGCCGACGAGTGCCGCGAGGATCACCCTCGGCATGCGGATGCGCCACACGATGTTCCACTCGGCGGCCGTGACGCCCGAGTCGATCGAGATCAGCGGCAGGTGATCGAGCAGAGCGAGGGGTACCCGCCACCAGTCGGGGCCTGCCGGCCCGATCGACGCGCCGAGCACGATCGCCCCGATCAGCGCCGCACCTGAGCCGAGATACCAGCGAAGGTCGCCGCGGCGCGCCGTTGCCAGTGTCGCGCGGAGCGCCGGACCCACCCGCGCTCCTTCCGCATCGACACCGACAACGGCCACGTCGGAGCCGATCAGCTCGCCGCGTTCACGGCATCGGAAACGGCTTGCAGGAAGTCGACGATGCGCGGGCCCCAACGCGACGCGACGTCGTCGTCGAGCTCGATGACGTTGCCGCTCTGCACGGCCGTCATGTCGGCCCAACCGTCACGGGCTGCGACGGTCTCCAAGGACTGGCCGCAGCATTTGGTGTCGGCGAGGAAGATGAGGTCGGGGTCGGCCGACACGACGAACTCGGCGCTGAGCTGCGGGTAGCCGCCGGAGTCGCCTTCGACGGTGTCGGCGATGTTGCGCAGTCCCAGCATGCTGTACAGCTCGCCGAACAGCGTCGTCGAATCGAGCGAGAACAAGGTGTCGTCGAGTTCGTGGAAGATGGCCAGCGGTTCGTGCGGTATGGGCGTCGCAGCGACGATCTCGTCGATCTCGGTCTGCATCGATTCGACCAGCTCGGTCGCCTCGGCTTCGTGGCCGGTCGCGGCGCCGAGTTCCTCGATCTGGCGGTAGGTGTCGTCGATCGTGGACGCCGCCGGCCCGTCCCACCAGCCGATGTCGAGTTCGTCGAGCTGCGGACCGAGACCGTTGAAGTCGCCGCCGATGAGCACCAGGTCGGGTTCGTAGGCGGCGATCGCCTCGACGTTGTTGTCGAATGCCGACAGGTCGTGCGGCAGCGCGAGGGCCTCCTGCGGGTAGTCGGAGAACTCGTCGACTGCCACGAGGAGATCGCCGGCGCCGATGGCGAACATCATCTCGGTGTGCGTCGGGCTCAACGAGACGACCCGCTCGACCTCGACCTCGACGTCGGTCTCGCCGGCGATCCCCGCGGTCGTGTCGGGTGAGGCGGTCTCGGCGACAGGTGCCTCGGACGTCACGTCGGAAGCGTCGGTGTCCGATGAGTCGTCGGAGCCGCAGGCTGCCGTGAGAAGCGCGAACCCGGCGACCACGCCGAGCAGTCGTCGGCCGAACGGGTGGGAGTGGGGGTTCATGGTTTCCTCCAATGGATTTGGAGGACAAGCTGGGTGCAGATCGGGAGGCCCGACCGGCGAGCCGTCCCTTGCCTCGAGGGTGATGGTCGTGTCACAGGGCAGGCGACCGGACTCGTCCCCGAAACGCTCGAGGAACCACCGTTGCGGGTCAGCGCCGGGTTCTCACCGGACTTCGCTGCATCTGCGACAGTTCGACATCGTACTGCCCGCTGCGTACGCTCCCCAAGCTCATGACCGACCACAGCCCCGACCAGACAGACGCCGTCCCGACCGACGATCCGCGCCCAGACGGGCTCCGCGGCGCGGACTCGCTCGTGGTGGTCAACACGGGCAACGGCAAGGGGAAGTCGTCGTCGGCATTCGGGATGATGATCCGCGGTGTGGCTCGCGGCTGGAATGTCGCGGTCATCCAGTTCATCAAGTCGGGCGACTGGAAGGTCGGCGAGGAGAAGATCGGTCGCCAGCTCGGCGTCGACTGGCACGCGTTCGGCGACGGGTTCACGTGGGACTCGACCGATCTCTCCCACGATCGCGCCCACGCGGCACGAGGGTGGGCCAAGGCCGCGGAGATCCTGCTGGCGGGTGAGCACCAGTTGGTGATCTTCGACGAGTTGACGTACCTCTCGTCGTTCGGATGGATCGATGTGGCCGAGATCGTCGAGGCGATCGCCGAACGGCCGCGTCATGTCAACGTGATCATCACCGGGCGAGACGCGGCACCCGAGCTGATCGAACTCGCGGACACGGTCACCGAGATGCGCGAGGTCAAACACGCGTACCAACACGGCATCCGCGCGATGCGCGGGATCGACTACTGAGGCGGGGCGACGTATGTCATCGGTGTTGCGCGAGCGATTGGCGGATCTGCCAGGACCTGATGCGGCGGCGTTCGACGCCATTCACGAGCGCGGGGCACATCTCCTGCGACCGAGTGGAGCGCTTGCCTGGCTCGACGAGATCGCCGCATGGGTGGCCGGCTGGCAACACACGACCTCGCCAGCGGTCGATCGACCAGCAGCGTTGGTGTTCGCCGCCGATCACGGAGTGGCGGCCGCAACCAAGGTCAGCGCCTACCCGACGGGAATCACCGAGGCGCTCTTCGGTGCGTTCCAACAGGGTCGTTCGACGATCTCGGCCTTCGCGCACATCGCCGGGGCGTCGGCGCGTGCACTCGACGTCGGCATCGGTCGACCGACCGGCGACATCCGCTACGAAGCGGCGCTGACGCCGGAACGATTCGACGAGATCGTCGAGCTGGCCTTCGAAGCGGTCGAAGGCCTCGACTGCGACCTCCTCGTGCTCGGCGAGATCGGTATCGGAAACACCACGCCGTCCGCGGCGATCGCCGCCGCGCTCGCCGGTGGAGAGACCGCCGCGTGGGTCGGACGCGGAACCGGCGTCGACGACGAGGGGCTGGCGCGCAAGCGCGCTGCCGTACAGGAGTCGGTACGACGGATCGCTGGCATCACCGACCCCCTCGAGATCCTGCGCGAGCTCGGCGGGTCCGAACTCGTCGCCGTCGCCGCCGCAACGGTGGCCGCCCGTCACCGATCGATCCCGGTGGTACTCGATGGCTATGTGGTCACCTCGGCGGTGCTGCCTCTGGTGATGGTGAACCCCGCAGCGCTCGACCACTGCACGGTCGGGCACTGTTCGACCGAGCCCGGACATCGCAAGCTGCTGGAGCGCCTCGACAAGCGACCGCTGCTCGATCTCGACATGCGTCTCGGCGAAGGTTCGGGGGCGATGGCGGCCGTCCCGCTCATCGCGATGGCGTGTGCCGGGGTGACGAAGGTACCCACCTACGACGAGTGGTTCGGTCGCTAGCCTCGCTGCGTGCGAGTTCCCACACCCGTCGCCCAGGTCGTCCGCGGTTTCACCATGGGGTCGGCCGACATCGTGCCGGGCGTCTCTGGCGGGACTGTGGCGCTCGTCCTGGGTATCTACGACCAACTGATCCGCAACATCAGCCAGGGAGCGCACGCGCTCAAGCAGGTGGTCACCCGTGACGTGAGCGGCGCGGTCGCCACGTTCAAACGCATCGAGTGGGTCTGGCTGTTCACCCTGCTCGCCGGCATCCTCGCCGCAATCGTTGCACTGTCATCGGTGATCGAAACGCTGCTGCACGAGCAGCCGATCCGGATGTCGGCGCTGTTCTTCGGCTTGATCCTCGGATCGATCTGGGTGGCGCTGCGGATGCTCGACAAGATCGACGGCATCTCCGTCGCACTGATGCTCGGCATCGGCGGAACGATGTTCCTACTGCTCGGGTTGCGCTCCGACACCGAGGTCGCCGACACCGCTGCCGAAGTCGTCACCAAGTCGTGGTGGGTGTTCTTCCTCGCCGGGGCGATCGCGATCTGCGCGATGATCCTGCCCGGCATCTCCGGCTCGTTCATTCTCGTGATGCTCGGCATGTACACCGAGGTGCTCGGCGCCGTCAACGACCGCGACTTCACGGTGCTGATCGCCTTCGCTCTCGGCTGCATCGTCGGACTCGCACTGTTCTCGACGTTGCTCAACTGGCTGCTCGAGCACTATCACCGCTGGGTGCTCGCCGCGATGATCGGCCTGATGCTCGGCTCGACCCGCGTGCTGTGGCCGTGGCCGAACGGCACGAACACCACCACGATGACGCTGCCTCGCGAGGACGTCGTGATCCCGCTCGTGATCATGGTCGTCGGCGCTGCGGTCGTGGTGATCGTCGACCTCATCGCTGTGCGTTTCGTGCACGTGGAGCCGCTGCACGAACACGAGGCCGCCGTCGACGCCGCTCGCTGAGCGTCGTCGCGGGGGATCGTCTGCGATTCCCTCCGGAATAGGGGCTCTTCGCGTTTCAGGGTTGGAGGGTGGGTAGCAGGGTCCAGTCGGGTCGGCCGGCGTAGAGCAGGCAGCGGACTCGGTGATACCGGAAGTTCACGAGCCCGAACGCGACCCGCTTGATGCGCTTGGTCAAGTTGTTGACCGCTTCGGTCGGTCCGTTGGAGACATGTGAGCGATGCCACGCACAGATCTGATCGGCCCACTTCGCGATGGTGCGTCCGAGGCGGCGGACCTCGACGGGCATGGTCCAGTCGGTGAAGTCGCGTCCGATCGCAGCAACCCATGCGTCGGCGAGTTCAGGGTCGGTGTGGTCGTAGATCTGACGGACCACCTCTTTTGCGTTCCATGCGAACCACACCTCCGATCTGGGGTCGCCGGCACGCAGCAGACCGAGCACCCGATCGTGTTGATCGTCGGAGAGTCGTTCCTTCGCGATGCTGAGTCGGCGCCGGGCCCGGTAGAGCGGATCGTCGCGTCGGCCACGATGCCCGCACGTTTCGTTCTGCACTCGTCGTCGGCACTCGTCGAGGGCCCGGTTGGCGAGCTGGTGAACGTGGAACGGATCGGCGACCTGGACGGCGTGCGGGAGCATCGTGTCGAACACGCTGCGATACGACGCCGACAGATCGAGGGTGGCCCACTCGATGCGGTCCAGCCATGCCTGGTCGCGTTCTGCGAGCCACCGGCACGGCTCCGAGGCGGTTCTGCCTGGCACGACGTCGAGGAGTTGGCCTCGGCGCACGTCGACGATCTGCGTCGACCACGACTGGGTCCGGAACCGGCCCACCCGTGCGAACAAGGTCTCGTCCAAGCCGAGCGCGGTGACATCACCGAAGCGGTCGGGATGATCGATGAGTTGCTCGCCGATGACCACGACGGCGTCCATCACGGTGTGCCAGCCGCAACCGAGTTCGCGTGCCACGTCTGACACGGCGCGTCCGTTGCGGCCGACCTGCAACGTCGACCAGCGTGCGGCTCGTGTCGTCAGCGCGCACCTGGCGGCGCCGATCTCAGGGTCCTCGTCGCACCAACAGCGGCGACAGATCGTGCAGCGCCAGCGTTGCTTGCGCCACACCAGCCGGGTCGGGCGACCGAACACCGGCAGATCGACCATCTCGACGTCGCGGACGCCGTGACGATGCACGATGCCGCCGCAGTCGCACCCGGGTCGTGGACTCGGGACTTCGATGACGACTCGCAACCATCTCGGCCAGTCGCCCACACCAACGATGTTCACGTCGGGCAGGCCAACGAGCAGTGCGCACATGCGCGTAGCATCCGTTTCCAAGCAGGGGCTCCTCGAGACTCGATGACTTCGACATCACCGAGAATTGCAGGGCCCCTGCGCCGCGCCCGGGATCTACTTGATCAACCGGTTCCAACCCTCAGACGCGAAGCGCCGGAATAGGTCCCGGAATGCGGGACGTATTCCGCACAGACGTGCCCGGTTCCTGCCGTCGTCCTGGCCTCAGCCGTTGACGAGGGCAGCGAACCGGTCGATGCCCTCGACCAGATCGTCATCGCCGAGGGCAAACGAGAACCGGCCGTACCCCGCAAGGCCGAACGCCTCACCCGGCACGAAGGCCACTTTGGCCTTGTCGAGCACGAGGTCGGCCAGCTCCAGCGTGTTGGTCGCCGTGACACCGTCGATCGGCCGGTTGAGGAGGCCGCTGAGGTCGGGGTAGGCGTAGAACGCGCCCTGCGGTTCGAGGCAGGTGACGCCGTCGATCGCGTTGAGCTTGGTCCACATCGTCTGGGCCCGACGAGCGAATGCGGTGCGCATCATCACCACGTCGTCGAGCGAGCCCGACACGGCTGCAAGCGCGGCCCGTTGCGACACGTTGGCGACGTTCGACGTTGCGTGGCTCTGGAAGTTGGTCGACGCCTTGATGACATCGTCCGGGCCGATCATCCACCCGACACGCCAGCCGGTCATCGCGTACGTCTTGGCGACGCCGTTGACGATGAGGCACTGGTTGGCGAGTTCGGGCACGACGGTGGGCATCGAGACGAACGTGTTGTCGCCGTAGGTGAGGTGCTCGTAGATCTCGTCGGTGATCACCCAGATGCCCTTGTCGACGGCCCACTCGCCGATCGCCTTGACCATGTCGGGCGGACACACCGAACCCGATGGGTTGTCGGGGCTGACGAACAGCAGCACTTTCGTGCGCTCGGTGTAGGCCGCGTCGAGCTGCTCGATCGTGACCTGGAAGCCGCTGGCGGCGTCGGTGTCGATGACGACCGGCACCCCACCGGCAAGCGTGATCGCCTCGGGATAGGTGGTCCAGTACGGCGCCGGGCAGATGACTTCGTCACCCGGGTCGCACAACGCGGCGAACGCCGTGTACACGGCGTGCTTGCCGCCGTTGGTGACGAGCACCTGCGAGGCGGTGCAGTCGAAGTCCGAGTCGCGCTTGGTCTTGTCGGCGATCGCCTGCTTCAGCTCGGGCAACCCGCCCGCGGGTGTGTACCGGTGATTCTTCGGATCGCGGCAGGCTTCGACGGCCGCATCGACGATGTGGGCCGGCGTCGCAAAGTCGGGTTCACCGGCCCCGAAGCCGATCACGTTCTCGCCCGCGGCCTGCAGCGCCTTGGCCTTGGCGTCGACGGCCAGCGTGGCGGAGGGGGCGATTGCGGCGAGTCGTTGGGAGGTGCGCTTCACGTCCGCCAGCCTGCCACAGCCGAACTCGCATCCCAACGGCGATTCGCAGTCCGCATCAGCAGCCCGACCCAGCCCCCACAGCGATGAGTCTTCGCGCGGACAGGTCGCGCGGAAACTCATCGCTCCCGCGGACCACCCACAGCGATGAGTCTTCGCGCGGACAGGTCGCGGAAACTCATCGCTCCCGCGGACCCACCCACAGCGATGAGTCTTCGCGGACAGGTCGCGGAAACTCATCGCTCCCCGAGGTGCCGGGCGGGTGGAAGCCGCAGCGTGCGATCGGAGAACGGAGACGCCATGCTGGTGGCCGTGAGCGTCGACCCCGCAACCATCGTGATCCCCGCCGACATGCTTCCCGCCGATGGGCGGTTCGGATCGGGCCCGTCGAAGGTCCGGCCCGAGCAGCTCGACGCGCTGATCGCCGCTGGTGACGTCGTGCTCGGCACATCGCACCGCCAGCCCCCGGTGAAGAACCTCGTCGGTTCGGTCCGCTCCGGCCTGACGGAGCTGTTCTCGTTGCCCGACGGTTGGGAGATCGTGCTCGGCAACGGCGGGTCCACCGTGTTCTGGGATGTCGCGACGTTCGGCCTGATCAACAACCGGAGCCAGCACCTCGTGTTCGGCGAGTTCTCCTCGAAGTTCGCCGAGGCCGCTGCCGCCGCACCGCATCTGGGTGAGCCGACCGTCGTGAAGTCCGACACCGGCAGCCATCCCGAAGCGGTCGCCGAGGACGGCGTCGACCTCTATGCACTCACACACAACGAGACCTCGACCGGCGTCGCGATGGAACTGCGCCGGCCCCACGGCACCTCGGCCGACACCTCGTTGGTCGCCGTCGACGCGACATCCGCAGCCGGCGGACTGCGCTGGGACCCGTCCGAGGTCGACGTGTACTACTTCGCCCCCCAGAAGTGCTTCGCCTCCGACGGGGGGCTGTGGCTGGCGGCGTGTTCACCCGCGGCACTCGATCGCATCCGCTCGATCGGCGCGAGCGACCGGTGGTGTCCGGCGTCGCTCGATCTGCAGATCGCCCTCGACAACTCGGTGCTGAACCAGACCTACAACACACCGGCGCTGGCCACGCTCGTGATGCTCGATGCGCAGGTGCGCTGGATGCTCGACAACGGCGGCATGGACTTCGCCGCCGGTCGCAGCGCCGAGTCGGCATCCATCCTGTACGGGTGGGCCGAGTCGCGGGACTGGGCGAACCCGTTCGTCGCCGACGCCTCGATGCGCTCGAATGTGGTCGGAACGATCGATCTCGACGAAACGATCGACGCGACGATCGTCAACCAGGTGCTGGCCGTGAACGGGGTGGTCGATACGTTCGCGTACCGCAAGCTGGGCCGCAATCAGTTGCGTATCGCCATGTTTCCGGCGGTCGATCCACCCGATGTCGAAGCGCTCACCCACTCGATCGACCACGTCGTCGCCGCGCTCACCTGACCGGCATGGACGCGATGGAGGTTCTCGAGTTCGGCACCGGCGACATCGGCGCGCTCGAACGTCCGGTGATGCTCGTGGGCCTCGAAGGCTGGTTCGACGTGGCGAGCGCAGCGACGCAGGCCGTCAACGCGTTCATCAGCGACGATCACGCCGTCACGGTCGGATCGATCGATCCCGACCCGTTCTACGACTTCACCCAGCAGCGTCCACACGTGTCGATCGACGACGAGATCCGTGAGATCGTGTGGCCGAGCAACGAGTTCGTGCTCCAACGCAACGCAGGCCATCGTGATGTCGTCGGCCTGATCGGCGTCGAACCGCACCTGTACTGGAAGACCTACGTCGAGGCGATCGTCGTGGTCGCCGAGGCGCTCGGCTGCGAGGCCGTCGTCACCGTCGGCTCGGGCGCCGAGGCAATCCCCCACAGTCGCACGCCTCCGGTCACGGGGAGCACGGCGAACGCTGACCTCGCTCGGCGGCTCGGCCTCGTCGCCCCGAGCTACCAGGGCATCACGGGTGTGGTCGGGGTATTGCAGGCCGAGCTGGAGGCCCGCGACATCCCGTCGGTATCGCTGCGTGTCGGAATCCCCCACTACCTGATGAACGCCGAGCATCCCCAGGCGACCTCGGCGCTCGTGCGACACCTGAGCCACGTGCTCGACGTGCCGAACACCACCGACTTCAGCGACCAAGTCGACAGCTGGCGCGACGTCCACGACGAGATCGCCGACAACGACGAGCAACTCAAGATGTATGTCGCGCTCCTCGAAGCCGAGTTCGACCGGCGCGCCGAAGCGCAGATCCCGTCAGCCGACGACCTCGGCAGCGCCTTCGAGGACTTCCTCCGCGACCAACGCGACGACTGACGAGTGTTACATCTGGGGTCGGACCCCAGATGTAACACTTGCGTTCATGCCGAGGCGGCAGCGAACGCCTTGTCGAGGTCGGCGATGATGTCGTCGACCGACTCGATGCCGACACTGAGACGGATCAGGCCGGGGCCGACCGACGACGCCAGTTGCTCCTCGGGCGTGAGCTGGCTGTGGGTGGTGCTCGCCGGATGGATCACGAGGCTGCGCACGTCGCCGATGTTGGCGACGTGGCTGTGCAGCTCGGCTCCTTCGACGAACTTCTTGCCGGCTTCGATGCCGCCCTTGATCTCGAACGCCAGAACCGAGCCGTAGCCGCGGCCGCCACCGAGTTTGGTGGCCCGCTCGTGCCAGGGGCTCGACGCGAGACCCGAGTAGTTGACCGACTCGACCTGATCGTGAGCGTCGAGGTACTCGGCCACCTTCTGCGCGTTGGCGAAGTGACGCTCCATGCGCAGACTCAGCGTCTCGATGCCCTGCAGGATCAAGAACGCGTTGAACGGCGAGATGGCGAGGCCGAGGTCGCGCAGCATCTGCACGCGGGCCTTGAGGATGAACGCGCCGTGGCCGAGTGCCGGGAAGTAGGCGAGGCCGTGGTAGCTGGGATCGGGCTCGGTGAAGTTCGGAAAACGACCGGACGCGGCGTAGTCGAAGGTGCCGCCGTCGACGATCGCACCGGCAACCGACGTGCCATGGCCACCCATGAACTTGGTGAGGCTGTGGATCACGATGTCGGCGCCCCACTCGAGCGGCCGGATCAGGTACGGCGTGGGCACGGTGTTGTCGACCATCAGCGGGATGCCGTTGGTGTGCGCCACCCCGGCGATGCCCTCGATGTCGAGCACGTCGTTCTTCGGGTTGGGGATGACCTCACCGAAGAGCACCTTGGTGTTCGGCTTGATCGCCGCTTCCCACTGCGCGAGGTCGTCGGGATCGTCGACGAAGGTGACCTCGATGCCGAACCTCGGCAGCGTGTGGTGCAGCAGGTTGTAGGTACCGCCGTACAGCGACGGCGAGGCCACCACATGGTCGCCGGACTCGCACAACGTCATGATGGCGAGCGTCTCAGCAGCCTGACCGGAGGCGACCGCGAGCGTGCCGGGCAGGCCCACCGCCGTGGTGCAACCCCCTTCGAGTGCGTTCACGCGGGCTTCGAGCGCCGCCTGCGTGGGGTTCATGATGCGGGTGTAGATGTTGCCGATCTCGGCGAGTCCGAAGAGGTTGGCCGCATGGTCGGTGTCGCGGAACTGGTACGACGTCGTCTGATAGATCGGCACCGCCCGGGCGCCGGTGGTCGGGTCGGGCTCGCCGCCGACATGAACTTGCTTGGTCTCGAAACCCCAGGAGTCGCTCATAAGCGCCGCAGGCTATCCCCCAATTCCCGACCCCACAAGTCGGGTTTCCCACTCCGGCCCCAGCCCACGATGAGCGAAACCGCCATATACGGTCGTTTGGCTCATCGCTGAGGGGTGACCGGAAGCTACAGGAGGCTGGCGACGAGACCGGCCTGGCCGAGGTGGTAGGTGACCATGATCGTGACCGGCATCCAGCGAGCATCGGCGATGAACTGGCGCCAACCGAGCACCGAGTCGGAGGCGACGAACAGCGCCGCGCCGAGGATGGCCCAGGTGTTGCCTGTTGCCATCGCCGCGCAGAACATCACCGAGATCGCGACGAGATAGCCCGCCACGGCTGGACCGAGGACCTGGTCCTTTCGGCGGGCGGCGAGCACGATCCGTACACCCACGGCCACCGCGAGGACCGCCATCATCACCGCGCCGACGACGAATCCAGCCGACGACCAGTCATCGAACGCCAGGAAGCCGAACGTGTAGGCGAGGTGGGCG
The DNA here is from genome assembly GCA_963774765.1 of Ilumatobacteraceae bacterium. Classification (GTDB taxonomy): domain Bacteria; phylum Actinomycetota; class Acidimicrobiia; order Acidimicrobiales; family Ilumatobacteraceae; genus Sva-07. The sequence goes on from CAVZGP010000015.1 coordinate 26,854, forward strand.
AGCAGGAACGACGCAAGACCGGGCACAAAGGAGCGGTCGCCGTACATCAACAGCACATCGCCGGCGAGCGAGCACACCAACGCGACGACGAACCAGGCCCGCACGAGTTGATCGGCCGGCTGCAGCGTCACCGCCACGGCGATGAGGGCAACGAGCGCGAGCGGCTTGCTCCAGAGTTCGGTTCGGCGGCGCCCCTCGCCGAGGCGGCTCCACCAGTTCGCGCCAGCCGCGACTGCGAAGACCGCAGCGAACGTCCACGCCGTGTCGTTCATCGCACCGTCCTCCCCTTCTCCAGCGATGAGCGAAACCGCCGGGCGGTTGGCTCATCGCAGCGATCGAATCCTGCCCAGCGATGAGCGAAACCGCCGGTCGGTTCGCTCATCGCAGTGGAAGGTGGCTGGTGGTCTGCAGATCAGCCGCCGGAGATGTCGGCGACCTTCTGCTTGCCGGCGCCGATGAACGGCATCATGCCGCGCAGTTCGCCACCGATCTCCTCGATCGGGTGGGCCTTGCCCTCGTCCTGCATGCGCTTGTAGTTCGGACGGCCGGCTTCGGACTCGGCGATCCACTCCGCGGCGAACTGTCCGCTCTGGATCTCGCCGAGGATCTTCTTCATCTCGGCCTTGGTGGCGTCGGTGACGACGCGCGGGCCCCGAGTGAGGTCGCCGTATTCGGCGGTGTCGGAGATCGAGTACCGCATGCCGGCGATGCCCTCTTCGTACATCAGGTCGACGATGAGCTTCACCTCGTGCAAGCACTCGAAGTACGCCATCTCCGGCGCGTATCCGGCCTCGGTCAGTGTCTCGAACCCAGCGCGCACCAACGCGGTGACGCCGCCGCACAGCACCGCCTGCTCACCGAACAGGTCGGTCTCGGTCTCCGCGGCGAACGTTGTCTCGATCACGCCGGCGCGGGTGCCGCCGATCGCGTCGGCGTACGACATGGCGATGTCACGGGCCTGGCCCGAGGCATCCTGCGCGACCGCGATCAGCGATGGCACTCCGCCGCCTTCGGTGTAGGTGCGGCGCACGAGATGGCCGGGACCCTTCGGGGCGATCATGATCACGTCGCAGCCGGCGGGTGGCTGGATGCGGTCGAAGCGGATGTTGAAACCATGAGCGAATGCCAGCGCCTTGCCCTCGGTCATGTGCGACGCGATGTGGGCGTCGTAGATGGCCTTCTGCTCGGTGTCGGGCGCGAGCAGCATGATCACGTCGGCCCAGTCGGCCGCCTCGTCGATGGTCATCACGGAGAGCCCGGCAGCCTCGGCCTTGGAAGCCGACGACGACTCGGGGCGCAGGCCGACGACGACGTCGACGCCGGACTCCTTGAGGTTCAGCGCGTGGGCGTGGCCCTGCGAGCCGTAGCCGATGACGGCGACCTTCTTGCCTCGGATGATCGAAGGATCTGCATCCTCGGCGTAGTACACGGTGACGGCCATGGTCAGCCAGCCTTTCCATTTGTGGGAGTGGGGTTCACGGCGCGCAGTCGTGCACCGCGATCGAGTTTCGGCAGCGCCACCCGTCCGGTGCGCTGGAGTTCAACGATGCCATAACCGTCGAGCAAATCCTCAAAGTCGTCGAGCTTGTCGGGATGACCTTCGAGGCTCACCGTGAGCACGGCTTCGGCCACGGCGATGATCTTGCCTTCGAAGATGGTGACCAACTCGACGACCTTGGCGCGTTGATCGTCGGGGGCCTTCACCGTGGCGATCAGCAACTCGCGCTCGACGGAGCGACGTGGGTCGAGTTCGGAGATCTTGACCACGTCGATCAGCTTGAACAGCTGCTTGGTGATCTGCTCGAGCGGGGTCGATTCGACATCGACGACGATGGTGATGCGACTCATGCCCTCGTCCTCGGCCGGAGCGACCGCGAGCGAGAAGATGTTGAAACCGCGACGGGCAAACAACCCGGCCACCCGGGCAAGGACGCCCGGGCGGTTCTGGACGAGCACCGACAAGATGTGGTGGTTGAGGGTCTGGCCCCCGTATTGGTTGATGGTGGTCATGAACGAAGGCTCTCTGCGTGGTCTCGCTGAGTGGGATGGAGGATGAGTTCGTCGTTGCTGGCGCCGGCGGGAACCATCGGGAAGACCTTCTCCGAGGCGTCGGTGCGGAACTCGATGACGACGCTGCGATCGGTGATCGAGTTCGCCTTCTCGATCGCCGGGCCGACCTCTTCGGGCGACTCGACGAGGATGCCGACACATCCCATCGACTCGGCCCACATCACGAAGTCGGGCACCTTGGTGTTGAGGAACACCCCGGAGTACCGCTCGTCATAGAACATCTCCTGCCATTGGCGCACCATGCCGAGATAGCTGTTGTTGAGCAACAGCACCTTGATCGGCAACCCCTCGACGGTCGCGGTCACCAGCTCTTGCGCGGTCATCTGGAAGCAGCCGTCACCGTCGACGGCCCACACGTCGCACTCGGGCTTGGCGGCCTTCGCCCCGATCGCGGCCGGGATCGAGAAGCCCATCGTGCCGAGTCCACCGGAGTTCACCCACGTGTAGGGCTCGTCGAACTCGAAGAACTGCGAGGTGTACATCTGATGCTGGCCGACACCGGAGACGACGATCGTGGCCGGTTGCGCGAGGCGGCTCAGTTCCTCGATGCAGTACTGCGGCTTGAGAGCCTCGCCCGGTTCGGATTGCTCGTAGGTCATCGGGAACAGCTCTCGCCAGCCGGAGACCCTGCTCTTCCACGCGGACGTGTCGGCCTGCACCGTACCCGCCGCGATCATCGCCTTGATCTCGGCGATGATCCCCTCGATGACGTACTTGGCATCACCGACGATCGGGACGTCCGGGCGCCGCACCTTGCCCTGCTCGGCGGGATCGATGTCGACGTGGATCACCTTGGCCTGCTGCGCGAACGCGTCGACCTTGCCGGTGATGCGATCGTCGAAGCGCGCGCCGAGGGTGATCAACAGATCGGCCTGCTGCATCGAAGTCACAGCGGTCGCATTGCCGTGCATGCCCGGCATCCCGAGGCAGAGCGGATGGCTGTCCGGGAACGCTCCTCGTGCCATCAGCGTGGTGACGACGTAACTGTCGATCAGTTCGGCGAGTTCCCGCAGTGCCTCGGCGGCGCGAGCCTTGAGAATGCCACCGCCGGCATAGATGATCGGGCGCTCTGACTCCATGATCAGCCGCGCCGCCTCCTTGATCATCCGTGGGTGGCCCTTGACGTTGGGCCGGTAGCCGGGCAGGGAATCGAGCACTTCCTGGTCGGTTGGCCAGTACCAGTTCATCTCGTTCTGGAGGCAGTCCTTCGGAATGTCGACCAATGTGGGGCCGGGACGCCCGGTGGTGGCGATGTGGAACGCCTGTCGGATCGCCATCGGGATGTCGTCGGCCGACATCACCAGCTCGTTGTGCTTCGTGCACGATCGGGTGATCCCGACGGTGTCGCATTCCTGGAAGGCGTCGGTCCCGACCGCGGCGGTGGCAACCTGACCGGTGATCGCCACCATCGGGATCGAGTCCATGTAGGCGTCCATCAGCGGCGTGACGAGGTTGGTGGCCGCCGGGCCGGAGGTCACCATGGCGACGCCGGGCTTGCCGGAGACGTGCGCGTAGCCCTCGGCCATGTGGCCGGCACCCTGCTCGTGGCGCACCAGGATGTGGCGGATGGAGCTGTCCATCAGCGGGTCGTACGCCGGCAGGATGCACCCGCCGGGGTAGCCGAAGATGAGGTCGACGTTCTCGTGCTCGAGTGCTCGGATCAGCGCCTCGGCGCCGGTGAGTCGTTCGGTCATGTCAGTGCCTTTGTGTCGAGTGTTCGGTGGGGAGTGTTCGGTGTCGAGTTGGTGGAGGTCGGGGCCGGATCGCGAACGGTGCCGAAAAAGCAAACGACCTCCCGTCTGGGAGGTCAGGACGCGCAGCGGGAGGCCGGGCGTGCTACTGGATGAGTACTACGAGCAGGCTCGGGAATGCGGGAGTGGTCGTAGACACGGGGTACATCATAGTCATCATCGGCGCGTTGCGGGCAAGTCATGAATTCCGACCGCTCAACGCTGCGTCACGGAGTGCGACACATCTCCGCGGTACGGTTCGGATCGTGAGTCGACGGGACGACGTGATCGCAGCGGCAACGGACCTGCTGCGCGAGTCGGGGCCGGCCGAGCTCACCTCGGTCAATGTCGCCAAGCGACTCGGTGTGACCCAGTCCGCGATCTATCGCCATATCCGAGACATGGACGAGTTGACCACCCTGGCCACCCACGGAATCGTGGGCGAACTCTCGGCAGTGGTGATGGAAGCCGTTGCGTCGCCGGACACGACCTGGGGCGACGGCACGCACATCGCCAAATTCGCCAATCGAATTGTCGAGCTGATGGAGGCGCACCCGCAGGCCCTCGCCGAGATCGACCGCTGGCGCTACGACGACGGGCCGCTCGGAGAAGGGATCCGGGAGATGCTCGACGTCGGCGCGCACCTCCTCGCCAGCGAATTCGAGAAGGCGTGGCGGATCGATTTCGACTTCGTCGCGGCGTTCGACGAAACGATCATCGCGGTGCAACTCGCCCATTCCCGTCTCGAGGTCGACGACGTGGTCGCCGTGACCCGGACCATCAGCGGCGCGGGGCCGGAGCAACGACAGCAGATGGCGCGCACGCTCGGTCTCCGGTTGTTCGCCGGATGGTGCGGTTATGTGCTCGATCTGAACACTCGTCTCGGTATCCGGATCCCGCAACTCGGCGAGCCGACCCTGTCATCACCGGAGTACTCCACGACGTGACCGGCATCGACGAGCCCGCGCGTCCGACACGGCGTGAGCAGGCGATCGGACATGCCACCGACCTGCTGCGCGAAGGTGGGCCGCACGCACTGACCTCGGTGGCCGTGGCCGAGCGGATGGGTGTCACGCAGTCGGCCGTCTATCGCCACATTCGCAACATGGACGAGTTGTCGGTGCTCGCAGCGGAAGCAGTCGTGTCCGAGTTGAACGACTCGCTGCACGACATCCTCTTCGATTCGGACATGGACTGGGAGGATCTCGTCGATGTCGGCCGGCTCTGTCGTGCACTCATCGATGCCGTGATGCGCAACCAGCGATCGTTCGAGGCGATCGCGCGTTGGCGCTTCGTCGACGGAGCGCTCGGTGAGGGAATCCGCACGGTGATCGATGAGGGCTGCGAGGCGATCGCGTCGTTGCTGGAGACTCGGTGGCGCGTCGAGTTCGGACACGACGCCACGCTCTCCGAGCGCGATGTTGGCGCGTTGCACGCGCACGCGCGGGCGATCCACGACGATGGCCATGCCGTTGCACATCTCGCCTACTCCTCGTCGTTGGCACCTCTGGACCTCGATGACGTGGCCACGGTGTTGCAGCATCGGATGATCGCCGGTTGGGCATCGTTCGTCATCGATTTGAACGCACGCGTCGGCCTGCCCTACCCGCAGATCGATCTGGGTCATCGCACCCTCGCCGACTGATCGCCGCCCTCTATGGTGGCAGCCATGGCTGCAACGCTGATGGACGGCAACGCGTTACGCGACGAACTGGTCGAAGCGATTCGCGAGCGGATCGGGCGGGCGGGCTCGCCGTCGATCTGCCTGGCGACGGTGCTGGTCGGCGATGACGGTCCCAGCCAGCGTTACGTCAAGATGAAGCACCAGAAGGCCGCCGAGGCCGGCTTGGCGTCGCGACACGTCGACCTCCCCGTGACAGCAACGCAGGCCGAAGTCGAGTCCGCGGTCCGCGGGTTGGCGGTCGACGACGAGGTGCACGGGATCCTCGTGCAATTGCCGCTGCCGGACGGCCTCGATCCGGAACCAGTGATCGATCTGATCCCCCCCGAGAAAGACGTCGACGGACTGACCGAACGATCGATGGGCCGGCTCGTGCGCGGGCGCCCGGGGCTCGTCGGCTGCACCCCGCTCGGCGTGATGCGGCTCCTCGAACACTACGACGTGGCGACGAGCGGGAAACGTGCCGTGGTGATCGGCCGTTCGACGCTGGTCGGCCTGCCGCTGTCGCTGTTGCTCGCCCGCAAGGGCGTCGACGCCACCGTGACGCTCGCCCATTCGCGTACGCCGGACATGGCGGCGGTGGTCCGCGAGGCTGACATCGTGATCGGTGCGGCCGGCCAGGCCCGGATGATCACCGCCGACATGGTGAAACCAGGTGCGGCGGTGATCGACGTCGGCGTGTCACGAACCGAGTCGGGCATCGTCGGCGACGTCGACTTCGGACCGGTCGCCGAGGTGGCCGGATTCATCACCCCGATGCCCGGCGGAACCGGCCCGATGACCATTGCCTGCCTCCTCGAGAACACCCTCACCGCCGCCCAACTCCAAGGTGCCTTCCCCGCATAGCGGTCCTCCCCGGCCCCGTCCCCACCCGGACCGTGAGTCCTCCCCGGCCCCGTCCCCACCCGGACCGTGAGTCCGCCCCGGCCCCGTCCCCACCCGGACCGTCAGGCGGCGCGTCCGAGCTGGCTCAGGGTCCGGAGACGTAGCGCTGCGAACGAGGGCGAGTCCGCGGTGTGCACCCGACCCCGCCGAGCCGCGCGACGAATCGATCGCGGATCGCTCAGGCCGTAGTGCTGGGCCAGTTCAGGGGCCGTGGCAACCCGCAGCTCGACTGCCAACATGATTGCCATGGTCCTCGGCTCGATGTGACGACGGTCGAGCCCGTCTCGGAGTCGGCTGACCTCAGTGCCCGAGAGCGCTGCAACGACGAGGTCGATGTCGTCACACGAGATCGAAGGACCGTCGCCGCCGCTCCCGATGCTGTCACCTGGCTGCGGCTCGAGGACATAGTCGAGATAGTCGTCGCCGATGTCGATCATTCCCGTCGACAGCCAGTCGGGAACCGGACGATCCCCGATCAGCGGTCCGAGACTCGACCACCGGTACCTCGCGAGCGCGGCGGCAGGCACGATCGCAAGCGGGTTGCGGTGGATGTATCGGGCGGTCTGCGCGAGTTGAGCATCATCCATCACCGGCTTGCTGCGGAACCGGCCGGTGAAGAGTGGGCCGTCACGACCGGTTCGGTCGTTGTAGGCCATTGCATAGCGGGCGCAGAGACGTTGCATCGCCGCTGAGATGTCGCCATCGTCGGATCGGGCCAGCATGTGCACGTGGCTGGTCATCCAGGCGTAGGCGTGGAGTTCGACCTCGTAGCGTGCGAACGCCTCGGCGACCAGTTGCTCCCACAGCACCCGGTCGCCCTCGGTACTGAAGAGATCTTGGCGGTCGCTGCCGCGATTGACGAGGTGGAACCATTCGGATGTGGACAGGTCGCGTTGTTGTCTTCCCATGCCACGAGTATGAACGGGGGGTGTGACGGTCCTCCCGGGGACGGGGCCAGGGAGGACCGATCTGTCCGCTGGGTCCGGGTGGGGACGGGGCCGGGGAGGACCGTCAGCCGGCTTCGGAGTGGGTGACGGGCTGTTCGCCCATCCACTCGCGCAAGGTGTTCTTCAGCTTCGTTTGCTGGATGAACAGATCGCTCTCGGCGGGACTCTCCCCGGCGGCCTGCGGCGCCTTGAGGTAGAAGCTCAGCCACTCCTGCACACCAGACTCACCCGCGCGCATGGCGAGGTCCATGAAGATTGCGAGGTCGAGCACGATCGGCGCTGCGAGGATCGAGTCGCGGCAGAGGAAGTCGACCTTGATCTGCATCGGGTAGCCAAGCCACCCGAAGATGTCGAGGTTGTCCCAACCCTCCTTGTTGTCACCGCGCGGCGGGTAGTAGTTGATGCGCACGACGTGGTCGATGTTGCCGTACAGGTCCGGGTAGACCTCGGGCTGCAGGATGCCGTCGAGCACGCCGAGCTTGGAAACTTCCTTGCTCTTGAAGTTCTCCGGATCGTCGAGCACCTCGCCATCGCGGTTGCCGAGGATGTTGGTCGAGTACCAGCCGCGCAGGCCGAGCATGCGGGCCTTGAGGCCGGGGGCCAGGATGGTCTTCATCCAGGTCTGGCCGGTCTTGAAGTCCTTGCCGGCGATCGGCACGTTGCGGGTCTTCGACAGCTCGATCATGCAGGGCAGGTCGACGGAGAGGTTCGGCGCACCGTTGGCGAACGGCACATCCGACTGCAGCGCGGCGTAGACGTAGATCTGGCTCGGCGAGATGTTGGCGTCGTTGTCACGCAGGCCCTGTTCGAAGGCCTCGACGGTCTCGTGAACGGCCGACGGCTCCTGGTACGCCTCGGTCGAACCGCACCACACCATCACGAGACGGTCACAGCCATTGGTGGCCTTGAAGTTGGCGATGTCGTCCATCAGCGCCATTGCCTGGTCCCACTTGTTGTCGATCTTCTTGACGCGCACGCCCTCGAGACGCGATACCCAACGCTGGTCGAACACGGCTTCCATCGGGACGATCGATTCGAGTTCGCTCGAGATTGCGTTGAGGTCCTCGTTGTTCAACACGCCGGCGGTGCGCGCGGCTTCGAGCGCGTTCGGCGAGATCGGGTCCCAACCGCCGAAGACGATGTCGTCGAGGTCGGCCAGAGGCGCGAACTCCTTGATCATCGGGTTGCGGTTCTCGTCCTTGGTGCCGAGGCGGATGTGCGCCATCTGGCTGATCGAGCCGATGGGCGGGTGAATCCCCTTGCGGGCGGCGATCACACCTGCGATGAAGGTGGAGGCCACGGCACCCATGCCGGGCGTGAGGACGCCGAGTTTGCCGGTGGCGGGAGCGATCTGTCGTGCGGTCATTCCGATGATGATAAGCCTTCTCTCATTCGATCAGCCAATTGTGAAGCAAATCTGTTGTATCATCGCCAAGGTGCGGCCACTCCCCGACCTCTCGATCCGCCAGCTCGAGTACCTCGTCGCAGCCGCCGACGCGCCCTCATGGGCGGTGGCGGCCGAACGGGTGGGCGTGAGCCCGTCGGCACTCTCGCAGGGTCTCGCCGAACTGGAACGCCGGATCGGCGTGCCGCTGTTCGAGCGCGACGGTCGGCGACGCCGGATCCGTGACAGCGCGACGCCTGCAGTGGGCCATGCCCGCCACGTCCTCGGACTGACGGGTGACCTCGCCGATTGGTCCGATCGCCTCCGCGAGGGGCGGGTCGGACGCCTGCGCCTCGGGATGATCGACGCCGCTGCGGTTGGCCATCACTCCGAGATCGTGAGGCGGTTCCGAGTCGACGAGCCGGAGCTGGACCTCCGACTCCGCGTTGCTCCGTCAGCTCCCCTGATCGATCTGCTGATCGCCGGCGAACTCGACCTCGTCGTCTGCGTCGAGCCACCGGCGCCGATCGACGGCATCGACATCGAGGCACTGCTCACCGAGGATCTCGCGGTCTACGGACCGCCGGACGGCGACCTCGACGATCCTGCAACGTGGGGTCCGTGGGTGCTGTTCCCCACCGGTTCGCACACCCGTTCGGTGGTGGTCGATGCGCTCGCCCGGTTGGGTGCCCCGCTCGACATCGCCGCCGAGAGCCACCAGCCCGAAGTGGTCCGCGAGATGGTGCGGCTCGGATCCGGATGGACGGTGCTGCCCACCGTTCAAGCCGAGCGCGGCGAGCGGGCCCTTGCGCCCGGGAGACCGATCACCACCCGCACGCTGGTCATTGCCACACGACGAGATTCCGTGCGCGACCCCGCCGTCGATGAGTTCATCGACCGGCTCAGGCCGGCGCCAGCGTCACCGGCACGGTCACCGACGGGTCGCCCGTCTTGAAGTCGAGCACCGGCGTCGGCCCGTCGCACGAGTACGTCACGCCGTTGACCGGCGAGCTGTTCAACAGGCCGTTGGCAAGATCGGCGCCGTCGAAGGTGACGCCGTTGACCGTGATCGAAACCATCAACGCGTTGAGATCCGACGACGTCGTGACCATTTCCTCCGCCGCCGTCCAGTTGCCCGTGACCGACCCTCCCACATCGCCGCTCCCGCGCTGGCCCGCAACCTCGACGGTCAGGGCGAACACCGGAGCCCACGCGTACGTGCCATCCGCTGCGAACGAGAGCGGCGCCGAGCCAGCCGCGTCGATGGTGAGCGGGGCTTCGAGCGTGCTCATCAAACCTGCGTAGTAGGCGTCCATCTGCTGCTCGGTCACGACCCAGTCGCCGACGAGACAGTCGCCGTCGTCCGGCGCGGGCGCGTCCACGGTAGCGGTGGTGGTCGCAGGGGGACTCGGCGGCGGGTCGGTCTCCGCGGTCGCCTCGGTCGTCGTCGAAGGCGTTGCTTCGGTCGTCGATTGACTGGCACTCTCTGTCGTCTCGACGGCTGAGACGGTGGTCGCCGACGCCCCGGCCTCGTCGTCACTGGCTCCGCAACCGGCCAGCAGACCGACCATGAGCGTGCCGGCCAATACAATGAGTGTGCTCTGGATCGGGCGCATGAAGTTGATGTTGTCAGACCGAGGTTCGAAGAGCACCCCTTCACACCGACGGCGTTGCACCGCCGAGCACGTCGCGAAACTGCGCGGTGTCGACATTGCCGCCACAAAGCACGAACGCGCTGCGTTCACCGCGTCGCTCCGGCGGTTCACTGAGGAGGCCGGCGAGACCGATCGCTCCCGCCGACTCAGCGACGTTGTGCGTCGTTCGATAGATGATCCGCATCGCCTCGGCCGTCGCATCGTCGGACACCGCGATGACCCGAGCGGCGCCGGCGATGATGCCGTCGATCGAGACCGGATCGGGCGACCGGGTGGCCACCCCGTCGACGAACGTCGGGGCGGACTCGGTGGTGACGACCGTCCCACGATCGAACGACAGCTTCGTCGACGGTGCTCGCTCCGACACGACGCCGACGATCTCGGTGTCGAGGTCGAGCATGTCGCGCACGGCGATCAGCGTGTTGATGCCCGATCCCATGCCGACCGGCACGTACACCGTGTCGAGCGTCCCGGCGCCTTCGAACAACTCGAGGGCGTACGTCGCCACACCGAGGACGAGATCGCGGTGAAAGGGGGGTACAGGTTCCAGGTCGCGTTCGGCGGCAACCTCGAGAGACCGCTCACGGGCCTCCTGGAAGTCGGCGCCGAACTCCACGACCTCGGCGCCGAGTGCTCGCATCGCCGCGTTCTTCTCGACGCTGTTGCCGCGCGGCACGAAGATGGTGACGGTCCGGTCGGCATGGCGGCCGGCGAACGCGAGGCTCTGGCCGTGGTTGCCGCGGGTGGCGCTGACCACCCCTGTCACGTTCGGTCGGTCCCGAACGAGGCGGTCCATGTACACGAGTCCGCCACGAACCTTGAACGCGCCGACGGGCGTGTGGTTCTCGTGCTTGACGATCACGCGCGAGCCGGCGACCTCGTCGAGTATCGGCCACGAGTACTGCGGCGTCGGCGGAACGTGACGCCGCACGATGGCCGTCGCCTCATCCAGTTCGCGGCGTTCGAATCTCATCGCAACACACCGGCGTCGGACACCACGAGGTCCATGGTGACGTCGTGCGATTCGATCGGCAGCGACTCGACGACCTGCTCGGCGAAGCAGACGCCGATCGAGGTGCAGTCCGGTCGCACCTCGGTGAGGTACCGGTCGTACCACCCACCGCCGCGGCCCAACCGTTCTCCCGCTGCCGTGAAGGCCAGTCCCGGCACGATCACGATGTCGGGCCACGACGGATCGACGTCGGACTCTGGCGCCGCCGCGAGGCGACCGGTCGCGGCGCACCACACCAACAACGAACGGGTCTCGGGCTCTCCCATCAGCGTGTCGAACACGAGCAGCGTCTCGGCGACAGCAACCTCGGGCAGCGCGATCAGATGGCGCCACAGGTCGTCGGACCGCCGGCTGCGATCCGGCAGCGCGCGCCGCACCGTGCGCATCGCGGCCCGCAGGGTCGACTTCTCCTGCGCCATCGGCGAGGCAGCCGTACGGTCGGTCATCGACCAGGAGCGTACTGTTGGCTTCGTGAGCGATCCGAAGCACCTGCCCGACGCCGATGCCGTGCCCTTCGACTCGAAGCACTTCCGCACCGTGCTCGGCCACTTCCCCACCGGTGTCACCGTGGTCACCGGCATGGCCGAGGGTGACCGTCCGCACGGGTTCACCATCGGGTCGTTCACGTCGGTTTCGCTCGACCCGCCGTTGGTGGGCTTTCTTCCCCAGACCGATTCCGAGACATGGGCACTGATGGCCGATGCCGGCAGCTTCTGCGTCAACGTCCTCAGCGACAAGCAGACCGACCTGTGCTGGAAGTTCGCCAAGAGCGGTGCCGAGATGTCCCGCTTCGACGGCGTCGAGTGGCACGCCGCCCCGTCCGGTGCGCCGGTGCTCGAACGCGCCGTCGCGTGGATCGATTGCCGGATCGAGCAGGTCTACGAGATGGGCGACCACTACTTCGTGCTCGGCCGGGTGACCTCGCTCGACGCCGACGCCGACCACGACGGCCTCCCGCCTCAACCGCTCGTGTTCTACCGCGGCACCATCGGTGGTTTCGCCGCCGAAGGCTGACGTCCCACCGTTCTCGTGAACAAATGCACCCGCAGGAGGCACATTTGTTCACGAGAACGGAATCGGCGAGGAACGTTGCGAGACTGGTTCCATGGATCGACGTGTATCGCTGGCTGTCGGGATCGATGTCTTCTCCGTCACCTTGTTCGTGGCCATCGGCCGGCGTGAGCACGGTCAAGACTCGGCCATCACAGGATTGATCGACACGGCCGCGCCATTCCTGCTCGCGCTCGCGCTCGCTTGGTTGGTGTTGCGGGCGTGGCGACGCCCGACCGATTGGCTCACGGGCGTCGGTATCTGGACGATCACCGTCGTCGCCGGGCTTCTGCTGCGCAATCTCGTGTTCGGAGATGGAACAGCGACGTCGTTCGTGATCGTCGCGGCGGCATTCCTGGCGTTGTTCCTCGTCGGTTGGCGACTCGCGTTCGGGGTCATGGAGCGTCGCTCGACTCGGACCTCGAGCACCACCGCCTGACGTTTGACTGCCGATCAGACCTCAGCCCAGATGGTGGCGACTCGTCGGTGATGCCGCGATTGGGCCAAGCTCGCCGGATGACCGCACTGAGGATCGAAATCGACCCGACCGACGCCGGGTTCGCACCCGACCGCCTCGCCCGGATCGACCGCCACTTCGAGGGCTACGTCGAGCAGAAGAAGCTCGCGGGATGGCACCTTGCGGTCAGTCGGGGTGGCAAGGTCGTCCACTCCTCCACTGCGGGCCACCGCAACATCGCGACCGACGCGCCGTTCACCGACGACACCGTCGTTCGGATGTTCTCGATGACCAAGCCGATCACCTCGGTTGCGGCGATGATGCTGTACGAGGAAGGGCTCCTCGAACTCAAGTCGCCGATCGCCCAGTGGCTGCCCGAGTTCGCCGACACCCGGGTCTACCGGTCGGGCTCGTTCCTTGCTCCGGTCACCGAACCGCAGGTCGAACCGATCCGAGTGTGGCACCTGCTCACGCACACCTCCGGCCTCACGTACGGGTTCCACAACACCCACGTCACCGACGCGATCTACCGGCGCGGTGGGTTCGAGTGGGGGAACCCACCGGGCGCGACGCTCGCCGAGTGCTGCGCGACTGTGGGCGCAGATGCCGCTCGCGTTCCAGCCCGGCAGCGAGTGGAACTACGGCGTGTCGACCGACGTGTTGGGGCGGCTCGTCGAGGTGGTGTCCGGAGATGCCACTCGACGAGTTCTTCCGCACCCGGATCTTCGAACCGCTCGGGATGACCGAGACCGGGTTCTACGTCCCCGACGAGCTGACGGATCGGTTTGCAACGTTGTACGTCCGCAACCCGGCGACGGGCGAGGCGGTAGCGGCACCCGACGCGCTCGGACGGGCATCGAACACGCCTCCCGCGATGCTCGGCGGGCGGCGGCGGCCTGGTCGGCACCGCTCACGACTACCTGCGCTTCGCCCACATGTTGCTCAATCGGGGCGAACTCGACGGCGTCCGCCTGCTCGGCAGTCGCACGGTCGACTACATGACCCGCAACCATCTGCCAGGCAACGCCGATCTCGAGGCGTTCGGGCGTCCGCTGTTCGCCGAGACCAGCTTCGACGGCGTCGGCTTCGGTCTCGGGTTCTCGGTCGTCCTCGACGCCGCGGCGAACAAGGTGCTGCAATCGGAGGGCGAGTACTCGTGGGGCGGTGCCGCGAGCACGATCTTCTGGGTCGATCCGGCGCAAGGAGATCGTGGCGTTGTTCCTCACCCAACTCCTCCCGTCGAGCACCTATCCGATCCGCTCGCAACTGAACCAACTCGTCCAGCAAGCCCTCGTCGACTGAATTTCACCAGGGGTCTGACCCTTGGTGAAATTCCTGGTGAAATCACAGCGTGTTGGTGATGGCGCCGGTTTCCGCGCCTTGGACGAGCTTGGCGTATTTGCCCAACACGCCCGTGGTGTAGCGGGGTGGGTTCGGAGTCCAGCCATCCATCCGGTTCGCCAACTCGGCGGGGTCGACCAGCAGGTCGAGCGACTTCGTCGGCACGTCGACGCGGATCAGGTCGCCGTCACGGACGTACGCGATCGGTCCGCCGTCGGCAGCCTCGGGAGCGACGTGGCCGATGCAGAACCCCCACGTACCTCCGGAGAAACGACCATCGGTGATGAGCGCACAGTCAGACCCTCGTCCCGCACCCTTCAACGCACCGGTGATCGCGAGCATCTCGCGCATGCCAGGTCCGCCCTTGGGGCCCTCGTAGCGGATCACGATCACGGTGCCCGGCTGGATCGACCCGGCGAGGATCGCCTCCATGGCGAACGACTCGTCGTCGAACACCCGGGCCGGACCCTCGAACTGCATCTGGTCGGCAGACAGCCCTGCGACCTTCACGACGGCGCCCTTCGGAGCGAGCGTGCCGGTGAGGATGTTGATGCCACCGGCGGTCGTGGATCGGCGCGTCGAGCGGATGCACGACCACACCGTCGGCAGCTGGGGGATTGAGTCTCGGCCAGGTTCTCGGCCATCGTCTTGCCGGTCACGGTCATCACGTCGCCGTGCAGCAGACCCGCATCGAGGAGCAGCTTCAGCACGACCGGCACGCCGCCGACACGGTCGAGGTCGCTCATGTGGAACTTGCCGCCGGGCTTCATGTCCGCGATGTGTGGGACCTTGTCGGCGATGCGGTTGAAGTCGTCGAGGTCGAGGTCGACGCGTGCCTCGTTCGCGAGGGCGAGGAGGTGCAGCACCGCGTTCGTCGACCCGCCGAGCGCCGAGGTGACGGCGATCGCGTTCTCGAACGCCTCCTTCGTCATGATCTGACGCGGCGTGATGCCGAGGCGCAACATGTTGACGACCGCGGCGCCGGCGCGCTCGGCGTCACCCTCGCGCCGCGCGTCGATCGCCGGGGGTGACGCGGTGCCCGGCAGGCTCATCCCGATCGCCTCGGCGATCGAACTCATCGTGTTGGCGGTGAACATGCCACCGCACGCCCCCTCGCCCGGGCAGGCCTTCGACTCGATGGCGTGGAGTTCGTCCTCGTCGATCGTGCCGGCCGCACACGCACCGACGGCTTCGAACACGCTGGTGATGTCGAGCGCCGTGCCGTTGTGCTCACCCGGCATGGTCGAGCCGTTGTAGACGAACACGCTCGGCAGGTCGAGGCGGGCCGCCGCCATCAACATGCCGGGGATCGACTTGTCGCACCCGGCAAGGCCCACGAAACCGTCGAATCGCTCGGCGTGCATCACCGTCTCGACGGAGTCGGTGATCACCTCGCGCGACACCAACGAGGCGCGCATGCCCTCGTGGCCCATCGAGATGCCGTCGCTGACGGTGATCGTGCCGAACTCCATCGGGAACCCTCCCGCTTCGCGCACGCCCACCTTGGCGTGTTCGGCAAGTTTGCGCAGCGTCATGTTGCACGGCGTCACCTCGTTCCACGACGACGCGATCGCCACCTGCGGCTTGTCCCAGTCACCGTCGCCCATGCCGACCGCGCGGAGCATCGCCCTCGACGGCGCCTTCTGCATGCCGTCGGTGACGTCACGCGACCGCGGCTTGACGTCGACAGGAGTGCCTGGTTGGTTCGGGGCATCGCTCATGCACTGCACGGTAGTGCCGGCCATCGGGACCGAGCCTGGTGCTCTGCCCACCACGTCGATGCCTCGGGGTGTCCCTCCCGCCCAGCGGTGCCAGACTGCATCGATGGCCGACGTGCGCGAGACCAAGCTGCCTGGCGTCGGAGTGCGCCACGAGTTCACCACCGAAGACGGCGACGACATCGGGGTGCTCGTCCACCACGATGGCCGTCGCGAGATCCTCGTCTACGACTCCGACGATCCCGACAAGTGCTCCTCGCTGGTGAGCCTGTCGGCGTCCGACACCCGCACCGTGTCGGAACTCCTCGGCGCCAGCCGGGTCACCGAAGCGGTCGCGGCGGTCCAACAGGAGATCGAGGGCCTGGCGATCGAGTGGATCGAGTTGACCCCGTCATCACCTGCCTCGGGCGCCACGATCGGCGACGGGATGTACCGCACGAAGACGGGATCGTCGATCGTCGCGGTCATTCGTGACAGCCGGTCCATTCCCGCCCCAGGACCGGAGTTCACTCTGGAATCCGGCGACGTCGTCGTGGCCGTCGGCACCGTCGAGGGTCTCGCAGCGATGCGCGACCTGATCCGCCACTGACGCCGAGTTCGATGCTGTTCGCCGCCGGCACCAGCGAGGCCGCACTCGCGTTCGTCGAGATCGGCGCGCTCGTGCTGGGTCTGGCGCTGTTGTCGCGAGTCGCTGGACGATTCGGCATCACCGCCGTGCCGCTCTACCTGATCGCGGGCCTGGCGATGGGCGAAGGCGGCGTGGTGCAACTCGACGTGACGCTCGACTTCTTCGAGATCACCGCCGAAATCGGCGTGCTGCTGCTGCTGTTCGCGCTCGGACTGGAGTATTCCGAGAGCGAACTCCGAGACGGATTGAAGACCGGCATCCCACCGGGCGTCGTCGACATGACGCTGAACGCCCTGCCCGGAGTTGCGCTCGGCCTGATCCTCGGCTGGGATCCCCTCGCCGCCGTGCTCCTCGGCGGAGTCACGTGGATTTCGTCGTCCGGCGTGGTCAGCAAGGCGCTCAGCGACTTCGGGCGGCTGGGCTTCCGCGAGACGCCGGCCGTCCTGAACCTGCTGGTGATCGAGGATCTGGCGATGGCGATCTATCTTCCGGTCGTGGCAGCGCTGATCGTCGGCGGCACCGTTCTTGCCACCCTGACGAGCGTGTCGATCGCGCTCGTGGCGGTGTCGGTGATCCTCCTCGCGGCGCTTCGGTACGGACGTCGGATCAGCAACCTGGTGGCAGGCGGCAGTGACGAAACGTTCCTGCTCACCGTGTTCGGCATCACGTTGCTCGTCGCCGGCATCGCCCAGCAGTTCGAGGTGTCCGGGGCCATCGGGGCCTTCCTCGTCGGACTCGCCCTGTCCGGACATGCCGAGGAACGTGCGAATCAGTTGATTTCGCCCCTGCGCGACCTGTTCGCAGCGACGTTCTTCCTCTTCTTCTCGTTCCAGATCGATCCGGGTGACCTCGTCGACGTGGCGGTCCCCGCAGTGCTGCTCGCCATCGTCACCGCCTTCACGAAGGTCGCAACCGGCTGGTACGCCGCCGGGCGAGTCGGCGCTGCCCCGAAGGGTCGCCTGCGAGCGGGCACCGTGCTCATCGCACGCGGCGAGTTCTCGATCGTGATCGCCGCACTCGGCTCGAGCCTCGTGAACGGCCCCGAACTCGGCGCGCTCGCCGCCGGCTACGTGCTCGTCACGGCGATCGTCGGGCCGTTGGCCGCCAAATTCGCCGACCAGATCCCGCTGCCACCACGGCTGATGCGACGGTCCGCACCGGCACGCATGTGAGACCACCACCCGACTAGGTTCAGCCGATGAACAGATCCGATCTGCTTGCCCTGCGCCGTTCGAACGGTGCGATCATCCTGATGACCTATCGCGGAGACTGGTGACCGTACTGCTGCGGCCAGCTCGTGAAGCTGGCATCCCAGTACGACCGAATCCATCAACTCGGCGCCGAACTCGCCGCCGTCAGCGTCGATGACGACGTCCGCCAGGCGGGCATGGCACAACGCTGGGGGTTCACCCACACCACCTTCGTGTCGGATCCCGGCGGCCAGCGCTACCTGCAACCACTGGCGCTGTACGACCCCGAAGATCGTGATGGGATTGCATTGCCTGGCATGGTGATCGTCGACCCCGACGGCCGCGAGGTGTACCGCTATCAAGGCAGGGACTTCGCCGACCGCACGAACGACGACGACATCTGGGCGACGCTCGACACGCTGGCACTCCCAGCGGTCGACCCGGCGGCGTGGTCGTCAGGCGTCGAGGTGCCCGACGACCTACGCGGCTACTTCCGGCCGGTCGACTTCGCCGCGTACTTCCGCGGCAACATGTTCGGCGCAGTGGCGATCGGTGGACGGCTCGACGACAAGGCATCGCGTGCGATCGCGCGGGAGCACCGCGAGATGTCTCGCTCGAACCTCGAGGCGTGGGAGAGCTGGCAACGCAACACCCGGTGACTCGGATGACGTCAGGTGTCAGACCCGAGATGTCATCGCGTGGATCTCGAACACCGGGTGCTGCGGGGCGACTGCTGCGAGTTCATCGTCGGTGCTGTCGGGTCCGACCCCGTCGAAGAACTGGCCGACCTCCCACTTCCACCGGCGCAGGTACGGTCGCAGCACCGAGGGCTTGTCACGATCGTCGACCTCCTGCAGGCGGACCGTCTCGACGCGTCGACCGACACGGAGCGAGCATTCGCCCGCCGCACGAACGTTGAGCACCCACTGGGTTTCGCCGCGCGGCGCCACGAGGTAGCGACGATTCTCGACGCTGAGCACGTTCACCGGCGTCGAGCGAACCTCACCGGAGACACGTCCCGGCACCGACAACACCCGTGAACCCCACAGGCTGAGTCCCCAGCGGGTGCATCGAGCGACCAACGGATTGAAGACGTATCGGGTGAATCGGTCAGGCCGCACGTAGTGAGCGGGAGCTGCCAGCGGGGTGTGAGCGTCGATGGTCATGGTGATCCTCCAGTTGAGAGAGCACTGCTCTCGTTTCGGACCAACGTACAGATCTCCTCACGAAAAATCAAGAGCACTGCTCTCATTCCTGGCAGACTGTGTCGATGCCAGACCCCGAGCCGGCCCCCACCGGGATCCGTGCCCGAGCTCGGGTCGAGGTGCGCGCTGCGATCTTGGCGGCAGCGGCGAAACGTGTTGCCGAGGACGGGGCCACCGACCTGTCACTGCGTGCCGTCGCACGCGACGTCGGCATGGTGTCGTCTGCCGTGTACCGCTACTTCGACAGTCGAGATGCCCTGCTCACCGCGCTGATCATCCAGGCCTACGACTCGCTCGGCGACCACGTCGAGGCACAGGTCGCATCCACCCGTGGTCGACCGGCGGCGGAACGTTGGATCGACGCTGCGATGACGGTGCGAGGGTGGGCGCTCGAACACCCGAACGACTACGCGCTGATCTACGGCACGCCGATCCCCGGCTACGCGGCTCCGGATGAAACGGTCGTGTCGGGCACTCGAGCGTCGCGCGCACTCATCGGCATCGTGCGCGAAGCGGACCGTTTGGACCCCATCGTCGGCCACCGCATCGAACCCGTGCTCGCCGACTCGTTCGTCGCACTCCGCGAGGAGTTGGACCTGGACGTCGACGACGCCACGACCCTCGCCGTCATCACGGCATGGTCGCAATTGTTCGGCCTGCTGACGTTCGAGCTGTTCGGGCAGACCCGCAACTTCGTGAGCGACGACGAAGCACTCTTCCGCGCTGCAGCAACGGCGATGGCCACCTCGATCGGCCTCCCGACGACGTGAGCCGACGCGCCACCCAGACGATGACATCGGGGCCAGGGACCCCTCACGTCGCCGCTACTTGCGACCGAAGCCGAACAGGTGCTGGCCGACCTTGCGCATCTGGATCTCCTCGGAGCCCTCGGTGATCCGGTAGCGCCGGTGGTGCCGGTAGATGTGCTCGAACGGCATGTGGCGTGAGTACCCGACTCCGCCGCAGGTCTGCATGGCCCGGTCGGCGGCATCGCACGCCAACCGGTTCGCCCGGTAGTTGCACATCGCGACGAGGTGTGTGACCTCCATGTGATGCTTCTTGTCGAGCATCGACGCCGTGTAGCGCACGAGCTGGCGCAGCATCGCTGCCTCGGTGTGCAGTTCGACGAGCGGGAACTGGATGCCCTGATTGACGGACAACTTCTTGCCCCACGTCGTGCGGCTGTTCGCGTACGCGACCGCCTCGTCGATGCAGTATTGCGCGGCTCCGAGCGACGACGCCGCCTGACGGATCCGGTTCTCGTGGACGAAGTGCTGCGCGAGCTCCAGTCCGCGATCGACCTCACCGAACAGCGCGTCGGCGCCGACGCGCACGTCGGCGAGGCTCACCTCGGCGTGGTCGGTCGGCATGTTGAACGTCCACCAGAAGAACTCGACCTTGAGGCCCGGCGCATCGGTCGGCACCAGGAACGCACTGATGCCCTTCGGGCTGCCGGGATCTCCCGAGGTCCGGGCGAAGATGATGTCGTGAGTGGCGTGGTGGAGCCCCGAGTTCCACCGCTTCATGCCGTTGATGACCCACTCGTCGCCGTCGCGGACCGCCGTGGTCTCCATGTAGGTGGCATCGCTGCCGTGGTTCGGCTCGGTCAGACCGAATGCGAGACGGCGGGTCCCGTCGAGGAATCCCGGCATCCAGTCGGCCTTCTGCTGCTCGGTGCCGAAGTCGCGCATCATCAACACCGTCGGGAAGTTTCCGACGATCGACGACTCGTTCTGCAGGTCGTTGTGCAAGCCAAGGCCCTTGTGCGCCAGGTGCTCGCGGATGATCGCCATCTTCAGGTTGCTGGCGTCCTGTCCACCGAACTCGGACGGCAGTGCGAGCCGCAGCCAACCTGCGGCATCGGCGCGTCGGCGCATTTCGCGCAGCAGCTCCTCCCAGTCGGCGCGCGGGACACCGTCGTTGTCGAAGTCGGTACGCGCCCACTCACGCCGATGATCGAAGAAGCGGATGTTGTCATCCTGTAGCTCGAGCGGCTTGATCTCGGCATCGATGAATGCATCGAGCTGATCGAGGGTGTCCTGGATGTCGTCGGGGATCTCGAAGTCCATCGTGCGAGTGTCGCAACGACATCCCGTCGCAGACGAGTCAGGCGCCGGCGGACCTCACCCATCGTGCAGGTTCTGGTGGGCGACATGTCGGACCGACAGGATCCCCGGTTGACTTCTTGTGCGGCCCCGTCGGTGAGGAACGACGGCGAAGGAGGTCAGGTAGCGGCGCGGCGTTGTTCGAGGAGGGCGGTGACAGCCCTTCCGTCGGCCTGCCCTTTCGACGCCTTCATCACGGCGCCCACCAGGGCGCCCATCGCCTTGCCCTCGCCTGCGCAGAACTTCGCCCAGGCGTCGGGTTGCGCCGCGATGGCGTCATCGACCAACGGCTCGAGTTCGCTCGTGTCCATCGCTTCGAAGCCCTTCGCCGCAGCGATTGCGGCGGCGTCGCCGCCGCCCGCGGCCACGATCTCGGCCAGCACCTGCTTGGCCTGAGTGGCGGTCAGCTTGCCATCGATTTCGAGTCGCGTCAGCGTCGCGAGATCGGCGGCCGGTACGGTCGGACGCTCGCCCTGCTCGGCGAACGCCTCTTTCACGTGGACGAGCGCGCGGGCCGCGTCGCCACCAGCTTCAGCGACGGCGAGGACGTAGGTGTCCTGGTCGCGGTCGGTGACCACCAGGATGGCTTCGGCGTCGGCGGGCTGACCGGTCACGTCCGCGAGACGAGCACGTCGAGCTGCGGGCAGCTCCGGCAGGCTCGCCCGCACCCGTTCGATCCACTCGCAATCAGGATCGACCACGACGAGGTCGGGCTCCTGGAAGTACCGGTAGTCGTCGGCATCCTCCTTCGAGCGAAGGGTGTGGGTGCGGCCATCGTTCTCGTCCCAGTGGCGGGTCTCCTGACGGATCGCTTCGCCCGCTTCGAGCATCCCGACCTGACGCTGGGCTTCGTACTCGATCGCACGGCCGACGGACCGGATCGAGTTGACGTTCTTGATCTCGCAGCGCGTCCCGAACTCCGCGCCGGGAAGCCGAACGCTGACGTTTGCGTCGACGCGCATCGAGCCTTCTTCCATCTTCGCGTCCGACGCTCCGACGGCCACGAGGATCGCCCGCAGTTCGCTCACGTACGCCTTGGCCTGTTCGGGGGTGCGGATGTCGGGACGGCTCACGATCTCGACGAGCGGGACGCCGGCTCTGTTGAAGTCGATCAGCGAGAAGTCGCTGCCGTGGATGCGTCCACCGCTGCCGCCGACGTGCGTGGACTTGCCGGTGTCCTCCTCGAGATGCGCCCGCTCGATGCCGACGCGGATGCTGCCGGGCAGGTCGAGCCAACCGTCGATGCAGATCGGCTCGTCGTACTGGCTGATCTGGTACGCCTTGGGCATGTCCGGATAGAAATAGTTCTTGCGGGCGAACGTCGAACGCTGCACCGTGCAGTTGAGCGCCAACCCGAGCCGCATCGCCAGCTCGACCGCTTGCCGGTTCAGCACCGGGAGGGCTCCGGGCAGGCCGAGCGTGACGGGGTCGATGTTGGTATTCGGTTCGTCACCGAAACGGTTCGGCGACGCCGAGAACAACTTGGTCCGCGTCGCGAGTTCGACATGCACTTCGAGCCCGACGACCATCTCGTAGCCACGCAACGTCCAGGTCGCGGTATTCGTGTCGCTGATGGTTTCACTCATTTCGGCACCCTCCGTTCGAGTTCGGCGGCGACACGGAACATGCGCGACTCCTGCAGCGCTGGCGCCAGGACCTGCACGCCGACCGGCAGACCGTCGTCGCCGGTACCGAATGGCACGCTCATCCCGGGATCGCCGGTGAGGTTCGACGGGATCGTGTACGTGTCGCAGAGGTACATCGACATCGGGTCCAACGTCTTGTCGCCGAGGTGGAAGGCGACCGTCGGCGATGCCGGCGTGAGGAGCACGTCGGCGCGTTCGTACGCCGCGGCGAAGTCGGCAGCAATTCGTCGGCGGACCTTCAGCGTGCGCCCGTAGTAGGCGTCGTAGTAGCCCGCCGACAAGGCGTAGGTGCCGAGCATGATGCGGCGCTTGACCTCGGCGCCGAAGCCGTCGGTACGCGTCGCCATGTACATGGCGTTCGTGTCGGGCGCCTCGACGCGATGCCCGAATCGGACGCCGTCGTAGCGGGCGAGGTTGCTCGACGCCTCGGCGGGCGCGATCAGGTAGTAGGCGGTGAGTCCGTAGCCGAACGCGGGGACCTCGACGTCGACGATCTCGGCACCGGCGTCGCGGAGGGCGTCGAACGCTTCGTCGAGACGGGCGGCCACGTCGGGGCTCGCACCCTCCGGCAGGTCGGTGATGCGCCCGACGCGGAGCCCGGCGACGCCCATGTCGAGTTGGCGGGTGATCTCCAGGGGTCCCTGCCGGATCGATGTGGAGTCCATCTGATCGTGCCCGGAGATCGATTCGAGCACCAGTGCCGCGTCGGCGACATCGTGGGCGAACGGGCCGATCTGGTCGAGGCTCGACGCGAACGCAACGAGCCCGTAGCGGCTGACGGCCCCGTACGTGGGCTTGACCCCGACCACTCCGCACAGCGCAGCGGGTTGGCGGATCGAGCCACCAGTGTCGGAACCGAGGCTGACCGCGGCGAACCCCGCGGCGACAGCGGCAGCCGACCCGCCACTCGACCCTCCTGGCACGCGCGTCGTGTCGTGCGGGTTGCGAGTCGCGCCGAACGCGGAGTTCTCGGTGCTCGACCCCATCGCGAATTCATCGAGGTTGGTCTTGCCGATCACGATCGCACCGGCATCGCGCAGCTTGGAGACGACGGTGGCGTCGTACGGCGGGCGCCAGCCGTCGAGGATCTTCGACGAGCACGTCGTCGGGATGCCACGCGTGCACATGTTGTCCTTGAGCGCGATCGGCACACCGGCCAGCGGTCCGGGGTCACGGCCGACCGACACGGCGTCGTCGATCTCGGCGGCCCGGGCGCGGGCCTCGTCGGCGAGCACGAGGTTGAAGGCATGAACGTCGCCCTCACGATCCCCGATCGCGGCGAGGTGTCGTTCGAGCACCTCGGCAGCGCTGGTCACGTTGTTGCGGACGTTCCACGCGATGTCGGTGGCGCTCGTCGGGAACTCGGACTCCATGCTCAGTCCTCCAGCCCGACGATCGGCGGCACCCGGAAGCGCCCGTCCTCGGCGGCTGGAGCGGCGGCGAGCACCTCGTCGCGGTCGAGGCAGCCCATCTCGATGTCCTCGCGCATCACGTTGGCGATCGGCGTGGGATGCGTCATCGGCTCGACCCCTTCGAGATCCAGTGCGTCGATGTCGGCGAAGTGGTCGAGCATGTCGCTCAGTTGGTGACTCGCCTGGCGGAGTTCGTCGTCGCTGAGCGACAGCCGAGCGAGCTTGGCCACCTTCGCCACGGCCTCTGGAGTGATGTGGTCGGACACGACCCCCCACGCTACCGGCCCGTCGCGCGGCACCTCAGCTCCGAAAAATGCCTGGATCTGCGCGCTGAGCGCGACAAACGAGGCATTTTTCGGGCTGGATCAGACGAGCGACCGTTCGATCTCTGCCCGATGATCGAGCATCCAGCACGCTGCTCGAGTGCGCCACGCGACGGCCCACAGCACGGGGAACCCATCGGAGGCCGGGCTCACCGTGTCGCTCGTGACGTCGTGAGTCTGGGCTTCGTCGCGGGCACTTCGCAGGGCGAACTCGATCATCTTGTCGACGAAGCCCACCCGGTGACGTGCGGGCAGGTCGTAGCCGTCGAGAATCGCCGCGCACTGTGCGAGTCGCGTTGTGGTGTCGGGGAGCTCGTTGAGTCGAGCGACGTCGTCATCATGGAGCTGCGCGTTCAACCAGGCGACCTGGGCCAGTTCCCAGACCGCGTCCACCGGGCCTGCGTTGTCCCAATCGATGAACGCCACGGGCAAGCCGTCGCGCGCCAGGATGTTCCACGGGCCGAGGTCGCCGTGTCCGATCACCGGGCTGCTCCCACCCAACGACCGCGCGAACCACGGTCGCCACGCCGGCTCGGGTCCCGGATCGAAGCCACCGGTTGCGTCGTGGAGTTGACGGACCATGCGGCCGATGTGCCACGCGGCCTCGACGCTCCACGCACGCGGCTGCGGGCTCGTGCCCTCGATGAATGCCAACTGCTCGCGTCCGTCGAGAGCGAATCCGTCGCCGACGGGACGCGGAGAGGCCTCGAATCCACGGTCGCCCAAGTGATGAAGCAGATGCATGACGGTGCCGCTCTGCGGGGCACGCTCCCTGAGCACGATGTCGCCGAGGCGTCTCACCTCGGTCTGCGATCCGCCCGGGAGCAACTCGCCGTCGACGTTCTCACCCATCGAGCGAGTCTCCCACCTGCGCCAACGCCGAGCTGGCCCAGTTCCGGCGAGATCTGCGCGCAACAGGTGCGCTCATCTCTCACCTCACGGCCGGTCAGCCCACGGGTGGGCCGACGTAGCGGCTCGACGGACGGATGAGTTTGCCGGCGGCCGCCTGCTCGACGATGTGGGCGCACCAGCCGACGGTGCGGCTCACGGCGAACGTCGGGGTGAACATCGAGCGCGGAAGGCCGGCGGTTTCCATGACGACGCCGGCGTAGAACTCGACGTTGCTCGGCAACGGACGGCCAGGTTTGAGTTCTGCGAGCGTGACGAGGATCTCAGCCTCCACCGCTGTCGCCAGCTCGACCAGGTCTCCGCCGAGTCGTTCAGCAACCTCACGCAAGAGCGCCGATCGCGGGTCCGGAGCTCGGTAGACGGCGTGGCCGAAGCCCATGATGCGCCGACCTGCGGCAACCTCACCTCGTACCCAGTCGGCCGCTGCGTCGACCGATCCGATCTCATCGAGAGCGTCGAGCGCTCGACTTGGCGCGCCGCCGTGCAATGGCCCGGCCAACGCTCCGAGCGCTGCGCACACGGCGTCGGCCGGGTCGGCTCCGGTCGAGGCGACCACCCGCGCCGTGAACGTCGAGGCGTTGAAGCCGTGGTCGATCGTGAGGATCATGTACTGCTCGACCGCCCGCGCCGCCACCGGAGTCGGTACCGCGCCGGTCGTCTGGTGCAGGTACGCCGCAGCATGGCCGAGCGTCGGGTCGGTCTCGACCGGTTGTTGTCCCGAGCCGACCCGGTAGAGCGCCGCAAGGATCGACGGCACGAGCGCCGCGAGCCGCAGTGTCTGCGCTCGCCGGTCGGTGTCGATGACGTCGATCGCCGGACTCAGTCCCAGCGGGGCAGCGGAGACCGACAGCACGCAGCGGAGCTTCGACAACATCGTCGCCTCCATTCGGCCGACCGTGTCGATCACCGGGGCGAGCTCGGGCGGGATCGAACGGAGCGCTGCGGTCTCCGTCCGGAATGCCGCGGCCTCGTCGGGATCAGGCAAGCGACCGTTGCGGACGAGGAACCAGACGTCCTCGAACGATCGGGTCCGCGCCAGGACGGTGGCGTCGTACGGGCCATAGTGAAAGAACCCGCGGTCGCCGTCGACAGCGCCGATCTCGGTGTCGGCGGCGACCACCCCATGGAGTCCGGCAGGTACATCGATCAGTTGCGTCATGGCCGCCAGTGTTCGTCGATCACCCCGCGTCATCAACATTGATTGAATCAACGTTGACGCAATCAACGATTGCGAGCACGCTGGGGTCATGAGCACGATGATCCGCTCGACCGAGGCCGCCGAGATCCTCGGCGTGTCGAAGCCAACCCTCTACGCCTACGTCAGCCGCGGCCGGTTGATTCGGACGACCGCCCCCGACGGCCGCACCTCGCTGTTCGAGCGCGACGAGGTGGAGCGCCTGAGCGCGCAGAGCCGTCGGACCGCTCCCGGGCCCCGCCCGACCATCGATGTCCAGATCCGTTCGGACGTGACCACGATGCACGAGGCAGCGCTCGAATTCCGGGGCCACGACGTGGTCGAGTTGGTCCGCGGGCACCACTTCGAGGACGTCGCCGAACTCCTCTGGGCGACCTCGCCGGCCGAACCACCGACGGGCACGTCGTGGCCCAAGGCGGCCGTTGCCGACATGGACGCGATCGCCCGACTCGCCGACGTCGACGCAACGGCGATCGGCCGCCTGGCGATCGCCGCGCACGTGCTCGACACACTCCACCGAGACGACACCGCCTCGACGGCGGCGCGACGACTTCTCCTCGTGACGCCTGCCCTCCTCGGGTCTCGCCGACGGACCGGTGGCTTCGCGCTCCGCCTGACGTCAGCATGGAGCGAGCGACCGTCGGCGGACCTCGTGGCCGCCATCGATACCGCTTTGGCGCTGCTCGCTGACCACGAGCTCGCGACGAGCACGTTGGCCGTGCGCATCGCGGCGTCCGCTCGAACCACGCCATACGCCGCGTTCGCGAGCGCGCTCGCCTCGATCGAGGGGGTGCTGCACGGCTCGGCGTCAGCCTCTGTCCACCGTTTCCTCGATCAGTGCGCTGAGCGAGGGACCACGACGGCGGTCGCCGAGACCCACGCGGCGCGACGGCCGGTCCCTGGTTTCGGCCACAAGGTGTACCGAGGCGTCGACCCTCGATTCGGCCCGTTGACGGACGCGATTCGTCCCATCGACCCTGATGCCCTCGCACTCGTGGATTCGATCGTCGAGGAAGTCGGCCGCATACTCCCCCACCAACCGAACGTCGACCTCGCACTCGGCGCGCTCACCTGGGCCGGAGGCCTGCACCCGGACACGCCGCTGTTCGCTGTGGCGCGCATCGCCGGTTGGGCCGCCCACTACGACGAGGAGCTCGAGGAGGCGCCGCTGCGATTCCGCGGTGTCGCTCGCCCTCGCTGACCGATCAGCCGGCGTCGCGGAGTTGTCCCAGCGCTCCCGTCCCGGTTCCTCCCGGTCGCGTACTGGCACTCGGTCGCTCGGCGACGAGTCGCGGCCAGTTCAGCGACTCCTCACCGTCGACTCCGACAGGGCGCCTGTCACAGAGTTGCCCCACGGTCCGGCCCAGTCCGAAATATGCCTCGTTTGTCGCGCTCAGCGCGCAAATCCAGGCATATTTCGGGCTGGGTGGTCGCGATCAGGGTTGGCGGGTGAGGGAGATGAGCACGGCCGACTCCGGGTGCATGACCGGTGGGCGGATGCCATGGGCGGCGAGCTGGCGGCCGGTCAACTCGACCCCATCGGTCAGCCATGCGGGTTGCGTGAGCGCCATCCCCCAGCGCTCCTCGGGGAGTGCGACATGTTCGACCCGATACCGCCCGTCGGGGTCGAGGCCCGGCAGTCGCAGCACCGGCGGCGTGAGGCTCGGCGCGGTCGCAAGCTGAGCGAACGACACCAATGCCTCTGACCGATCGGCCGCGTACACCCCATGCGCGCAGAAGCACGGTTCAGTGTCGAAGCGCACCACGTCGCCGCTGTGCAGCAACGGGCGAAATCGCTTGTGAACCGCGATGGTCTCGGCAAGTGCCGACTGGCGATCGTCGTCGAGCCGAGCAACGTTCCACTCGACACCGAGATGTCCGAACAGCGCCGTCGCAGCGCGGAAGGCAAGCGTGTGGACACGGCCGGTGGTGTGCGCGCGCGTCGGTCCGATGTGGGCGCCCATCACCTCGGGCGGGATCAGCATCGAGGCGCCGCGCTGGATGGTCTGACGTTCGAGAGCGTCGTTGCAGTCGCTCGTCCAGACCCGCTCGACGCGGCGAAGGATCTCGTGGTCGACCCGGCCGCCACCACTTGCACACGACTCGAACTCGACATCGGGATGACGCCTGCGCAGTTCGTCGAGCAGCGCATAGAGCGCTGTCGCCTGGAAGTGCGTGCCGGGTGCTCCACGAGCGCCTGAGCCCTGGACGTGGTCGCGGTTCATGTCCCACTTGACGTAGGCGATGTCGTGGTCGCGCAGCAGTGCATCGAGCAGACCGAGGACATGCGCGAAGGCATCCGGTCGACCGAGATCGAGGACGAGTTGATTGCGGCCGAGCGCCGGCTCGTAGCCATCGGTCGTGAGCGTCCAGTCGGGATGGGCCCGGAACAGGTCGCTGTCCGGGTTGACCATCTCCGGCTCGACCCAGATGCCGAACTCCATCCCGAGCCGGGTGACGTGTTCGATCAGAGGGGCGAGCCCATCGGGATACACCTCCGGTGAGACCCACCAGTCACCGAGGCCGGACGTGTCGTCGCGACGAGAGCCGAACCAACCATCGTCGAGAACGAACCGCTCGATGCCGACGGTGGCGGCGACGTCGGCCAACCCGCGCAGCGTCTCGAGGTCGTGGTTGAAGTAGACCGCCTCCCACGTGTTGATCAAGACCGGACGTGGGGTTGTCGGGTGCGCAGGGCTCGACCGCACCGACCGATGAAACCCCCACGTCGCCGGCGTCAATCCATCGGACGAGTACACCGCAACGACCTCCGGCGTCGTGTACGACTCACCGGGCTCCAGCACGACTTCGCCGGGATGCAACAGCTCGCCGGCCTGGACGTAGCGTCGGCCGTCAGAGAGGCGCTCGGCGAGCATTGTGTGATTCCCGCTCCACGCGAGGTGCACGCCATGCACCTCGCCGACCCATTCGCCGAAGCCCGTGCCACCGGCGAACAGCAGCGGGACGTGTTCGTGCGACGTTCGCCCCCGGAGGTGCTCGGACACCACCGCACCGTGGGTCCACGCCGTGCGCACCGGATGGAATTCTCGGCCCCAACGGCCATCGAACCGGAGCAGCTCGTCGGCACCGTCGGGAAGCGGCAGGCTCACGGTCAACTCCTCGAGCGAGTACCGGCGGTCGCCGAGGTTGGCGATCGTCACCCTGGCGCTCAGGACATCGCCAACGGAGATCTCCGTGGTCAGGGCCAGACCGGCGACCTCGTCGAGCGACTCGACGGTGAGGACATCGCCGCCGAGGAGGTGTGCGGTCGGCGTGAACCGCGGTGCCCAGTCACGTCCACCGCCGCGCCTTCCCACCAGCCCGGGTCTGCCGACGAAGCCATCGGCGTGCAGTGGAACGACACTGACCGGAGCGACTGCGCCGAGCGCACCGGCCACGGCGGGTCGGCCGAGCACCGCGTCGAGCGCCTCGAGATTCGACGCGTCGCCCAGGGCCTGGCCCCAGTGCACGATCGTCGGAGTCGGCGTCGCGACATCGACCACGACATCGAACGTCGCGCCGTGGAGGTGGATGTGGTCCGGCACCGCGACAGTTCACCACGCGGGCCCGCCACCGCCCACGATCGACGCGCGAGCCACCCACCGATGAGCCAAACCACCGCATGCGGTCACTTCGCTCATCGCAAGCCGCACGTGCGGGGGCGACAGGAGTGTCGTCGGGGCGGGCACAGCGGCCATGATGGAGTTCGCACGGGACCGCTCCCGTCGTCCCACCAGAACCAGGAGCATCAGCTTGGCCACCGTCACGTTCCAGCACGCCAGCCGGACCTATCCGGGCACCGATGCGCCGGCCGTTGACACCCTCGACCTCGAGATCGGCGACGGCGAGTTCCTCGTGCTCGTCGGCCCGTCGGGTTGTGGCAAGTCGACGACTTTGCGGATGCTCGCGGGGCTCGAGCCGGTCGACGACGGCCACATCCTGATCGGCGACCGCGATGTCACCGACGTGGCACCGAAGAATCGCGACATCGCCATGGTCTTCCAGTCCTACGCGCTGTATCCGCACATGACGGTGGCGGAGAACATCGGCTTTCACCTCAAGGTGAAGAAGATGAACAAGAAGCAACGCCGCGCACGCGTCGAGGAGGCGGCGCGGATCCTCGACCTCCACGAACTGCTCGATCGCAAGCCCGCAAAGCTCTCTGGCGGACAACGCCAACGCGTCGCGATGGGCCGTGCGATCGTTCGTGAGCCGCAGGTGTTCCTGATGGACGAACCGCTGTCGAACCTCGACGCCAAGCTGCGCGTGCAGACACGCACGCAGATCGCCGCACTGCAGCGGGAACTCGGCGTCACGACGGTGTACGTCACCCACGACCAGACCGAGGCAATGACGATGGGCGACCGCGTCGCGGTGATGAACGACGGGATCCTGCAGCAGTGCGCATCGCCGCGCGAGCTGTTCACCAATCCGATCAACGAGTTCGTCGCCGGGTTCATCGGATCACCCTCGATGAACCTGTTGCCGTCGACCACCGACGCTGCCGATGCGGTCTACGGAACGCTCCGTGTGCCGTTGACCCCCGACCAACTCGAAGCGCTCACCTCGGGCGCGATCACGGTCGGTGTCCGGCCGAACGACTTCGAGATCCAAGCGGACGGCGGGCTGAACGCCACGGTCGAGTTCGTCGAAGAGCTCGGCTCGGAAGCATTCCTGTACTGCCTCGCCGACGGCACCGACAAGGAGATCGTCGCCCGCACGGACGGTCTCAGCTCGCTGCAGAGTGGCGACAAGGTGAGCTTGGTGCCGCGACCGGCCAAACTCCACCTGTTCGACACGAAGTCAGGTGCTCGGCTCCCCGCCTGACGGTTCGATGTCGGCGACCGACTCGTCGGCGGTCTGCTCGTGGACGTCCCCGTCGAACGGCACGGTGATCACCGGCTCGGCGATCGGATGGCGCCGCATCCAGACGAGCACCACCGTGCCACCGACGACCGCCATCAGCGCCACCCACTGATTCCAGCGCAAGCCGATCATCTCGTCGGCGCGATCGATGCGCATGCCCTCGACCCAGAACCGGCCGACGCCGTAGCCGATGATGTACATCACGAACAGCTGGCCGGGTGCGGGCCGGACCCGCTTGTCGATCCAGAGCAACAGCAGACACAACGCCAGGCTCCACATCGATTCGTAGAGAAACGTCGGGTGGAACGTGGTGCCGACCGCGTAGATCGCGGTGTCGAAATGGGCGGCGTCAATCTCGAGCCCCCACGGCAGGTCGGTCGGCCGACCGAACAGCTCCTGGTTGAAGTAGTTGCCCCACCGTCCGATCGCCTGAGCGAGCGGAATGGCGGGGGCGGCACACGTCGCTGCGGCCGCCAGTGGGAGCCCGCGCCGCTTCGCCATGTACAGCCCGACCGGGATGCCGAGGAGCAGGGCTCCCGGAATGCCCAGGCCGCCCTTCCAGATCTGCGGGATGCGGCCGAGGTCGTCGGCGAACAGATCCCAGTCTGTGGCGACGTGGTACAGCCGTGCTCCGATGACTCCAGCGAGGACGGCCCAGATTGCGATCGAGCTGGCGTCGTCGCTGGTGCCGATCTCGCGCTCCTCGAGTCGACGTCCGAACAGCCAGACGGCCGCGACCACGCCGAGCGCGATCATCAAGCCATACATGTTCAGGCTGAACGGCCCGATCTCGATCGAGTTGAATGACGGGCTGGGGATCGAACCCAGCATCGATGCCAGCATCGGCGACCCGGTCAACTCGCCGTGACGCGGGCGACGAACTCGCCGGTCATGCGCTCGATGTCGCCGCGGTCGAAGTCCTGTGTGGCGACGTGATAGCTGCGTTCGAGCCAGACGTGCTCGACCTCACCGCCATAGTTCGCGGCGAGGTGCTCGCTGTTGGCCGGCTCGACCACGTGGTCCTGCCGCGACGTGATCAACAGCAGCGGCATCATCAATTCGCCATACCGGTCGGCCATGGGCGTGAGTCCTTGTCGCATGAACGACAGCAGCGGCCGCAGTGGTGCGCCGTCGTAGGAGCTCTCCTGAACGTCAGGATCAGCGATGTCGCCACCGATTGCCGGAGCGATCTCGGTGCCGTCGTCGACCATCTCCTGGAGCATGTCGAGCACGTCCGACGCCTGCGGGGTCGTCGCCGGGTTGATGCAGACGAGCCCGACGACGCTCGCGAGCTCGAATCCCGCCCACAGCGTCAGCGATCCGCCCATGCTGAGCCCGACGACAACGATCTCGTCGACCCGGTCAGCGAGCCGACCGTGGGCCGCCCTGACCTCTCCGGTCCAATCGGACCACCCGGTGGTGACCATCTCCTCGACGGTCGTGCCGTGGCCGGGAAGGCGCGGCATCTCGACATGGTGTCCGAGCGCGACCATCGCTTCGGCGATGCCGCGCATCGACGAAGGGTTGCCGGTGAAGCCGTGGATCACGAGCACGCCAGTGCGTGTCGACCCCTGGTGCGACAGCGGATCGGCTTCGGGCAGGACAGCTAGGCGTACTCATCGTCAACGTTTCTACTCGCTTCGGCCCCCGTCCGGAACCTCGCCGCCCGAAGTTGCCGAACGCGACGTTTGGTGTCTGACACCAAACGTTGCGTTCAGTGGTAGGGGTCGTTGGTGCTCAGGGGTTCGTCCCACCAGTCGTCGGGGACCACCGTCGACTGCCAGTCGGGGTCCGGGTAGATGCAATCGACCGGGCAGGCCGGCAGGCACTTGTCGCAGCCGCTGCACAGCTCGGGAAGGATGATCACGTCCGCACCGTGGTTGAAGATCGCTCCGAAATGCGGCGGACAGTGGCGCAGGCAGGCATCGCAGTTGATGCACTCGGCCATCTCGATGCGCAACGGCACGTTCTGCCACTTCTCATTCCGCGTGCGGGTGGCGATCCGATCGTCACGAGTGGCTGCCATCGATGCCGAGGGTAGTTCCGCGCGGCGACCACGTCCGGACCGGCGGCACGTCCACGATGCGCCTGGCACATCGTGGACGTCGGGCCGCCTCGTCTTGACCGATGGGTCAAGTTTCGGTTGGACTGTGGCGGTGACCAGTGCCAGCGCCGAACGTGTCGACAGCACTGACGAACGCCAGCACACCGAGCACGGGCTCGAACGCAAGCAGCAGTTGCTCGCCGCGGCCGCCGAGCTGTTCGCCGCCCGCGGCTACTCCGCAACCCGCATCGCCGACATCTGCCAGCAGGCGGGCGTCGCCAAGGGGCTCTTCTACTGGTACTTCCCGACCAAGGGCGCACTGTTTGCCGAGCTGGTCCGCACGATGCGCCTCCGCCTGCGCCGAGCCCAGGGCATCGCCATGGATCCCGCCGCCGACGCGATCACCCGTATCGCCGACGGCGCCGAAGCAAGCGTGCGCTTCATGTCCGACAACGCTGCCTACTTCGCACTTCTCGACGTCGAACGCAGCGATCCCGAGGTCGCGGACGTGCTCACCGAAGGAGCCGGGGTGTACCTCGACGACGTCCGTCGTCTCGTCGAGGACGGCCAACGTGCGGGGACCATCGCCGACGCTCCATCTGACCTGATCGCCGTCGGCGTGCTCGGCACCGTGTCGTCGTTCTCGAACTCGTACCGCAACGGTCGACTGGGCACCACCATCACCGTCGATGAACTCGCCGCCTTCGTTCGGCAGTGGGTGGTCAACGCGCTGCGCTGACCCAGCGCACTACGCGGAGTCGCCGGTGTCGAGCGCGGGGTATCGAGCGACGAGCACCTTGACGAACGCGTCGACGAGGTCCGGATCGAACTGAGAACGGGAGCCGGACATGACGAACCGGACTGCCTCGTCCCGGGTCCATTCGCGTTTGTATGCACGCCGCGTGGCCAGCGAGTCGAACACGTCCGCGATGGCCACGATCCGACCCGACAGCGGGATCGCATTGCCCGCGAGCCCGTTCGGATAGCCCGACCCATCCCACCACTCGTGGTGCGACCAAGCCACTTCGGCAGCGAGGGCGAACAGCTCGGTCGACACACCACCGAGCAGACGACGGCCGAACACGGTGTGCTGCTTGACCTCATCGAACTCCTCGACGGTCAGCGGACCCGGCTTCATGAGGACCTGATCGTTGACCGCGACCTTGCCGATGTCGTGGAGTCGCGCCGCCAATCGGAGTCGTTCGCACCATTCGGGCTGCTGGCCGATCGCGTGACCGATCTCGGCCGCCAGATCGCCGACACCGCTGGTGTGGCGGGTCGTGCTGCCACCGCGCATCTCGGCGAGCGCGGCGAGACGCTCGTACGCCTCGAGGTGGTAGGCGTCGATGTCGGCGTGGCTGCTGGCGAAGTCCGCGACAAGGCCCGACGTCGTGAGGCGCGTGATCTGGCCGAGCTGCCGGGCGTTCTCGTTGTCGTGTGCCACCTGCACCGTCCGCATCCGCAGATCGGCAGCGTCGGTGAAAACCTCGCGGTGGAGCGCGAAGTGCCGTTCGCGATGCTCGAGTGCTTCCAACAACCTGCCCGCCTGCTTGCACGCCACCGCCAGCAGGTCGTGTAGTTCGAGTTCCATCTCCCGGTGGTCGGTCCGGTCGGCCAGGTCGAGCGCCGCGAGGAACGACGCGATCGCCTCGTCGAGGCGTCCAGTTCGCAAAGCGATGCGTCCCTCGGACACCATCACCCCCAACTGTTCGGCGACGGGCAGTTCCTCACCCGATCGGCCCCGCTCGGACCAGTCGGCTCGCGCCTCGGCGAAACATGCGGTCGCCGCCGCGATGTCACCGAGCGCGGCGAGTGCTTCGGCAAGGTCCGCCAGGATGATCCCGACCAGGTGCGGCGCGTCGCGACGGGCGAGCGGGAGCGCCCGACGACCGAGTTCGACGGCCGCTCGGTGTTCACCCCGGCGACCGCGAATGCGGGCGAGGTTCCCGAGCACCATCGCATCGACGTCCGGACGACACAGCGCCTCGTTCACGGCCAACGCCATCTCGTAGGTGGAGATCGCCCGGTCGTAGTCGGCCATCGACTGATAGATCGCCGCGACCGTGTGCAGGATGCGGCCCTCGTCCGTGCCGTGATCGGTGGCGCGGTACACCTGCAGCGCCCGCAGACAATGTGTGAGCGCATTCGGATAGTTGCTCGCCTGGTAATGCACTACGCCGATCAGGTGCAAACACCACACCAAGGTCAAACTGACCTCGTTGGGCTCGGTCAACTCGACCGCTTCGGTCGCGAGAGCGAAGGCGTACTCGGATCGGCCACGCTGGTGTGCGATCGAGGCCAAGTGGTACAACGCCTCGGCTTCGAGCGCAGGCTGTTCGTTCGTCCGTGCGAGCACCCGCGCATCCAACGCGAGCCGACGCGACTGCAGTGGGTCGACGGAACGGCAACGTGCAGCATCGTCCAGCAGCGCTCGAACACGCTGCTGTTCGCGCCCCTGCGCGGCTGTCGCTGATTCCTGCACCCGTACTCCTCGTTGGCGGATCGCCCGACGTGAATCGGGTGACTGGGAGTGAACGTACTGCGCACCGTGGTGGCGGTGCGAGAGTCAGAACACATCTTGAACAAGTCCAGACCGCCACGAAGGATCGGTCACTGTGCGTATCGTGACCACCGCGATGCGAGCACGCCAGGGCGCCCGGAGCGTCGAACGAGGGGCCATCTGGGCGTTCATGCCCGTGGTCACGATCCTGCCCTTCACCCTGCTCGCTCTGTTCGTCATCTGGGCGCCGTTCGGCTGGCTCACCGAGTTGCGCTACTGGTGGGTGGTGGCCGGCTTCGCGACGGCCGGGTTGTTGCTGTTCGTGCGACCGATCCAGGTGTTCGTGCTGACGCCACTGCTGAGAGCGCGCGCGGCCACCGTCGACGAGGCCGCAATCATCTACCCGCTCTGGGCCCAGATCGCCCAGGCCAACGGGCTGCCGGCGAGCCGGTACGTGGTGCGCGTGCTGCCAACGCAAGAACTGAACGCGTTCGCGTGCGGCGGGCACCTCGTGCTCGTCACCAGCTTCGCCGTGCACGAACTCAGCCAGGCGCAGTTGCGCGGAGTCCTCGCGCATGAGCTGAGCCACCACCTCGGTTTGCACACGGTGGCGATCACGATCGGTCACTGGCTGTCGGCGCCGGTGGTGTTGCTGGCACGCGTCGGGTTCTTCCTCGAGAACGTCGGCATCGCCGCGGCCGACACGTTCGGTCAGAAGTCGCCCGCGGTCAAGGCGATCGGCTCGATCGTCGCGGTGGCAATGCACGCGCTGTCATGGGTGTTCACGGCGTCGCTTCGCGGCAGCGACGCCGTCGCGAACCTCGTCGGTCACTCGTCGGAGTTCGAGGCCGATCGCCGCGCTGTCCGCATGGGCTTCGGGCGCGAGTTGGCGAGCGCGCTTCGTGAGCTGTTGGCCCAGGGCACCGGGCGACGACCGATCGGCTGGCGCGCTCGACTCGCTGCGTCACATCCCCCAGCGCGAACACGCGTCGCTCGCATCGAGGCACTGATGCGTCACCCGGCGCGCTGAGTCCACCTACGTTGATTCCCCCTATGCCGTGATCGGTGCGACGACGGCGTCGAGGATGGCGATCAGGTCGTTCGGTGCAAGGCCGATGTCCATTCCCCTCCTGCCGCCGCTCACGTAGACGGTGCCGAAGAGCTCCGCGGTCTCGTCGATCACGGCTCGTAGCCGCTTGCGTTGGCCGATCGGGCTGATGCCTCCCACGATGTAGCCGGACGATCGCTCGGCGACCGCCGGGTCGCACATCGTCGCCCGCTTGGCACCGACCGCCGTCGCCACCCGCTTCATCGAGAGCTGACAGCTGACCGGGACGATCGCCACGACCAGTTCGTCGTCGGCGACGACCACGAGTGTCTTGAAGACCTGATCGTGATCGAGCCCGAGCGAGTCGGCAGCCTCACGGCCGAAGTCGTGGAGGTCATGGCCTCGGTCGTACTCGTGGATGGTGTGCTCGATGCCGGCCGCTTCGAGCACCACGACAGCTGGCGTCACGCATCCGACTGTACGAGTTGGCGCCACCTCGACTTGTAGCGTCGCCGAGGTGCGTCTGTCCGCCGACCCGTCCACCTCGCCAGACGACTACGAGTTCACGCATCGGATCCGGGTGCGTTTCGTCGAAACCGATGCGATGGGGATCGTCCACCACAGCAACCACCTCGCCTACTTCGAAGAGACGAGAGTCGCGTACCTGCGAGCGATCGGTCATCCGTTCACCGAGTGGCGCGACGCCGGGATCGAGTCGCCTGTGCTCGAAGCGTTCGTGCAGTACCGCCAACCGCTCGAGTTCGACGATGAGATCACGGTGCACCTGGGTCTCGCCGATGTCACCAGGGCGACGTTCCAGATGGCGTACCTGATCACCGTGGACGACGAACTCGGCATCGCACGCCCACGGGCGACCGGGGTGACGGTCCACGGCTGCGTCACCACCGCCGGTCGGCCGACCCGGCTCCCCGCCTGGCTCGCCGCCCTCGCTCCCGATCGCTGATCCGGCCGGGTCGTCGCAGCGAACGGTCGATGGTTACGTTCGCGGGCATGGCAGACACCGCAACATCGAGCCGCGTACCGCTCGTCCACTACCTCGTACTCGACGACGGCGAGCCACACCTGGTGGCGAACGAGTGCACCAACTGCGGCGCCCGCTTCTTCGACCGTCGCAACGCGTGTGCTTCGTGCTTCGGCACCGAGTTTCGCCAGGCGAAAATCGCCACGCACGGCGAACTGCGGACGTTCACGATCGTGGCGTTCGCTGCGCCGGGCGTGGAGGTGCCCTTCGTGTCCGGTGTGATCGACTGTGACGGCACCAGCGTCCGCGGCAATCTGCGCAATGTCGAGCCGGACGCCGAGCACGTCCGCACCGGCATGAAGGTGAAGCTCACCACCTTTTCGCTCGGCACCGACGATCACGGAACCGAAGCCATCGGCTTCGCCTTCGAACCCACCTGACCGCCCCGCCGAGGGAAGCGCCAACGACGAGGCGGATCTCGGCCGACCACACCCAACCGACCACCCACTGGCCGTGAGGCCGAGACAGGACATCATGGACGACATCTGGATCCTCGGGATCAACATGACCAAGTTCGGCAAGCACACCGACCGCGACGTGGTCGACCTGGCGTCGGAGGCCGTGATGGCGGCCCTCGCCGACGGCGGCGTGACGATGGCCGACATGGGGGTGATGGCTGCCGGAAATCTGATGGGTGGCGGTGGCGTCGGCCAGCAGATCCAGAAGCAGGTCGGCCAGACCGGCATCCCGGTCTACAACGTGTCGAACGCGTGCGCCACCGGAGCCACGGCGCTGCGAACGGCGATCATGTCGATCAAGGCGGGCGAATCCGACATGGGCCTCGCGGTCGGAGTCGAGAAGCTGGCCGGCGCCGGTCTGCTCGGTGGTGGCGGTCGCGCCAAGAAGGACAGCAACGAGTGGGAGCCGCAGGGCCGCTATGGCGCGGTTGCCCCGACTGACGGTCGGATCGGCACCGACGCGATGCCGGGCGTGTTCGCGCAGGTCGGTATGGAGTACGGCCACAAGTACGGTGGTGCCGACTTCGAGCTGTTCGCGAAGATCTCCGAGAAGAACCACGCGCACTCGACGCTCAACCCG
Source organism: Ilumatobacteraceae bacterium (assembly GCA_963774765.1). GTDB lineage: Bacteria > Actinomycetota > Acidimicrobiia > Acidimicrobiales > Ilumatobacteraceae > Sva-07. Next base: position 65,935 of record CAVZGP010000015.1, read on the forward strand.
CTGGCGGCGTACTCGAAGCGCTTCACGCTCGAGGAGATCATGGGCGACATGATGATCGCCTACCCGAACACGCGCCCGATGTGCTCGGCCAATTGTGACGGCGCGGCCGCCGCGGTCGTGGTCAGCGGAGCGAAGCTCAAGACCCTGTCGCTCGAACAGCAGCGTCGTGCCGTGAAGGTGTCGGCGTCGGTGCTCACCTCCGACCCGTGGCAGGAGGCCTGTCAGGTGCTCCCCGACGTCAACACGCTCACGCGCAACGCGGCGAAGACCGCGTTTGAGCAGGCCGGCATCGGTCCCGACGATCTCGATCTGGTCGAACTGCACGACTGCTTCGCGACAGCGGAACTGGTGCACTACGACAATCTCGGGCTGTGCGAGGAAGGTGGCGCCGTCGACTTCTTCAACTCGGGTGCGCCGTGGCGCGACGGGTCGATGCCGGTGAACGTGTCGGGCGGCCTGCAGTCGAAGGGCCACCCGATCTCGGCGACGGGCATCGCCAACATCTGGGAGGTCTGCCATCACCTGCGCGGCGAAGCCGGTGACCGCCAGATCGAGGGCGCGAAGGTCGGCCTCGCCCACGTGATCGGCCTCGGTTCAGCCTGCGGCGTCCACATCCTGGAGAAGTCCGCCGCCTGAACTGCAGCAGGGGTCTGACCCCTGCTGCATTCACATCTTGAGGGTGGAGCCGCCGTCGACGACGAAGATCTCGCCGGTGGTGTACTTGTTGCGGAGCAACGCGAGCACGGCCTCGGCGCAGTCGTCGGGGGTCGCCGAGCGGGGTACCGGCGCGATCTTCGCGATCGCCGCGTGCATCGCATCCCAGTCCTCGGTCCACGGCGTCGCGACGAGACCGGGAGCGACCGCGTTGACCCGGATCGGGCCGTAGCTCTTCGCGAGCAGCAGCGTCATCTGGTTGAGCGCCGCCTTGGTCATCGAGTACGCCATCGACGAGCCGACCGGTCGCAGACCGGCGATCGAGGTGATGTTGACGATGTTCGCGTCGTCGGACTTGCGCAGGTGCGGGATCGCCCGTTTCGTCAACCACCACGTGCCGAACACGTTGACGTCGAACGTCTTGCGGAAGATCTCGTCGGTCAGATCATCGAGTCGATCGTGTGGGATCGACGTCGTCCAACCGGCGTTGTTGATCAGGAAGTCGAGCTGGCCGTACCGTTCGATGGTGTCGTCGATCAGCCCGTGCGCTTCGTCCTGGATGCTGATGTCGGCACGCAGGTAGCACGACGCGCCAGGCAACGACGCCGAGACCGCTTCGCCGGCTTCGACCGATGACGACGAGTTGACCACGACGGTGGCGCCGAGCGCCGAGAGCCGACGAGCGGTCTCCTCGCCGATACCGCTCGACGAACCGGTGACGATGGCGACACGACCGCTGAACTCACTCATGGATCGGACGGTATCCGGTCGATCCGCGTCCCTTCGACCGGAGGATCAGGCGGTGCGGTCGGCGGGCGGCACGACCACGACCGGACGGTCGCAGTGGTGCACCACGTGGTGGCTCGTGCTGCCGAGCGCCAGCTCGTCGCCGACGCCACGCGAGCCCACCACGACGAACGATGCATCGAGTCCGGTACCCATCTTCATCAGCACGTCGGCGGGGCTGCCGTAGACCAACTCGGCGCGCCACCGCAGGTTGCGATCGTTCGCGAGCGGGGCGCACCACTCGAGCCGGAGCAGCCGTTCGAGGTCGTCGTGGTGACCCTCCGAGGGTACGTGCTGGCCCTCGATCACCGTCATCAACCCGATGGCGTGGAACACCGCCAGATCCAGATCGAAGCGGAGGGCAATCTCGGCGGCCATCGACAGTGCCCGCCGTGCGTTGCTCGAGCCGTCGACGCCGACGATCACCGGACCCGCGCTGATGATGCTGCGAGGAGAGGTGTCGGGGTCGGCCATCACCCACGATCCTAGAGTCGGTGTCATGACCACCCTGCAATTCCTCGGCGCCACCGGCACGGTGACCGGCAGTCGGTTCCTGGTGCGCACCGGGCGAGCCACCGTGCTCGTCGACGCCGGGTTGTTCCAGGGCGCCAAGCGCGACCGCCTCGCCAACTGGGAGCCGTTCCCGATCGATCCCGCCCTGATCGATGCAGTGGTCGTGACCCACGCCCACATCGACCACAGCGGCTGGCTGCCGGGGCTCGCCCGTGATGGATTCACCGGGCCGATCTTCGCCACCACCGCCACCTGCCAGCTGTGCGAGATCCTGCTTCCCGACGCGGCACACCTGCAGGAGGAACAGGCCCGGTTCGCCAACGAACGAGGGTTCAGCAAACACCATCCGGCACAGCCGCTCTACACGTCCGAGGACGCTGACGCCGCGATCGCGCTGCTCGAAAGCGTCGACTTCGACACACCGGTGGACGTCGCCGACGGCGTCGTCGCCCGATTCGTGCCCGCCGGCCACATCCTCGGTTCGGCCAGCGTGCACCTGACCATCGGCGCCAACGACCGCACGACGACACTGCTGGTCAGCGGTGACCTCGGCCGCGGCAACCATCCCCTGATCCCCGGCCCCTGTGTCCCGCCGGCCGCACGAACCGTGCTGGTCGAGTCGACCTACGGCGACTCGCTGCACCCGGATGAGTCCGCCGAGATCGACGAGTTCGCCGACGTGGTCCGGCGAACCGCCAAGCGCGGCGGGATCGTCCTCATCCCCGCCTTCGCCGTCGATCGCACCGAGGTGTTGCTGACGGTGCTGCGCGAGTTGATGAGCACGGGTCGTATCCCGGCGCTTCCGGTGTACGTCGACAGCCCGATGGCGCTGCGCGTCCTCGGCGTCTACCGCGCCGCGATGCGGACGGCGAATCCGCTCGAATGCCTTCCGGTTCCCGCCGACGCACCGCACGACCTGTTCGACCCCGGCGGGGGCCTTCACGAGTGTCCGACGGTCGAGGACTCGAAGTCGCTGAACGAGCTCACCGCGCCCGCGATCATCATCTCCGCCTCGGGGATGGCTACCGGCGGGCGAGTGCTGCACCACCTGGCGCGGCTGTTGCCGGATCACCGCAACAGCGTGGTGCTGTGCGGATTTCAAGCGGCCGGTACGAGGGGCCGTTCACTGGCCGACGGCGCGCGGAACGTGAAGATGCTCGGCCGTTACGTTCCGGTGCGAGCCGAGGTCGACGTCCTGCGGTCGTTGTCGGTCCACGCCGACGCGGATGGCCTGCACGAATGGATCGCTGCACTCCCCGAGCGTCCGGACACCGTCTTCGTCGTCCACGGCGAGCCCGATGCCAGTGCCGCCCTTGCCTCGCATCTCGCAGACGACGTCAATGCTGTCGTGCCGAAGCAGTTCGAGGTCGTCACGATCGACTGAACGCGAGGGTGCCACGACACCGCTGCGTGACCTAGGGCCCTGCATCCGATGGGGTCGGTCGTGTTGAATGTGTACATGGACGAACGCCAGGACGCCACCGAGATCCTCAGCGAATCGGAGTGCTGGGAACTCCTCGGCCATGCCGCCGTCGGACGCCTCGCCGTCGACATCGCCGGCCAGCCGGACATCTTCCCGATCAACTTCGTGGTCGACAAGAGAGGCATCGTCTTTCGCAGTGCGGCAGGAACCAAGCTCGCCGGCGCGGTACTCAACCGCGTGGTCGCCTTCGAGATCGACGGCTACGCACCGGGAGATCGCACCGCGTGGAGCGTGGTCGTCAAGGGCCACGCCCGCCCGATCGAGCGGATGCAGGAGATGTTCGACGCCGAGGATCTCCCGCTGTTCCCATGGCTCGCCTGGGACAAGCCGAACTTCGTTCGCATCGAGGCGACGGTCGTGACCGGACGTCGCTACCACATCGTCAACGACGCGAGCCCCGACAGCTCGTTGGGCTGGTCCGACACCGACATCGACGCGCAGGCAGAGTCGCTGGCGGCCGAGCCGGAGCCGGGCGCTCCGTTCCATCCCGGCGAACCCAAGCTGCACGCCGACTGAGCACGTCGAGCCGTTGCGCAGGCCTACCGGCTCGGCACGACCACGACGGGAACGGCCGCGTCGTGGAGGAGCCAGGTGCTCACCGAACCCAGGAGCCCGGCGGCGATCACCCCATGACCGCGGGTGCCGACGACGATCATGTCTGCTCCCGGATGGGCCTCGGCGAGTGCTTGGCGAGGTCCCTTCAGAACGATCGAACGTTCGGCACGTCGATCAGGGTCGATCGCATCGAGCGATCGGGTGATGCGTTGCTCCTCGGCGTCGATCTCGTCACCGAATCGATCGCGGCTCAGTTCCTCGTCGACCCATGGCGCAACCTCGATCGCAGCCACGACGCGCACCTGTGCCGCATTGCCCGCAAAGCGGAGGGCCCAACGCAGTGCATCTGCCGCATGGTCGCTGCCGTCGAATCCGACGACGATCTCAGAGATCGGATCGAGGGCGCCGCCGACGGGGACGACCGCAACGGGCGCTTGAGCGTGAGTGGCGCAGTACCGGCTCACCGAACCCAGCTGGTGGTGACGCAGTTCGCCGGCACCGGTGCGGCCGATCACGAGCAGGTCGGCGTCCACTGTGGCATCGACCAACACGTGTGGCGGCGGACCCTCGACCACCAACGGCCGCACCTGGACACCACCATGGACGTCTCCCTTCGTCGTCTCGATGGCCACGTCGACGTCGTGGCCAGCGGTGGCACCAAGACCGAGTTCGTCGACACCGAACCCCCGCTTCGCCGCGAGCAGCGCCATGATCGCCGGAACGTGGAACGCTCCGAGCGCCGTGATCTCGACGTCACGCCCGGCGGCGTGGACAACCGCCCACCGCAGTGCGTCGACCGCAGCGTCCGATCCGTCGATTCCCACGACCCAACGACCAGTCATGGAACGAGTATCACCCACGTCGACGAGACCGCCAAGGGTCCGAAGACACCAGGGTCCGAACCGGCATGCGCTGTGCCGACGGTGACATTGGGCCCTGGCGAGCCGCCCACCGCACGACGGACGATCATGATGGAGGGAACACCGTGGAGTACGAACCGCTCGAGGAGTTGTCCGCGTCAGAGTGCTGGACACTGCTGCGCTCCGTGGATGTCGGTCGCCTCGCAGCACCGACGCCAAGCGGCGGCGTGGACGTCTTTCCGGTGAACCATGTCGTCGACCAGGGAACGATCGTGTTCCGCACTGCCGCCGGCACGAAGCTGACCAACGCGATCGAAGCGCCGGAGGTCGCGTTCGAGGCGGACAACGCCGCGTGCACCTACGATGAGCAGCGCGCCGATCCGTGGAGTGTCGTCATACACGGCGTCGCCGAACTGATCACGATCGAAACCGAACTCTTCGACAGCGTGGAAAATGCCGTGCACCCGTGGCACGAGTCGAACAAGCCCTACTTCATCCGCCTCGCTCCGTCCGCCGTGTCCGGTCGACGCTTCCGGCTCGTCCGCGACACATGACCCCACCGATCGTCCCGAAACACAAGGAGACACCATGGTTCAGCATCTGATCGTTCCGGTCGATGGGTCCGACGCATCGTGGCGGGCAGCCGACGTCGCCGTTGAACTGGCCCGGCGCGGCGACGCCTCGGTCGACATCATCGAGGTCGTCTTCGACCAACACGACCTCGTCGAAGCCGAACTCCGCGTCGCGGACCGCCTCGAACAGCACGACACGTCCGGCGTGAGCGTGACAGCTCACGTGCACGTCGCTGCAGAAAGCGTCGCGCAGGCCATCGGCAACGAGGTGGAGCAGCATCCCGAGGTCACCGTCGTACTCGCCTCTCACGGCAGGGGCCGATCGGCGGCCCTGCTCGGCAGCGTGACCGAAGAGCTGCTCGAACGGATCTTCGGTCCCGTGCTCGTCGTCGGGCCGCACGTCACCACCCGCGGGTTCGACGGGCCGATCATCGCGACGGTCGATGGCTCGCACGAGTCCGAGTCGGTGCTGCCGCTCGCCGCGGCATGGGGCATCGAACTCGGCGCTCCGCCGTGGATCATCGAAGTCACCGACCCCGACCCCGGTGTGTCCGGCGATGTGAGCGAATCCGCCTATCCGGCACGGCTCGCCCGCAAGCTGGCCAAGGACTCGGCCCACCCGGTCCAGTACGAGGTGCTCCACGGCGAACACGTCCACGACGAAGTCGCCGACTTCGCCAGATCGATCAACGCCGTCTTGATCGTGGCCAGCACGCGCGGGCGCACCGGCCTGTCGAGGTTCGTGATCGGCAGCACAGCGGCGGCCATCGTTCGCCATGCACCGTGCCCCGTGCTGCTCGTGCGACCACCACATCTCGCGCACTGACATCGCCCATTGGAGCGTTCGGTCGATGCCCCAATAACATGTGGGCGCCATGGACCGCGCCGAGCTCGCTGGAGCCTTGATCGACTCCTGTCCCGACGGGTTGTTGCTGGTTGACCGCGGCGGTCTGATCCGCCTCGCCAACCCGGTCGCAGCGACGATGTTCGGTCGCACCGACGCCGAACTCGTCGGACTGCCGATCGACGAACTCGTTCCTCCCGAGTTCCGCGCGACGCATCCGCAACGTCGCGCGGCCTACACCGCAGCGCCCACGAGCCGGCCGATGGGCACCGGCCTGGAGCTGTTCGCACAGCACTCGTCGGGCGAGATGTTCCCCGTCGAGATCAGTCTGAGCCCCTGCACCATCGACGACCAGCTGTACACCATCGCCACCATCCGCGACGTCAGCGATCGCCAGGAGTCGGCATCGCAGATGGCAATGCTCCAAGACCGTGAACGCATCGCCCGCGACCTGCACGACATGGTGATCCAACGCATCTTTGCGGCGGGGATGCACCTCCAGGCCGTGCAGGCCGCCGCTCAACCGCAGATGGTCGCCGACCGCATCGGGTCGACGATCAGCGAACTCGACGACACCATCCGTGAACTCCGGGCGGCCATCTTTCGACTTGGGCAGCACGACGAACGCCGCACCCTGTCGGCGCAGATCACCGAACTGGTCCACGAACGAGCCCGCCACCTGGGATTCGAACCAGCACTGCGACTCGTCGGTGAGCCCGACCAGCTTCCCGACTTCATTGCCGACCAACTCGTCGCGACGGTCACCGAGGGGTTGTCGAACGTCGTTCGCCACGCCAACGCATCGAGGGCCGAAGTACGCGTCGATTGCACCGGCGCCGTCCTCTCACTGACGATCAGCGACGACGGCGTCGGACTCCCGAACGAACCGAAGCGGTCGGGCGGACTCTCGAACATGATGTGGCGCGCGGCCGAACTCGGCGGAAGCTGCACCGTCGGCCCCAACGAGCCGACCGGTACACGCCTCCACTGGCACGTCCCGATCTGATGCCCACCACGCGGTCTCACCCGCCGCGATGAGCCAAACCGCCGAATACGGTCGCTTCGCTCATCGCTGAACCGGTCTCACCCACCGCGATGAGCCAAACCGCCGAATACGGTCGCTTCGCTCATCGCTGAACCGGTCTCACCCACCGCGATGAGCCAAACCGCCGAATACGGTCGCTTCGCTCATCGCTGGTTGGAGGTCGGCCGGCGAGTCACATCTCGTTGCGATGGCGCTCGACCAGGCGAGCGGCGAGCGCGGCGGCCTCGGTACGGCGCGACATGCCGAGCTTGGCGAGGAGGTTCGAGACGTAGTTCTTCACGGTCTTCTCCGCGAGGTACATCTCCTGGGCGATCTGACGGTTGGTGCACCCCTCGCCGATCAGGTCGAAGATCCGACGCTCTTGCGCCGTCAGATCGTCGAGTCGGCCCTCTTCGCTGTCGCGCAGCCGACGACCGGCAAGACGTACCTCGGCGTCGTCGAGGTAGCGACGGCCCTCGGCGACGCCACGAATCGCGTCGACGAGTTCGTTGCTGCGGATCTGTTTGAGCATGAACCCGGATGCCCCGGCGAGACCTGCGTCGACGAGGGCCCGGTCGCTGTCGAACGACGTCAGGATCAACACCTTGACAGCGGGGAACTCCGTCGTGATCTCGCGGCACACGTCGATGCCATTGTGCTCGCCTTCGCCCAGGCGCACGTCGAGGACGGCGACGTCGGGTGTCAGCTCTCGTATTCCCGCAATCGCCTCGTCAGCGGTGCCGACCTCACCGACGACGGTGAGGTCGCTCTCGGCATCGAGCGCAGCAGCGATTCCTCGGCGTACCACCTCGTGGTCATCGAGCAGGAAGACACGGATCATCGCTCCATCATCGCTCATGGACCGTACGGACTCGCGCCTTGGCGCATCACCCCGTCAACGGAACCACGGCGATCGGACGATGAACGTGGTGGAGCAACCAGGTCGACACCGAACCGAGCAACGCCGCACCGACCGCTCCGTGACCACGTGCGCCGACGACGACGAGATCGGCGTCCTCGGCGTGCGAGGCCAACGCGGACCGCGGGGTACCCCGCACGAATTCGCGTTCGAGCGTGACATCGCGTACCCGCGCCTGGTCGGCAACGGTGTCGACGAGATGGTTGAAACGTTCAGCGGCGAGGTCGCTCGCGTCGGGGAAGAAGAATGCATCGGCGCCGACGGCGAGTGGCGTGGCATCCCACACCCAGACGACAACGACCGTGCCTCCCGGCGATGCGAAGTCGATCGCCCAGCGCAGTGCGGTCATCGAATTCGGCGAGCCGTCGCAGCCGACGAGCAGCCTTTCGACGCGCGTTGGCTCGGCGTCACCGGGCACCACGATCGTCGGCACCGAGGCATGCGTCGCACACTGGGTACTGGTCGATCCGAGCAAGAGCCGGGCAAATCCTCCTCGGCCTCTGCTTCCGATCACCAATAGCGCCGCCGACTCGGACGCGTCGAGCAGGACTTGGGCCGGGCCACCGTGGCCGACGGACGCCCCGACCGGCACAGCGATACGGTCGGCGAGCTGAGCGGCGATGTCGGCGACGTCATGTGCGGCAGCATCGTGAATGTCCGTATCGTCGACGCCCACCGCCATCGGTGCCGACATCGGATACGCACCGACGATCGGGGTCTGCCAGGCGGTGACCAGTTCGACGGTCGACGCGCGACCGACGACGTTGGTGGCAGCCCACTCGAGCGCGTTGGCAGCGCAGTCCGACCCGTCGAGGCCCACCACCCACGTGCCTCGACCGACGCGGCCAGGTGATCCCGAGTCCAGCACCTCAGCCGTCTGCACCATGGATTCACCTCTCTCCATCGGGACATCCCCCGGCCCCGTCATCTGCGACGCATCCACGTCCATTGCGACGATTGAACCGCTCGACGCCACGCACCGGCAGGGCCAAAGGTCACGCAGCCCATCGGCCCGTTGCGGTGGGCCATCGGACACATTGACCTTGGCCTCTGTCGAAGCGTCGACATCGCGGCCACGATGAAATCAGCCCATCGGACGACCTCAGGAGGCACCATGACCAATGACTTTCCCGCATTGCGCACCGAACTGCGCCAGGGGTACCGCGACCTGATGCAGGTGATCCCCGAACAGATGAAGGGGTTCGGCGACCTGCACCGCGCTGCGGTTGTCGACGGTGCACTCCCGCAGGCCACCAAGGAGTTGATGGCCGTCGCGATCGCCATCTGCACGCGATGCGACGACTGCATCACCTTGCACATGCACGACGCTCTTCGTGCGGGCGCGACGCCCGAGATGGTGCACGAGACGATCGGTGTTGCGGTGCTGATGGGTGGCGGACCCGCGTCGACGTACGCAACTCACGCCCTGCGCGCCCTCGAACAGTTCAGCGCATAGTCGTCCGACCTGCTGACCTTCGCCCCTGTCGTGGGCGATCCGATCGATGAAAGGCTCGACCATGATGTCGCCACATCCCCAACCGTGGCTGGTCGACTACGCCACCACCGTGGCGACGTTCGACTGGGACGACGCGTGGGCCGCGCTGCGCTCAGACGGGGGTGTCGGGTGTCCCCCCACCGTGAACATCGCCGATCTCGCGGTCGATCGACACGTCCGCGAGGGTCGCGGCGACCACGTGGCACTGCGTTTCATCGGACGCGAGCCGGGCGACCTCGACGATCCCGTCGACATCACCTTCGCTCGCCTCGCACGACGAACGAACCGATTCGCCGATGCAATGCGGCACCGCGGCTTCGCAGCGGGCACCGGGGTGGCGACCCTCGCCGGCCGTATCCCCGACCTGTACGTGGCCGCGCTCGGCACCCTCAAGGCGCACGGCACGTTCACGCCGTTGTTCTCGGCGTTCGGACCCGACCCGATCGCGCAGCGGATGAACCTCGGCCGCATCAAGATCCTCGCCACGACGCCGTTGCTCTATCGCCGCAAGGTGGCGCCGATCCTCGATCGTCTCGAGCATCTCGAACTGGTCCTGGTGTGCGGGGCCACCGAAGACGAGATCGGGGTCAGCCAGACCAAGGCGCACGGGCCGCAGGTGATGTCGTTCGGAGCGTTCCTCACCGAGGGCAGCGACACGTTCGTGATCGGCCCGACCGACCCCGAGACGCCGGCGCTCGTGCACTTCACCAGCGGAACGACCGGACAACCCAAGGGTGCCGTTCACGTCCACGCCGCAGTGGTGACCCACCACATCACCGGTCGCCTGGTCCTCGATCTGCACGAGGGTGACACGTTCTGGTGCACCGCCGACCCGGGCTGGGTGACCGGCACGTCGTACGGGATCATCGCTCCGCTCACCAACGGCGTCACCAGCATCGTCGACGAGGCGGAGTTCGACGCGCAACGCTGGTACGACATCCTCGAACACCACGCCGTCGACGTCTTCTACACCGCGCCGACGGCAATTCGGATGCTGCAGCGAGCCGCCGTCGAGGTGGGCGCCGACGTCGATTTGGCGCATCTCCGACTCGTGGCGAGTGTCGGCGAACCGCTCGACGCCGAGGCTGTGCACTGGTGCCAGCGGAGGTTCGGCGTGCCGGTGATCGACACGTGGTGGCAGACCGAGACGGGCGGCATCATGATCTCGAACCATCGTTCGCAGCCGGTTCGAGCCGGTTCGATGGGACGACCGGTGCCCGGCGTCGAGGTCACCCTGCTCGCCCGTAACGCCGACGGCGAGGTGGTCACCGACGAGTCGGGCAGACCGGCGCAGGTGAACGATCCCGAACAGTCCGGCGAACTGGCCCTGCGCGCTGGCTGGCCGTCGATGTTCCGCACGTATCTCGACCAGGACGAGCGCTACCGACGATCCTTCGTCGACGGGTGGTACCGAACCGGCGACCTCGCCCGTCGTGACGCCGACGGCTACTACTGGTTCGTCGGGCGCGGCGACGACGTGATCAAGACGTCGGGTCACCTGATCGGCCCGTTCGAGGTCGAGTCGGCGCTGAACGAGCACCCCGCCGTCGCCGAGACCGGGGTGATCGGCAAGCCCGATGCCACCGCTGGCGCGATCGTGAAGGCTTTCGTCGTGCTCGCCCGCGGGTACGAGCCGACCGACGAACTCCGGCGCGAACTCCTCGGCCACTCCCGAGCACGGCTGGGCGCGGCGGTGGCCCCGCGTGAGATCGAATTCGTCGACAACCTGCCGCACACCCGCAGCGGCAAGATCATGCGCCGCGTGCTCAAGGCGCGCGAACTGGGCGAGGACGAGGGTGACACGTCCACGCTGGAGACTCCACCCGAGATCAAGGAGCCCCGACGATGACCACCGTCTCCGCAGCCGAGGCCTCCGGGAACCACGATCTCGAGCGGCGACTGCTCGCCGACATGATCCGCATCCGGGTGTTCGAGGAGCGCTGTGCCGAGCTGTACGGCGAGTCGAAGATCCGCGGGTTCCTCCACCTCTACATCGGCGAGGAAGCCGTGGCCTCTGGCGTGATGAGCTGCCTGCAACCCGACGATGCGGTGCTCGCCACCTACCGGGAGCACGGGCATGCGCTCCTGCGCGGTGTGTCGGCGACGTCGATCATGAGCGAGATGTTCGGCAGGGCCACCGGTTGTTCCGGCGGACGCGGTGGCTCGATGCACCTGTTCGACGCGGCGACGAGGTTCTTCGGCGGCAACGCGATCGTCGGCGGCCACCTCCCGGTGGCCGTGGGTCTCGGCCTCGCCGACCAGATGCTGGGCCGACCCGGCGCGGTGACGGTCTGCTTCTTCGGCGAGGGAGCGATGGCTGAGGGCGAGTTCCACGAGGCGATGAACCTGGCAGCGCTGTGGAACGTGCCCGTGCTGTTCTGTTGCGAGAACAACCGGTATGCGATGGGGACGTCGCTGCAGTCGAGCGAGTCGCAGGTCGATCTCGCGCTCAAGGCGGCGAGCTACGCCATCCCCGCGTGGCGCGTCGATGGCATGGACGTGATGGACGTGCACCGGTCGACGTCGAAGGCATTGGCGGCGATCCGCTCGGGTGGTGGCCCGATGTTCCTCGAGTTCCAGACGTACCGGTTCCGGGCACACTCGATGTTCGACCCGGACCTGTACCGCGATCCCGACGAGGTCGAACGTTGGAAACAGCGCGATCCGATCACGACCTTCGCGGGCCGACTCGTCGCTGACGGCGTGATCACCGACGCCGACATCGAAGCGATGTGGACAGCGGCACGCGACGAGACCGATGCCGCCGTGGTGGCAGCCGATGCCGCCCCGATCGAGGCCGTCGACACGCTGCTCGACCACGTCACACGCCCGCTCGGGCCGACCGTGGTTCCCGAAGCGCAGGTCTCGGGGAATCAGGGCCAGATCGACGAGGTGTGGCCGTGAGCGAACCGACGACGATGACGTACCGCGAAGCCATGCGCGAGGCGCTGCGCGAGGCATTGGCGAGCGACGACCGGGTGTTCATCATGGGCGAGGACGTCGCCGACTACGGCGGAACCTACGCCGTCACGAAGGGCCTGCACGAGGAGTTCGGACGCGATCGGGTGCGCAACACTCCGTTGTCGGAGTCGGGTTTCGTCGGCGCGGGCATCGGCGCCGCGCTCGGCGGTCTGCGTCCGATCGTCGAGATCATGACGGTCAACTTCAGTCTGTTGGCGCTCGACCAACTGGTCAACACCGCAGCGACGCTGCTGCACATGTCCGGTGGCCAGTTCAACGTTCCGTTGGTCGTTCGCACGACCACCGGCGCCGGACGTCAACTGGCAGCACAACACTCGCACAGCCTCGAGGGCTGGTTTGCTCACGTTCCTGGGCTGAAGGTCATCGCGCCGGCAACGCCCGCCGACGCAAGATGGATGCTGCCAACCGCACTCGCCGATCCGAATCCCGTGATCATCTTCGAACACTCCGGCCTGTACAACGACCGCGGGCCGGTCGACCCCGAGGGAGATCCGGTCGACATCGATCGAGCGGTCGTCCGGCGCGCCGGCGACCAGATGACGATTGTGGCGTGGGCAGGCATGGTGCCGAAGGCCCTGGAGGCGGCCGAACAGCTCGCCGCCGCAGGCATCTCCGCCGAGGTGATCGACCTTCGCTCGCTGCGACCGATCGACATGCCAACCGTCTCGGCGTCGATCCAGCGCACCCATCGGGCGCTCGTCGTCGACGAGGGGTGGCGGACGGGCGGGCTGAGCGCCGAACTGGCTGCATCGATCACCGAGACCTGCTTCTGGACGCTCGACGCTCCCGTCACCCGCCTCGCCAGCCTCGAGGTACCGATCCCCTACGCGAAGCACCTGGAGACCGCCGCGATTCCGCAGGTTGGCGACATCGTCGCGGCCGCAACAGACCTGGCCGGCGGCACGTCGTGACCGATGCCGGCTCCTTCGACTACGCGATGCCGTCGCTCGGCGCCGACATGGACGAAGGACGCGTCATCGAGTGGCGCGTCGCGCCTGGCGACACCGTTCATCGCGGCGACCTGATCGCCGTGGTCGAGACCGAGAAGTCCGACATCGACATCGAGATCTGGCACGACGGCATCATCGAGGAGTTCCTCGTCGAGGTCGGTCAACTCGTCGAGGTCGGCTCGCCGATCGCTCGACTTCGCGCCACCGACGCCAGCCCCCCAGTGCCACGTTCGCCGTCGACCGTTGCCGACTCCCCTTCGACAGCGCCCATCGACCGCGTCCCGGCCTCACCACTCGCCCGACGGCTCGCCGCGGAGCGCGGCATCGATCTCCAGACGTTGCGCGGCACCGGACCGGGCGGCGCCGTCGTCGAAGCCGATCTCCCGTCAGCGGCCGATTTCACCAGGGGTCTGACCCCTGGTGAAATCGCGGCGCCGCGGCGATCGCCCGACAGCATGCGTGCGCTGATCGCGGGCCGCATGGCGACCGCGAACCGCGAGATTCCTCACTATCACCTGTCGCGCGATCTCGACGTCGGCCCGCTCGAGGCCTGGTTGGCCGGGAGGAACGCCGAACGACCCGTCGCCAAGCGGATCCTGCCCGCAGCCTGCTTCATTCGCGCGGTCGCTCTCGCCGCGGCGCGCCACCGTGACCTCAACGGGTTCTGGGTCGACGACCACTTCGAGCCAGCCGACTCGGTCAACGTCGCGATGGCCATCTCACTTCGACGCGGTGGTTTGGTCACCCCACACATCGAGCGAGCCGACGAACGTTCGCTCGACGAGGTGATGGCCGCGCTCGGTGAACTCGTTTCGGCGGCACGCACCGGCAAGCTCAGGGCAAGCTGGATGACCGGCGCGACCATCACCATCACCCATCTGGGCGACACCGGCGCCGACCTGGTCCACGGCGTGATCTCGCCACCGCAGGTTGCGCTCGTCGGCTTCGGCCGTTCCCGCCGACGAGCCTGGGCCGTCGACGACGATGTGGTCGTACGACCCATCGTGACCACGACACTGGCCGCCGATCACCGCGCCACCGACGGAGCGGTCGGAAGCCGATTCGTCGCAACCCTCGCCGAACTCATCGACCGACCGGAGGACCTTCTGTGACCGACCACATCACTCCCAGCCACGATCACGTCGACCTCGTGACGATGGTCCTGTCGGCCATCGCCGACGTCGCTCCGGAGTTGGAGCCCGAACTCGCCGAACTCGACCACCACGTCGACTTCTGGATGGAGCTCCAGCTCGACTCGATGGATCACCTCGCCGTGATGACCCGCCTCTCGGAACAGACCGGCGTCGACATCGCCGAACGCGACTACCCGCGCCTCACCACCGTGGCCACACTGTGCGACTTCCTCGCCGCGGGAGGCACCTGATCCGTTGTCCTGGTCGTCGGCACCGGTTGATCCGGGCGTCCGCCATGAGCCCGATGGCCCCATGACCTTGGGCCCTGGCCGACGGCACCGACGTTGTCGACACTGGGGTCATGACCAACACCGAGCGGGCGAGCGCCACGCACGAGCTGTCGGGGGTCGACGGCATCCTCGCGCGCTACCAACGGCCCGGTCCACACGCCACCGCGATCATGCAGTTTCCGGCGCCGGGACAGGCCGGCGACGACCGGATGGTGCGCTGGCACGTCCGACGATCTGAACTCGTCGCCGCGGAGGCCGACGATGACGCGCTCGCCCACTTGGATGCGTTGGTCGACACCCTCGAGCCGCGCGGCGAATGGGTGCTGCTGACCGCGGACATGACCGACGCAACGTTCTGTTGGTTGGCCGATCACACCCTCGGCCACCTCACCCACGTCGGATCGCACCCGGCGATGCTCGCCGCACTCGATGAGCTGACCGACCGCTCACCCGTGATCGTCGCCGTCGTCGACCACCTCGGTGCCGACCTGTTCGAGCTGGATCACCTCGACCTCGCCGAGATCGGCTCGGTCAAGGGCGACCACGTCCAGACCCACCGGCACACCGGTGGCGACCAGGCCGGGTACCAACGTCGCGCGGAGGCGGTCTACGAGCGCAACGCCGACACGATCGCTCGCCAGATCACCGAACACGCAATCCACGCGGGCGCCCGCCTCGTGGTGCTGACCGGCGACGACCGCGAGGCGGCCACGGTCACCGAGCACCTCGACACACATCGGTTCACCGTCGTGACGGCGCAAGCAGGCGCCCGCCACGACCCCCACGTGACCGAGCGACTACGGCGAGCGGCGATCGATCGGTCGCTCGAGGATCGGCGACGACGACGCACCGAGTCCGTCGATCGGCTCCGTCAGGAGCTGGGACGCCATGCGCTCGGCGTCGAGGGTCGTACCGCGACCGCTGCGGCGATCTCCGAGGGTCGGGTTGCCATCACGTTCATCGACCGAATCGTCTCCGCAGGCGACACCGACGAACTGGCCCGCGACACCTTGGTGTCGGGCGGTACGGTCGTCGTCTCCGCCGACCTCGGTGTGGTCGACGGAATCGCCGCGATCGTCCGCTACAACAAGCCCAACTGATACCGCGAGGAGCATCCGATGACCGACACACCGACCCCGCCGGAGACGCCGATCGAAGGCGACGACAAGCCCGCGAACCGTTGGCCGCTGATCGCTGGAGCGGTCGTGATCGTGGCCGCGCTCATTGCGGCGCTGCTGCTCATCAACAACGGGGACGACGACGAGAGCAGCGATTCGGTCGCCACCAGCGAGCCGACCGAGCCGACCGAGCCCACCGTGACGACCGAGGCTCCGGCAACCACCGAGGCACCTGCGACCACCCAGGAGCCGGCGACGACCGTCGCGGTGACCACCGAGGCGCCGACCACCGACGCACCACCTCCGTCCGACGACGTCAGCAGCGCGATCTGGCCGTGGGCTGACACCGACGTTCGCTATGACGACCCGGTCGAGGCAGCTACGGGTTTCGCCACCGACTACCTGGGGTTCGTCGACCCGATCGTTGGTGAGTTCATGGCCGGCGACAACCGGTCCGGTGAGGTCGAGATCCGGTCGGTGAGCACCGGCCCCGCGACCGTCGTGTTCGTCCGTCAGCTCACCGCCGATGACAGTTGGTGGATTCTCGGGGCGGCGAGCGAGAACATCACCGTCGACGAACCCGCGGCATTGGCCGAGGTCACGAGCCCACTCACCGTGTCGGGGATGGCGTTGGCGTTCGAAGGCACCGTCGATGTCCAACTCCGCGCTGACGGCAACGGCGAGCCGATCTTCGAAGCGTTCGTCACCGGGAGCGGAGGCACCGAGGCGGGCCCGTACAGCGAGACCTTCGAGTTCACGAGCCCGGGAACGACCGGTGGTGCGCTCGTGATGTTGTCGCTCAGCCCCGAGGACGGTTCGACGTTCGAAGCGTCAGCACTGCGGATCTTCTACCCCTGATCGTCGGGCTGTGAGCGGTTGCCGACGAGCGCGAGCACCTGAGCCACCGCTGCAGCACCGTCGGCCTCGACATCGATACAGCCCTGGGGATCTGATGGCTCGTCGCGACCTGGCGAGCGGTGCCGCACCAGAATCGGCGTGCCCGGCGATTGCTCGCGATGCGCCCGAACGAGTCGAGCGCTGCGTTCGTCATCGGGATCGAGCAACACGATGATGGCGTCGGCGTCATCTGCAAGCGAACACCGCCCGCCCCCGAGCACCGGGCACCCGTCGGCGCCACGCGCCGCGGGCCCCGCGCACATCGCGGTGGCCAGACCCGCTGCCTCGGCGAGTTGTTCTCCGGCCCAACGTCGACCAGCGACCTCCACGAGCACACGTGGTCGCCGTTCCCCCGGCGGCCACGTCGGCACCCGTCCACCGGTGCCGATGGACAGTCGGACCACCCCGCTGTCGTGGCCCAGTGCCACCGGCTCGCGTCGACTCAGCAGCGACAGCATCGGGCCATTCTCGAGCAGCACCTCGGCCTGAAGGTTCGCGAGGCCGACGGCGCCGGCGTGTCGAACGAGGACGTCGAGCAGGTAGGGCCCGAGCCAGCCACGCCAGTTGGGTGCCACCGTGACGGCGAGATCGCCGTCGCCGTCGTCGCGGATCGCGTAGCCCGCTTCACCGGCCACTTCCTCGCGCTGGCCATCGCGATGAACGAAGGCGATCACGCCGAACCCGCCCCTCGAGGAGATGTCGGCCCACTCCTGGCACCATTCGAGGTGAGGCTTGAACGCTCCGAAGAACCGCCGGTGACGGTCGCCGAGGGACAGCGTCTCGTACAGGCTGCAGATCCGCTCGCCGTCGGCGATCGAGGTGGGACGCACCACCATGCGCCCGCCATCTGCGAGCTCGATCACCTCGGAGGGATCCATGTCGGTCATGCCCCATCATTCTGTCGCATCACGCGACCATCGAAGGAGGACGTTCTACCCCTCGGGGTATCCTGTGTGCATGTCGATCACACGTGGACTCCTCATCGGTCTCGCCGGCGTCAGCCTCCTGTTCGCGTCGTGCGGTGGCGACGAACCGACTGCAGACGCTGCCCCGACGACTATTGCAGACGAATCCGGCGCCACGAGCACCATCAGCGGGATCTCGACCGTCTCGGTCGACGACGCCGCGGCGATCACCCTGGATCCTCCTGATGATCTCGTCGTGCTCGACGTGCGCACTCCGGAAGAGTTCGCAGAGGGCCACCTCGAGGGGGCCGTGCTGGTCGACTTCTACGACGCCGACTTCTCCGATCAGCTCGCTGGGCTCGATGCCGACGTGCCCTACCTCGTGTACTGCCGGTCGGGGAACCGCAGCGGTCAGACCCTCGACATCATGCAACAGCTCGGGTTCACCTCAGCGGTTGACGTCGACGGCGGGATCGTCGCCTGGGAGGGCGCCGGCCACCCCATCACGACCGGATGACGACGACGGATCCGGTCCTGCTCGCATGCCGACCCCTCGAAGGACGAGGACGCGCGTGAACTCGGCGCCGACCAGGATGATCTGGCCCACGTAGAAGATCCAGAGCAGCACCAGAAAGACACTTCCGGTCACCCCGGCCAACGAGGACGCGGCGTATCGCTGAAGATACGCGCCGACGAGCACGGTGCCCACGGCGAGCGCGCCCGCGGTCGCGGCGCCGCCTGCGACTGCGGACACCCACGGCACGTGCGCGTCGGTGAGGACACGGAACAGCAACGCCACGACTCCGACGCCGAGCACCCACGACGTCGCAACGCCGAACAACTCCTCCAACGCCGAGACGAACGCAGCGTCGGGGATCAGTCGGGCCAGGAGACCGGTCACCGCATTGAGCACGAATGATGCGATGACGACAGCACCCGCGCCGGCGATCACTGCGAACGAAACGAGACGTCGGATCACGGTGTGGCGCAAGCCCGGCCGGACGGGGCGTTCCCAGATCGTGTTGAACGCATCCTGCACAGCGACCACCAGGACCGACGCCGTGAGCAGCAGGGAGACCGCCCCGAGGATTCCGAGACCGGTCAGCGTCCCCGTGCCGTCGAAGGCGTCGGTGAGGGCGCGCGCGACGTTGTCTGCATCGATGCCGAGCCACCCCGAGATCCGATCGGCGAGGTACGACTGCACGTCGCCTCGCGAGATCACCAGACCGGCGACGGACAGCGCCAGCGCGAGCAGCGGCACCAGGGCGAAGAGCCCGTAATACGCCAGGCCCGCGCCGAGGCGGATCGTTCGGTGATCGCGCCAGTGCTCGTAGGTTTCGAATCCGAGAGTCCAGGCGCCGCGCGGCACCACGAACCCGGTCGACGATCACCGCGCCGATGCTAGGGGGAGCGGCGATCAGACCGGGGCAGGCAGCGACGGCCCGGCGAACTCGAGCCAGGCGCCGTAGCCACCCACGAGGTCGGATACGTCGGTGAACCCCGCCCGTCGCAACACGCTGGCGGCAACCGACGACCGGTAGCCGCCGGCGCAGTACACGACCGTCGGGGCGTCACGGTCGAGTTCGTCGAGGCGACCCGGCAACTGCCCGACCGGCACTGCCACCGAACCCGCGATGGCGCCGATCGCGACCTCACCGGGATTGCGGATGTCGACGAGCTGGAGGCCGTCGACTTCTGCGCGCCTGCGTTCGAACTCCGGCACGGTCAGTCGTGATGCCCGCGCAGTGCGCTCCGGGTGGTCCGCCATGACCCTCAGGGGGTCATCGACGTAGCCGACGACCCGGTCGAAACCGATGCGGCCGAGACGGTTGCGGGCCTCGATCTCGAATCCGGGGTCGGCGACGAGCACGATGTCGACGTCGCTCGGCACCACCGATCCAGCGAACTCGGCATACCGGCCCTCGAGACCGACGTTGACCGAACCGATCAGGTGGCCGCGGGCGAACTCCTCCGGCGAACGTCCGTCGAGCAGGATCGCGCGAGTTCCAACCAAGCGGATGGCCGAACGGAGATCGAGTGCCTCGAGGGGGGCGGTTTCGTCGAGCAACGGACGATCTTTGCGGTTGAGCACGGCGTCGTAGACGAAGTAGGACGGTGCCGGAGGTTGGCCCTCGGTGACGAGCGCGACGAACGTCTCCTTGTCGGGAGCGACGAGGGCGTAGTTGTTCACTCGCTGATCACCGATGGTCGACCACGTCTCGGTCGACAGGTTCTTGCCGCAGGCCGAGCCGGCGCCATGGGCCGGGTAGACGCGCGTCGCGTCTGGCAGGGTGAGCAGCTGGTTGTGCAGGCTGTCGTACAGCTTGTCGGCGAGTTCGTCACGGGTGAATCCGAGCGACGAGAGCAGGTCGGGGCGACCGACATCGCCGATGAAGAGCGCGTCACCGGTCAACACGCCATAGGGCACCTCGTCGTCGGCGTGTTCCCACACGACGATGCTGATCGACTCGGGCGTGTGCCCCGGTGTGTGGCGGATCTCGAGCTGGACATCGCCGAGCGAGATGCGTTCAGCGTCGGCGAACTTGCGTGAGGTGAACTCGGTCTCGGCGACGGCCGAGAACCCGATCTCGGCGCCGGTGGCTGCTGCCAGCTCGAGATGGCCCGAGAGGAAGTCGGCGTGGAAGTGCGTCTCGATCACCAACTCGATCGTCAGGCCGGCCGCCTCGGCATCACGCACGTATTCGTCGATGTCCCGGCGGGGATCGACGACGACGGCGCGCCCCGTCGTCTCGTCGCCCACGAGGTACGACGCCTGTGACAGGCAGTCGAGGTAGTACTGGGTGAAGATCATGGTGATGCCTTTCGCCTGGTGGGTCGGCGCGTGCGGCGGCCCCGATGCAGTCCTCAACATACCCCTAGGGGTAAAGTATTCCCGAAGAGCGTGTCCCTGGAAGGGTACGGTAGTGGACATGGACCGTCGAACATTTCGAACCGTCGTGTCAGCGTTCGCCGTCGTCGGCGCCAGTGCGCTTCTCACCGGTTGCTTCACCTTCGAAGCCAAGATCAACATCAGCGACGACGCCACCGCCGACCTCGACTACCTCGTCCTCATCGACACCGCACAGCTCGAGGAGTTCTCGGGACTGCTCGGCGAGGAACTCGGAGACATGGGCGACCTGTCCGGCGACGCGTTGCTCCAGGAGGCGTTCGGCGAAGACGACCCGTGTGCCGAACTCACCTCGGAGTTCACCACCTTCGAGGTCAGCACTCGCAACATCGACGAGAATGGCGAAGTCGGCGTGGGCTGTACCGTCACCGGAGTCCCGATCGCGGACCTGACGTCGCTCGGCGACGACACGTCGTCGTTCTCGATCGTGCAGGACGACGCCGGCACCCGCTTCAACGCCGTGCTCGAAGGCGTCGACGAACTCGCCGGCGATCCGTCCGAGACCGAGATGCTCACCGACATCATCGGTGTGAGCTTCGACGACCTGTTCACGATCAGGTTCGTCGTCACGGCGCCCGGATCACTCGGCGACAACAACGCATCGTCGACCGACGGCTCGACCGCCACCTGGGACATCAAGCCAGATGCCGACTTCGTGGCCGACGGCGACGCGACGATGACCGCTGAATGGACGCCTGGCGGAGGTGGCGGTGGATCATCGACCTGGATCATCCTGTTGGCGATCGCCGCAATCGCCGCTGTCATCGCGATCGCCGTCGTGCTGGTCAAGCGCTCGAAGGGTCAACCCGCCGAAGTCGTGAGCGACGATTCGACGTCGCCGCCCGACATGAGCCCGACGACCGCCGCGGGCACGCCGCCCCCGCCACCACCACCGCCACCACCGGGCATGACGCCGCAGCCCGCCGTTGACGCACCGCCGACGAGTTCGCCGGCGCCGCCGATCGCGGCAGAACCGCCAGCCGCACCGCCGCCCTCGACGCCACCACCGCCACCACCGCCTCCGCCGTCGTGAGCTGACGCCAGCTCGCGGACTCATCGGGACTCGAAGTTCCACGCCAGGGGTGCGTGTGGCAGGCTCTCGATGTGCCTACGCCGACCTACGACGAACTGTTCGAGAACAACCGTCGCTGGGTCGCCGACGAGTTGGCGAACGATCCCGACCACTTCGAACGCCTCGCCGCCGGCCAACACCCGAAGTACCTCTTCATCGGGTGCTCCGACAGTCGAGTGAATGCGAACGAGATGGTCGGCGTTCGCAGCGGCGAGATGTTCATCCACCGCAACATCGCCAACCTGGTCATCCACACCGACATGAACGTCATGTCGGTGCTGCAGTTCGCCGTCGAGGTGCTCGGCGTCGAACACGTCATCGTGTGCGGCCACTACGGATGTGGTGGCGTCGCAGCGGCGGTCGATGGCACGTACCACGGACTGATCGACGAGTGGCTGCGCACGATCAAGGACGTGTACCGGATCTACCACGACGAACTCGAGGCCATCGACGACGCCGAGTTGCGCCATCAACGCCTCGTCGAACTGAACGTGCGCGAGCAGGTGTACCGGTTGTGTTCGACCTCGTTCGTCCAGCGACGCTGGGGAAGCGACATGCGCCGGCACGTACACGGCTGGGCCTACGACCTGCGCCACGGGTTGTTGAAGGACCTCGAAATCGATCCTGCCCACGAACCAGCCCGCAGAATCTACGAACTCGACGGCCTCTGAGTCGCTCCCATCACGGTTCTCGTGAACTCGTACGGGAACTATTCCCGTACGAGTTCACGAGAAGCGGCAGCTGGCTACGAGCGCGATGGCGTGTTGCCGATCGTGTTCTCGCTGTTCCACTACCTCAACGTGAACGACGGCTCGTTCATGATGATCACCGGCGAGGCGCCGATCTGGAACGACGAGTGGCAGCAACGTGTGCGGCTCACGATCGCCGACCACGGCAAGCACAAGACGGTCGACGAGATGGTCGCCCAACGCATCGGCGACTACGACGCCTACAAGGAGTATTGGCGAGCCGTGTTCGAGCGGACCGAAGCGCATCTTCGAACGATGGATCCGCACGACTTCACCCGGGTGCTGATCGCCACGCCGTATCCACCGATGATCGCCAGCATCTACAGCGCCCGATGCGCCGGTCCGCACTGGATCACCGTGCTCGACGGCTTCGAGTGCTGGCTGTACCAGCACGGTCTGCGCCACATGGGCGAGATCGACCTCGCCCGCGGTCTCGTCGGCCTCGGCGGCATGACATCCTGACGCGACACGATTGCCGCTCCTGCAACGTTCCATCGATCCTCGAACCGGGTTCAGCCGGCCTCTGTTCAACGGGGTTCTCGAGACGTGATACAACGGTTGGCCTCCCGGCAAGCCGGGGTCGACCGCCAAACGACTGAAGAGAGGGACCCGATGTTCGCCAACCCATCCCCAGTGCGAGGCAGCCAGAGACGCCGCCAATTGCTCGCGATCGCAGGTGCTGTCGCCATTTCGATCAGCGCCGCGGCGTGCCGGCCAGGGCCCGGCTTCCCCGGCAAACCGAAGCCGCCCAGCCACCACGATCCGAAGGGGCAGCTGATCGATCTGCAGCTCCTCGGAATCAACGACTACCACGGCCACGTCGAGTCAACGACGCCCGGCAACATCGACGGCGCACCGGCAGGAGGATCCGAGTACCTGTCCGCCAAACTCAACGAGCTGCGTGCGGGCAACAAGAACAGCCTGACCGTCGCCGCCGGCGACCTCATCGGAGGGTCTCCGGCGTTCTCCGGGCTCTTCCACGATGAGCCGTCGGTCGAGACGCTGAACGCCATGCAGCTCGACGTGTCGAGCGTTGGCAACCACGAATTCGACGAAGGCGTGACCGAGCTGTTGCGCATGCAGAACGGCGGGTGTCATCCCGTCGACGGCTGCTACTTCCCGAGTGCGCCGTACCCCGGCGCCGACTTCCAGTGGCTCGCCGCCAACGTCGTCAACGAGACGACCGGCAAGACGCCGCTGCCGCCGTACTGGATCGAGAAGGTCAACAACGTCAAGGTCGGCTTCATCGGGATGACCCTCGAGGCCACCGACACCCTGGTCGCCGCAGCCGGCATCCAGGGATGGGACTTCCTCGACGAAGCCGAGACCGCCAACGCACTCGTCCCCATCCTGAGGAACAAGGGAGTCGAGGCGATCGTCGTGCTCCTGCACGAAGGCGGCTCCCAGACCCCGCCGCCGGGTGACGTCGACGCCTGCGTCGGCATCTCCGGTCCGATCGTGGCCATCAACAGCGCGCTCGATCCCGAGATCGACGTCGTCATCACCGGCCACACCCACCTGCCGTACAACTGCACCCTGCCCGATCCCGCCGGCGATCCGCGCATCGTGACGAGCGCCTACTCCTACGGCCGTGTGGTCACGGAGGTGAACCTGGTGCTCGACAAGCGGACGCACGACGTCCGCCGCGACCTCAGCACGTCGACCAACCACGCCGTCTTCCAGGCGGCCCTCGCGCCGGACCCGGTGATGACGGCCATCCTCGCGAAGTGGCAGCCCCTCTATGACGCGGCTGGCACCACCCCAGTCGGCGCGATCACCGCCGACATCAACCGCGGAGGGACCGGCGGATCGGATCGCGGCGTCGAGTCGGCGGCCGGCAACCTGGTTGCCGACGCGCAACTCTGGGCGACGTCATCGAACTTCGCCGACGTGGCGTTCATGAACCCGGGCGGCGTCCGTTCGGACCTCACCTATGCGCAGTCACAGACCCCAGCCGAAGGCGACGGCGTCGTCACGTACGGCGAAGCGTTCACGTTCCAGCCGTTCGGCAACACGCTGGTGACGTTCCCGATGACCGGGGCGCAGATCATCTCGGTCCTCGAGGAGCAGTGCCAGCCGCTCGGCTCGAGCCGTCCGTTCCTGCACCTCGGCGTCTCCGAGGGGTTCACGTACGACCTCGCCACCACGATCGCGGCAGGCGACTGCACTGCGGTGGCGATCACCAACGTGATGCTGAACGGCGTGGCGCTGAACCCTGCCGCGACGTACGACGTGACGGTGAACAACTTCCTCGCCGACGGCGGGGACAACTTCACCACGTTCGCCACGATCACCGCCCCGCGGCTCGACGGTGGCAACGATCTACAGGCCCTCGTCAACTACCTCGGCACGTTCAGCCCGGTTGCTCCTCCGAGCATCGATCGGGTCAACGAGCTGCCCTGATGCGTCACCGGTTCCCCCCGATCACCAGGTCGGGGGGAACCCGCTCATCGCTCACATGAACACGGCCGGGCTCCGCGAGGGTCCAGCTGACACAACTCACATTTCCGGCGGGCGCTTCGGAAGGAAATCACGATGATCCGCACGACCCGACCCCGCTCGACCAAGCTCCTTCGGCGCACCCTGGCCGGGGTGTTGGCCGCCTCCTTCATCCCGATGCTGGCCTCTGGTCCACCGTCGGCCGCGGCGGCTGCGCCGAGCGATCTGTTCATGTCGGAGTACATCGAGGGGTCGTCGTTCAACAAGGCGATCGAGATCTACAACGGCACCGGCGGTGCGGTCGATCTCGCCGCCGCCAACTACACGTTGGAGCTCTACAGCAACGGTTCGTCGACCGCGAGCCAGAGCGTGGCGCTCAGCGGGACGATCGCCGACGGTGACGTGTTCGTCCTCGCTCACGCTTCGGCCGACCCGGCAATCCTTGCCGCGACGGACCTCATCAGTAGTGCGGTCGTCAACTTCAACGGCGACGACGCGGTGGTCCTCCGCAAGGGTGGGATCGTCGTCGACGCATTCGGTCAGATCGGGTTCGATCCAGGCAGCCAATGGGATGGCGGGGGCCAGGACGACACCCTGCGCCGGAACGAGGCCATCTGCACAGGCGACACCAATGCCGACGACGCCTTCGATGCATCCGTCGAGTGGGCCACCTTCGCGAACAACACCTTCGATGGGCTCGGCACCCACACCACCACCTGCGGTGGTGGCAGTGGTCCCGCCGACCCGGTCGTCAACGAGTTCTCGGCGAGCACCACCGGAAGCCCGGATGTCGAGTGGATCGAGGTCCTCGGCACACCCAACAGCGACTACTCCACGTACACGCTGCTCGAGATCGAGGGCGACGTGACGAGTGCCATGGGCAACATCGACCGGGCGTTCCCGGTCGGCACCACCGATGGCGCGGGCTTCTGGACAACGGCAGTCGGGAATCTGGCAATCGAGAACGGAACGATCACGCTGCTCCTCGTCGAGGGTTTCACCGGCGCGGTCGGAGACGACATCGATGCCGACGACGACGGTGTGATCGACGTCGCACCGTGGACACGGATCGTCGACGACGTCGCGGTCGACGATGGCGGCGCAGGCGACCTCATCTACTCCTCGACGGTGCTCGACCCCGACTACGACGGCGTCAGCACGTTCACGCCGGGCGGCGCGTCGCGCTTTCCGGACGGCACCGACACCGACTCACCAGCCGACTGGGTACGCAACGACTTCGACCTCGCGGGCATTCCTGGCTTCAGCGGGACGGCCATGGTCGGTGAGGCGATCAATACGCCGGGCGCACCGAACGAGATCGTCGTTCCCCCGCCGACCGGCTTCTGTGGCGAACCGGCAACGCTGATCAGCGCCATCCAGGGCAGTGGCGCCGCGAGCCCGCTCGCCGGCGAGACACACACCGTCGAGGCCGTCGTGGTCGGCGACTTCCAGGACGGCGCCAGCGGCACCAACGGCGACCTCAACGGCTTCCACCTGCAGGAGGAAGACGCGGATGCTGACGCTGACACATCGACGTCCGAGGGCATTTTCGTGTTCGACGGCTCCAACCCCGCTGTCGACGTCAGCATCGGCGATCGCGTCCGAGTGGTCGGGTCGATCTCGGAGTTCAACGGCCTGACCGAGATCACCGCAACGGGCGTGCTCGTCTGCGACTCCGGCAACCCTGCTCCGACGCCGGCGACACTGGCTCTTCCGGTGTCCGACGTCGACGACTTCGAGCCCTCGGAGGGCATGTCGGTCACGTTCCCACAGGACCTCGTGATCTCCGAGTACTTCAACTTCGACCGGTTCGGCGAGATCGTGCTCACCTCCGAGCGCCGGCTCACGCCGACGGCCGAGTTCGAGCCCGGACCGGATGCCGTCGCGGCCGCCGCCGACTTGGTGCTCGACCGGATCACGCTCGACGACGGCCGGACCAATCAGAATCCCGATCCCGCGATCCATCCGAACGGTGCCGTGTTCGACCTCGACAACTTGTTCCGGGGTGGCGACACCGTTGCCAACGTGACCGGCGTGATGGACTACGGGTTCGGCCTGTACCGGATCCAGCCGACCCGGGGCGCGAACCACGCACCCGTCAACCCCCGCACGGCCGAACCGGACGAGGTCGGCGGCGACGTCCGGGTGGCGTCGTTCAACGTCCTCAACTACTTCACCACGATCGATGACGGTGTCAACGACATCTGCGGTCCGGCGCAGAACCAGGAGTGCCGCGGGGCTGACGACGCCGACGAGCTGACCAGGCAACGCGACAAGATCGTGGCGGCGTTGACTGCGATCGACGCAGACGTCGTCGGCCTCATCGAGATCGAGAACAACGTCGACGACGATGCCGTCATCGACCTCGTCGACAGTCTCAACGCCGTCAACGGTCCAGGCACCTACGACTACCTCGCGACCGGGGCCATCGGCACCGACGCGATCAAGGTCGCCATCATCTATCGGCCCGGGGCGGTGTCGCCGGTGGGTGGATACGCGATTCTCGACAGCAGCGTCGATCCCCGCTTCCTCGACACCAAGAGCCGTCCGGTGCTCGCCCAGAGCTTCGCCGACTCGTCGGGCAGCGTGTTCACGGTGGCGGTCAACCATCTGAAGTCCAAGGGTTCCGACTGCAACGACGTCGGAGACCCTGACCTGGGTGACGGGGCCGGCAACTGCAACGTGACGCGGACATCGGCTGCCGAGGCCCTCGTCGACTGGCTCGCCACCGATCCGACCGGGAGCGGTGACGCCCACACCTTGATCATCGGTGACCTCAACTCCTACGACAAGGAGGACCCGATCGATGCGATCGTGGCCGGCGCGGACGACACCGCAGGAAGCACCGACGACTACTCCGATCTGATCCGGCTGTTCCAGGGCGAGGACGCGTATTCCTACGTCTTCGACGGCCAGGTCGGGTACCTCGACCACGCGCTGGCCAGCGCCGGGCTCGTCGGTCAGATCACCGGCGTGACCGTCTGGCACATCAACGCGGACGAGGCCGACCTGATCGACTACGACACGTCGTTCAAGCTGCCGGCACAGGACGCGATCTACGCGCCGGACCCGTATCGATCCTCCGATCACGACCCGGTCGTGATCGGACTGCAGCTGGACACCCCGCGCTCTCTGAAGGAGTCCGCTCGCACCGCCCTGATGTCGGCGCTGCCAACGGGCAATCGCAAGGACGACCGGTTCATCCAGCAGGCGGTCGGACGGATCACC
Source organism: Ilumatobacteraceae bacterium (assembly GCA_963774765.1). Lineage (GTDB taxonomy): Bacteria > Actinomycetota > Acidimicrobiia > Acidimicrobiales > Ilumatobacteraceae > Sva-07. The sequence goes on from CAVZGP010000015.1 coordinate 94,311, forward strand.
CAGAGCCTCGAGCCGGCCTGGTGGCTCGACGACATGACGCTCGATCCGAAGAAGGGCACGCACGTGTTCGACCGGGAACACCAGGCTGTCATTGCGCTGTCGAAGGTCGATTTGCCCGTCGCCGTCGATGCGATCGACGACCTGGTGGAAGCGGACCGCCGTCTTGCCTCGGTGCAGATCGAACTCGCCATCGACGCCGGAGGCAACTCCAGGTACATCCGGTGGGCTCAGCGGTCGCTCGCCAGGGCGGACACCTACGCTGAGACAGGGAGGCCGGCCAAAGCGGTCCAGGAGTACGGGCAAGCCTGGAAACAAGCGACCACGGCGATGCGATGGTCAGCTTGCAACCGTGCAGCACCGGCGGGATCGAAATCACACTCGCACGGGCACTCCGGTTGCGATTCCCGAACGGCCAATCATCGGAGGTGACGAGCGATGGCAGACTGGCGACATGCAGCCGCTGGGAGTTCACCACGTGTCGATCAACGTCCGCGACGCCGTTGAGAGCTTCGACTTCTACACCGAGGTGCTCGGGATGGTCGCTCGCGACGACCGCCCCCACTTCGGTTTCGGCGGCGCGTGGCTCGACATCGGCGGCCAACAGGTCCATCTGATCGAGTCGGACGTTCCCATCGACTGCGGCCAGCACTTCGCGGTCCACGTCGCCGACATCGATGCCGCCGTGGCCGAACTCCGCGACCGCGGCGTCGAGGTCAGCGACCCGAAGCCGGTGGCCTCCAGCCGCCAATGCTTCCTGCGCGACCCGTCCGGCAACCTCATCGAACTCCACGAGCCAGGTGTTACATCTGGGCTCGGACCCCAGATGTGACTCTCAGGTCGGGAAGCCGGGGACGCCGTCGTCGAGTTGCACACCGGCCGAGTTGAGGAACCCCGAGACCAGCCGGTAGAAGCCGGCGACGATCAGCAACTCGATCAACTCGGCGTCCGACCAGCGGTTGGTGAGCGCCAGCCAGGTGCCGTCACCGACGCAGTCGCCGGCGGCGAGATCGTCGGCAAGGGCGATCAGCGCGCGGTCGTCGGCGCTCCACGGGTGGTCGTTCGGCGACTTCGTCAACGCGGCGATCTCGTCGTCGGTGAGGCCACAACGCCGGCCGATCACGGTGTGTTGTCCGAACTCGTAGACGGCCTGTGCGTTCCAGCCGACCCGAAGGATCACCACTTCGCGTTCGCGCTCGGGGATCAAACCCTTGTTCAAGATGAAACCACCGAGGAGGTTGAAGCGCTTGAGCAGCTTCGGATGGTGACCGAGCACACCGAAGATGTTCAGTGGTCGCCCGTCGAGGGTCAGCGCGCCAGCGAGCGTGTTGCGGAGCTCGTCGTCGGTGACGTCTTCGAGGTCGATCGGTTCGATGCGTGGTGTAGACGGTCGCTCGGTCATGGATGCTCCGGGGTGTGACATCTGGGGTCTGACCCCTGCTGCAATTCTTGCGGCAATCGGTCGGGTGTGGGCGTGGTCGCCCGGTCACAGACTTGCCGCCACGCGGTGACTGCGGCGAAGCCGAGACGCTTCAGCCGCGGATCGGCCGGGGGTCGCTGATCCGCACGACCCGGTTGGTCATCGTCCCGATGCCGTCGATGGTCGTGGTGATCACGTCACCATCGGCGAGAAACTTGCCCTGCGCGGCGCCGACGCCTTCGGGCGTGCCCGTGAAGATGATGTCGCCGGTGACGAGCGTGGTGATCGACGACAGGAAGCTGACGAGCGTTGGGACGTCGAAGATCAGATCAGCAGTGTTGCCGTCCTGACGGACCTCGCCGTTGACCGCGCACACGATGTGGAGCGCATCACGGTCGGCGAGTTCGTCGGCGGACACCACGACCGGACCGATCGGACCGAACGTGTCGAACGACTTGCCGAGGTCGAAGTGCGCCGGCTTTGCCGCGAACTGGGCCGGGCGGTCGGAGATGTCCTGACCCACGGTGACGCCGACGACGTGTTTCCAAGCATCGTCGATCGTGATGTCGCGACCGCCTTCCCCGATGACGACGACGAGTTCGCCTTCGTAGTCGCATCCACCGCTGCGGATCTCGACATCGGCGGTCGGGCCGACGAGACACGACGGGAACTTGGTGAACACCAGCGGACTGTCGGGCGCTTCGCGTCCTCCCTCCGCGGCGTGGGCCGCGTAGTTGAGGCCGATGCCGAAGGACTTCTGGGGACGCGGGACGGGTGGGCCGAGCACGACGTCGGCGAGCAGCCCGGTGACCGACGAGTCGTCGAGGGTCGCAGAGAGTTCCGACAGCAGGTCGGGGCGGGCGAGCGCTTCCATCGGGTCGGCGCCGAGCGCGCCGGACGAGTGCGTGGCGATGTCGGTGTAGTGCTCGCCATCGACGAGCACCGCTCGTCCGTTGACGTTCGCGAGTCGGAATCCCATGATGTGTCCCTTTCGTTGAGAGATGGTGACGTCTCAGGTGGATGTGGCGATGAGGTCGGCCATGTCGGCGGGTTCGAGGAACTCGGGTGGCGGCGGTGGACCGAAGGAGTACAGGTACTCGTGTCCCTGCCAGGCCTTCGGCCGATACTTGTCCTGCTCCGAGATGCGGTCGATGTCGGAGGTGTATTCGATGTAGGTGCCACCAGGCTCGCGTAGATACCAGAACCAGTTCGAACCGATGGCGTGGCGGCCGACGCCCCACATGTGCCGGTCGGGGTCGGCGTCGATCATCGCCTGGCCACCTCGTACCACGTCGTCGACATCGTCGACCTCGAAGGCGACATGATGTGGGAAGACGACGGGTGCCGCCTGGATGGCGAGGTTGTGATGCACCGGCCCACACCGTGTGAAGGCGATGATGCCGGGAACCTGATCGCTGATCTCGAAGCCGACCACGTCGGTGAAGAAGGCCAAGGTGGCGGGTTGATCCGTGGTGCCGTAGACGACGTGGGTGAGGTTCGATGGCCGAACCTGCTCGGCCGTGAGAACACTCGCCGCCGGAACGTCGACGCGTTCGGGCTCGATGCCCGGTCGGTTGAACGTGTGCTCGATCGGGAGCGCGGCGTACGGCTCGGCGACGGTGATCTCGACACGCAGGCCAGTCGCCGACTCGCGAAGCACGAGGAGATCGGGCGTCGATTCGATGATCTCCGCGTGTGCCGAACCGGAGGCTCGGGTGGCGATGCGGGCGAGATCGTCGCCGTCATCGGTACCCACACCGAGGCGGAGCAGTCGGCGAGTGGGGGTGCGCACCAACTCGATCTGTTCACCGCCGTCGCGAGTAGCGAGCCGTGTCGGCTCGCCTGCTGGCGACGCCGCACCCGACAGACCGAAGTCCTGGAAGAACGCCGCGGACGCCGCCACGTCGGGTACGCCCAAGGTGATCGATGTCAGCCGGTGCAACCCCATGGCTGGACAAATTAGATCGGATGATAGAGAATCGCAAGATGACGTCCCTGAGCGGCGCACCGGTCATCGAAGCCCCACGTCGACGCCAAGCGCGGTCCTCGGCCACCCGGACGGCACTCCTCGACGCGGCATTGACCGAGTTCGCGGCACACGGCTTCGAGGGAGCCTCCACCCGTGCAATCGCTGCCGGCGCCGGCACGCACCAGCCGCAGATCAACTACCACTTCGACTCGAAGGACGAGCTGTGGCGCGCCGCGGTCGATCATCTCTTCGCACAGCTCGACCACGCCGTCGGACGGCACCTGCGCGACACACCGTCAGCGAGCGACGATCGGGCTCAGTTCGCCCGCGGGATCCGTGCGTTCGTCCGAGCGGCCGCCGAACTCCCGGAACTCAACCGGATCATGGTGCAGGAGGCCACGACCGACTCGGACCGCCTGCGTTGGATCGTCGACCATCACACGCGACCTCGGTTCGAGACACTGATCACCGACTGGCGGACCCTGCGCGACGCCGGCGAGGTACCCGACATCGATGAGGTGGTCCTGTACTACTCGCTCGTCGGTGCCGCGTCGCTCGCCTACGTCAATGCGCCTGAGGCCAGACTCCTCGGCCACGACACACTGAGCTCGGCGTTCATCGATGCGCACGCGGACGCGCTCGTCCTGCTGTTCGCGGGCATTCGCTGATGGACGCGAACTCCGATGTCCTCATCGTCGGTGGTGGCCCCGTCGGCGTGGTGACCGCGCTCCTCCTGGCGCGGCGAGGTTTCGCTGTGCGGGTGCTGGAACGGGAGCCGGAGGTGTACAGCCTTCCCCGAGCGATCGTGATGGACGACGAGATCCAGCGGGTCTTGCAGGGAGCCGGTCTCATCGATGGTCTGCGCGCCATCACCACGCCGCTGCAGGGCGCCGAGTTCGTGAAGCCCGGCGGCGAGCGCATCATGGGCATCGAAATTCCACTCGACGCCGACTTCGCCCTCGGCCACCACCCGACCGTCACGTACTACCAACCGGAGCTGGAAGCGTTCCTCCGCGACGCTGCTGTCCGCGCCGGCGTCGATCTCCGACTCGGCGTCGAGGTCATCGGCGTCGAGCACCACGCCGACGGGGTGGTCGCGCACACTGTCGACGGATCACACTCGGCCCGGTGGCTGGTTGCGGCCGACGGCGCTTCGAGTCCCATTCGCAAGCAACTCGGGATTGCATTCGTCGATCAGGGCTTCGACCAGGACTGGCTGGTGCTCGACGTCCGGCTGCGTCGAGCAGTTCCGTCGCTGTCGAGGTTCGTCCAACAGATCTGCGACCCCGCCCGACCCACTACCTACGTCGTCGGCCACGGCGACTACCGCCGATGGGAATTCCAGCTGCAGGCGGGCGAGACCCGCGACGAAGTGGTCACTGACGAGCGGGTGTGGGAGTTGCTGGAGCCTTGGCTCTCCGCCGACGACGCCGAACTCGTCCGCGCCGTGGTCTACCGCTTCCACGCCACGGTCGCGGACGCGATGCGTTCCGGTCGCGTGTTCCTGGCCGGCGACGCAGCACATCAGATGCCACCGTTCCTCGGTCAGGGACTGTGCTCGGGGGTTCGTGACGCAGCAAATCTCGCGTGGAAGCTGCGGCTCGTGGACGACGGTGACGCTGACGACGCGTTGCTCGACACCTACAGCGCCGAACGGCTCCCGCACGCCGCTGGTGTGGTCGCCCATGCGGTCGACACGGGTCGATTGATCGACGAGCTGTCCAGCCGGGCGTCGGCGAGCACCGGTCTCGATGCGGCCTACGGCGGCGATCGCCCGTTCCCGATCCTCGAGCACGGGATTCGCGTCGGCGACCATCCGGCGGTCGGCCGCCAGCTCCCCCAGCCGAGAATCGATGGGCGTCCGCTCGACGAGTTGCTCGGCACCGGGTTCGCCGTCGTCGCCGACAGCGAGAGCTTCGACACCGCCACGCGAGCGACGTGGGGCGACCTTGCCTCGGTCGTCGTCGTTCCCGTCGCCACGATGCCACTTGCGCTCCCACACGGCGGTGCGGTGATCGTGCGACCCGACCGGTACGTCGCGGCGGTCGCCCACGATGCAGCCGAGTTCGCTGCCTCGAGCGATGCGCTGCTCCGCCAACTCGCCATCCGCCTCACCACCTCCGAAGGGAACATGACATGACCATCGCCTGGGATCCCCAGCACCTCGAGTTCGCCCGCGCACACGTGTGGGCGGTGCTCGCCACCGGACGTGCCGACGGGTCACCGCAGCAATCGATGATCGGCTGTCTCGTCGACGACGAGGGCCGGCTGCTCATCTCGGCCAAGGCGTACACGGCGAAGTGGAAGAACGCCGTCCGCCAACCGAAGGTGAGCGTGACGGTCCCCGACGGTCGCGTGCATCTCGTCGTGTACGGCGAGGTCGAGGCAATCGATGCGGACCCGCTGCGTGCGCAACTGACGGCACAGTTGTTCGCCGCCCTGTCCGGCAACCCGGTTCCCGACCCTGCCGCGATCATCCCGATGCTCGACGAACAACAACGCGTCGTCCTGCGCATCACCCCCACCAAGTTCCTGTTCCAGGAGTAACGATCCCCGGAAAGCGATGAGTTTCCACGCGACCCGTCCGCGCGGAAACTCATCACTTCCGGGCCAGGGCACTCGGACATTCCTAGGCTGGACGAATGACCGTTGCCGTGTTCGCACTCGACGACTCGTTCGCCCGCGAACTCGTCGGACTGCATCGACCGTGGCACGCCGAACCGGTGACCGAGCCGTCGCTGGTGATCCTCAACGAGGCGCTGGCGCTCGAACTCGGACTCGATGTCGAGGCGTTGCGCTCGCCCGCTGGCGTCAACGTCCTCGCCGGGAATGACGCGCCCACCGGCGTCACGACCGTTGCACAGGCGTACGCGGGCCACCAGTTCGGGGGTTACTCGCCGCAGCTCGGCGATGGACGTGCACTGCTGCTGGGCGAGATCGTCAGCGCGGACGGCACGCGCCGAGACCTGCACCTGAAGGGATCAGGTCGCACCCCGTTCGCACGCGGCGGCGACGGTCGTGCGGCGCTGGGACCGATGCTGCGCGAGTACGTGATCAGCGAGGCGATGCATGCGCTCGGGATCCCGACCACCCGTGCACTCGCCGTCGTCGCCACAGGCGAGACGATCCTGCGCGAGGTCGACGGTCGCGTCACGGACGTGCCAGGGGCGATCCTCGCCCGGGTCGCGTCGAGCCATCTGCGGGTCGGCACGTTCCAGTTCGCGTCGGCGACCGGCGACCGTGAGCTGCTCGCTCGGCTCGCCGACCACGCGAGCGCCCGACACGCTCCCGAGGCCGCCGAGGCCGACCACCCGGCGCTGGCGCTGTTCGATCACGTCGTCACCGTCCAGGCATCGCTCGTCGCCAAGTGGATGGCGGTCGGGTTCATCCACGGGGTGATCAACACCGACAACACCACGATCTCCGGCGAGACGATCGACTACGGCCCGTGCGCGTTCATGGATGCCTACGACCCAGCGACGGTGTTCAGCTCGATCGACCACGGTGGCCGCTACGCGTACGGCAACCAGCCGGCGATCATCACTTGGAATCTGGCCCGTCTCGCCGAGGCGATGTTGCCGCTATTCGGCGACGACCCTGACGTCGCCATCGAGTCCGCCACGGCGGTGCTGCAGAGGTTCCCCGAACAGTTCCACGCGGCGTGGAGCGCCGAGATGCACGCCAAGCTCGGCCTCGGCAACAGCGCGGTGGGCGCCGACGACATCATCGGCGACCTCCTGACGTTGATGGCCGAACAGCGTGTCGACTACACGATGTGCATCCGCGCACTGTCCTCGGTGGCACGTGGCGATTCCGAGCCAGCTCGGTCGCTGTTCGCCGAGTCCGACGGCTTCGATGAGTGGACGACGCGATGGCTCGAGATGGTGGGCGACGATCGAGCAGCGATCGCCGACGGGATGGATCGGGCCAACCCGATCTACATCCCGCGCAATCACATCGTCGAGGAGGTCCTGACCGCGGCCAGCTGGGGCGACCTCCAAGCGCTCGAGGATCTCCTCGACGCGGTCACCCGGCCGTTCGAAGCACGCACCGGCCTCGAACGCTACGCCCGACCGGCACCCACCGGCGAGGCCGACAGCTACCGCACCTTCTGCGGCACCTGATCTACGCCCCGAGCGTCCCACCACACGATCTGCGCCCCTGGAGTCCCGGCAACCGAGACGGAGCGGGCACAGATCGCGCTCAGAACCGAGCGACGCGGAAGCCGATGTTGCCGGTGGCGCTGTCGGGGGTGTTGGCGCTGCGGGCGCCGACGCGGTACCGGTTGCAGTACGAGTCGTGGCACAGGTATGACCCGCCACGCATCACCCGATGGGTGCCACCCGTCGGGCCGGTGGGATCGGTGCGGGGCGAGCGGCGTTCGCTCTCGCGGTAGGTGTCGGGAGAGAACCAGTCGGCGCACCACTCCCAGACGTTGCCCGACATCTCGTACAGCCCGTAGTCGTTCGACAGGAACGAGCGCACCGGTGCCGTCCCGGCGAACCCGTCGGCGATGGTGTTGACACCGGGGAACTCGCCCTGGAACACGTTCATCCGGTGCTCGCCGTCCGGCTCGAGGTCGTCGCCCCACGGGAAGCGCCGGCGATCGAGGCCACCTCGGGCGGCGAACTCCCACTCGGCCTCGGTGGGCAGGCGAGTGCCGCTCCACCGGCAGTAGGCCATGGCCTCGTCCCACGTGACGTGCACGACGGGATGATCGACCACGTCGGTGTACGAGGTGTCCGGACCCGCGGGATGGCGCCAATCGGCTCCCTCGATCTGGCGCCACCACGGCGCGGCTGCCACGCCACGGGTCGGGGGGAAGTCGTCCGGCAACAGCCCCGCGAAGACGAACGACCAGCCGTCGGTCTCGGCAAGCGTGGCGAAACCCGTCGCGTCGCAGAACGCGGCGAACTGGGCGTTGGTCACCGTGGTCGGCGCGATCGAGAACGGCCGCAGCTGCACCTGATGAACCGGGCCTTCACCGTCGGAGCGATAGCCGTCACCGTCCGGGGCACCCATCCAGAACTCGCCGCCGGCCAGTTCGACGAGTTCGACGTCGACCTCACCGGGCACGATCGGGCCGGATGCTGAGGCCGACGACGTGGACTCGTTCGACGGAGAACAACACGCACTCATCGATGCCAGCTTGGCACAGGTGGTGGAACGTCGTTCCGAGCAGAGACGATGGTGTCGAGCGCCCTGACGGTACCGCGGCCACGAACCGTCGGCCTACGATCGGGCGGTGGAACTCCGAGACGTGCACTCGTGCGCCGAACTGATCCGCGACGGAACCGCCACCGCCCGTGAGGTGGTCCAGGCAGCGCTGGATCGCGTCGCCGCGCAGCAGAATCGGCTCAACGCGTTCGTGTACCTCGACGCCGACGGCGCACTTGGCGCGGCCGACGCGATCGACCGCGCTCGGGAGGCCGGCGAGCAGCCCGGTCCGCTCGCCGGCGTGCCGTTCGGCGTGAAGGACCTCGAGGACTGCATCGGCATGCCGACCACGCGCGGTTCGCGCTGGTACGCCGACGCACCCCCGGCGACCCGTGACGACATCCACGTCGAGCGGCTCCGTGCCGCCGGCGCGATCCCGATCGGCAAGACCGCGGCCCCGGAATTCGGAGCGTTCGGATACACCGCCAGCGCGCTGCACGGCGTGACCCGCAACCCGTGGAATCCCGATCGAACCCCCGGGGGATCGAGCGGTGGAACCGCAGCGGCGGTGTCCGCAGGTGCGATCCCGTTCGGGACGGCGAGCGACGGCGGCGGTTCGATCCGAGGGCCGGCGGCGTCGTGCGGGCTGCCGGGGTTGAAGCCGACCTATGGACGGGTCCCGACGTTCGGCGTCACGCGCCATGCCGGCAACGCCGTCAACTTCGCGCTGGCGACCACGATCACCGACACCGCGCTGCTGTTCGACGTGACGGTCGGGCCGGACATGCGCGACCGCACGAGCCTGCCCACACCGGGCGTGTCGTACCTCGACGCGATCGAACAACTCCCCGTCGGCGCGTTGCGCACGGCCTGGTCGGCCGACCTCGGCTTCGCGACCACCGACCCTGAAGTGGTGTCGATCGCCGAACGGGCGTCGACGACGTTGATGGACGCGGCGGCGCTGGTCGACACCGGTGTCGACGTGCAGATCGACGACTTCATCCGGATCTACGCGTTCATGGAGAGCGTCGATCAGTTCGTCGACGTGCCCGAGAACTGGCAGGACCGCCTCGACGAACTCGGCCCGCTCGTGGTCGATGGCTGGCGCCGCGGCCGAACGGTGACACTCCCGCAGTTCGCGAAGGTCGAAAAGGCGCGGCGAGGGCTCGAGTTGCAGGTAGCGCAGCTGTTCGACCACATCGACGTGCTGCTCACACCGACCAATCCGTGCGCACCGTTCGCCGCCGAGGGGCCGATGCCGACCGAGATCGCCGGCCAGCCGTGTCACGCCGGCAGCGCCGCGCTGCTCACGATGTTCGCGAACGTCGCCAACCTGCCCTCGATCACCGTTCCCGCCGGACTCACGGCCGACGGCCTCCCCGTCGGGCTGATGATCACCACGGCGCGCCACCGCGAGGATCAGTGCCTACGTCTGGCACGCATCTTCGAGCAGGCCGCGCCCTGGCCACTGCACGCACCAGGCTGAACCCGGCCCCGCACACGACGCCAGCGCCAGTGGGCGCAACGTCAGGTCGGTTTGGCGTAGTCGACGGAGAACCAGCGATCGGGACGCAGGCGGATGAGGATGTCGTCGGGGCCGACACTCGACGACGCGTACTCCTTGCCCATCTCCTCACCGAGGTAGCGGACAGCCATCGGTTCGACGGCCGCCCGCGATGCTTCGGCACCGAGTTCGACGATCTCCACCGAACCTTCGACGGTGACGTACTTGTACGGCAGCTCCTCCTGCTGGGCACACAGCGATGCCCGGCCGGCGGCCGCCGCGAGGCGCCCCTTGAGCGACGACGCGCTGGTCAACACCTCGACGTCGCCGCCCGGTTCGTAGGAGTACCAGACAGGAACCACGAGCGGTGGGCCGTCAGGGCGTTCGATGCCCAACACGCCGACGTGCAACCCAGAGAGGAACTGCTCGCGTTCGGATTCGGTCATCTTCTGATCTGCCATGTCGGGCATCCTTCCAGATGCCACGCTTCGGCCGCCACGGTCACGACCCGACCGATCTCTTGTGCTCAACTTGTGCCATGAGCATCACCGAGCAGCCGGCACCGCACCTCACCCTGTACCGGGCGACCGGGGTCACGCCGGCGCCCGATCTCCACCCGAACGGCGTCAACCACCTCGCGCTGTCGACCGCGGACATGAAGACGCAACTGACGTTCTTCGCCGAGGTGCTCGGCTGTCCCACCCGAGCGCTGTACTGGATGCACGGGGTACCCAACACGTTCCACGGGTTCGTCGAGCTGGCGGGCGACAGCTACATCGCGTTCGTGCAGGCACCCGGCAATCCGACGGAGCCACAGTGGGGCGTCACCCACTCGGGCAACGCAGGCGACCCGGTGACCGCCGGCACGATGCAACACGTCGCGTTCAACGTCGACTCGATCGACGAACTGCTCACGATGCGCGACCGCATCCGCAGCCACGGCATTCAGGTGATGGGACCGCTCGACCACGGCATGATCCAGTCGATCTACTTCGCCGGCCCGGAGCACCTCAGCCTCGAGGTGTGTGTGGGCCACGACATCGACGAACGACAGTGGGTCGATCCCGAGGTGCAAGGGTTGTGCGGGATCAGCGACGACGAACTCGCGCGCCTCACGCGGCCCGCCGGGTTCGTGCGTCCCGACGAGCCGGTGACCCAGCCACCCCACGACGCGTCGAAGCCGAACATGCACTACCCCGACGCGGTCCGCGACTTCATCATGGGGATGCCCGATGCCGACCTGTGGAACAACCTCAGCGAGTCGACGCCCCCGGTGCTTCCCGACTGAACGTCACCATCGTGTCGGCCTGCGTGGCGCCGGTTCGACATCACCTCGACGACGCCGACCCGCGTCCACCATTTGTCGCTTGTCCGGACGGCGACTCGGGCGTACGGTCGAGGGTGCGGTTGCGTCCGCAGCCGCACCGATCGGGAGGGGACCTGATGACAACGATGACCTCGTATGCACACGGCGTACCGAGCTGGATCGACCTCGCGACGCCGAATCCGGGCGCCGCGAAGGACTTCTACGGCGCGCTGTTCGGCTGGCACTACGACGACCGGCCGACCGACACCGACGACGTCGACTACACGATGGCCGACCTCGACGGGCACGCCGCCGCCGGCATCATGCAGCTCTCGGGGGAGATGGCGGCGTCGGGGATGCCGCCGTTCTGGTCGACCTATGTGTCAGTCGACGACATCGACCGTGCTGTCGGCAAGGTCGAACCTGCCGGCGGCTCGGTGATGCAGCCGGCGATGGACGTGATGGGCGCTGGCCGCTTCGCGGTCGTCGCCGACCCCGCCGGCGCGGTCATCTGCATGTGGGAAGCGCGGGAGCACATCGGCGCCGGGGTCGTCAACGAGCACGGCGCGTTCTCATGGTGTGAGCTGATCACGCCTGACCCCGTAGCCGTGGCACCCTTCTACGACGCGGTGTTCGGATGGACGACGCAGACCGTTCCGATGCCGACCGGAACCTACACATTGTTCACGGTCGCAGGCGGCAACGAGAACGGCATCGCCGGGGCGATGGCGCCGCCCGTCGAAGGTCTGCCGTCCTACTGGGGTGTGTACTTCATGGTGGACGACGCTGCGCAGACCGTCGCCACGGCGCGCACGCTCGGCGCGCAGGTTCTGATGGACGCCACCGAGATGCCCGGCGTCGGCACACTCGCCACGCTGATGGACCCAGCCGGTGCCGCATTCTCGATCATGGAGCCCACGACGTCGTGAATCGCGGCGCCACGATGGCGACCGTCAAGCCCGCTTTCGCGCCACATCGTCCAGCCCGGCGCGGCCGAGCGTCAGCCTTCGTCGAGCAGGTCCTCGCGGACCGCGGTGGTCTCCTCGACCTCGATCTCGTCCGCGGAGAACTCGCCGTCACCGTCGACATCGACGGCGGTGATCGTGGTCTCGTCGATGATGTCCGCCTCACCGTCACCGTCGACGTCGATCGCCGTGATGGTGGTTTCCTGGATGATGTCGGCGACCCCGTCGCCATCCACGTCGATGATCGTGGTGGTGGTCTCGACCACGGCGTCGGCAACGCCGTCACCGTCGACATCGATGACCTCGGTCTCGATGGTCATGTCGATCTCGCCCGTGTTCTCTGTGTCGCTCATCAGCGCAGTCAAGCACATCCGCGGCGCTCCAGTGGTGACGCGGCGCCAGGGGCCTCAGCGCGTTGGGACAGCGTTTCGGGACCCGAACGAATCACGTGTCGCAGAGATTCCCCCACCGATGAGCGAACCGACCGGATACGGCGGTTTCGCTCATCGCAACCCGCGAGATCCTCCCACCGATGAGCGAACCGACCGGATACGGCGGTTTCGCTTCCATCGATGAGCGAACCGACCGGATACAGCGGTTTCGCTCATCGCACCCCAACTCCAGCCCAATCCGCGGAGCTCTCAGGCACCGCGTCACCACTCACTCGGCCCAGGACTTGATCTTCTCGAAGGTCTGCAGTGGGTCGGGTCCGTGGGGGTTGATGTTGAGGTAGGTGACACCGACGTCCTTGAACACCTGGATGCGTTCACGCACGTGGCCCTCGTCGCCGATCAAGGCGGACAGGTCGATGTACTCGTCGGGCACCGCGGCGATCGCCTCGGCACGCTTGCCGGACAGGAACAGGTCCTGGATCTCGGCGGCCTCCTTCTCCCACCCGTAGCGAACGAACAGGTCGTTGTAGAAATTCTTCGACTTCGCGCCCATGCCGCCCACGTAGAACCCGATCAGCCCACGGGCCGCCTCGCGGGCCTCGTCGACATGCGGGCCGGAGCCGAGTGCGACGGTGCCGCCGGCGATGATCTCCAACGGCGCCTTGTTCGGATCACGCTTGGCCGTACCAGCGGCGAGCGCGTCACCCCACACCTGCTGGAAACGGTCGGGGACGAAGTGGATCGTCTGCCAGATGTCGGCCATCTCGGCGGTGAGTTCGACGTTCTTCGGGCCGATCGTGGCGAGCGCGATCGGGATGTCCTTGGCCGGCGGGCGGTTCATGAACTTGATCGGCTTGCCGAGACCGGTGCCGCCCTCGGCGAGCGGCAGTTGATAGGTGGCACCATCGTGTTCGACCTTGTCGCCGCTCCACACCTTGCGACAGATCTCGATCGTGTCGCGGGTACGCCCGATCGGCTTCTCGAACGGCACGCCGTGCCAGCCCTCGATCACTTGCGGACCCGACGTCCCGAGCCCCAACACGAACCGGCCGTCGGACAACGCGTCGAGCGTCGCTGCCGTCTGAGCGATCAGCGCCGGACTGCGCGAGTAGAGCGGGATGATGCCCGTCATCAACTGCACCGTCGAGGTCTGGCCGGCGAGATAGCCGAGCGTCGAGATCAGGTCGTAGCCGTAGATCTCTGCCCCCCAGATGAGATCGACACCCGCCGATTCGAGGTCGCGTGCCTGTTGGGCGAGCTTCTTGGGGTCGCCGTTGAAACCGATCGTGGTGGAGATCTTCATCGCCGTTGCCTTTCGTCGTGGGTGGTGACGCCGGTGCCAGACACCCGCGTCACCGGTTCGGGTCGACCGTAGCTGCGCAGACGCCGGTCAGCCGAAGGGGCCGTCCGGGACGAACGCGTACGCGGCAAATCGCTCGCCCATCCGGCGGTAGCCGGCGCTGTTGGGGTGCAGGCCGTCGGGGAGGTCGTCGACGTCATCGGGCCCGAACAACTCGAGGCCGTCCCAGTAGTGGAGATCCGCATCCCCGGCGTCACGGCGTTGCGACACCACGACCCCCAACAACTCGCGGATCCGTCGGAGCGTCAACGCGCCGGCAAGCAGCTCATCCGACCGAGCGACCACGTCGAAACGTCCCTCGACGTTCGGCAGGGTCGGGCCGGGATGCTCCTCGGCGACCGGACAGATGATCGGGCTGATCACCACGATCGGAACATCGCGATGGCCATCGCGGATCGTGTCGAGCAGCCCGTGGACGGCGGGCACGAACGCCCGCTCGCGCATCGAGTCGGCATTGAGGATGTTGATGCCGAGCTTCACGCTGATGACGTCGGCCGGCAGGTCTCGGATCGCGCGGGCGGCGAACTGATCGAGCTGGCACTGTCCGGCGAGACCGAGGCTGAACAGATCGAGACCGGCGGACCTGGCCGCCACCGCCGGCCACGTCCCGGTCGGGTGGTCGGCTTCCATGCAGTGGCTGATGGAACTGCCATAGTGCACCCACCGCCGCCGATCGGAGGGCGGCGCGTCGATCGCGGCGTGGTCGTCGATGCGCAACTCGCGCAGCATCGCGGTCGCGTTCTCGCGCGAGCCAGACCTCGACGGTCTTGACGCCCCCGGGGAGCCCCTCGAAACGGATCACGCTCGGTTCGTTGTGCACCATCTCGAAGTCGAGCGACGTCCGGTCGGGAAATCGGATCACATCGGTCTCGCTCAACGCCTCGCTCGCCACCAGCTCGCCGTCGACCACGAGATCGATCGTGGCGCTGTGCGAGGTGACGCCGCCGAATTCGAGACGCGTGAACACCGCTTCCAACTCGATCGATGTCGAGTCCGTGACGAACTCGAGCCGTCCACCCGACGGCATCGACGACACGAACCCGATCGCCGGATCGACCAGTTGCGCCCGCGCCGATGCGGGCAGGCGTTCGGTGAGCGACCCGCGAGGCGTCGCTGTCAGGTCGACGATGCCCGCGAACCTGACCGGTGCGTCGACGGTGCGCAGATCGATCGATGTCATGCGCCGGGACGGGGCTGGCCCGGCGCGACGGTCCGAGCGAGAATTCCGAGCGTGGCGCGCAGACTGGATTCGGCGATGATCGGGAACCGGTCGGCGATCCCCGCGTACGCCTCGTGGAGGTTCGACCAGTCGTAGTACGACGTGACCAACGTGCCGCCGTCGATCGGCTCGAGCCGGTACCCGTAGATGTGACCGAGGGGCGGCTGCATCGCCCCATCGATGGTCCACGCGATGTCGGAGCCGGGCTCGAACGTCTCGATCACGACGGTGACGTCGTACTCGCCGAGGTCGAAGTCGCGCAACGAGTCGCGGTCCATGTGCACCACGAACCGATCTCCCACCGCGCTGGCCGGATCACCCTCGGCCGACATCAACATGCCCGAGGCGTCGATCGCGACGTGTCCGTCGGGGCTGCGCAGGATCTCGAAGATTGCCGACGGCTCCGCGGCGATGGCTCGGTCGACTTCCAGGCGGGTCACGGGTTCGGTCATCCCCGAATCCTGGCATCGATCGGCGACGGCGACGGCACCCGGAACGTCACCCTCCCGACAGCGCCTGCATCAGCACGACCTCGTCGGATGGCGCGATCGCAAGGTCGAGGTCGGTGACGATCGTGCGATTGACGAAGATCCTCATGTGCTGGCGGAGGCGAGCCTGTTCGTCGACCACGCGGAACCGGATGCCCGGGTAGCGCCCATCGAGATCGTCGAGGAGTTCCGCCAGGGTCGCGCCCTCGGCCTGGACCTCCTTCGCTCCGGCGGTGTACGAGCGCAACGGCGTCGGAATGCTGACCTTCACCGCACCGGTGCGCTCGTGGTGGTGTCCATCTCGGGCAGCACCTCGACGGAGAAGATCTCGGGGAGATGACTCGCCGCGCAGGTCCACGACGCGCCCTCATCGGCGCTGGCCCACACCTCGCCACCGGTGGTGCCGAAGTAGACGCCGACGGGATCGTGTGCGTCGGTCGTCATCGCCTGGCGTTTCACGGTCAACCAGCCACGCTCGGGCAGCCCCGAGTCCTGACGCTCGAACGACTCGCCGCCGTCGCGCGTGACGAACACCGCCGGCCGACCGTCGGGACTGGTGCGCGGCCACACGTCGGAGCCGTCCATCGGGAACACCCACGCCACGTCGGGATCCCGCGGATGCAGCTCGACCGGGAAGCCGATGTCACCGACCGCAGACGGCATGTTGTCGCCGATACGCACCCACCGGTCGGCTGGCCGGTCGAGGCGGTACAGCCCGCAGTGGTTCTGTTGGTAGAGGCGGTCGGGTGACGCGGGATGAACCCGTACGCAGTGCGGGTCGTGGCCGAACTCGCCGTCGGGGTCCGGGAGGAACTCACCGACCACACCCTTGTTCAGCGGCGCCCAGTCGGAGCCACCGTCCGTCGTTTCGAAGACACCGCCGCTCGACAGCCCGATGTAGAGATGGGCGCGGTTGCGGGGGTCGACGTTGATCGAGTGCAGCATCGCCCCGTCCGGTGTCCCCTGATACGGGTACTCCGCCCACGTCTCCCACATCGGGTGGTCGTTCCATCCGTCGAGTGGTTCCCACGTGTCACCGTTGTCGTCGCTGCGGAAGAGGCCCTGGGGCGTTGCGCCCGCGTACCAGCTCCCCGGCTCGTCGGCGTGGCCGGGCGTCAGCCAGAACACGGCGTCGACGGAGCGCTCCAGTCGCTCCCCCGGGCGGAACGCCGGAGGCTTCGTCGCCTCGACCCAGCTGGCACCCTGGTCGACGGAACGAAGCACCGTTGGCCCGAGATGGCCGGTTCGGGTCGCGGCAAGCACCACCCCGCCCGGGCGGGGATCTCCGACGACGTGTTGCATCACATGGCCGAGATACTGTGGCGGCGACAACGTCCAGTCGCGGCGGTCGACGGACGACAGGGCGAAGAGCCCCTTGCGGGTACCGATCAGGAGTTGCGTCATCGTCGCGATCATCGCGCACACTCGAACGTCGTGCGAGGGGTCGCGTTCAGCGACTACACATGACGTCATGGAAGAACTCCTCCCGCCGGTACCCGAGGACTGGTCGACCGCCCTTGCGGTGGTCGCTCATCCGGACGACATGGAGTACGGAGCATCGAGCGCCGTGGCCCGTTGGGTCGGGCAGGGCAAGACGATCGCGTACGCCCTCGTCACCGATGGCGAGGCCGGCATCAGCACGATCCCGCCAGACGAGGTGGGCCCGCTGCGACGCTCGGAACAGGTGGCGAGCTGCGCCGCGGTCGGTGTGACCGACGTCGAGTTTCTCGGATTGCCCGACGGATTGCTCGTCGAGGGTCTCGATCTTCGGCGCCGACTCGCCGACACGATCCGACGACATCGCCCCGAGGTGCTGTTGAGCATCAACCATCACGACTCGTGGGGCGGCCCGAGCTGGAACCACGTCGATCATCGCGTGGTCGGTCGCTCGTTGCTCGATGCCGCTAGGGACGCGGCGAACCCGTGGATCTTCACCGAGCTCGACGCGCCAGCGTGGGGCGGCTGCCGATTCGTCGCGTTCAGTGGGTCACCCACAGCGACGCACGGCGTCGACGTGACCGACACCCTCGAAGCAGGAATCGCGTCGCTGGCGTGCCACGAGGTGTACCTGTCGAACCTCGGTGGAGACATGGCCGACCCCGATCACTTCCTGCGCTCGGCGGCCGAGTCTGCCGGTGCCCGCGTCGGCGTTGCACTGGCGACCACGTTCGAAGTCGTCCACGTCTGAGGCCACGCCACGTGCGGGGCGTCAGCGGCGCACGAGCACCTTGTCGAGATTGCGCATCCCCAGCTGGAACACGATCCGGCCGACGAAGGTCGCTACGGGAGCGAGCAACGACGGCAGGTGCGCCACGGTGACGTCCTCGCGCCAGTCGAGCACCGAGCCGGAGCCGTCGGCTCGAACGGTGAATCCGGCGGCGCCGCCGAGCACCGGGCCGAGCTTCTCGACGTCGCACACACCGGTCGATGCCGCGTCGTCCCACTCGCAGCGCGCGACCCGCATCCGGTCCTCCAGTGCGATCGGCCGGAATCCCGTCCACGCCGTGAACGTGTAGCCGACCGCCGCCGGATCGCCCGCGTCGCCGTCGACGGTGGTCGCCGGGATCCACGCGCCGTGCGCAGGCCAGTCGACCAGTTCATCCCACAACTCGCGCACCGGGACATCGAACCGTCGAGAGAGCTCGAAGTGCACAGAGGCCACTGCGCGATTCTTCCACCGACGACGCGCCTCGCCGCCGCTCGTGCGCAGACCTGGATGGAGCCGTTCAGGCAGCGTGAAGCGTCAACCGCACCGCCATGATCACGGCGAGGGGCCCAGGAGGCGGTCGAGGAAGCGCAGCGCCGCGTCGGAGGTCTCCCGACGCCAGAGCATCACGACGTCGTCGCCGTCGCCAGCGCTGTCGGCCGCTACGACCGCAGCGAGGTCGGCGACGATCACGCGCTGTCGGGTGAGCATCGCGTCGACGTCGATGCCGTTGCGCTGCGCGATCATCAACTTCAAGAGCAACTCGCTGCGGAGATCGCGTAGGTGCTCGACCGGCGTCGCCAGCCATCGGCGCAGTTCGGCCCGCCCCGTACGAGTCGCCGCGAGCATCGTACGGTTGCCACCGGCGATACCGGGCTCCTCGCCGACCGCCCGGACCAGGCCTCGATCGACGAGTTGGTCGAGCGACCGATATGTCAGCGCTCGCGAACGCGACCACACACGGCCCAGTTCCCCTCCGGGTCGGAGCGCCGACGCGATCGCGAATCCGTGCGCGGGATCGTCGTAGAGCACACCGAGGCACGCCCATTCGCCCAGCAGGAGGTCGCGCCGCCGATGATCTGGATCGGCGCGACGCTGGTCGCCGGGCGACTGACTCATGAAGGCGCCACCTCGATGTCGGTGGCCTTGACGGAGGCGTGCACCCGATCTCCGAGAACGAGCTGCAGGTCGTCGAGCGCCGAGGCCGTGATCTCTGCGGTGAGCGGCAACTCGCCGTCGATCACCACCCGGACCCGCTCACCCAGCCGGTCGATGTCGATGATCGATCCGACCCACGTGTTGCGCGCGCTCGATCCCGTTGCGTCGCCGCGCACCAGCAGGACCGAGTGGGGACGGATGGTGGCGAGCGTCGGTCCGTCGGCGGCGTCAGCGATCACGACCCTGGCGCCGCTCGCCGACGTCAGCACTCCGTCGACGACGTTGCCGGACACCAGGTTCACCCCGACGAGGTCGGCCACGTACCGCGTCCGCGGATGCGCCGTCACCTCGGCGAGGGTGCCGGACTGCACGACGCTGCCGGCCTCGAGCACGATCACGCGGTCGGCCAATGCATACGCGTCAACCGGATCGTGGGTGACGATCAGACGCATCCCATCGAAGGTGTCGAGGTGTTGGCGCAGGTCACGTCGCACGGCCGAGCGCGTGCCGACATCGAGCGCGGCGAGCGGCTCGTCGAGCAGCAACAGACGCGGGTTCGTCGCGAGCGCTCTCGCCAACGCGACTCGCTGGGCCTGGCCGCCCGACAGTGTTGCGGGCCGATTGGATCCGTACTCCCCAAGGCCCATTCGATCGAGCCAGTCACGGGCCTGCTGACGCGCTTCGGCCTTGGCCACGCCGCGTGAGCGCAAGCCATAGGCGACGTTCTCGAGCACGGTGAGGTGCTCGAAGAGAACGTAGTCCTGGAACACGAAGCCAACCGGCCGATGCTCGGGCTCGATGAACACGTCGGCTGCCGGGTCGTCGATCACCGTTCCGTCGAGAGCGACCCGTCCGTCGTCGATCGGAGTGAGGCCGGCCAGGCACCGAAGCACGGTGCTCTTTCCGGCACCGTTCGGCCCGATCAGGGCGACCACTTCACCGGGAGTGATGTCGAACTCGACGTCGAGATCGAGCGTGCCCAACTGCAGCCCGATCCGGGCGACGAGGGTCACGCGGCCACCCGCACCTGGCGATCGGCGACGCCGAACCAGCGGTCGCGCAGGCCGAGTAGGACCCCGAACGAGATCGCGATCATCACGAGAGCGAGCACGATCGCCTCTTCGGGATTCGTCTCCAGCGACAGGTACACCGCGAGCGGCATCGTCTGGGTGGTGCCGGGGAAGTTCCCGGCAAAGGTGATCGTGGCACCGAACTCGCCGAGTGCCCGCGCCCACGCGAGCACCGCGCCGGCGACGAGGGCCGGGCGGATCGCCGGCAGGGTGACGCGGCGGAACGTGTACCACCGCGATGCACCGAGCGTTCGAGATGCCTCCTCCAGCCGCGGGTCGAGCAGGCGCAATGCCGCCTCGACGGTGATCACGAGGAACGGCATCGACACGAACGTCTGCGCCACGACGACGCCCGCAGTGGTGAACGGCAGCGTGATGCCGAACCACTCGTCGAGGTACTGCCCGACGAGGCCCCGGCGGCCGAGCGCGAAGAACAACGCGACGCCGCCGACCACCGGCGGCAGCACCATCGACAGCAGGCACAACGCTCGCACCGCGCCGCGTCCGGGGAACTCGACCCTGGCGAGCAGCCAGGCGAGCGGGACGCCGAAGACGATCGACAGCGCGGTGGCACAGAGCGAGGTCACCATCGACAGGCGCAGCGCGGTGAGGGTCGCGTCGTCGGTGAGGTACGTCCAGGCGTTCGACCACGGCGCACGCCACACGAGGCCGACGAGCGGCAGGGCGAAGAAGGCCACGGCGATGCCAGCGAGGACCGAGCGCGGGGAACGGCATCGCGACACGGCGATGCCGCGACCTGCGCGAGAGACGCGTCACGCCGGCCCGAATCCGTGAGACGCGAGAATCGCCTGGCCGGCGTCGCCGAGCACGAAGTCGATGAACGATCGCCCACCCGACGGAGTCGGCGCATCGGCGACGAGGGCGATCGGATACTCGGCGACGACGTTGATGTCGTCGGCGATCGGCACCCCGGCTGCAGCGTCGCCTGCGGCGATCACATCGGTGCGATACACGATTCC
>CAVZGP010000016.1:0-93467 GCA_963774765.1 Ilumatobacteraceae bacterium
ACGAGAAATCCCTTGCACTGCAAGGGATTTCTTCGCGTCTAGGGTCCGGCTTCTAACGGACTTCTAACCTTGCGCGCGCAAGGGTCTGCGCGCAAGGGTCAGTGCGACGGCCGTCGAGGTGTAACTGGAGGCAAGCGAGCAGCCGCTAGTCGAGAGCGGCAGCTGCTTGGCATCTCAGACTTACGCCAGAATCTGTCGGACTCGCTCGATTCGGCGTTGTCGCACCAGTAGTTCGTCGTGGCCCGTGGGATTGACGAGCATGTGAACGAATCGTTCTTGTATGGCGACGTCGTAGGGGGCGGTTCGCACGCCCAAGCCGGAATCGATGGCAGAGATGAAGTCGCGCAATCGTCTCCCGCGCGCTGTGAGCGGAGCGAGGAACTGGCCCACCATCTGCCGTTGAGTCAGGGCTTCTGTCCAGGTTGAGAAGTCCACACGCGCTAGGTCGTAGGCAATGAGAAATGCGACGTATCGGTCGATGAGCGCAAATTCGGATTCTCCGACGTCGAAGGAAGTGAAGCCTCGTTCAGTTGACAGGGCATCGACGATCTCGCTGGCCAGGTCCATTCCGAACCAGACCGCATTGCAGAGATCAGTCATCCCCTGCGTGAAGAGATGCAAGAGACTCAGTCCGCCTGCTCTCGGGTCGGCCTGCGCCATTTCTCGAGCGACTGCTTCGACGTCGAACTCTCCCACGGGAAGCGGGCCGTCGATGCTGAGGCACTCAAGGACGGCCTCTTTGTCGAAACGCTGGTCCCGCGCGATTCGAAGGGTGTCCACGGGTGCTGCGCGCAGGGCGGCACGGACATCTAGCCAGATCATTTCGGAGGTGCCTGGGTGATACATAACGACAACGACCGGGAGCGGGTAGCTCGACCAATAGTTGCGGTGCTTCGGCTTCGGGCTGAAGGTGACGGTAGGCCTTGCTGCCGCTGCGTCGATCGCCGTTGGCCACGCCTTCACTTGCACTGCCACGAGCCGACCGGGCGCCTTGCGTTCGGCGGTCACATACTCGATGTGGCCGTCGATACCGATGTCGCGGTGGACCGTCTCTCGCCAGATACACCGAGCTGAATTCACGATCCTGGCTACTTCGTTCACGCCCTGGCGTTCGGTGAAGTCAGTGTCCGACACCAGGGGCAACTCATCGTCCATTGGCCCAGTCTGGCTCTTGGTGGGAACGCTCGGTGCAGGATCGCATCGGATCTCGGAACTCTGTAGCGCAGTTGGTCACAACTTGACTTCGTGGACCGCAATGAGTCTTTACGGCGCTTGTGCGTAGTCATCGGCTCGTTATGGCCGAGCAGCATCCGGCCGATCGAGACGCGTCGCTCTGCGTTCTTGTCGAGATGTCTTGGCCAGCGTCAGTGGAACTTGTACCGGGGATGGATGTCCGCCCCGGCAAACCAGTTCGCGGGGATCAAGTTCTCCCTGTGGAGTCTTCCCGCGACGATCCCACTACCCACGCCAATCCGATCCGCGAACATCCGAACTGCGGCGGCCGACTTGAGTTCGGCGAGTTGCGGCACGTAGCGGCGAGGGATCAAGTGGTCGAGAGCGAACTCGTCAGCCTCTTCCTCGAGCTCGCCGTCCGTTGACCCGTTGTCGATGAATGCCCTCTTCTTGCTGTGCAAGAGAACGTGTGCCGCTTCATGGAAGAACGTGAACCAGAAGCCCTCCGCCCAACTTCCGCGAAGGCTGAGCACGATCATCGCCTTCTCTGGCGTGAGCCACATTGTGGCGCCGCTCAGCCTTGTCTTTCCGATCTCCTGCACGAAGACGACAGCGACACCGGCGGCGGCGCACAAGCGAGTGAGTTCAGGTACCCACTGCTCCGGATCCACCAGCTTCGTCAGAGCGCGAGCGTCGTCTAGCACCGATCGAAACTTGGCCTTGTCAAACGCGGCACACTCGATCGCTGAGGCCTCAAGCTCACCGATCCTGAGCCACGTCGCCACGGCGTTCGGGTCGGACTCGTATGCCTTTGACTTTCGATACGCAGCTGATGCGCAGACCTCGTCGAACGACGACCTTTGAGCAACACCAAAGAAGCGCAGTACCTCGCGGAGCTGGCCAACACGGTCCTTCTTCATGTCGGCAATGTGGCCTCGCTTGATCAGGTCCTTGAGAGGTAGCTCGTCTAACCAGCCAACTTGATCGGCGAGGTCAACGGCCTCCCGTTCTCTGGCGTTGAAGTCCTGGTAGTCGGCCTCCATCGAGTTGAGTAGGCGAGACGAGATTCTGGTGACGCGCTCCAACAGAATTGCAAGCTCGTTGCTGAGTGTGGCCGAGCCAGCGATGAATTGGTTCAAGTGCTTTGTAGTGATCCCGAGTCGCCGCGCTAGCTCGACTTGGGTCATGCCTTCCTCTTCTAGGAAGTCTGCGATTAGTTCCCCCGGTGGAACTGTGTAGTCCGGCTCGAACCGGTACAGCGCCGTTCCCCCTGGCGTGGCGCTAGTCATGAGTGATCCTCTCTTGTTGTGGTGGTGGTTGCCTGCACGCATCAATGCGGGTCGTCGATCCCGAGGATCACGACTGCTTCAACGCGTACCCAATCGAGGGTGTCGCCCTCGTTGCGTGGTGGCGGCTGTTCCTCGGGTCGGAAGATCAGTCGCATGGGGTGGACCAGATCGAGGGAGAGTTGACCAGCCCGATCTGCTGTGAGCTCGTGACAACGGCCCGGCGCGTTGCGGAGCTCTTCCAGCGAAGCAGCTTGTTCGAGCTGCTTCAACCGGATCATCACCTTTGCTGCTTGCTTGTCACCGAGCTTGCGTTGAAGTTTGGACTTGGATGAGTAGAGCTTCGCCGTGGCCGCACTGTCGAAATAGATATCCATGGCTCGCTCTGTTCAGCACGATAGCAGAACCATGTACCAATTCGGTGCATGCTTTCCTCGAAAACGCGAGTAGTGTCGGCGCAGAGCGCAACAGCGTTCGTTCGGAAACCCGGATCGCAAGCGCCAGCCCTCGAAGACTCGACGCCTGCGTCCGGTACTCATTGCTGAGGAGGTGAAATCTATGGCAAAACCACTGAAGCCGGGAACTCCGGCACCGGCGTCTGGTCAGTACGGACTGGTCGGACGTGGCGGAAAGCCCACTGGCGTCGAGCGAACCTCGACGCGAGGAAGGCCGCTTCCGCCTACTCCGTCACCGGGCCAGCGCTACGTGCTGGTTGACCGGACGCGGAACGGCTCCGGTCGTTCGAAGTAGTGGTCGACGGGTGCGCCGGCTCCGGCGCACCCGTTGCCGTCACCTGTTGGAAGGAAGCAATGAAGATTAGCTACGCACTCATTCCTGGAACCCACCACCGGCCGATCGGCGTTGTCGTGGAAGTGAAAACTGGTGTCCTGGGCGACTCCGAACGAACTTCATCGATTCGGCACTCCCTCAAGGCAATTCGGGACTTCAATGGCCTGCCGGTAGTTCTTGCCTCGATTAACGGCAAGCACATTCGGTACCAGGGTGATCCGAATCTGGTGTCGCAACTCAGTCGGATCGACGCGGCACTCCTGCCTTGGCGGCAGGCGTCAATCGCTGCGTAGATCAGCGCTTCATGACGAGGTCTGCGACAAGCGCAGCTGCCTCGTCGTGGAGCGTTGGCGACACGTGGCTGTAGATGCCGAGGGTGATGGCGATCGTGGAGTGGCCGAGACGTTCTTGAACGACCCTCGGGTGGATGCCTTGCTCGAGGGCGAGCGTCGCCCATGTGTGGCGGAGGCCGTGGAGCGTGAGGCGGGGGAGGCCTTGGCGTTCGACTCGACGGAGGAACTGTGCGCTGACGGCGTCGGGTCGGAGGCATGAGCCGTCGGGGTAGTGGAAGACGAGCCCGCTGTCGGTGAAGTCGGGGCCGACGAGCAGGCGCTCCTCGAGCATCAGCTTGCGGTGAGCCCGCAGCACGGCGACCGTGCCGTCGTCGAGGGCGATCGAGCGTCGGCCGCTCGACGTCTTCGGTTCGCCGACGGACACCTTGCTGCGGACTTGCGTGATCGTCTGGACGACTCGCAGCCGGCCGGCGTCAAGGTCGACATCACTCCATCGAACGCCGAGCGCCTCTCCGCGTCGCATGCCGGTGGTGGCGAGCAGGACCCACAACGCGTGCATCCGGTCGCCTGACTCGCGTGAGGTCTCGAGGAACGAACGAAGCGTCGCTGCATCCCACGCATGAACGCCGTCGGACCTCGCTCCACCGCGAGGTGGATCGGCGGCGTCGGCTGGATTGCGCGCGAGACGGTTCCAGCGGACGGCGTCCTTCAACGCTCGGTGCAGGATCGTGTGGGTGTAGTAGACGGTCCGACGGGCGAGGCCCTTCGGGGTCTCGTCTGCCACGGCCGCTGCGGCTCGGCGACGAAGGAGCGAGTTCAGCGTGTTCTTGTTCAGCGCTGCCGCTTCCTCGAACTCGGTCTGCAGGATCTCGGCCGTCTCCGTCAGCGAGAACTCCAGAGCCACGCAGCTCGATCGCTCGATCGACGATCTCGGGCGAGTAGCCACGTCCCGTCTGCGACGGCCGACGTCGGCCCGATGTGAGCAACATCCCGTAGAGACCGTTCAGCGTGACGGCGTCGACTCGCGAGAGCATCGTCGAGCCGATGTGCGCGATCACGTGGTTGTGCATGTTGCGCTTGTACGAGTCGAACGTCGAGGGTCGCACGGTGTGTTCGATCGCGGTCAGCCACTCCACGAGGTAGTCGGCGAGCGTCTGTTGCGACGGCTCGACGTACTCGCCCCGGTCGAGCTTCGACAGCAGGTCGATGCGCGCCCGCTCGGCTTCCTTCTTCGTCTTGAACCCGGAGTGCCACTTCGGCCGGCGCTTGCCGGTCAGCGGATCGGGTGGTCGCTCGACGACGACGTACCACTTGCCGCCCTTCTTCGTGACCGTTCCACGCATGGCCTCACTCCTCTGGTTTCGCCGATCGAATCTCTTCGAGCAACTCGTCCTCGGTCATCTCGGCGAACGTCGGGATCGAGCACACTCTCGCCGGTCCGGTGCGCCATCGACTGCAGATAGCCGCGAGGACCGAACGCCTCGATCCTCGTGCCGAACTCCTTGAGGAACAGATGCGACCTCGTCGAGGCGATCGCCGTACTCGCGCTCGATCTCGACGAGCCGCTTCTTGCGCCACGTGCGGAAGCTGTCGTGCCAGTTGCCGGCGGCAGCGTCGGCGCCGAAGATCGCCGTGAGCGCCGCATCGCTCGCCTCGGGATTCTCGATCTTGATCTCGGCGAGGCGCTCGTCGAGTGGAGGCAGTTGATGCTCCTGGCCGAGGAGTGATGCGTACAACTCGCTGACGGGTCGATGGGTGTCGGCCAGCTCCTCGAAGCCGGTCCCCGGCGGCGGCACGAAGAAGTAGGCGATCGGCACGTCGAAGACCACCGACAGCAAGTAGAGCTCGTGAGCGTCGAACCGTCGCCGACGCTCACCGTCGAAGCCACGCTCCATCGCCGAGATCGACGCCTGCGGAAGCTGATGACCGGTCAACCGACCGAGCCGCTCGGCGACCGACTGCTGCGTCCAGCCCCGTCGCTCGCGTATCGCCTTCACGTTGTACGAGACGACGGCGTTGACGTCGAGACCCGTGTCCGGAGGTCGCTCGGCGACGGGCTCCTGCGTCTTCTTCCTCGAACGGACCATCGTCACTCCCACTGCGTGCTGTTGTGCTTGACAACGCGTACCACATAGCGCGATGATGTCACCCCGTTATATTCCACATCAAGGAGCAGTGACCCATGTTGGACGACCTCCCTCCGTTCATGACGGTCAAGCAGGCCGCCGCCGTGCTGCAGATCGGCCGCACCAAGGGCTACGAGCTGACGACCGAGTGGGAGAAGACCGGCGGCAAGTCCGGCATCCCGTGCGTTCGCTTCGGGACCCAGAAGCGTGTCCCACGCGCCGCCCTCGCACAGATGCTCGGGCAAACACCCGACGATCCCGCAGCCGCCTGAAGCGGTCTCATCGTGAGCGCCACTCACACCTCGTGTGAGCGCTCACTCGTGCTCGGCCCGATGGCCGATGAGACGAGGCGCTCGCTCGGCCCACTCGCGTGGGCTGCGCTCGAAGCGCTCGTCACCGACGCCCACACCGAGCGACGGACGTCGACGTCGTGGACACCTCGGTCCGCCAACTCGCCATCCGTCTCGGCGTCGCGAAGAACACCGCACACCGAGCCCTCGTCACCCTCCGCGACGCCGGCCTCCTCGAGCCGCACCAGTCGCGCTCGACATCGGGTCAGTTCGCAGCCGGCGCGTATCGCCTCTCCGTTGCCCCGTCGATTCTCCGCCCCGTCGCAGAGCCGTCGCTCCGTCTGGCGCTCGCTGCAGCCCGGTCGAAGCCGCGCAGCCTCGTCGAGCGCCGTCTCCCTCCCGCCAGCTCTCCCTGCTGTCGTCGGTCTGAGGTCCCTCGCCGTGTCGTGCCTCGCTCCCCCGGTAGCAGTAGGAAGAGTTCAGACAAGTGCCCAAACGCGATCGGGTAGCCGAATGCTGCGCGTGACCACCATCTACGCCAGCGGTGCAGCAGCCTCGGCGCAGTACTACGCCAACTACCTGACCCAAGCACCCGGCGAGGTACCGGGGGTCTGGGCCGGCAACCAGGCCGTCGACTTCGGCCTCGCTGGCGACGTCGCGCAGGACGATCTGCTCGCGCTCCTCGAAGCCCGTGACCCAGTATCGGGGACGCCGCTCGGACGACCGTTCCGTGACCGCACGATGAGCGACGGACGCGTCGAACGAGCCGTCGCCGGCTTCGACGCCACGTTCTCCGCGCCGAAGTCGGTCAGCGTCCTCTGGGCGCTCACGCAAGACGAGCGGTTCCTCGATGCGCACGACACGGCGGTGTCCGCCGCGCTCGCACACCTCGAACGCTTCGGCGCGACGACCCGCATCCGAAAGGGCACCGAGAAGCGGTTCCACGCCGACACCAACGGTCTCACGATCGCCAAGTTCCGCCAGACCACATCGCGCGCCGACGACCCCGACCTCCACACCCACTCGGTGATCTCGAACAAGGTGCGTACCAGCGACGGCCGATGGCTCGCACTCGACGGCGCCTACATGAAGAAGCACCAGCGAATGCTCGGCGGCATCTATCAGTCCGTGCTCCGCAACGACCTCACGCACCGCTTCGGCTTCGAGTGGGAACCCATCGAGAACGGCCAGGCCGAGATCGCAGGCGTCCCGAAGGACGTCCTCCGGTTGTTCTCCAAGCGCACCGCCGAAGTCGAGGCAGCGCTGGGGACGAAGGTCGACGAGTTCGTCGTCAGCGCAAGGTCGCGAACCGTCGCAGTGGGAACGAGCGGCACTGACGCGAGAGGCAGCAGTCGATACCCGTTCCAAGAAGAGCGGGATCGGCGTCGCAGATCTGACGACTCGGTGGACCGACGAGGCGGAGTCCATCGGATGGTCCTGGCCCGAGATCGTCGACGAGGCGCTCGAAGCTGCCCAGGCAGATGAGTCGCGAGCGGCGCACCGACCATGTCACGACGCTCGACATCGTCGACCACCTCACCGCCGAGGGCTCGGTCTGGAACCGAGCCGACATCATGAAGGCAGTCTGCGATCTCACGCGACCGTCGCGCGTCGAGGACGGTGAGCGGTGGGCAGCGTCATTGGAGCAAGCCTGCGACTGGGTGATGCGATCGTGCATCGGGCTCGACCCGGCCGACACGGCAGGACCCCGACGGACTTCCGACGGTCGCTCCGTGTGGGTCGCGCCGACGTCGAGGCACATGACGAGTGATCGCATCCTCGGCGAGGAGGACTACATCATCTCCTGGGCGATGGACGCCCAGGACGCAGAACCCGAGCCCTCGCGCAATCGTCGACGTCGAGGGTCTCGACGTGATGCAAGCAGAGGTCGCACGAGCGGTGGCCGGCAACGACCGACTCGTGCTCGCCGTCGGCCCGGCCGGCGCCGGCAAGACAACCACGCTGCGCACAGCCGTCAACGATCTGCACGACAACTCACGGCAGGTGTTCGGCGTCGCACCGTCGGCCAAGGCCGCCCGTGTCCTCGAACGTGAGACCGGGCGTGCGGTCGGACACGCTCGCCAAAGCTGCTCCACGAGTGGGAACGACGCGATCGGCCACCGGGCGCCGAGTTCGCACTTCCGGCCGGGAGCGACCGTTCTGGTCGACGAAGCCGGCATGGTCGGCACGTTCGCGCTCGTTCGACTCATCTCGCTCGCCGAACGCCAGGACTGGCGACTCGTCCTGATCGGTGACCACCACCAATTGCAGGCGGTCGGCCGCGGCGGCATGTTCCACGAACTCTGCCGGACCGGTCGAGCGATCGAACTCGACCGCATCCACCGCTTCACCGAACCATGGGAAGCCGCCGCGTCACTGCAACTGCGACACGGCGACCCACGCGGCCTCGACGCATACATCGACCACGACCGCGTCGTCGCCGCTCCATTCGACGAACACCTCCGGTTCATCGCCGACACCTGGCTCGACACGACGAGCGACGGTGGCACGGTGACCGTCACGGCGTCGACGAACGAACACGTCGACAGGATCAACAGCGTCGTCCAGAAGCTCCGGATCGAAGCCGGCCAACTCTCGATCGACCGGAGCACCGCGATCGGCGGCGGCGAACGTGCACTCATCGGCGACGTCGTCGTGACCCGACAGAACGATCGCCGACTCGAGACCAACCTCGGTGAGCCGGTGCGGAACCGGGAGTCATGGACTGTCGAAGCGATCGCCGAAGATGGATCGCTGACCGTGTCGTCGAATGCGGGAAGCGGCCGGGTGACGTTGCCAGTCGAGTACGCACGCCAACACGTGCGCCTCGGCTACGCCGCAACCGAACACGGCAACCAGGGCGACACGGTGACCGTCGGCATCGAACTCGCCACCGTCGCCACGACGCAACGCGGCCTCTACGTCGGCGTCACCCGTGGACGCGAAGACAACAAGATTCTCGTCGTCACCGAGGGCCACGACCTCGCCGAGGCCCGCGACATTCTTGAGCGCATCCTCGCCAGCGACCGAGCCGACATACCTGCGACCACCCAGCGACGTCGGCTCGCAGAAATGGATGCTCGACCGAGCCGGGCGTCCCGAGCCGCGTTGCGCCGATCCCGCCGTGGCTCGACCAGCTTCGGAGCAACGTCGACCACGACCTCGCCGCAGCACGATCCGAGTTCCGGACCGAGCTCCACCGACTCGACGAGATGTTCGACAGACTCGACCGAGGCCGAGGTCCAACTCGAAAAGGCCCAAAGGGCGTTCGAGCCCTACCGCCCGTCGCTCGAAGCGGCCCACGTCGACGTCCGGTCGGCACAAGAGGCTGTCTGGGCGGCCAACAACCACGGCGATGCGAGCCAAGGGGTTCAAGAAGCGAGGACTACTTCGCGACGCCACGAAAGCGGCGACGACCCTGGACGATGCGCGAGCCAAGCAGGCCGACGTCGAAGCTGTGGCGGCACCGGCCAAGAACCGTGTCGCGGAGGCTGCGGGATCCGTTCGCCAGATCCAGAACACCATCCGATCGACGCAACGCCAGATGGAACGCGGCGGCCACGAGGACCGCATCGTGTGGCTCGACGACCTTGATGCCACCCTCGACACCTGGGAGCGATGGGCGCCAGGGAGGTCGATCGCGGACACCGACCTCATCGACACTGCGCACTATCTCCGTGAAGCGTCGGCCGCCTCGCAAGCGAAGGATGGGATATCCTCGCCCCGACCGTCGAGGAGTGGGGAGCCAAGCGCGAGGTTGCTCATGGCCCCAGCCGCGCCGGCGCCGACCATTTCAGTCGAGCACGATTTCGGAATCGACCTGTAGTCACCCACGCTGCGCAGGACGGACATCCATACTCGGGTGGGCCTCAATCCGACGCGGATCATTGCTCACTCGGTGTGGCTATCGGTGGTACGGACCCCGCCAGCCCGTGCGATCAAGTCCGCATGGATCACATGGTCGACGTTGTTGAATCCTCCGGCGCCGACCGTCATGACGCACGGTGCGTTCGGGTCCTCTTGTGGGAGTTCAAGTACGGCTGGGAAATTCGGGTCCATCTTCATGCCCCACAGGTAACGCGGCGCCGAGTCGAGATGGTAGGCCTCCTGAATTGCTTCGGCGATTTCGGAACGGGGAAGGCGCCGCACACGGCCGCTTCGGCTCTTGGAGCATTCCTCGACGAACCACTCCACTTGCCGCAAGTAGATCTCGTGGCCAAGGTTGAAGCGGATAACGACGTCGCTACCCGAACGCACAACCACGACGAAACGTCGTTCGTCGTATTCGAACTCGCCAGTCCACCGCTCGGCACTGATCCATTCCGGAATGGGAAGTCCCGGGCGCCGACGACGAGGAGATGTCCCACTGGTCCCCGCTCCGTCCGCCTCGACCACGGGTTGCGAGGCGGGAGCGTCACCGGGAACGGAGCCAGGCTTCGAGCTTGGAGCTGGCCATGAGTTCTCTGTTCGCTCATGGTGCTCTGCGGTGCCGGCCTCGGCTGCCGGACCGTCTCCGGCGCTGCCGGTGGCATCAGAGTCAATGGCAGCTATGTCCTCGGGCTCCCGGTCGGTCCGCTCAATTCTACGACGCAGCTTCGAAAGTAGCCTGCGCTCCGCGTCGAGGTTTCGCGGCTGAGCGGCGCGTATTCGAGACATTTCGTGCCAGATCGGCGCTGCAAGGTCGGGCAGTGCATCGTTGAACTGATCGTAGAACGCCTCCCAGGGGATCGAGCCTCCATCTGCTGCCCTAAGGTCCGAGCGGGCCGGAGTTTGAATGACATGCCACCCAGGACCCATCTGTGCCAACTCGACCACGATCCGAGTCCGACCTGCGACCTCCGGCACGATGACACCCCATGGTGCGAGCTGTTTGGGAGGGCTGCCGTAGTTGGGGCGGAACATCAACTCGTCTCTGTAGCGAGCGGCAACATGACCACGACCGCGGAACGGCATCATGTTGTTGCTGGGGGAATCCTCTGGCAGGAGCGTCCACACCGCTCGCCCCACGGTTTCGCCGTCGATGAGCAGTGGGACGGCACCTGACTGCACGGCGAGATCCTCACGCTCGTGTCCCCCTCGGCCGCCTTGGTGGTCCAACCTGCGAGGCCATAGATGTTTCGACTGTCGAAAGCGTGGACCTTGCCGTTCGAGTCGGGTCGATTCAGACGATCAGCCCCTGCGCCAACTTGATAGACGACAGACACGCTCGTGTCCGTGGTGTCAGCGATCTTGTCGAGGAGGAATGTGGCGAGCCCGGTGGGAGTTTCGGACCGACCGCGCGTGCTCGTGTACTCCGAGCAGTCAACTCCGTCGAGGTCGTCCACGTTGCGGTCGGTACCGAGGAGAACGAACGCGACGCCTCCATTGCGCTGCATGCCACCGTCGTTGCGACCTGAGCTTGCCGTCTGGCGGAGGATGTCGCGCCAATCAAACCCGAACTGATCCACTCCGAGCGGAACGACGAGACCCATCTCGACATCGCCGAGAGCCGTCTCAGTATCCGTAGGGAGCAGAAGAGCGCCGAACACTCCGTTGTCGTCGTCGCGTTGGAGCCACACC
Source organism: Ilumatobacteraceae bacterium (assembly GCA_963774765.1). GTDB lineage: Bacteria > Actinomycetota > Acidimicrobiia > Acidimicrobiales > Ilumatobacteraceae > Sva-07. Next base: position 11,517 of record CAVZGP010000016.1, read on the forward strand.
ATTGCACCTTCGGGCTGCTCCGTCGGGTGGTAGCTCAGTACAACCACGCCTGCTGGATTCCAAGGCAACAGTGACTCCCGAGCGCCCGCGTGCCGGTCACCGAGCGGGTTGTCGAGCGACCAGGTGTCGCCGCCGCCCTGTCCGAGCGTCAGCATGTACTTCTTGAGGTCGGCCTCGGGCATATGCGGACCGGTGTTCCATACGACTCGCTTCAGGGCGCCTCCGTGAACGTTGAGCATGTCGAAGCGCTGAATTGGGGCAGTCGCGCTCGTCGATTCGGCCCGCCCCACGGCTTGCCAGAAGTTGCGCCAGAGCTCGAGCGCCCACTGATAGGTGGAGCCGTTCGCGTATCCCTCTTCGAGAGACCGCGTGATGCCCTCTGGTGCGATGTGGAGCGGACGGACCTGGATGTCGGGGTTGCTGGTCATCGGGTTCTTGGACCTACTCGAACAGCTCGCGCTCGAGCGGACCCAACCCGCACGTCGGCATCTTCGTTCTCGGCAGGGATGAAGCCAGCGCGGGTCGACATCTCGTTGTTGATCTTGCGGACGTCCGCTGCCTTCGCTGGCCAGTGCTTGACGATTCGCTCATATGCCCGAAGCATGCGCTCAAGATTGAGGGTCGTCACGCCCTCGAGGTTCACCGGTGTCTCGGTCTCGACCTTGGGGTTTCCGTTCCGATTTCTCACGACTCGCCAACGCTTGACCACGGAACCGTCGCGCCGACGCAACGTGTACGTGGCCCACCCTCGTTGCTTGAGGTCGGCCTGCGTTGGTCGGTTCGCCACGACTTCGAATTGGCGCTCGCCGCTTCGCGTGTCCACCCGCTCCACTATGTAGCTCGTAGCCATTGACTAGCCAGCCTCCTTGCTCAACGTCATCTAATCGCGATTACTGCAGTTTGACAAGCACAAACCGCATAAATCACGAGTTAAGTACTCATTAAGCTCGGAAATCCGAGTTAAGAACGAGTCAAGAACCAGATGGCCAGCTATGTAGCCATCCGGGGTCGAACTCTGTCACAGCCTCCCGTCATGATGGCCGTACGTGTTCAACACGCTCGGTTCCAGTGGACCCCAATCGACGATGAGTAGTTTGGAGGTGCGCGATGGCCGGGGTCCACCGGTACGAACAACGACAGCTCAGCCTCGACCTGGGGCAGGAAGTAGACCCACACGTGTTCCAGATCGACGAGGCAGGTGAGCACGGCGAAGTGTTCACTCGCCGCTGGGTCGTCGAGCTGATCCTCGACCTGTCCGGCTTCACCGCCGACCGCGATCTCGGTGGCATGGTCGCCGTCGAACCGTCGTGCGGATCGGGTGCGTTCCTCGCACCGATGACCGAGCGTCTCATCGAGTCGTGTCGAATCCACGATCGCCCTCTCGCCGACATTCGCACGGCGTTGCGAGCCTTCGACCTGCTCCCCGTAAACGCGGAGCTCGCACAGAAGACCGTCGCGGGCGCGCTGATCGAGGCCGGGCTCGACGACGCCGAGGCGAAGTCGATCGCGAGCGAGTGCGTCCAGTGCGGCGACTTCCTCCTCACGTCGCACGGTGAGGACGTCGCGGACTTCGTGCTCGGCAATCCCCCGTACATCCGGCTGGAGGACGTGCCGTCCGCTCGCAGCGCTGCGTACCGGCGTGCCTGTCCGACGATGCGTGGACGGAGCGACATCTTCGTCGGCTTCATCGAGATGGGACTTCGCATCCTGAAGCCCGATGGTGTCCTCGGCTTCATCGTCGCCGATCGCTGGATGCACAACCAGTACGGCGCCGATCTTCGTAGGCTCGTCTCGTCGAGCTACGCAGTCGAGGCGATCGTCTCGATGCACGATGTCGACGCCTTCGAGGAGTCGGTGTCGGCGTACCCGGCCGTGACCGTCATCCGTCGCCGAGACCAGGGCACTGCGGTCGTCGCCAATGCATCGAAGGCGTTCGGTGAGACGCAGGCCCGGTCGCTCGCGAGGTGGGCTGTCGTCGGGGCGCAAGTCGGTGAACTACCAAGGCGGTCTCTGCGGTCAAGCTCCCGGAGTGGTTCGACTCCGAACTCTCGTGGCCGTCGGGCAACCCGGCGAACCTTGCACTCGTCGCCGACCTCGAGCGTCGGTTCCCGCTGCTCGAAGACACCGCGACCGGCACCCGAGTCGGCATCGGCGTGGCCAGCGGAGCGGACTCGGTCTATCTCACGCACGACACCACGGTGGTGGAGCGCAACCGCCTACTGCCGCTGCTGACGACTGGCGACACCGCAACGGGAACGACGAAGTGGTCGGGCACCCACCTCGTCAATCCCTGGGAGAACGGCCGACTGGTCGACCTCGCTGACTATCCCAGGCTCGCTGCCTACCTCGATGCCCGATCAAACGACGTGCGCGGTCGACACGTCGCCCAGAAGAATCCCCGCAGCTGGTATCGCACGATCGACCGTGTCGAGCCCGGGCTTCTGGAGCGAGAGAAGCTGGTGATCCCCGATCTCAAGGCGTTCATTCAGCCGGTCCTCGATCGGGGAGAGACGTACCCGCACCACGGCCTCTACTTCATCACGTCCGACGAATGGGATCTCGACGTGCTCGGCGGGCTTCTGCTGTCCGACATCGCTGAATTGTTCGTCGCTACCTACTGCGTGAAGATGCGCGGCGGTTGCTACCGATTCCAGGCGCAGTACCTTCGGCGGATCCGTGTCCCCGAGTTGGCGTCGATCGGGAGGCGCGACCTCGGCGAACTGCGTCGAGCCTTCGCAACTCGCGACCGGGACCGATCCAGTCGAGTTGCTCGCCGGTTGTACGGCATCGACACGTCCGTGGTCGTGGCGGGCAGTTGATGGCGAACGAACTGCCGGACTACTCCGACAAGGTCGCTGCGGCGGTTGCGTCATACTGGGACGTCCGTGCGTCGCAAGCGAAGCGGTCGGTCGAGAGCGGAGCCGTCAACACCGGGCTACGCGCGGAGGTCACAGGGGGTCGTCACCTCGATGCCCTCGAGCTCCTGCTGATCGACGTGCTCGTCGACGCTGGCATCCCTGCCTCGATGATGGAGGTCAAGCGCCGACCGGTCCCCGGCTACTTCCGTCGCGACAAGAGCTGGGACGTCGTAGTCACGGTCGAAGGACGTGTGCTCGTCATCATCGAGCTGAAATCGATCGTGGGCAACAACCCCGGACAGAACTTCAACAACCGAACCGACGAGGCCCTCGGTCAAGCGCTCGACGTCTGGACAGCCGTCGGACGCGGAATCATCGACTCGCCGCTGCGTCCCTGGCTCGGGTACTTCATGCTGATCGAAGACAACGAGGCTTGGAATCGAGTGTCCGCTCCCCGAACGGCCGTCTGGCCCTCGGACCCGATCTTCGACGACAGCAGCGCGGCAGACCGTGCTGCGATCTTCTTCGACCGCATGGTTCGCGAACGCCTTCTCGACGCGGCCTGCGTCGTGCTCGCTGACCGATCGACTGGTTACGTTCGCTACAAGCGAGACAGCCTGGCCTTTCAAGCGTTCGCAGCGGCGATGTTTGGTCGGTGCCTCCAGTTCAAGGCAACAAATCTAGACATTCTGTAGTGCGAGTGAGTTGGGCGACACGCCGTTGATCGGACGCCGCCGTCTCTGACGGTGCTCAGATGGCCGAGCGCTCGGGTAGAACTCGTCATCTAGTCTGAGTAGGTGACTCAGTTACAGATGTCTCCCACGGACAGGGTTCTCGGAGTCGCCGCCCACCCCGACGACATCGACATTGCCTGTGGCGGGAGCATCCGCCATTGGACCAACTCTGGAACGGATGTCTTCTACTGCCTCGCGACTACGGGTGAGAACGGGAAACGAGCGGGGAGTGGCCAATCGTCTAACTATCGAGTTGAGGAGCAACAACGAGCAGCTGAGATCCTCGGGGTGAGGGGCGTCGAATTCCTCGATGAGAGAGACGGCGAGATCGAGAACACGCCACCGCTCAGAATCAAGCTTGCGAGCGCGATTAGGTCAATAAAACCAACTGTCGTTCTTACCCACTCCCCACGACTGAATCTGTCAAGCATTAGATTCTCGCACCCCGACCACATCGCGACCGGAACAGCAACTCTCGCAGCGATCTTTCCGTACGCCCGAAGTGTTGAACTCCTGGATGACGGTCGAGAGCCGTGGGTCGTCACCCGCGCTCTGTTCTTCGGAGACGAAGAACCGAACTCTTTTGTCGATGTTTCTGCAGAACTTGACGCCAAGGTCGCAGCGGTCTCGGAACATCGCTCACAGTTGGGCGGTTTTCCCGATGACCTATGCTCCTTCTTTGTTGAATGGGCAGAGGAACTGGCTGTGCAGTTGAACGCAGGAGCACGACGTATTGAGGCATTCCGCGAAATGGATACACGGTAGGAAGGGAAACATGCCGGATGATGATTCTGATTTGAACAGCTCGGTCAGGATGGCGATCAAATCGGCGGTCCCAGAGTCCGCGGGAGGCGTTGGTGGCGCACTCGTCGGCTTTGCCGTTGGCGGACCGGTCGGCGCCGCGATCGGCGCCGTCGCCGGGCCGGCGACCGTCGCTCTGCATGAGATTGCTCGAAACGCGCTCCATCAGCGAGCAAGGCGCGCCGCCGAGGCCATTCGCATCGCAGCACAACTCCGTGACATCTCCGAGCAGGAACTAGAGCAGTGCATTGTGATCGACGAGGACCGTCTCGCACTGGCAGTCTCGATTCTCAACTCGGTCGCCGACAGCCCACTCTCAGCGAAGAGGGCAGCGCTCTCCCGAGTGCTCTCTGACAGCAGCGCCGAAGAGGACGTGTCGGCGATCGACCACTACTGGGCACTTGCGAGGGCGCTGCGCGAGCTGGATCGACCCCAACTCGCCGTACTCCAAACGCTGGCAGAGTTCGTTGAGTCGTCCGACCGAGGGCTTGCGCCCGAAGAGCTGTCTCAGCGAGTGGGATTGGCTGCACCCGATCTCCGCTTTGGGGTCCGCTCCCTTGAGCTGCATGGAGCTATCACCGACGTCGGGCAGAGGGTCAACTCGGATCCAGATGACCCGGTTGTGTGGCAAATCACTGCACTCGGCCTTGAGTGTCTCGCTTACTTCGACAGCCCGATCCCGGACACGGTTGATTCTTCAATCGTCGGGGAGGAGTGACGGTGGACCTTGATGACTACGTCGCGCAGCATCGCAGCAAAACAGCTGATGACGCGCCTGTGTTCCTGAACCATGCTGGTGCTTCGATTCCCGACCTCCGGGTGGTGAGACGCATCATCGCCCACATGGAACTCGAGAGACGGGTAGGAGGGTACGCAGCTGCGAACGCCGTTAGCGAGGAACGATCGTCCCTCGGGGTGCTGGTTGGCGAACTCATCGGTTGCTCGCCTGACCAGGTTGCCTACGTCGATAGCGGCACCCGTGCATGGAACGCAATCGTCTACTCCTCCCTCGAACTCACGAGGGGAGACAACGTCGTCACGGCACCGTCCGAGTTCGGGTCGAATCTGGTATCGCTCCTTGACGTCGCGCGGTCGGCGGAGGCAGACGTACGCCTCGCTGAACTTTCGGCTTCCGGAGCCATCGATACAGATTCACTAGTCGAGTTGGTGGATGAGCGCACGAAGCTTGTCGCTGTGAGCATTCTGAGTGCTCACTGCGGCGTCGTCTCAAACCTCGATGGAGTCGGGGATCGCATCCGCCGCAAGAATCCCGAATGCATTCTTCTGGTTGACGGATGCCAGGCCGTTGGCCAGCTTCCCGTGAACATCAGCGCCATCGGGTGCGATGCGTTTACGGCCACAGGGCGCAAATGGCTCCGAGGGCCTCGTGGGACTGGGTTTCTGTATGTGGACAAGGACTTGCTGGGCAGACTCCGTCCCCCCACGCTTGACTTGATCAACGCCGATTTGGTCCTGGAGCCACACTTCGGTGCTAGCTCGCTCTCGATTCGGACTGATGTCAAGCGCTTCGAGTCTTGGGAACGCTCCGTCGCAGTCGAGCTCGGCTTCATCGAGGCCCTACGTATCGTTAATGACCTAGGTGTCGTTGCGGTGAATGAGCGAATCGCCGCTCGCGCCAAGCAGCTCAGGCATGGTCTTTCGGGGGCCCCTGCCTTCCGCCTTCTGGAGCACGCTGATGAGGCATCCGGGATCGTCGGGTTGGCGAGCCTTGCGCTCTCGGCCGACGAGGTAGTTGACCTTCTGAGTGCTGACGGGGTATCAATCGGCTCGATGCACGAGTGGGACGCTCCACTCTTCTTTGCTGGCTCAGAAGTTGAGAGCACAGTTCGGATCTCGCCAAGCTTCCTAAACACTGAAGATGAAGTCGATCTCTGCCTCGACCACCTTCTGAAAATCGGATAGCGGCGAAGGGGTGATACGCCGACGCTCCATCAGGGCGGATTCGCTGCTTTCTCCTTCGGGATTGACTGGACCCGTCGAAATCCAGATCGACGCCGGCATCGTGGTCGACATTTTGCGAGTCCCCTCTAGCAGCCGGGGTCGGCTGCGGGGGACCCTCGTTCCTGGTCTTGTTGACGCGGCATGTTCACATGGTTTTTGATGCCACGGCAATAGATGTCCTTGAAACAGCGCGAGACGGAACGGACGAGGACGTGCTCGACCTGATTGGAAGAAACAGCTTCGACGCTCTGGCAATGGGCGTGACCACCGTTCGGGACCTCGGCGACCGAGGAAACCTTGTTAAGCGGGCAGCGGACGAAGCACGAAAGGCCGGCATGCCATTCGTTCGTGTGAGTGGCTCAGGGAGCTCCGCTGACTTCCGTCGGAGGGCACTGTGCCTTCCTCGGAGGCGAGGTGGACGGTCGGCGCGCCGCTGCGGCGGCGGTTCAAGAGCGCGCCGCTGCGGGAGCCGACTGGTTGAAGGTCATGGTCGGTGGGGGCCTCCTAACCCCGGATTCAGATCCCCTGGCCCTTCAATTCAGCAGATCGGACATCCTCAAGATGACGAAACTCGGGCGGCAGTCAGGACTGCGAGTCGCGGCACACGCCCACAGCACGACAGCCATCCAGGCCGCAATCGAAGCCGGGGTTGACTCGATCGAGCACTGCACGTTCCAGACCGGCACTCACCTGGAGCACACAGCCACAGAACTCGAGCTACGCGCTCTCGCGAAGTCCAAGATCCTGGTCTGCCCCACAACGGCACGGCGACCGGGTGTCAGCCAGGACCCCAGTCGCCTCGCCTGGAGAATCGACCTGATTGGTCGGATGCATGCGGCCGGCGTGAACCTTGTTAACGGAACTGATGCTGGCGTTTTCCACGGCTTGGACATGGGTTCGACCGCATTCGGCATCCTGACGATGATCGAGGCTGGAATACCGCCACTTGATGCCGTTGGACTGTCGTCGTGGAGAGCTTGGGAGCAGCTCGGGCTCCCCGGCCCTGCACCCCTCCAGCCGGGTTCGCCGGCGGACCTAATGCTTGTCGGAGATGACCCCCTTGCGAACCCCAGTACTCTGATCCAACCACTAAATGTATGGGTAGGCGGCGAGCCGATGGGAGGTGCACTGAGTGAGCAATGAGCCTGACGTGCCAGCTCGTGCCAGTGACGAACTACTGGTTGACCTTGTCCGGGAGGCGATCATCTGTCAGCGATTGGAGCGCGATACCCGTGCTCAATTGGGTGGCAAGATCGTGGGCCTACGCCCCCACGGAGCGGTCGTTTTCGCCGACTTTGCAGACGCAAGCGGGACTCTCCAGTTGAAGGTCGACCGATCCACCGCCCCTGAGGCTCATGAAGCCATCCGGGGTCTTTCTGTCGGTGCGCTAGTCAAGGTGGATGGGAAGATGGGTACTTCGCGGCGGAACACCCCAACCCTGTCGGTCGAAACCCTCGTTCCAGTGTCTTCGCCAAACGCAACAGCAATTACCGTGCTCGAGATTGAGCTTGCGGGCGCACGAGTCTTTCTGGCGCGACTGAGACGCCGGGCTGAGGACTTCTTCCTGCATCGCTCGTTTGTCCAGATTGAACCAAACCTGATATCGACTAGATCGGACGACGCGGGCATCGAACCCTTGAAGGTTCAGTACGACGGCTTTGGGATGCCGACGTATCTGTCTCCGTCACCTCTCCCGCAACTTCGTGCACTCCTCGAGGCCTCCGGAGGCGTGGCGGCCTTCGCCGTCGGACGGTGCTTCGCTACCACCTATCGTGATGAGAACTCCTCTGCTGAGTCCGTTCTTCTCGTGGCGCTCATGAGGTCGACTTCATCCAGCGATCTAGTCGCCGTCCTAAAGGATTCGCTGGACCATGTTCTTGGAGATGAATTGACCGCGCCCGACGAGTTCGAGCTCGTGCGCAAACAGGGATGGCAGCACCGCTCTCCGCAATGGCCCCCTCTGACGACGCCGAAGGACGTTGATGCCCCGACCATACAGACGTTCCGGCTGGACGATGTCTCTACGCTTCGTGCTCGCTCGGCGGCGCCAGCGAAGGTGATCCGGGCCTGTCTTCCCGGACGCAGTACGATTGCTGAGGCGTCCTATTTCCCCAATCAACTTTCATCTGGGGAGGGAACGATCGTCCTGCATCTTGAGCGAATGGTCCCCCTGCTGCGCGATGTGCCGCTGTATCAACTGCAGGACTTACAGCGAGGAACGGCGTAGTGTCTGCTGCAGACAAACTCGTCTACCCAGAGCCGCGAGGTCTCGGAAACGACAAGAGCAAGGTCGAAGCGCTTTGGGATGGATTGCCGCCAGGCTATTCTCTGGTCGGTCGGCGAACGGAGTCCTTCGACACGAGTGCCGGAATGGTTTATTCGCCGGTAGTCACCGAAGCAACGTACCTCGCACGCGACCTGCCTACGGACTTGCCTGCCGACGAGTGGTGCGCGCAGGCCCTGAACAGGTTCGTCAAAGGAGAATTTGGCTCGTCTTCCGCCCGTGGCACGTTCCCTGGATTTCCAGCGATTGACAAGACCTCGTTCGAGCCGTCGCCGTCAACGTCATATCTTCGAGTCGTGCGAGTCCGAGCTCGTCTACAGCGGGATTTTCACAGGCCTTCGAAGTCGCAAAGCGCAGGATGTAGCACAGGCTGTTCTCGATGTTCTTTGCGATCCCGACATCGGAAACAAGGACAACGCCCGTTTCCTCGACAGGGATGAACTGGAAAACAAGCTGCTACCTCTGATTGAGCGACGGGAGAGACTGCAGTTCTTACTCCCAGCGCTCCCGTTCAAGGATCAGAACCCGTTTCGCACCTCTGCAGCAGCAGGTGAGCCGGACTACGCTGACCTTGCATTCCTCGTCCGACTCCACGCTGTGGCCTTAGCCCTCTTTCAGGTCCACCCATATGGGGCTGACTGGATCCTCTTATGTGACGGCCAGGCGTACGCTGACGCGCTGTACGTCGACAGGGGCGAGGCGGACCGCTACATGCAGCAATTGAGAGCCTGGCGGAATCGGCTCAACCTGCGAGGCACCGTTAGTTTGCTCGATATCCGAGACCTTGCAAACCGCAGCGATGGTGAAGGGTGGCCAGGCCGGTTTGAGGCGCTTGAACGTTACCTGGAGCAGCGGATGGGGGACCTGCAATACGAGCCGGGGGTCGCCGAATCGCTCAATGTCCTTGCTCGCGGACTCGCATGGAACATGTCGACACGCCAGTTTCTCGGGTCTGACTCAGACCATTTTGATCTATGGTCGTCTCTCACCGAGTCGTGGGACCTCACGGACGAAGAGGCACCCGCGCCACATCTCACCATCAGGCGGATGGCGAAGACCGCCGCTCTGAAGTACGCCGCGTTCAACCTAGCCATGGCGTGGTTCGGCCTTCCCGACCGGTTCTTTCCTAATGCCTTTTCGCGCGACCGTCCATCCAAAGTCTGGCCAGGTAGGTGTGCCGACGTTGGGACTCAGTTTCCCCTGGAACGGCGTATGTGTCGTCCGAGGAGTCGAGGAACCTAACCTGCGGAACCTCTCGGTGCAGCCCCTGTACCGCGTCCAAGCAGAGGCACCCGATAACGCCAAAATCGAGTGCGTGCGAGACTCAAGCGACGGGAAGGTCCTCTACTACCGAATTCTCGATCCGGCGCACGTTCATCAGCCGGGGCAGGTTCGTACAGCCGCATCGATCGTCGCCGCGATCCGGCCACTCGAAGCGTTCACGATCGACGGTTTGCAGCTTCGCCCCTTCACGGCGAGCGATCTGGGCGAACTGAGATCCTCGATGTCGGGTGACGCCTCAGCGGCGTGGGAGCGGCGTGAGATGACGGAGGCGGAGACCGAGGCACTTCTAGAATTCCGACTCGCTCAGTATCGCCGCTACGGCTTCGGAGCTCTCAGATTGAGTGATGAGAAGGACAACTACCTGGGACAAGTTGGGCTTCAGGTGCTTGACCGCCAGACAGAATCGGTCGAGTTCATCGCGTTTCTCGACCGCGCAGCCCGCAGGCAAGGCCTTGGGGAGCGGCTAGCCAGATGGTTCATCGATGATGCGTTCAGCGCCGGGGTGACCCGAATCTTCGCAACGACCGCGTCGAGAACAATGCCGCCAAGGCGCTCGCTAGCGAACTTGGCTTTGAGCAGATCGGCAAGATCACACATTTCGGATTCTTGGCGTTGCTTTGGGTGGTGGATTCACCGCACCCAGCAAGCCCCAGCCTCAACCTGTGAGCCACGTGACCACGGAGCACCTCCTGACCCCTAGGACGGCCGATGCCGAGCGCAACTATCTTCGTATCCGACCAGCTTGAAGAGACGGTCATCGCGCGCCTGGCGGAGATCCGCGGCATCATCGCAAGTGAACTCTCCACTTCTCGAAAGGTGCTCTCGCCGGACCAGGTTTCCATACGGATCTCAAGCGTGAAGTTCCAGATGCAGCTGAGCCCAGTCGAGGTTGAAATTTTCGGACACGCCTTCTGGCATCGACTCAGACGTCTCGATCACAGGGCGCTAGGCGTGGCAACAGCGATCAGCAATGTCGTCGACGCTCCCGTGAGCTGTTGGGTAAACCTGAGCATCGTCGGCTACTTCGAGAGCGCAACCGCAAGCCGATTTGACCGCGGCACGGGGCTCAACAAGAACACCCGGTCACTGGCTCAGCCTTCTGGGCCCTCAACTCTCGCTAAGGCGAATGCCCCCCAAGTGTTGGGGCGGCTGGCGTCACTGAACAGCGTACTGAGGGCTCACTCTTCTAACGAATCTTCTAACGGACCGTTAGAAACGGGCTAGAAGCGGTTGACACCGCCTGACACGACGATTCGCGAAACACCAGCTCAGCCGGCATTTCCTGGCACTCACCGGACTGTGGATAACCCCGGAAATCAGAGTTCAAGTCCCCCCTCGCGCACGAGAGATCTCTTGCCGTGTGAGGGCTGGTCGTCAGGTCCAGCCCGTGCGGCGGATCTCGTCGCCGTCGGCGTCCAATGGTCGGCCAGACCAACGCAGCGCTCCCGGCGTTGCTGACAGTCCGGCGATCAGGCCTTGCATCGGGGTTCCGTCGACGTCGACGATTGCATGCCGCGCCGCGTAGTGCGGATCGACCGCGATGTCGGCCATGTCGTAGACGGGACCGATCGCTGCCTCGGCCGCCGTGAACGCGTCGACGACCTCGCGTTGTGTTCGAGCGAGGCACCAGTCGGTCATGATCTGCTCGAGTTCGTCACGGTGTGCGGTCCGCCCACCGAAATCGGAGAAGCGTTCGTCATCGCCGACCCCGAGCACCTCCATCACTCGGGCCGCGACCGAGTCGCTCGACGTCGACACCGCCACCCACTGATCGTCGGCACACCGATACGTGCCCCGCGGCACGGTGTAGGGCAGCCCGGCGCCGAGGCGGGGTTGCTGCTCGCCGCACACGGCATACACCGAGGCGAGCGGACCCATCATCTGGAACATCGTCTCGAGCAGGTTGGCGTCGACGACCTGGCCGACGCCCGAGTGCAGTGCGACCATCGTGGCAAAGGCCGCGGCGAGTCCGGTCACTTCGTCGGTCAAGGCGATCGGAGGCAGGAGCGGCTGACCGTCGGGTTCACCGCTGAGCGCAGCGAGGCCGGACATCGCCTCGGCGATCGTCGCGAACCCCGGCCGCGATGCGTACGGCCCGTCCTGGCCGAACCCGCTCACCCGGGTCATCACGAGCATCGGATTTCGGGCCAACAACACGTCCGGTCCGAGCCCCAGCCGCTCCATCGTGCCGGGCCGTGAGTTCTCGACGAGCACGTGCGCATCGTCGATCAACGACAGCAAGACGTCACGATCGTCGGCATCCTTCACGTCGAGCACCACCGTGCGCTTGTTGCGATTGACGAGCTTCCACCACAAGCCCTCGCCGTCGCGGGGGTCGCGCCAGGCCATGTTGCGCAGGCTGTCGCCGCCGGGACGTTCGACCTTGATCACGTCGGCACCGAAGTCGGCGAGGTAGCGGGCGCAGTTCGGCCCGGCGAGCACCGTCGACATGTCGATCACCCGCAATCCGGCAAGCGCCGGTGCGGGGAGGGGGTCGCCCACCTGTCCGTCGGGGTCGGGTCCGGACAGCCCCCAAGGGTCGGTGGTCACGGCGTCCATCCGGCGAGCAGGTCGCAGGCCTCGGCCAGGTCGCCACCGGCGCCGGCGTACGAGAAGCGGACGTATTCGTGCCCGCGGGCGAGGTCGAAGTCGACGCCCGAGGTGGCCGCCACGCCGACCTCGTGCAACCAGCGCGCTGTGAGTTGCAGTGAGTCGATGCCGAGCGCCGTGGTGAGGTGCGGCACGTGGGCATACACGTAGAACGCGCCGTCGGCCGGCGCGATGTCGGTGATCCCCGCTACGGCGAGGCCGTCGATGACGATCGAACGGTTCTCGCGATAGCGCGCCACGTGACCGTCGAGTTCGTCGGTCGCATCGAGCGCGGCGAGCGCCGCCACCTGCGAGACGTGCGGGGCGCAGATGTAGAGGTTCTGCTGAAGACGTTCGACGGTGTCGACCAACGTGTGCGGAACCACGACCCATCCGACGCGCCATCCGGTCATCGACCAGTACTTCGAGAAGCTGTTGACCACGAACGCGTCGGGGTGATGGTCGAGTACATGCGGGGCCGGCGGCCCGTCGACGATGCCGTGGTAGATCTCGTCCGCGATCACCGCGATTCCTCGGGCACGACAGGCGGCAGTGATCGCGGCCAGCGCGTCGTCCGCGAGCACGGTGCCTGTCGGGTTCGACGGAGACGCGAGCACCAGTCCCCGGAGGTCTCCCGCCGCTTCGAGATGTGCCGGAGTGGGTGCCCAACGGCTCTGCGGCCCGACCGGGATCGCGACGGGATGCATCCCGAGCGCCAGCAGGGTGTTGCGGTAACAGGGATAGCCGGGCTCGAGCACCGCCACACGATCACCGGGCTCGAACAGCGTGAGGAACGCCAGCGTGAAACCGGCCGACGCGCCGGCGACGACGAGGATCCGTCCCGGGTCGACGCCGTCGTAGCGGTCGGCGAGGCGCTGACGCAGCGAGTGCAGCCCCGCCGCGTTGGTGTAGCCGAGTGGTTCGTCGAGATGGGCCCTCACGGCATCACGAGCGAGGTGAGGCAACGGCGTCGACGGCTGGCCGACCTCCAGGTGCAGGACCCGACGCCCGGACGCCTCGAGCGTCGCAGCCTTCCGGCTCATCGCCATCGCATGGAATGGTGGCACGGCACTCGCGCGAAGCGCGGCCTCGATCATCGATCGAGTCTCGCATCTCACGTGCCGGTCGCCTACTCGGTGGATCGCTGGCCATCGTGCCGCCGGAGCCCTGATGCGGTCGCGGGCGCGCCCGAATTCACTCGATTCGTCAAGGAAGTTGACTTTGCAATCTCCTGACACCGACCGAGACGCTCGCTGACAGTGGCGGCTCTACCGTGCTCCGTGTTCAAGAACCCAGAGGATCATCCATGCCCACCACCAAAACACCTGACGACACAGCTGACCTCGTTGGCCGACCCGTTGCATCGGCGTATCCGACGGTGGCCGTCGAGCGCGACCTCAAGCAGCTCGTTCATGCGGCCGATACAGCAGCCATGAGCCACGGTAGATCTCGCTGCGCCCGGACCATCGGTCGAAAGCGACTGAACAACGACGAACCGCTCGACAAGGGGTACTCGTTCCCGGAAATCCTGGTTGCCGTGGTGTTGATGGGAATGGTCATGGCTGCAGTGATGGCGGGGATGTTCACGGCGATCAAGGCGTCGTCGGTCTCCGACGATTCCTCTGACCTCGACGCCGTGCTCGGCGCTGCGGCCGACTCGCTCAACGACGCGCTCTTCGAGGCGTGCCCCGAAGAGACCACCCCCAACGCCTATTTGCAGTTCGCTCAGGCAGGGGCCGACGCGTTGGGCTGGGATCACAGCACGGTGCAGATCGTGGACGTGCAGTACTGGGATCCGACCACGACACCCGGCGATCAGCGCTGGCTGGAAACCAACGGTGTCGGTGGAGCCCAGTGCGATTCGTCGGTCTGGCTCTCCTCGTCCAAGACCATGCAGAAGCTGACCATCGAAGCAACCACTCCCAACGGCAGCGAGTCGCGCCTGCTCGACATCGTGATGACCGACGTCCGACCCCCGAAGGAATGACCATGGCTCGTAACAGTCACCCCACCCATCACACGATCTCCGACAGCGGTCATGGTCGCGATGGAGGCTTCACGCTCATCGAAATCATCGTGGGCATGATGATCACCGGAATGCTGGTGGCGACGATGACGGTCGCGTACTCGACGTTCTTGCGAACCTATCCCGAGGCGGTGAACCGCGTCGCGGTGTCGAAGGACGTCATGTTCGTGCAGGCCTGGCTTCCGATCGACTTGGCATCGGCCATGTCGGTCGACGACGACCCGTTGCTCCAGCCGGCGTCGACCCAGACGCTCGATGGCACCAACGTGATGAACATCACGCGTCAGGATCTCCAGAGCCCGGGGCATCCCGAGTACTTCGTCAACTACCGGTATCAGATGATCGGAAGTGAGTGGGTGCTCGTGCGCTACGAGATCCGCAACCCGGGCAGCACCGACCCGGCGAATCCGGAAACGGTGTCGATCGTCGGCATCGCTCACCAGCTGGCCCAGCCGGACGTCGACCCGAGCTGGGACCCGACGAAGCGCCCGACCTTCGCGTTCGATATGACCGGGCGCAACCCGGGCCGCCTGCGCCAGGTCGCCAGGGACGTTCGGGTGACCTTCATCGACGGCACGTCCTACGACACGGGCGGCGCCGGTCTCGGCCCGGGATCGTTGCTGACCGACGTGACCAATGGCGGATTCGTCAACCCGTCGTCGCCGCCGAGCCGCTGTGGTGGTCGCATCACCCTCGTGCTCGACACGTCCTCGTCTTTGAGCGCACAGCTGCCGACCGTCAAGAACGCGGCCAAGGGCTTCGTCGATGCGTTCCAGGGCACTCCGACGCAACTGCGAATCGTCGAGTTCGATGCCGTCGGCAAGCCGGTGTCGCCGACCACGTGGAATGGCGCACCGATCGACATGCTGAACCTGACAGCCGCCGGAGTTACAGCGGTGAAGGCTCAGATCGATGCGATCGACAACAACACCGGTGGCACGAACTGGGAAGACGGCCTGCGCATCGCCATGACCGACTTCTCCGACAAGGTTGCGATCAACCCGGCGACGGCCGTGCCCGACACCGTGGTGTTCTTCACCGACGGTGAGCCCTACAACTACATCGACGGCTCGGGTGTCTCGCGAGGCACCGACCTCACGAACGCCGTGAACGAAGCCAAGACGATCTCCAACATGAAGGCCGAATGGGGGATTTCGATCAAGGGTGTCTTCGTCCAGAACGATGGCCAGAGCTCCGGCAGCACCCGGCTGGAGGAGGCCCGTGAGCGGATGCGTCAGCTCGTCGGATCGACCGACTGGGTGCCAGGACCCGATGGTTCTGTCGGCAACGCTGACGCGGCGTCGTTGTTCTACACCAGCGACTGGAACCAACTGAGCAACATCTTCCAACAGATCTTCGTCAGCGACTGCGGCGGCACGGTCACGGTGCAGCGCCGAGAGAACGGCTCGCCGACCGATCCCGTGACATCGGGTTCCTACGAGTACTCGACCGATACCGGTGTCGGCACACTGCGCGCCGCATCGGCGAACTCGATCACGTTCGACTACGACCTCGACTCCGGTTCCAGCCGGTGGGTGACGATGGTCGAGCAAGGTGCCAGTGGTGCCGACATCGTCGACGTCCGCTGCTACCACAACGGCGTCGACGTCAGTGGCGATCGCGTTCAGAAACTCTATGAACCCGACCCCGTGACCGGGCTCGACGTCGAGGTCACCAGCGGCCGACAGATCAAGGTCGTGGCGAACGAAGCCCTCTCCTGTCTCTTCATCGGAGGTACACCATGAACACCCATCTCACTCGCGGGCAGGACACCGGTCGTCCGCGCGGCCCGCGCGACCAAGGTTCGGTTCTGGCCATGGTCCTGATGATGACCGTCGTGTCTTCGATGCTCGTCGTCGCGTTGTTGACGTTCGTCGCGACCGTGCTGCGCAACCGCCCTCCGGTCGAGGAGCGAGCGGTTGCCTCCGAAACAGCGCGCTCCGCCATCCGTCAGGCTGTACACCAACAGCGAGTGTCGGGACCCGACGGCTGCTACCGCTCGGAAGACATGATCCAGATCAATGGCCTCGACGCCGACGTCAAATGTTATGTCACCAACATCAACGTCGACAACGCCCTGATGCGTAGCCGCTTCGGCGTGATCACCACCGCCAATCGTGGCGTGGACGGCGCAACCCCGGTCGCATCGATCAGCGGGTCGGCAGGATCCGCGGCTGTGAAGGAACTCGACGGCGATGTGTTCGTCAATGCAGGCACCATCGAGGGCCTCGTTGCCGGCGATGTTGCCATCACCGGGACCGGGATCGACGGTGGCGCCGCCGGCGTTGTCGGGACCACCTTCGCCTACGGCGGGGCTCCCGACCCGATCCGTTACAACCTTCCACCACTCCCGGGCACGCCGGCGGACTGCGCGACGGCGGCCACGGCGTTCGCCGCGTCGGTACCCGCCACGCCCTGGGAGTGCCTTGACAGTTCGTGGACGACTCGCGCCGGATTCAACCCCGTCATCAATCCAGATCCGACGGCGGATCTGTGGCAGTACCCAACGCTGCCACCCAAGCCCACCCAGGAGCGTTCGGCGACCCCGATACAGATCCCTCGGGGATCTTCGACCTGCAACGTGTTCTACCCGGGCTACTACCCCAATGGGATCGATGCCAATGGCGGTGAGTACTACTTCGCATCGGGGATCTACTACTTCGAGGGTCCGGTGACGATCCGCAACGGCGCGAACGCTGTCGGCGGAGAGGGCGTGAATCTCGGCTGCGTCGTCGACTCCGAAGCGGCGTTGTACGACGGACCGACTCAGCGCGCGCCCAAGGTTCACGACATCACCGGGAACGGCGTGACGTTCCTGCTCGGTGACGACGCCACGGTCGACGTGACCCAGGCGTCGCTGATTCTCAACCGTCGCCTGTCGACGCCGACCACCCGCTCCACCGAGGGCGTCTCGATTCGCAGCGTCAACACCGTGACCACGGACACCGCTGACGTCTTCGTGCCCGAGGACCAGATCTTCGAGCAGGACGGCGTTGCGGTCAGGGCGGCCTCGACGGAGCCCGGATACAGGGACTCGGAGATCGCCGGTGGCTATGCGGACTCGCTCGTTCGGTTCGATGCCACGCCGGTCGGTGCGCCGGCTCCGGGCACCCGTTACCAGTTCGTTGCCCTCGGCTCGATCTTCGTGCCCAACGGGGCGATCGATCTGAAGTCCGACAACCCCTACTACAAGGTCCAGATCACCGGTGGCACGACATCGACGTTGCTGAAACTCGACCTCGCACAAGTGCCTGCGGACCCTCAGGACTTCTTCATCGGGGCCAAGAAGACTGCGGTGCAGGCCGCATTCCGCTTCGATGCGTTCGTCACGTCGCCGAGCGGTCGCGAGACCTTGTCGTCGGCCGTGATGCAGCTCAACGTCAGCCGTGAGTACGCCCTGAATTCCTGGACACTCGACATCGGCAGCCTCGGCACCGACCCGTCCAACGGCGGCGCCGGGATCGGTGACACGGGTGACGGTGGCACCGGCGGCTCCACTGGCGGAGACGATGGCGGATCGTCCGGCAGCGACAACGGCACCGGTGGTGATGGCACGGGTGGTGATGGCACGGGTGGTGATGGCACCGGTGGTGACGGCACCGGTGGTGCTGACGCGTGTGTTGCGACCTCGACGTGGCACGGTGACTACTACGACAACAAGCAACTGCTGGGCTCGGTCCTGCACACCTCTGACACGGCCGACCTCAACTTCGCTTGGGGAACCGGGTCGCCTGGCGGAACCGTCGGCTCCGACGACTTCTCGGCTCGGTTCAACCGCAAGATCGAGGTGCCGACCACGGGCATGTACACCTTCACGGTCAGCGGCGACAATGGCACACGCCTGTTCGTCGACGGTGTGAAGGTCTACGACCACTGGGTCGACGACTGGAACTACACCGAACAGGTTCAAGTAGAGCTGCACGCCGGCTGTGCCAACGACGTCACGCTCGAGTACTTCGAAGGCTCGGGTGGTGCCAGCGTCTCGCTTGCCTATGCACCGTATGTCCCCGACGTCTGTCTCGCAGATCCGGCCTGGCAGGGCGAGTACTGGAACAACAGGGACCTCAGCGGCCCGGCTGCTTCAGTCGTCAACGACATCGGCGACATCGCCTTCGACTGGGCCGGGGGCGCAGGCCCGACCGGAACGTCGGACAACTTCTCCGCTCGCTGGACGAAGCGGGTCGTCGTTCCGCAAACCGCGATGTACTCCCTCACCATGGGCGGTGACGACGGCTACAGGGTCACGGTCGACGGCGTCGTGGTGATCAACCAATGGAACGATCACGTGTATCAGACGACGACGGCGGAGGTCGAGCTGCAAGCGGGCTGCGCGAACGAGATCGTGATCGAGTACTACGAGAAGTCGGGCCAGGCAAAAGCGGTATTCGTCTCTGCGCCGGTGCCGGTGATTCAAACGTGCACTGGTTCGGAGGACCCGAAGTTCATCGGCAAGTACTACAACTCGACGAACCTGACCAACTACAAGTTCACACTCGACTCCGACGAGATCGATTTCGACTGGGCCAAGGGCTCACCCAACAAGGACAGCCTCGGCAATGACACGTACTCGATCCGCTGGGACCGCACCGTCCACCTGCCCGAGCCGGGCACGTACCGGTTCACGGTCGGTGGCGACGATGGCGTCCGGCTCGGGGTGAACGGCGCCTGGGTGATCGACGACTGGTCCAACCACTCGTACCGCGAACGCTCGACCGATGTCGTGATCACCGACCGTTGCGGGGTCGACATCCAGTTCGAGTACTACGAGAACTCGGACAAGGCCCGCGTCCACCTCGACTGGGAGCTGTTGGACTGAACGGCCGCATGGTCGAGGCAGTACGAAGACTCAGCCGGGGAGCAGCAGCTCCCCGGCGCTGAGTTGCTGGGCGTAGCGACCGTTCGCGGCGAGCAGTTCGTCGTGGGTGCCAACCTCGACGATGTATCCGTTCTCGACGAACGCGATGCGGTCGGCACTGCGGATCGTCGACAGGCGATGGGCGATCACCAGCGCCGTGCGATGCTCCATCGCATGGTCGAGCGCCGCTTGGATCAGCGCTTCGTTCTCGTTGTCGAGATGGCTCGTCGCTTCGTCGAGCACCATGATCGCCGGGTTCTTCAACAGCAGTCGGGCGATCGCGAGGCGTTGTTTCTCGCCGCCGCTCAACCGGTAGCCGCGCTCGCCGACGATCGTGTCGTAGCCATCAGGCAGCGCGGCGATCGTTTCGTGGATCCGAGCAGCCTTCGCGGCGGCGATCAACTCGTCGTCGGTGGCGTCCGGGTCGGCATAACGCAGGTTGTCGCCGATCGTCTCGTGGAACAGGTGGGGATCCTGCGACACCACACCGATCGCCGCGCGCAGTGAACCGAGGGTGAGGTCGCGCACATCGTGGCCATCGATGCGGACTGCGCCGGACGTGACGTCGTACAGCCGGGGGAGCAGCGAGATCGTCGTCGACTTGCCGGCACCCGAAGCACCGACGAGGGCGACGGTTTCACCCGGCGCGATGGTGAGCGACAGCCCGCGCAATACGTCGACATCGGGGTCGCTGTCACCACCCAGGCCGGCGTTCTGCTCCATCGACGCGATCGCCGAGGCGGCCGCGGGCGGGTAACGGAACACCACGTCGTCGAACTCGACGGCACCGCGTGCGTCGATGAGATCGAAGGCTCCTGGTCGTTCCTGGATCGCCTCGGGTGCGTCGAGTACTTCGAACACCCGCTCGAAGCTCACCATCGACGTCATGAGGTCGACGCGGGCGTTCGTCAACCCCGTGAGGGGCTGGTACACCCGGGTGACCAGCGCCGCGAGCGCCACGAGCGTGCCGATCTCGATCGAGCCGTCGACCACCATGAACGCGCCGATGCCGTAGATCGCCGCCGTGCTCAGCGCGGCGACCAACCCGAGTGCCACGAAGAACACCCGCCCGAGCAGGGCCGACTGGATACCGGTGTCGCGCACCCCTCGGGCTCGCCGCTCGAACGACTCCAACTCGCGCGCGCCGGATCCGAACAGCTTCACGAGGCTCGCTCCGGCAACGTTGAACCGTTCGGTCATCTGGGTGTTCATCGCCGCGTTGTACGCCATCTGCTCACGCGAGATCCCCTGCAGACGCCTGCCCACGCGCTTGGCGGGCACGATGAACAGCGGCAGCACCACCAGCGTCAACAACGTGAGGCGCCATTCGAGGGCGACCATCGCCGCCAGCGTGGTGACCAACACGACCACATTGCTCACCACACTGCCGAGCGTGCTCGTCACGGCAGTCTGGGCGCCGATGACGTCGTTGTTGAGACGCGAGGTGATCGATCCGGTCGGCGTCCGTGTGAAGAACGCGATCGGCATCCGCTGAATCTTGGCGAACAGCGCGCCGCGCAGGTCGTAGATCAACCCTTCGCCGACGCGGGCACTCGCCCAACGCTGCACGATCGCCAACACCGCGTCGCCGATCGCAGCGACCACGGCGATCGACGCCAGGATCACGATTTGACGCTTGTCGCCGTCGGGGATGGCGTTGTCGATGATCGCGCGGATCACGAACACCGGCACCAGGGCGAGCAGGGCGGCCCCGAGGATCGCGAGCAGGAACACGATGATCGTGCCGCGGTACGGCCGAGCGAACGTCCAGACCCGGCGGAGCGTCCCCTTCTGCAGTTCGACTCCCTTCAGCGCGTCCTTGTCGCCGGGCATCATCGAGTGAGGAGGCATCCGCATGGAGGCCCACGCTACGAGCCGAACTTCTGGATTTCTTCTGGCTGCGGGGAGCGCCTGATCGCCCATACGCTGGGTCCGATGCGCCGGACCGCTCTCACCGTGATCGTGATGGTCGCGCTCGGCGCCTGCTCTGGCGGTTCCGCCGATCCGCCGGTCGCTGTTCGAGACGTCACCGGGATCACCGATCCGGTCGAGGAGACCATTCCCGAGGCGACCACGCCGCCCGAACCGCTCGACTACACCATCGAATGGACGCAGCTGTCCGACCGCGTCGACGAAGGCAGGATCGCCGTGCCTGTCGACTACGAAGATCCGCAGGGCGACACGATCGATCTGTACGTCGCTCGCCATCGCGCGACCGCGGAGCCGTCAGCTGGTCCGATGCTCGCCAACCGGGGCGGCCCGGGCGCGGACGGCGCCACGTTGGCCGTCGATGCCACGGGCTGGTTCGGATCGGAGATCACGGACAATTTCGACGTGATCGGATGGGATCCGCGTGGCACCGGCCGCAGCGAGGGTCTCGTCGACTGCATCGACGACGGCGAGTACGACCGCTACTTCTCGGCTCCCGACATCACGCCGGATGACGACGCCGAGCGAGCCGCGCTCGTCGATCTCGCCGAGGAGTACGCGCAGGCCTGCATCGATCGGGTCGACGCACTGCAGTACGTCGGAACGAACAACTCCGCGCGTGACATGGACGCGATCCGCCAGGCGCTCGGAGCCGATCAGGTGTCGTACTTCGGGTTCAGCTACGGCAGCGAACTGGGCGGTGTCTGGGCCACGCTCTTCCCGACGACGGTGCGTGCTGCGGTGTTCGACGGTGCCACCGATCCGAACTCAGATCCGCTCCAGTCGACGCTGCAACAGGGCGCCGGCTTCGAGGCGTCGCTGGCGACGTTCCTGGCGCAGTGCAGCGCCGATTCGCAGTGTCCGTTCCACAACGACGGCGACGCCGAGGGTGCGTTCGATCGGCTGATGGCCAGCCTCGACGAGACACCGCTGTCGAGCGTCGAAAATCGGACAGCCGTCAACCGGAGCGTCGCGGTGCTCGCGGTCGCCCAGGCGATGTATTCCGAGAACTACTGGCCCGCACTCGAACGGGCGCTCGAGGACGCCGCGTCCGGCGACGGCGCCGGTCTGCTGCAGCTGCACGACGCCTACTACGGCCGACGCGCCGACGGCACCTACAGCAACCTGATCGAAGCGTTCCAGGCGATCAACTGCGCCGACGAGGACGAGCGGCCCACCGTCGAGGAGGCCGATGCCGACGTCGATGAGGTGCTCGCGGTCGCCCCGCGGATCTTCCCCTACACCACGGGGTCGTACTCGTGCACGTTCTTCCCGCCGGCACTCGACCCACGCGTCGAGATCACCGGCGCGGGCGCCGGCCCGATCGTGGTGATCGGCACCACCGGCGACCCTGCGACACCGCTCGAGAGCTCACGGGCGATGGCCGACGCGCTCGAGGACGGCCGCCTCGTGATTGTCGAAGCCAACGAACACACCGGCTATCGCGGCGACGACTGCGTCCGCGGCATCGTCCACGAGTACCTGCTCACGCTCGTTGCACCGGAGGACGGCACCGTCTGCTCGTAGCCGGGCTGCGCGTTCGCCGCTAGCCTCGCTCGACGGAAGGCTGCCAGAGTGGACGAATGGGACAGTCTCGAAAACTGTTGAGGTCCTTCGGGCCTCCGTGGGTTCGAATCCCACGCCTTCCGCCAGCACGTCCATCACACCTCCAGCGATGAGCGAAACCGCCGTATCCGGTCGGTTCGCTCATCGGTGGCTGGACAGGACGGGCAGCGATGAGCGAAACCGCTGTATCCGGTCGGTTCGCTCATCGCAGGGTGATGGGCGCGGACTCAGCACGGGCAGCGGCACGATCGGAGCCCGCCACATGACCTCGCAGCGACGCGCAGTGCCGGTTTGCCCACAGGGAGACGCGCGCGCCGGTCGGCGGCTTCGTCAGAAATCTCTCAAGACCCACGCGGGAATGCCGATAGCTGCTTCGTATGGAAAAGGTCAAGGCTCTCACCGACGGAACCCGGTCGTTCATGATCGGCGCCGCGCCATCCGAGCCCCCGACCTCACCTGCACCGTCGCCGAACTGGACCGCGCCGCCGCGGGCGGCGCCCCCGGACGGTTCGTCGCTGATGCCGCCTGCGCCCGCCGCACCACCGGCCTCGCCAGCGGACCCGACCGCGATGCTCGACGAACTGGTTCGAACCGTCGATGGTGTTCGTTCAGCCATCTTGGCCTCGGTCGATGGATTCGGCCTGGCCAGGAGCAGTTCGATGTCCGACGAAGCGTCGCATCCGGCGATGCTCGCCGCGGCGATCGGCCTTGCTCGCCAACTCGTCGCGATGGGTGGCGGGAGCCAGCTTCGTCAACTCGTGGTCGATCACGACGGCGGGCTGATGCTCGTGTGGCCGATCGGTGATCAGCGGGTGCTCGCAGTGCTTGCAACGACCATCGTCGAGCAACGCCGCGTCCGCTCGTTCGTCCAGGCGCGGGCCCGATGGCTCACTGGGGCGACATCGTGAGCGCCCAGACGTTCAAGATCCTGGTCACCGGCCCATTCGCGGCTGGCAAGACCTCGATGATCCAGTCGGTCTCGCAGACCCAGGTCATCTCGACCGACGTCGTCACCAGCGGCGAGGAGTCCGACGTCAAGTCGCACACCACGGTCGCCATGGATTTCGGCACCTACTGCCTCGAAGGCGACGACACCCGTCTGCTGCTGTTCGGAACTCCCGGGCAAGCGCGGTTCCGGTTCATGACCAACATCTTGAAGGGTGACGTCGACGTCGTCGCTTTCGTGATCGACGCCGAGGCGACCGAGACCCACGCCGGAGCCGGTGTGGAACTGCGGGCGCTGCTGCGTGATCTACGGGTGCCGGCGGTGGTCGCGGTCAACCGCTGCGACGACATCACCCTCGCGCGACGGTTCGCCCGTTCGCTCGGCGCACTCGACGGCGAGGCCGTCGTGCCGTGCCAACTGATCGACCCCGACTCCGGCCGGGAGGTCGTGGTCGAAATCCTCCTGACGCTCCTCGCGTCCATGGAGTCAACGAAGGCGGAGGTTGCCTGACATGAAGCACAAGACGGGAATCACGGCCGATGCGGCGGACACTGCGGCACTCGCAGTCAGCGGATCGCAGCCGGCCTGGATGACGCTGAACGAGGCTCGCGAGCGAGCATTCACCGGGGAGATCGTCTTCGAGACGGACCCCGAAGTGCACGCCTATCTCGATCACGGCATCGTCTACTACGCGGAACGCGTCACCGATGCGTCGTTGGGTCGTCGACTGCTCGATGCCGGAGTGCTCGACATCGAGCAGCTCGATCGCGGCGTCGTGCGTGTGGGCGACATCGAACACCTCGGACGCCTCTTCGATCGCGATCCGTCGATCGATCGTGACGCCGTCGTCGTGGTCGCTGAGACCGCCACCGAAGGACTCGTCTCCGACTTGGCGAACCGGGCGATCACCTCCGTGCGGGTGACGGCGTATCGCCACCATCCCTCCGGCGTGCACCGCTGGTTCGTCGCCCCGCTCGATCCGGCGGCTCCGCAACGCCCGCTCAGCGCCGTTGCCCAACTCGACTCCACCGTGGTCGACACGCTTCCCGGGCTGCCGTTCGGAGAAGGCGATGAACTCACCATCGACTGGGACGACGAGATCGACGACATCGAAGCGATGGGTCTCGACGACGAGTTCGACGTGTCGCTGCTCGACGTCGTCGACGCACCGATCGTCGAGAGCGATGACGAGAACGCTGAGCTCCTCGAGTTGTCGCTCGACCTCGCCGAGTTCACCGATGACGCTGACGATGCCGCTGGCGCAGACACGATCGAGGAGACGCTGGCACTCGACGTACTCGTCGATGTCGAAACCGTCGAGGCGGCCGACGTGGCGATGACCGACCACATGACGAATGGCGTGGCGTCGTCCGACGGCTTCGAGTTCTCGGTGGTCTGGCCCGACGGCTCCGAGGAGCCCGCCACCGAAGCCACTGCATACGTCGAGCCCTCGCCCGAGGCGGTCGAGGAAGTCGTCGAGGAAGCTGTCGAGGAAGCCGCAGAGGTGCCGGCCGAGTCGGTCGGCGCGGTCGACGACGAGGCGGTCGACGACGAGGCGGTCGTGACGCTGTCCCAGGACGGCACGTTCGAGTTCACCATGCCGCCGCTGCAGCTCAGCGACGAACCCGAACTCGCTGACGCCGAGGTTCCCGACGACGTCGCCGACGCGGTGCGTCGGGCGATCGCCGCCATCGAATCCGCCAGCGTGCCGGCACAAGCCGCCGTCGCCGCGGATGTCACCACGCAACTGCCCGAGATCACCCCGGTCGAGACCGGTGAGCTCGTCGAGGACCCCGCGCCGATGGCCGAAGCACCCGCCTCAGCGTCCGGCGGGTTCGCGCCGCCGACGATGGCCATGCGCGCCGAGGTGCTCTATGGACTCACCGACGAAGACACTGCCAACGCCGAGGCAATGTCGCCGCTCGGTGAATCGGCGCCGAGTGCCGGCGTGGCCTCGGTCGTGTTCGTCGACGATGACCCGGCTGACGACGGCTCGGGCGGCGGCAACGACCGCAGTTCGGCGCTCCGCCGCCTGATCGGCGGCCTGCGCCGCAAGGACCACTGAGCCTCGATCGTTCGATCTGAGTGAGCGACGCGACCACCGACGAGTGCGTTGTCGCTCACACGAACTCGGAGACACCAGCGGGCGTCAGCGGTCGGTGTTCGATCGTCGCTCGCGGAAGAACGATCGGAGCAGGTCGCCCGCCTCGTCCGCACTCACGCCACCGGTCACGTCGACTCGGTGGTTGAGAACGTCGCTGTCGAGCAGTCCGAAGTGGCTCGTGACGGCGCCCGCTTTCGGGTCGTGCGCGCCGTAGACCAGGCGTCCGAGCCGCGCGTTCACCGCGGCGCCGGCACACATCGCGCACGGTTCGAGCGTGACGTACAGCGTGCAGTCGTCGAGGCGCCACTGGCCGAGCGCCGTGGCTGCGTCACGCATCGCGAGGATCTCGGCGTGCGCCGTGGGGTCATGGGTGAGTTCGCGCTCGTTGTGGCGCGCTGCGATCAGCACTCCGTCGTGCACGACGACAGCGCCGACGGGCACGTCCTGGTGTTCGAGTGCGGCCCGGGCTTCGGCGAGCGCCTGCGCCATCGGATCGAAGTCCTGCGCGTCAGCGTCGACCGACATGGCGGAGGGAGTGGGATTCGAACCCACGGAAGGTTGCCCTTCACACGCTTTCCAAGCGTGCCGATTCGGCCGCTCTCGCATCCCTCCCTGAGGTTCCGGCATGGCCGGAACATGGGGACACGGAGGCTAGCCCGGCCGTCTGGCAATCCGGCGTGAGCCAGGTAGTCTGAGTCGCCGCGAGGCGGTTCGCTGCCGAGTGAGGTGACGACTGGGTCCTGTGCAATGGGCGCCCGTGAATCAGGTCAGGCCCGGAAGGGAGCAGCCTTCATCGGCATCGTCTGTGTGCCGCAGATCGCCTGGTCGTCACCTCAGTCGCCAGCCGGTGACGCCGGTGCCAGGGGCCTCAGCGGAGCGGGACACTTCAGGACGAGTGGGGGCGCGCAGCGCACTCTCCTGCGGTTGTGGTTTGTGTGAGCGCAGATCGTCTGGGTGGGCGTTGTTGCTCACCCAAATCGCCGGGGATGCTGGTCGTTGGTGTTTGCGTGAGCGACGATCGCCTGCGACTGCGTTGTCGCTCGCACAAAACCGCGGGGCAAGAACACCGAGCTGTCAGTCGCCAATCCGCTGAGGTCCCAGGCACTGCGTCACCGGTTACGCGCCCCCTGGCGCCGGCGTCACCCGATTGGCGTAGGCAACGAGGTCGGGGGCGCCGAGTTCGGCGGCGACGGCGGCGAAGTCGGCGGTCGGGCCGCTCCAGCGCCAGTGGTCGACCGTGCCGACGTCGACGTCGGTATCGACCGTGGCGATCTGGCGGAACAGCAGAGCGTCGGCCAACTGCGCTTGCAGAGTGGCCGACAGCTTGGCCGCGCCGCGGAGGCCCGGCACGTCCCACTGGCCAGCCGACGCCGGGATGTCCTCGATGTGGCCATACCGGGCCAGCACGAGGGCAGCACTCTTCGCGCCCCAACCCGCCAGGCCGGGGAACCCATCGGCGGTGTCGCCGACCAGGCCGAGGTAGTCGGGGATCGACTCCGGGCCGACGCCGAACTTTGCTCGCACACCGTCGGCGTCGAGGATCTCGCGTTTACGGCGATCGAACTGCACGACACGTTCACCTCGCACACACTGGCCGAGGTCCTTGTCCGCTGTCACGATCAACACCTGCTCGACGCGTTCGTCACGATCGGCGACGAGAGCGGCGGCGCCGAGGGCGTCATCGGCTTCGTGTTCGATCATCGGCCACACCGTGAATCCGGCCGCAACGAGCGCCCGCTCCATCACCGGGACCTGCTCGAGGATCTCGGGATCCATGCCCTCCGAGGTCTTGTACCCCGCCCACATCTCGTTGCGGAAGCTCTCGATCGTGTGATCGGAGGCGACTCCGACGTGGGTCGCACCGTCTTGCACCAGTGCCAGGGTGGACGCCACCACACCTGCCGCCGCGTCGAACGGTCCGCGGTCGCTGTGGCGCGACGCCATGCCGAAGTGTTGGCGAAACAGTTCGTAGGTGCCGTCGACGAGGTGGACACGCATGTCGCGCACGTTACGTCGTCTGGCGGCAACGGTCGTGCCCGGACTTCGTCAATTCCGTCTCAGCGAACCCTCAAGATCGGCTGTCGAACGGTCGATAGAGGACATGCGAGCCACACGAAACACATGACACCACCTGAGCTGATGATGACACGACACCTCCTCCCCGCCCCACCTGCCCCGCCGCTCGCGCCGCGGGACGATTTTGCCGTGCGCCCCCGGAAGGACGTGTGATGACCGATCAAGCCGACACCACTCGATCGAGCGTCATCGCAGCGGTCCAGCAGGAGCTGAACCAGTTCAGCAAGCAGGTCTCGACCGAGGTGCAGCGCCTCCAGAGTGAACTCGCCGCCGAGCGCGCCGCCCGCGTCAAGAGTGAGGAGACCGTCAAGTCGCTGCTCCCGGCGATCGAACAGCGCCTCGTCGAGTTCTCGGGCCAGACCAAGCGTCGCCATGACGAGATGGATCTCCGTATCGGGCGCATGGCCGACGAGACCAACGTCGGCCTCGCTGCCGCCGTCGAGTCCGCGGCCCGCCCCGTGGTCAAGCAACTCGAGTACCGCCAGAGCCAACTCGAAGAGGATCTCACCTCGCTCGACCGGAGCGTCCGCAAGTTCGACGAACAGGCCGGCGCGATGGTGCAGCACTTCAACGCGATGACCGAGGCCACCGAGGCCCGTCTCGACGAGGTGTCCGATCAGATCGCCGAACAACTCGACGGGCGCCTCGCGGCGTTGTCGATGCGTGTGGACGACGTGTCGGCCCAGGCCGCCCGCCAGCAGGCCGAGGTCTCCAACGTCGTCGGTGCCCGCGTCGACCAGGCAGAGGATCGCATCAACGAACGGATCGTCGCCGCCGAAGCGCGTGTCAGCGAGACCGTCGGCCAGCGCGTCGCCGACATCGACGCCTACGTCGGTCGGGTCAGTGTCGGGCTCGACGACGCCGTGGCGACGCTCAACGATCGCATCGCCGGTGCGGAAGCCCGCTTCGACGACGTCAATCGGGCGATCGACGCCATGGCGACCCGCCTCGACAGCGTCGACGTCGACGCCATCGACGAGATGAAGGATCGGGTTGCCAGCGCTGCCGGCGAGGTCGAACTCGTGCGCATCGAAGTCGAGCGCTTCGAGAAGTCGATGGGCGAATCGATGGACAAGACGGTCGGTCGCATCGTCGAACTCGAAACACAGATGCAGGAACAGCATCTGGACGTCGAGACCGCCGTCCAACTCGAACGACTCGAAGAGGTCGAGCGAGCCCTGCTCGCGCTCGACCCGAGCCAGTTCGTGCGTCGTGACGACGCCTCACGGTCGTCGATGGCCGCGCCCGATCCCTCGAGCCCCCTGACCCCGCCCACACCGTTCGAACCACAAGCCGTCGCACAGTTCTGAGATCGAGAGCATCACCATGGCACTCCGAAAGCCCCGACCAGAAGACATGGCTCCACCGGGCGGCGGTACTGCGACCGCGCTCGCCGAGCCGTCCGCCGGCGTTGAGGGCGAGTCGGCCGATGAATGCACTGCGGTCGGCCAGGCGCTCCTCGCCGGCGGGCACGTAGCGCAGGAGTCGCTCGACACGGTCCTGGCCACGACCAACGGCGACCTGCTCAAGTTCACCACGCTGCTGCTCAGCCACCACAACGTGGGGCGCAACGAGCTCTCCGCGGCCGTGGCAGCGGTGTGCAAGGTTCCGGTTGCCGACATCTCGATCGTCCAGCTCGACGAGGAGATCGCTGCCAAGTTCCCCGAGCAGGTCGCCCGCACGCACAAGGTGATGCCGATCGCCGAGAGCGACGGGTCGATCCTGCTGTACGCGGCAGACCCGTCGCCGTGGCGTCGCCAACAGGTCGAGTCGGCAACCGGCATGCGCTTCGTGTGGCAGGCCACCGACGAGAAGACGGTCACGTCGTTCATCGAGCAGATGTATCGCTCGACGGCCGACGTCGGCCACATTGTCGCCGCTTTCGCGGCCGAGGACGACCAGCGCCACGCCGCCGAAACGCTCGCCGAGGTCAGCCTCGACGACCAGGCACCGGTCGTGCAACTCGTCGCCAAGATCGTCGGCCAGGCACTGCGCGACCGCAGCTCCGACATCCACATCGAACCGCTCGACGATCGCCTGCGTATCCGGTTCCGTGTCGACGGCAACCTGATCGAGGCGTTCTCGCTGCCGTTGTCGGCGCACAACGCCCTCATCAGCCGGCTGAAGATCATGTCGGAGATGAACATCGTCGAGAAGCGCGCCCCGCAGGACGGACAGTTCTCGACCAAGGTCGACGGACGCCCGATCGACGTGCGCGTCTCGTCCGTGGCGACGGTGTTCGGCGAGAAGATCGTCATGCGTCTGCTCGACAAGTCGAAGTCGATGGTCAGCCTCGGCCAACTCGGCATGCCGGCCGAGACCTACAAGACCTACTCCAAGCTCGTCCACGCACCGTTCGGCATGGTCATCTGCGCCGGCCCGACCGGTGCGGGCAAGACGACCACGTTGTACGCCACGCTGCTCGAGATCAACTCGACCGGCAAGAACGTGACCACGGTCGAGGACCCGGTCGAGTACGTGTTCCCCGGTATCAACCAGGTGCAGACCAACACCAAGGCAGGCCTCACGTTCGCCACCGGCCTCAAGGCTCTCCTGCGACAGGACCCCGACACCATCCTCGTCGGTGAGATCCGCGACGCCGACACGGCCCGCATCGCCATCCAGTCGGCGCTCACCGGTCACTTCGTGCTGTCGTCGTTGCACGGCACCGACGCCGTGGCCGCGCTGCACCGTCTGCTCGACATGGGCATCGAGGCGTTCCTCGTCGCGTCGGCGATCGTCGGCGTTGTGTCACAGCGACTCTTGCGCAAGACCTGCGAGAACTGCAAGGAGGAGTACACGCCCGGCGCCGAGGAACTGGCGGTGTTCCGCCAGCACTCGGGTGGCAGCGACAAGACCGTCTTCTACCACGGCAAGGGCTGCAGCTACTGCTCGAACACCGGCTACCGCGAGCGCATCGGCGTGTACGAGCTGCTGCGTATCACCCCCGAGGTGCGTCGTCTGATCGTCGGCTGGGCCACCACCGAGGAACTTCGTCGTCTGGCAGTTGCTCAAGGAATGCGCACGATGCTCCGAGAAGCAATGCAGATGGTCGAAGACGACGTCACGACCATCCCCGAAGTCGTCCGAACCCTGTTCGCCCATTGAGTTTCGAGAATCAAGAGACACGGAGCATCCCATGCCCAAGTTCGCCTACGCCGCAATCGACACCGCAGGCGCTCCCGTCGAGGGGGTGACCAAGGCCGACACCATCGGTGCGGCGCGCGCCATCCTCGTCGAACAGAACCTGTTCCCGACCAAGATCGAGGAACGCCGTGGCATGCTCGATTTCGAGCTGACCAAGGAGAAGGTGAAGAAGAAGCACCTGATGCACTTCACCCGCCAGCTCGCGGTGTTCGTCAAGGCGGGTATCCCGATCACCGACGCGTTGGTGACGATCGGCGACGAGACCGAGGACGTTGCGCTGCGACGCGCGCTCGGCAACCTCGTCGACGATCTCCGCAACGGTGGGCTGTTCTCGGTGGCCGCGGCAGCGCACCCCGAGGTGTTTCCCGAGTACTACGTCGGCATCCTGCAGTCGGCCGAACTCACGGGTCAGCTCGACGTGGCCCTGGAGAACCTGGCGGAATACCTCGAGCGTGAGATCGACACCCGCTCGAAGGTCGTGTCGGCGCTGTCGTACCCGATGGTCGTCATGGCGATGGCGGGCGTCACGGTGTTGGTCCTCGCCGGCTACGTACTGCCACAGTTCAAGCCGCTGTTCGAGGAACTCGGCGCCGAGCTGCCGCTGCCGACTCGGATGATGCTGTTCTTCTCGCGGTTCTTCACGGACCTGTGGTTCATCACCGCCGGCTTCTTCATCGTGATCGCCGGGACGCTCATCTTCCTGACGAAGCACCCGACCGGGAAGATCTGGAACAACCGGCTGATCTTGAAGCTCCCGGTCATCAAGGGCATCGTCGACTACGCGATCCTCGAACGGTTCTGCAGAATCCTGTCGGCGATGCTCGCCGCGGGCGTGCCACTGCCCGAGGGTCTGAAGACCACGACAGATGCCACCAGCAACATCGTGTACAAGGAACGCCTCGAGGTCGCTCGGGCCCAGATGCTCGAAGGCAAGGGCTTTTCGCAGCCGCTGATCGACACCGAACTGTTCCCCGGCGCAGCCAAGCAGATGTTCAAGGTGGGCGAGGAGACCGGCACGCTCGACATGCAGCTGGAGGTGGCCGCCACCTACTTCGACCGTGAGCTCGAAAGCCGCATCAAGAAGTTCACCACGATGTTCGAGCCGATCATGATCATCTTCGTCGGCGCGATCGTCGGGTTCGTCGCGCTGGCGCTCGTGTCGGCGATGTACGGCGTGCTCGGCGGCATCAAGGAGAGTGCCTGACCTTCGGGTCAGCGCGCGAGGACGAGGTCGACGAAATGCTGTCCGACGAAGATCGCCACCAACGTGCCGAGGGCCAGGAACGGCCCGAACGGCACCGCGGTGCGTCGTCCGGCGCGATCGGTGGCCATCATCGTCACACCCACCACGGCGCCGGCGATGAAGCCGAAGAACAGCCCGGGCAGCACGATGCCGGGGTTCAGCCAGCCGAGGTACATCCCGAGCAGCGGGGCCAAGCGGACGTCACCGTCACCCATGCCGCCCTTGCTGAGCGTGTAGATCAGCCACATCACCGCCAGGGCGATGACCGCGCCGAGCGCCATCATCCAGATCCGTTCGGGCTCGTCGATCACGATTGCCGCCGCGGCGAGGGTGATCGCACCCAACACGATGCCGGTGTAAGTGATCTCGCGTGGCAGCCGTTGGGTCTTCAGGTCGATCCAGGTCTGGGCGACCAGCACCGACATCAAGATGCAGTAAGCCGGAATGGCGGCCCGCGTGTCGTCGAAGCGGATCGCCATCAGCACGTACAGCGTCGCGTTGGCCAACTCGAGCACGATCGGTTCGATACCGATCCACGTTCGGCACCGACGGCACCTGCCGCGCAGCGCCAACCAGCTGAACACCGGCACGAGATCGAGTGGGCCCAGGCGGAGCCCACACGAACCGCACCGACTCGGCGGTGTATTCACCGAGCCGCCCTGCGGTACCCGATCCACCACAACCGTCAGGAACGAGCCGATCACCAGACCGGCCACGATCACCACCACGATCAACAACGAAAAGCTCATCAAACAAGGCCCTCCAGCACGCCATCGCGGCGTGCGTTGGCCCGAGCGGGAGGTTAGCCAACCATGTCCACTCCAGATCCGATGCTCGAAGCATTGCTCAGGGCCACCGTCGACTCGGGCGCGTCCGACCTCCACCTCACGGTGGGGCGGCCGGCCACGGCCCGCCGTGACGGTGTGCTGGTGTCGTTCGAGAACGTCGCCGTGCTCACCGCCGAGGAGGTGGACCGCATGGTGTATTCACTGCTCGACGACCGAAAGCTCGACGAACTGAAGAAGGACCGTCAGGTCGACTTCTCGTTCGGCCTGCCCGGTGTCGGCCGGTTCCGTGCCAACGGGTTCCGTCAGCGTGGCAACCTCGCGCTTGCTCTGCGTGTCGTACCGTTCCGTGTCCGCACGCTCGAAGAACTCGGCGCGCCTGCGGCCTGTACGACGTTGCTCAACAAGCCATACGGCATCGTACTCGTCGTGGGCCCGACCGGTTCGGGCAAGTCGACGACGTTGGCGGCGATGATCGACCGCATCAACGACACCAGGCCCGTCCACATCCTCACCATCGAAGATCCCGTGGAGTACCTCCACCATCACAAGATGGCGATGGTCAACCAGCGTGAGGTCGGCACCGACGTCGGGTCGTTCACCGACGGCCTGCGCAGCGCCCTTCGTGAAGACCCCGACGTGGTGTTGCTCGGTGAGATGCGCGACCTCGACTCGATCCAGATCGCGCTGTCGCTCGCCGAGACCGGCCACCTGGTGTTCGCAACGCTGCACACCAACGACGCCGCCCAGGCGCTCGACCGCATCATCGACATCTTCCCCGGCGAACGCCGCGACCAGATCCAGATCATGCTGGCCGGCGCGTTGCAGGGCGTGATCTCTCAGCGCCTGATGCCGGCGATCGGCGGCGGTCGCGTCGCCGGTTACGAGGTGATGGTCGCCAACGAGGCGATCCGCAACCTCGTGCGTGAGGGAAAGTCGCGCCAGATGCGCAACATGATCGCCACAGGTGCCGAGCAGGGCATGCAGACCATCGAGATGGACCTCGCCCGCCTCGTGGCGGCCGGGCTGATCTCGATCGAGACGGCGATGGAATCGAGCCAGTACCCGAAGGAGGTGCAGGCCCAGCTCGCGACTGCCCGTGCGCAGATGCACGCCCACGCCACGCTCGCCACGGGCCAGGCCGGCTCGTCTGGTTCTGGCACCTACGACGGTGCGCCGGTCACGGCACCTGCTGGCGCAGGGTCGCCACCCCCGCCTCCCGCCCCGGTCGGCTCGTCGAACGGCGCCTGAGCAGTCGCACGAGGTCGTCGCCATCATGGTCGTCAAGAAGAACCCCTACAAGAACCTGGCCGGTGTCACGCCGTGTCCCGGCGGCTGGTTGGTGTTGCCCGCGCGTCTGTCGGGCATCACCGTGGCCGCCGAGGACGCGTTCGTGCTGCCGAAGCTGTTCGAGGTGCTCGACTTCCGACCGACGTTCGAGGCGGCGGCGATCAACATCCCGATGGCATGGTTCGAGACGCCGTCGGGCCAGTTCCGACCGTGCGATCACGAGGCGCGGGAATACGTGGGTTGGCCGCGTATCGCGGGCATCTCGGGCACCCCGAGCCGCGACGCCGTGCGTGCGTCGAACGGCGAGGCGCGGGCGATGGAGCCGTGGATGACCAAACACGATCTGCGCCGGTTGCGTTGGTTGCGTGAGGCTGAGCGCGAGTTGCAGCCGTACCACTCGCGCAGCTTCTTCTCGGCGAACCCCGACGTGTCGTTCACCGTGATGAACAGCGACGAACCGCTGAAGACGTCGCCATATCACGAGGACGGTCGCCTCGAGCGTCTCGAACTGATCCGTCAACGTCTGCCGGGCGTCGACGACGTGGTGTCACGGACCCCTCCTGACGGCGCCGGGTCGGTGCACATGTTGCAGGCCGGTGCGTTGCTGTTCACGGCCCGGCGTGCCTCGGGCCGTGCAATCAGCCGGATGCCTCTCGACCCGTTCTGGGACGAGACCGGCATGCGCATGGAAATCGTCCGCTGACGCCTGACGCGACGACTGACCCTCGGGACCGGTTCCGATGAGCCAGACCGCCGTCTACCGTCGCTTCGCTCACCGTTTGGTGCCAGCTGGGGGTTCCGATGAGCGAGACCGTCGGTCGCTTCGCTCACCGCACCCGGCCCGGACCGCCGGGCTCGGGGTGATCGACGGGCTCAGCCGTTGAGGGCGAGGCCGCTGATCGGGCCGGCGTCAGCGCAACGATCGGTGACGGGCGCGGCGAATGTCTGCGCCGCGACCGGCGTCGGCTCGGCGAGTGCGGGCGGCTCCGGAGCCGGCTCGGATTCGAGGGGCGACGCAGGAGCAGCGGTGAGTCGGTCGAACATCGTGGTGATCGCGAGGGCGAGTTCCTTCTGCTGCTGACGGGCGTCGTCGAGGCCCTTCTGGATGCGTGCGACCGAATGCTCGAGCGCGTCGAGACGTGACGTCAGGTCGGGTGACCCCTCGGGGGCGACGCCGGTATGGGAGGTGATGCGATCGGCGCGCTCGCGCTCGATCAGCGAGGTGACTCGCTGCTCCGAACGCTCGGTTGCGGCCTTGGCCTCCGAGCGGGCGAGCTCGACCTGTTCCTGGGCGATCTGGGCGTAGGTGGCGAGCGACGTGAACTGGCTGTTGATCTGCGACTCGACCTGTTCGACGCGGTCGCGCAGGTCGTGGATCTCGACGCTGTTCTCGGCGGCGGCTTCGTCGCCGAAGAACTCGTCGAGCGCGCTGGTGTCGAGAGTGTCGGTGTCGTTGATGTCTCGTGTCTTGCCGAACATGTGGTTCCTCTTGCGGTGGTGAGGTGCGACGCCTGCTGCGAGCGCTCAGGTGTACATCGGCGCGACTTGCCGTCTTCTTGAGGCCCCACTGAGACGTTGTTGATCTTTCGGAAAAGCTCGAACTTCTGCTCAAGGTCGGCGACGAGGGACCGAAGAAACAACTGCGCAACGGGAGATGGTTTCTCACGGAGCGTTTCGTGAGACACATCTCCTTCGGGAGCACCAAACAAAGAGCGGAAGGAACCAATCAAATGAACAACAAGCAGGACAAGGGGTTCACCCTCGTGGAACTCCTCATCGTCATCGTCATCCTCGGCATCCTCGCCACCGTCACCGTGTTCGCCGTCCGCGGCATCACGACTCGTGGCCAGGAGAACGCTTGTGCAGTCGACAAGCGGACCGCCGAAACAGCCATCGAAGCGTACTTCGCTGAGAACGGCGAGAACCCAACAGCCATCGGACAGCTCTCGCCGGAGTACCTGAAGCAGGACCCGACCGCTGGCGCCACGCCGAACCTCAGCATCACGTTTGGCGCCGACGCCACCGTGATCCCCACCGTGGCATACGCTGGCAATTGCGCCTGATTCGTCCCTGACGAACCACACAGCGAGTTCGAGAACCCCGCCTTCGGGCGGGGTTCTCGTCGTTTTCGGATTCATGTCGATTGCCGAGCCTTGTGCAGTTCTTGACTCGTTCCCGGTCGCCGGAGCGCCGATGGAGTGTCGTCCCCAGGAGAAAGTGGAATCCCATGAATCCCCCTCACAAGCAGCGTCCAATCGATCCCGGATTCACGCTCGTGGAGATTCTGGTGGTGATCGTGATCCTCGGCATCCTGGCGACCGTCGTCGTGTTCGCCGTTCGTGGCGTGACCGATCGTGGAGAGAAGAGTGCGTGCGCCGGCGACGCCAGCATCCTGACCACGGCTGCCGATGCGTGGATGGCTCAGGAGTCGATCGACGAAGTTCCTGCACTCGGGGCCAGCGCGGATCGTTACGAGCTGTACCTCGTCGACGTCGGGATGATCAGGCAGGTCTCCACCTACTGGAACCTCAACGCAGACGGCACGGTCACCACGACCGGTCAACCCTGCACCTGAATTTCACCAGGGTCAGACCCCTGCTGCAATCGGCCGGCCACGAGCCGCCTCGCGATGAGCGAAACCTCTGTATCCGGTCGCTTCGCTCATCGGTGGGGCGTGGCTGGGGTTGCGATGAGCGAAACCGCTGTATCCGGTCGCTTCGCTCATCGGTGGGGCGTGGCTGGGGGTTGCGATGAGCGAAACCGCTGTATCCGGTCGCTTCGCTCATCGGTGGGGCGTGGCTGGGGGTTGCGATGAACGCGTCCACACTCACGAGCTGGTCGGATTGAGGAGCTCGCGTCGGAGGGCGAGGAGCTTCGGGGCGGGCTCGCCGTCGGACCAGGCGTCGGCGACCAGGACCCGCTCGTACGACTCCCACTCCTGGCGGACCCCGGCGAGATCACCCGCTCGAGCATGGGCCTGCATCCGCAACGCGATCAGTTCCTCGTGGCCGGGCAGGACCCGCAGTCCCTTGCCGGTCGCCCAGAACACGGCGTCTGTGTCGCCGAGCGACAGCGCGTGGGCAGCGAACTCGGCGGTTGCGGTGATCGCCAGCAGCACGAGGTTCGACGTGATCCCCTCGGCGTCGGGCCACAGATAGCTGGTGCCGGTGAACGGCATGTCTCTCACCAACTCCGCCGCCGGTCGGAGCGTTTCGATCGCCTCGCTCGGCGGTTGCACCCGAGCGTGGGCGAGACGGTCCTCGACCAGGTCGGCGTCGGTGACCACCAGATCGTGAATCGGGAGTTGCTGGGTCAGCGTGCGCGCCACCCACTCCTCGCCATCCGGCGTCGGAACCAGCCGGGCGAGCGATCGCCGCGCCTCGGACACCACGTTGGCGAACGTCGCGTCACGAACGTCGAGATCCCACAGCGCGGTGCGTGCTCCGGTGCGCGTGGCCCGATCGCGGTGGGTCGTGAGCCAGGCGATCAGCTCGACGGTCTTCGATCGCTCGAAGCTGCCCGCCTCGCCCGTGCGGGCATGCACCTCGACCCCTCCGAGCAGACCGACGACGATCTCGTACGGTCGCGGCTCGAACGGCGCGGTCGGAGCAGGTTTCGCGTCGACCTCGCTGCCCTCACTCCGGTCGTCGGCCCACTGCAACTGGACCACAGGATCGAGTGGCTCCAACTCCCGGTCGGCATCGACCAGCAATTCGTTGATCCCCTCGAGGTCCGATGCGCTCACGCCGACGGGTGTCAGCTCGATCGAGGTGCCGAATGCGTCGAAGCTCCAACCGTCGGAACGAGCGACGAGCTTGGCGGGGGCGGCTGGAACGTGCAGGAACTCGTCGGCGACCACCACCGCCACGCCGTGTCCCGCTGCGGGAAGGCCACCGTGACCGCACACGTCGGCGCCGTCGTCGGCCGAGCCGAGCAGCACGACGGCGGGCTCCCACATCTCGCCGCCCGTCCGCAGCGATCGCAGCTCGAACGCCGACCGCTCGTTCACGGCCGTCGTGCCGACCAACGAACAGGCCAGCTCGACCGCGGCATCGGCCGAGCCGGTGCGATGCGCACTCCGATGGTTCAACAACGCAGCTTCGGGAAGCGACACCGCGACGAGGTGGGCGACCTCGGCGAACACTGACGACGCCAAGGCCGTCGCGACGGCCGTGACGACTTCGTCGGCCTGATCGGCCCGGGCGACGACGGCGAGCACGCCGCACGCTTCGAGGTCGACGAGCAGTTCGTTGCCGGCCGCCGTGACGCCGAGCTGCACGAGCGCCACACATGGCTGGCCGACCTGGCGGGCATCCTCGCCCAGGATTTCGATCGGCACCTCCGCGCCGAGCCGCCACGATTGGCCGTCCCCGGTCCACGGCAAGGGAAGCGACGCGGGGGTCGTCAAGCGGAGATCGAGATCGCCGTCGGGCGACACCTCGATCCAGCCGATCTGGCTGCCGGTGTCGATCAGCGACCTGGCCGCCGCACGGCATGCCACATCGGCACGCAGCACCCGCTCGCCGGCATCGATGGTGCGCAACTTGCGTTCGGTGAGCGCGACGTCTTCGCGCGGCTCCGGCACCCGGTGGCGTGGCAACGCCGCACGCAGGCGTTGGCGCCGTCGGACTCCGACGAGCGCCAACACACCGGCGGCCAACAGCGCCGCGTGTTCGAGCCGGATCGGCGACGGTGCCTCCGGTGCCGGCGCGTCCGCAGGCGGGTCCGCCGCAGGGCTGCCGGACGGATCGGCGGGTGGAACGTCGGTCGTGGTGGTGGTCGCCGACGGCGTGGTCGATGCTGGTGTCGGAGTGAGGGGGAGTGGGCCATCGACGGTGGGATCATCGGCTGGCAGGGTCGTCGCCGACTCGATCGGTGTGGACTCGACGGTGGACAACTCCGTCGTGACCACCGGAGATTCGGCATTCGTTTCGGGGATTGGAGAGGCAACATCGCCGGCTGATCCCACCTCCCCGCCCGCTGGCTCGTTCACCTCTGGGTCCGCGACGACCGCGGCTTCAGCGGTGGCCTCGGGACCAACCTCGGCGTCGGCCAACTCCAGCTCCCAGCCGGGCAGGATCAGGTTCGGGTCGTCGAACGTTCGACCACCGCCCATGTCGTCTCCGGCGTTGCGTTCCCAGATCTCGGGCCACGCGGTCGGGTTGCCGAGTTGCTCGTCGGCGATGTCCCACAGCGTGTCACCGCGCTCGACGGTGTAGATGGACGCGACATCGGTCTCGACCTCCGGCGGGGTGGCGGCGACTGGATCGGCCGGAGCGACGTCGGCGGGAAGTTGCAGGGTCCAGCCGGTCTCGATGTAGGCGGGGTTGGTGAAGCGCTGGCCGCCGGGCATCGCTGCGCCGAGGTTCGCGTCGATGATCGCATCGGCGATCTCCAGCACCCGCCCCGAATCGCCCGCTGCCAGGTCGACGGCGATCGAGTAGATCGACTCACCCGCCACGACCACGTGCACGGCGCCGGTCACCTGGCTCGGCGCTTGAGTCGCCCAGGCGACCGCGACGTCCGACGTGCTCGGCGAGCCTGGTGTCGGCGCGACCACCGGATTGGCGAACGACGCGATCGGTACCGCCCGGGCGCTGAGGGTCGAGGCCAGCGATGTCGCGGGCGTCATACTCGGCAGCACGGCGACGAGCCCGATGGCGACGAACCGGGCAATCGACTGCGCCCAGCCGATCCCTCGCACGTCCGGGAACGACAGACCGTGGTGGCGAACCGCGTGCACGACCTCGATCGCCGTCGTCACCAGGATCACCGCCAGTGCCACCCACACCACGCACAGGCTCAGCCGGATGATGCCGTCGATCACCGTGTCGTCGGCGATCGGCCCCGACAGTGCGTCGCCGACGGCACGCGAACCCCACTCCCACGGCGGATCCGCGCCGGTGAGTGGGTTGGCAGACCCGAACCGTGACCGGGCGACGGCGATGAGCCCGATCGGCACGACGACGACGAGACCGACCAGCGCCACAGCGGACGCGGCGAACCTGGACCAGTGATGCGGATCGCGTTCGCTCACGTTCCCTCCCGTCTATTCGGTTCGGTGTGGTCGGCGCCCGCCACCCGAACAGTGGGACCCGACGCCGCCGGAAGGGAAACGCCGATCACGGCGCCCGCTCCGCTCGCACGGTGCCGGCACCGGTGACCGTGTGCCCATCGTCGACGATCGAGACCGTCACCGACACGCTGTCGGCGGCCACCTCGACTGATGTGACGCTGCCGTCGACCCCGTACGACGCGAACAGTGCGCCGGCCGTCTCGGTGGCGGCACCCCGCGCGGCGGCGGGGTCGATCGCCTCGATGCCCGACCGAAGATCGGTCAACCCCGCCGCTTGCGCTCCCGACCGGGCCGCCTGGAACGCGATCGATTGCGCCGCCGACCGGTTCGACACACCCCGGTCGACATCGCGCGCCAGCCACACCAGGCCCAGGAACGTGAACGCGAAGATCAAGGCGATTCCGGCGACCAGCCCGGCTCCGCGCTCGCCTCGTCCACGGCAACCCCCTGGCGTCATGGCGCCTCGTCGGTCGCTCGGAGCGGATCGATCCTGGCGAAGGCGGTCGCGGTGTTCGGACGGGTCGACGGCGGGTCG
This sequence comes from Ilumatobacteraceae bacterium, assembly GCA_963774765.1. Taxonomy (GTDB): domain Bacteria; phylum Actinomycetota; class Acidimicrobiia; order Acidimicrobiales; family Ilumatobacteraceae; genus Sva-07. Next base: position 52,607 of record CAVZGP010000016.1, read on the forward strand.
ATCAACTCGAGGCCCTCGGCAGAGACCGTGCACGACACGGTCACGGCCACTTGTCCACCCGGCCGGAAGTCTGACAGATCGACCGCCACGTGCGGGGCCGAGCACGACGACGGATCGACGAGCATCGCCCGCCCGACCTCCTCCGCGGCCGCCACCGCTGCGGCACCCGACCGTTCCTGGGCCGCCGCTTGCGCGGCTGACTCGGCGGCGCTCTGAACCGTGGCGCGGCTGTCGACGCCCCGACCGAGGAACACGATCACGACCGCGAGTCCGATCGCCGCCGGTGTCAGCAACGCGAGGCCCAGCGCGTCGGATGAACCGTGGTCGGTGCGGAGGCGCCGGATCACGGGGTGATCTCCTCGATCGGCACCGCGGAGGTGACGGCGACACCGTTCGTGGTGCCTCGGATGATGCCCGGAGCGTCGCCGGTGATGGTGACGGTCACCACGCCACCGGTCGAGACGACGCTCACCGTGACGTTGCGCAGGTCGGTGTCGGCCTCGAGGATCGCCGTGGCCGACGCCTGCGCGTCACCGGCGGCGACACTGGAGCGGGCGACCAACGCCGCGGTGTCGCGAGCGACGACGCGCGCTTCGGTCCGGGCGTGGGTCCACAACGCCGCCTGGAACGCGGCGAACGCGAGGAACACGAACATCGGGGTGAGCAGCGCCACCGCCAGCGATGTGGCAGCACCTTGATCCCCGCGCAGCCGCCGCGCCGAGACACTCTCGCGCTTCGCGGTTGTGGGCATCGGACCGTCCGACCCGACGTCAGGGGGCCGAGGGCGACTGGACCGGCGTGCTCGCCGTGTCGCGGATCTGGCTCCAGATGATCGCTGCCACGACCGCGACGCTGATGGCGGCAGCCGCATACCAGAGCACCTGCTCGATCGAGACAGCACCCCGGTCGGCGTTCGGTTCGCTTGTCGGGCGCACGCCGAGCGATCGGGTGACAACGGCGATCACGCTGGTCAGCAGCAACATCGGATCGTGCATTTTCGGTTCCTCTCGGATGGAGTTGGTCGTGGTGCGGTCAATTGAGGTTGAGGGCGGGATAGATGATCAGGGCCATGAACAGCAGCGCCATGGCGACGAGGGGAGGGGTGACCTTGTCGTTGCGCACGCGGGCGTCGGCCTCCTGCTCGGCGGCGAGCGTCGAGCGCAACGTGGCGCACTTCGCTGCCAGGCTCCGGGCCACCGGCGCGCCCTCGGCGGCCGACAGCGTGGCGGTCGCCGCGACCTGTTCGAGTTCGACGATGCCGTAGTCGTCGGCGACCCATTCGAGCGCGCGCACCAGGCTCTGACCGGTGGCGCCCGCTTCGCGCATCGCACGCCGGAGCTCGCGGAACAGCAGCCCGTCGCCGGCTCTTGCCGCCTGGTCGAGTGCACCTTCGTAGCCGGTGTTGCCGGCCAGCAGCATCGTCACCATGTCGAGGTAGGCGCCGAGCTGGTGGCGCAGGTCGACCGCCACCTCGGCGGCCGCCGCCATCGTGGTGGAGTGCACCAGCAGCGGTGCCACGGTCGCGCAGGCGACCGAGAGCGCGGCGGGGATCCAGACGCCGAGCGACACGACACCGACCGCCTGGAGCAACCCGAGCATGAACGCCGGGATCACCAGTCCACCGAGCGCCGCGAGCACGAGGTAGCCGACGTGGGTCTCGACCCGGCGACCGACGAGCCGCAACGGTTGGGTCCAGCCGCGCGTCCAGGTCGACGCGCCACGGTGCTCGACGAACGCACCGAGGGTCGTGATCACACCTGCCGCATCCGGCATCGACGGGGTCGTGATCGAGTTCGGGCGACGCAGGTGATCCATCGCGCGGGCGAGGCTGGGACGAGGCTGGCGCCAACCTGTGAGCACCATCCATGTCCCCGCGCAGAACACGATGCTGCACAGCACGAGTGTCCCGGCCGGCCTCATCGAGCACCGCCACGTTGCGAGTCGGCGGTTCCCGCGGTGAGGAATCGACTGGGTCGTGGGAACCGTGCGAGCCGTTGCACTCGCATCAGCAGCACTGCATAGATCGCCAGCACGACCCCGAGGAACAGCTGGCCAGCGGCGGTGTCGTAGGGCTCGAGGTACTCCGCCCGTCCGAAGACCAGCAGCCCCACGACGAGCGACCCCATGATCACCGTCAGCAGCGTGACCTCGCGTTGAATCGGGGCCCGTTCGGCCTCGACGAGCCGGCGCCGATCCGACTGCCGACGAGCCTGCTCCGCGAGAGAACCGAGCACTGCCGCGGTGCGGGCGCCGCGCTGCACAGCGATCAGCAGACCTGCCGCGACGAGGTCGCCGAGCGGATCGTCGATGTCGTCGGCGAAGCGCCGGAACACGATCGCCGGATCCTGCCGCCCGAGCCCGGCTGCCAACCGACGCACCTGGGGCTTGATCGCTGCGGGGCACGTCGTCACCGTCGCGTTGATCGCGCCGACCGGTTGGTCGCCGGCGATCAACACGTCGCGCAGGTTCTCGATCCACGACGCGAGCGCGTCGATGCGCTGGAGATCGCTGACTCCGCCCGCGTCGCGCTGCTGCCACGCGCCGATCGCGAACCACGCTCCGACGCCGACGATCACCGCCGCCAGCAGCCAACCCGACGCGGCCACCACCGCCAGCGCAGCGGCGCCGGCACCGGCGAGCCGCACCCACATGCCAGGGCGAACGTTCGCTCGTGGCCGCGGCGCGATGTCGTCGCCGGCCCCGAACACGAGCACGGCCAGAACGGCGACGATCGTCGACATCACGAGGAGAGCGATCTCGACGCTCACCGCGGCTCACCCTCCACCGCGAACAGATCGGCGGGGTAGCCGGCGAGGCGCAGGCGGCTCAGATGCCGTTGTGACAGCGGCGCCACTTGGACGAGTTCGTCGCGGTCGTCGATCGCCCACACCTCGGTGCTCGACACGCCGCCCGCCTCGCCGAGCCCGCCGACCTCGATGATCGACGTCACGCGACGCACGGCGCTTTGATCCTCGATCGCGTTGCGGACCAGGTCGATGTGGACCACGAAGTCCACTGTCTGGGCGATGAGAGAGTTGACGGCGAACTCGGGCAGGCTCGTGTTCGATTTCGACACGTAGTAGGCGAGGCGCTGCAACACGATGTCGGCGGTGTGCGCGTGAATCGTCGCCAATGACCCGCGCTTGCACATCGACGCCACATCGAGCATGTCGAGCGCCTCGTCCTCGACGAGTTCGCCGACCACCACCCGGTCGGGGTTGAGTCGACGCGTCAACTCGACGAGTTGGCGCGTCGTGATCTCACCCTCGCCCTCCGCGTTGGCATGGCGGGTGAACAGCGCGGGAGCGTCGGGGTGGCGGGGATCGTCCTCGAGTCGCAGCTCGAGCAGGTTCTTCTCGACGGTGATGATCCGTTCGAGCGGCGACACCTCGCCGAGCAGTTCGGTCAACAGCGTCGTCTTGCCGGCACCGGGCGGCCCGGACACCAGGATGGTGAATCCACACCGCACCAGCGCACGCAACTTGGCGACGAGCGGGTGCGGGAACAACCCGAGGTCGGCGAGGCCGGTGAGGCCGACCTGTTGGATGACGAATTGGCGGATCGCCATACGGGGGTGGGTCGAGACGCCGTGCTCGTCGCTGCCTCCGAGCACCATCACGATGCGGGCACCGTCACGTGACTGCAGGGTGAGCATCGGTGACGACGTGTCGAGGCGACCCTCGCCGGTGCCGGTCATCCGCAGCGCCATCCGCTTCTGGAACGACGTCAATTCGGCCGCCGATGCCCACAGGCGCCCGACGTCGACCTTGCGACCGTCGGTGTAGGTGACCCACGTCGAGTTGGGGCTGTTGACGTCGACCTCCTCGACCATCGGGTCGCTCAGGTACGGCTCGAGCGGGCCGGCGCCGGTGAGTTCGGCGACGACCCGCGCCCGCACGTGATGTTCTTCGTGTTGCGCGAACGGTCGGGCCCCGCGCTGCAGTCGAGCCTCGTTGACCGTCGTGACCTCGTCGCTGATCCACGCTCCGACCAGCAACTGCTGACGTCGCTCGTCACCCGCCAGAGCGACGCCCGTCGTCCTCGACGAACTCCGGGCGTCGTCGTCGTGCTCGATCGCCTCGATCAGCCGGTCAGCGACCCGGTCGGTGACGAGCGTGACCGCCTGATCGAGATCGTCGGTCGGGCTGCCGACGCGCGTCGTCACGGCGAAGCATCCTCGTCGTTGATTGGCGTCGAGGTGAGGGGGCGTTGATCAGCGAGGTCCTGCGCCAATCGCGCGGCGTCGCGCATCAGCGGCAGTCGCTGGAGTCGCTTGGCCGATACCCCGGCACGACCCGCGAGAGTGGCGGCCGCGAGCGGGTCGTCGGCGAGTGAGACGGTGTGGCGAACGGTGTCGGGCACCGCCTGGTCGACGAACGCTCCGATCTCGGCGGGATCGAACGGCGACCGCCCGATGACCGCGAGGACGAGCGTGGCGTCGAGATGGGCGAGGTCCTCGATCGTCTCGACGAGACGCTCGATGCGCACGGTGGCCGCAGCAGCCGATGCCGACGCCTGACGGTGCACGATCACCACCACGTCGGCGACACGCAGCGCCGGCGACAGCGCCTGTCCTGGCCGAAATCCGCCGACGTCGGCCAACACCGGCAACGGCGACGCGGCGAGTGCCGGCAGGATGGCGAGTGCGGCTTCGTCGATGGCTCGGTGGGCGGCGCGGGCTCGAACCGCTGTGGCGACGAACCGGATCCCCGACTCGCTTCGACGGGTCATTGCCTCCACCGTGTCGAGCACCGACTGGTGACCGCGTGTGGAGTCGTTGCCGGTGTTGGCGACGATCGTGGCGAGCGACGGCTGCGCAGGCACATCGAGCCACCCGGTCAGCGACCCGCCGCCCGGGTCCGCCTCGAGCACGACGACATCGTCGCCGGCACCGACCGACCATCCCGCGGCGATCGCCAACGTTGTGGTGGTCGTCGCATCACCGGCCACGGCGACCACGCTCACGGCTCGCCGTCCGCGTTCGCTGCACTGGGCGTCACAGCCGGATCCTCCGACGGTTCGACGAGCACGACCCGAACGTCATCGGCCGCGGCAACGGTGGCGGCGTCGGCCCTGGCGACCTCGACCGACAGCGACTGCAGCCCGAGGGCCGAGGACGTGTCGGTCGGCAACCCGACGACCCGTCCGGCGATCGAGGTGACGCCAGCGTCGGTGCTCGACCGATCGAGGGGCACCACCAACTGCACGGGGACCCGCTCGCGCAAGCCGATCGGCAGCGAGCCGTGGGCGACCTGGATCGCGACGACCGACATTCCCGGTGTGACGAGCGGGGTCGCTTGGATCGCCTCGGCGGTGACCAGCGAACCGGAGACGAGGCGCACCTTCGCGTAGCTGCCGATCATTGAGTCGAGCTGATCGCCGGCGATGACGTTCACGGTCGAGTCGACGTCGACGTCGACGGTGCGCAGCATGTCGCCGGTGATCTGTTCGCCGGCGGGGATGTCGCGGACCGCTTGTACAGCGGGCGTCGCGGAGTCCAGCGTGGAGTACACCCACAGGTTTCCACCGATGGCGATTGCTGCGAGAGCCACGCCGGCAGCGATCCGATTGCGTCGTCGGGACGCCGGTTGGAACCCACGACCTGAGGTCGATGCGGCGCCTTCCGTCGGGCGGGCGGCGGTCACGCGGTGCCTCGTGCGATGAAGATGGTTTCGAGGATCGGCTCATGGCCGAGCAGTGCGAGCCAAGCACCGAACACGAGGAACGGGCCGAAGGGAATCGTGCGTCGCCGGGTCACGAGCCCGGTCGTAGCGCCGACCGCCGCCGCGACGCACAGGGCCACGGCCCCGAGTCGCCAGTCGATCGTGCCGACGGCGGCGCCGAGGACAACGGACGCCTTGACGTCGCCGAACCCCATCGCTGCAGGTGACACAAGATGCAGTGTGAGGATCGGAATCGCCATCGTGATCGCGCCGCCGACGACGTCGTTGAGTTCCGCGCCGGTGACGTTCGTGCCGCGGATGGCCGCGCCCACGGCGAGCGTCGTGATCAGCCCGCCCATCGCCGCCACCACCCAGGCGTCGGGCAGCCGCCGTTGTTCGACGTCGACCACCGCCGCTGGAATCAGGAGTGCGACGCCGATCGCCGCCGCAGCAGGCACCGCGCCAACCACTACCGCGACGGCCAGCGCGATGGTCCCGATCGTGGCGCCGACGATCAGCGCCGGGCGCCGCGTCGCGATCGCGTCGGTCGACCAGCGCGTTGTGTTCGATCGGACGTCTGCCCGATCGGGAAACAGTGGTACCGCCAACCGCATCTCCTCTTCCCGCGTGATGTCCCCGCCGACATCGTGCGAGCACCTTAACGCGCGTGTGACGCGGGGTTCCCTGTCGGCCGATCGAACCATGTCCAGGCAGTGGGTCCCGCGAGCCCGAAAGCGGAACGAGGCCCCGGAGGAACCCGAGTGTGCGATGAGCGAAACCGCTGTATCCGGTCGGTTCGCTCATCGCGGGGTCGTGTACGTGGTGTGCGATGAGCGAAACCGCTGTACCCGGTCGGTTCGCTCATCGCAGCGCGGGTGGTGGGGGGTGCGTCCGTGGGCGGCTACGTGGGTGAGAGGGATCGCACGGTCCAGTCGAGCAGCCAGCTCAGGAAGTCGTAGAGGTGATGCTCGGGGGAGTCGGCGTCGTCGGCCGCGTCCGCGGACTCGTCGTCGGTGATGCCGAGCATCGAGCCGAGTACGAGGCGGATCGCGTTGATCGACTGCATGAACGCGATGGTCTCGCCTTCGTCGAGCAGGGCCTTCGCGTTCGCCGGCTCGACGGTACGGCTCACCGACTCGATTGCCGACAGCCTGCTGGCCACCAACTCTTCGCGCATCAGGCGCTGGTATTCGGCTTCCTTCTCCTCGTCGTCGGGATAGGCGACCGGGAACAGACGTTGGAGCAACTCGTTGTCGGCCGGGCCGGTGATCAACGCCCGCAATTCGGCCATCAACCGCAGCAACAGATTGCGCTCCTCGTCGTCGAGGTTGATGCGCCATCCGCCGCGGACCGCTTCGACCGGAGCGACGAACTTACGACGAAGGGCCATCGTGCTCCATGGTGGCCCAAAGGCTGTGCTCGTGCAGTCGGAACACGTGCATCTCGGCTTCCTCGCGGCCGCACGATGCCACGACGGCCCGGCCCTTTTCGTGCACGTCGAGCATCAGTTCGGTGGCCTTCTCGAGCGAGTAGCCGAACAGCTTCTGGAACACATAGGTGACGTAGCTCATCAGGTTCACCGGGTCGTTCCACACGAGCACCACCCACGGACGATCGACGGCGACGGCGTCGTCGAGGTCCGGCTCCATCACCTCCGTGGGTTCCAGCGTGGTCGGCACCGCACCAGTGTGCCGCTGCCACTCGTCCACCGCACCCGAAGCGCGCGATGGATCGGTCCTACCGGGGACGGGGCCGGGGAGGACTGGGTCCGGGTGGGGACGGGGCCGGGGAGGACCGACGTAGAACGCGGAGTTGGCGTTGGCCTGGCGGCGGGGGTGGCCGGTACCATGTGGCGGTCATGTCCGTCGGCAGTCGCCCCCTCGTACCGTCCCGGCTGGCGCCCGGCGGGGTCGCCCACGGCAGCCGCCGCACCCCCACCACAGTCGTCGGTGCGTACATCGCGCTGACAAAACCGCGCATCATCGAGCTGCTGCTGATCACCACCGTGCCCACGATGGTGCTCGCCGAGGGCGGATGGCCGGCCTGGTCGCTCGTCGGCATCACCCTCCTCGGCGGCACGCTGTCCGCGGGCAGCGCAAACGCCGTCAACATGTACGTCGACCGCGACATCGATGCACTGATGGTGCGCACCCAGGGGCGTCCACTGGTCACCGGCGTGATCGAGCCGCGCAACGCCCTGATCTTCGCGATCACCCTGCAAGTGCTCGCCTTCGCCGTGCTCTGGGCGGGCGCCAACCTGTTGTCGGCGGTCTTGGCGTTCGGCGCCGCTTCCTTCTACATCGGGGTGTACACCCTGTGGCTCAAGCGCACCAGCCGCCAGAACATCGTGATCGGCGGCGCTGCTGGTGCCATGCCCGTCCTCGTTGGCTGGGCAGCGGTCCAGGACTCTCTGGCGTGGACGCCGATCGTGCTGTTCATCGCCATGTTCCTGTGGACGCCACCGCACTTCTGGGCGCTCGCGGTGAAGTATGCCGACGACTATCGCGCCGCCGACGTGCCGATGCTGCCCTCTGTCGTGCCGATCGAGGTCGCCGTGCGCCAGATGATCTGGTACACCGTCGCCCTCGTCATCACCACCCTCGTGCTGATCCCGGTTGCCGGCCTCGGCTGGATCTACGGCATCACCGCAGTGGTGCTCGGCGCGATCTTCCTCGGTGGCACCCTCGCGCTCAAACGGCACCCCACCTCGGCCAACAGCATGCGGCTGTTCGGCTTCTCGATCACCTACGTCACCGTGCTGTTCGGTGCGATGACCCTCGACGTCCTCGTCCGCAACGGCTGGTGACCTCGTTTGCCACACCGCTGATTCGCGAGGATTTCGGGCGCACGGACTCCTTCCAAGTAGTCTCGGCGCTGTTGTGCCCTGCCACGTTTCGAGTTGCCCGCTGCCGACAGGGGGCCACAGACAAGTGAGACACCACCCCGTATGACCACCATCGAATCGAGTCCCGAAGCGGTTGCCGTGAGCGACCGCGACGCCGACACCGCGAGTGCACTCGGCGCGGTCGCGGGCATCTTCACGTCCACCGACCACAAGGTCACCGGGCGGCTGTATCTCGCCGGCGGGATACTCGGCCTGATCGTCACCGTCGCGATCAACCTGCTGATCGCCATCGAGCGACTCGACGGCGTCGACATCGTGCTCGACGCCGAGGTGCTCCCGCAGATCGTCGACGCCCAACACGTCGGACTCGTCTTCGCAACGCTCCTGCCGCTCGTGATGGCCGCCTGCGTCTACGCCGTCCCGTTGCAGCTCGGTGCCCGTTCGATCGCCTTCCCCCGGCTCGCGTCCAGCGGTTTCTGGATGTGGTTCGGCGGTGCGGTCCTCACCACGGTCGCTCTCGTCAACAACGGCGGCACGCTCGGCGGTGACGCCAACGCGGTCGACCTGTTCATCGTCGGGATCGGACTGATGGCGATCGGTCTCACCGCCACCGCCGGAGCCGTGGCGACGAGCCTGCTCACCACCCGGGCGCCGGGGATGACGATGCGCCGGATCCCACCGTTCTCGTGGTCGGCGCTGGTGTTCTCGCTCGGCGTGATCCTCGTGATGCCGGTGCTGGTCGGCACGCTCGCCTACCTGTTCCTCGACCACCGCAACGCCCGCACCGGCTTCGGCGGCAACGAGGGCATCTTCGTGTGGGTCGGCTGGATCGTCACGCAGCCGGTCACGTTCCTGTTCGCCATCCCGGCCGTCGGCATGCTCGCCGAACTGACGCCGGTGGTGTTCGGCCGCCGGATGCCCGCGCGAGGTGCGATGTTCGGCGGGTTGGCGCTGATCGGCATGGCCGCGCTCGCCGGTGTCACGCAGCAGAACATCCAGAACCTCCCGTGGGCCGGAAGCTCCCTCAACGTCGACGACCTCGAGACCAAGGTCCGCGACCTCGTCCCGTTCCTGCTCTTCAACGTGCTGCCCGTGCTCGGCATGCTCATCGTGCTGATGGTCGTGCTGCAGACCGCCCGCCCCGGCGACGGCCGCTTCCACTTCAGCCCGGGCATCGTGTTCGCATTCTTCGGCTTCGCGATGATCCTGGTCGGCATGCTCGGCAACCTGCTCCACGCCGCTGACGACCTCGACCTCCAGGGCACCGTGTTCGAAGAAGCGACCCTGATCTACGTCGTCTACGGAGCCGTGCTCGCCGTGATGGGCGCCACGATCCACTGGGCACCCAAGCTCTGGGGAGCCACGATCGATTCCGGCAAGGTGCTGCCGCTTGCACTGCTCGGCGTGACGGGCACGATGCTCGCAGCGTTCCCGATGTACATCGCCGGGTTCCTGAATCAGCCCGCCGGTATCTCGTACATCGACGACGACCTTCAGATCTGGAACATCATCGCCCTCGTCGGCCATGCGCTCATGGCGCTCACGGTGCTCGGTTTCGTCGGCCTGATGTTGATGTCGACACGCCACGACGAGTCGGTCGGCGATGACCCGTGGGACGCCCAAACGCTCGAATGGGCCACCACGTCACCGGCGCCTCGCGACAACTTCGTCGACGTGCCTGTGGTGCACTCTGCGGAACCACTGCTCGACCTCAAGTCCGCCCTGGCGTCCAACGACGGGAGCAACGCCTGATGCACGCACTGCCCGCAGCCCCCGCTCCGGCGCCACAACGCCAGATGCTCGTCGGCGCATCGCTCGCCGTCGTGGCGATGTTGATGCTCACCGGGAGCATGCTCGCCGTCTGGGCGCTCCAGCGACGCGAGGCGATCGACTCGACCGGTACCTGGGTTCCCGACGGTACGACCATTCCCGAGGTGCCCACCAACGTCATGCTCTTGTCGTTCATCGGCATCTGCGTGTTCGGCCAGTGGGCGGCCTGGAGCGCGAAGCGCAACGACCGCCCGCACACCGTGCTCGCACTCGGCTGCACCGCACTGGTCGCACTACTCGTGATCAACGCCCAAGCCTTCGTCTACCACCGCATGGGTCTCGGTGTCGCCGACGGCACGTACGCAGCGATGTTCTACGCGATCACCGGCATGTTCATGGTGCTGATGATCGTCGGCATCCTGTTCACCGTCGTCACCGCCTTCCGCTTCGTCGGCGGTCGTTCCGGCGATCAGGAAGTCCTTGTCTCCCACGCCATCTACTGGTACGCGATGGCGGCGATCTACGCCGCCATCTGGTTCCTCGTCTACGTCACCAAGTGAGCGACTGAATGTTCACCACCGGTTCCAAATTCCTCATCGGCGCTTCGGTTCTCGCGGCGATCTCGGCGATCGTCTACGGCGTGGCCCAGGACGGCGTGATGGGCACGGTCGGTCTCGCCTCGGCAGCGGTCGCGCTCGCGTTCCTCGCCGGCATCAACATCCACACCCGCGACTCCAACATCTGGGATGACGAGATCTCGTCGGTCGAGACCGCACCCGCGGCCGCGCGGCCCCCTGCCAACAGCATCTGGCCGATGGCGTTCGCGCTCGGCGCCGCCGTGTTCACCGTCGGGCTCGTCACCTATCAGGCCGTGTTCATCGTCGGCGTGATCCTGTTGCTCGCCGCCGGCGCGGAATGGACCGCCGAGGCGTGGGCCGAGCGGGCGTCGGCCGACGCCAGCTACAACGCCGAGGTTCGCAGCCGCATCGCCAACCCGCTCGAGTTCCCGTTGGCCGCCGCGATCGGAATCGGCATCATCGTGTACGCGTTCAGCCGCATCATGCTGTGGCTGTCGAAGACCAACACCGTGATCGCCTTCGCGGTGCTCGGCGCGCTCGATCCTCACGGTGGCCTTCCTGCTCGCCTATCGCCCCGGTCGTAAGTCGCAGGCGGCGTTCGGGGTGATCGCCATCGGTGTGTTGGCCCTCATCGCCGGCGGCGCAGCAGCCGGCCTCGACGGCGAGCGCGAGATCCACGAACACGAAACCACCGAAGGCCTCACCGAGGAAGGCGAGGAGATCTGCCTCAGCCCCGAGGAGTTCGAAGCCGACCACGACGCATCCCAGTCGGTGGCTGCGTCGGCCGCCGTGGCTGCGAAGATCACGCTCGACGAGGCCGGATCTCTCACCGTCACCGTCGTCGGTCCGCTCGAGTCGGGCACCGACGCACTCACCCTGCCCCGCTCGAACCCCAACAACGTCATCTTCATCAACGACTCCGACGAGGACCGTCGCTTGTCGGTCGACCTCACCGTCCCGCCGGCCGAGGCCGCGGAGGACGAAGGCCCCCTGCTCAAGTGCACTACGCTCGTCGAGCCCGGCGGTAGCCAGAACATCACGCTCAAGATCGGTGCGCCGAGCTTCGCCGCCACCGACGGCTACTTCTTCTTCGTGCCCGGTGTCGAGTCCGCCCGGCTGGACCTGATCGTTCCATGACCAACTCTCCACTGAAAAGGCATCCGTTGACATCCGCGAGTACCTTCAGGACCATGAGTCGCCGAGCGAAGATCGCACTGGTCGCCGGTCTCGGCGCGCTCGTCGCAGGCTGCGCCGAGGACGCGCCGCAGGACACGTGGGATCCAGCCGGGCCCAACGCCCAGATGATCCAGGACCTGCAGTGGCCGGTGTTCGCGATCGCCGGCGTCGTCGGCCTGATCGTGTTGGGCGTCATCGGGTACGTCGTGATCCGGTTCCGCGATCGTGGGCAAGCGATCCCCGAGCAGACCCACGGCAAGCCGGCCCTCGAGATCACCCTCACGATCATCCCCGCGTTGATCCTGATCGGCATCGCCATCCCGTCGGTGAGCACGCTGATGGCGCTCAGCGAGACCGACGACACCGAGTGCATCATCAACGTCACCGGCCAGCAGTGGTGGTGGGAAGTCGACTACGCCCAGCAGGACGGCTGCGGCGGTATCGCCGAGCCGATCGTCACGTCCGGTCAGATGATCATCCCGATCAACACGCCGGTCCTGGTGCGCGGCACCAGCCGCGACGTGATCCACTCGTGGTGGATCCCGCGCCTCAACGGCAAGAAGGACATGGTCCCGGGCCGAGTCCACACCGTGCGCCTCCAAGCTGATGAGCCGGGCATCTACGCCGGTCAGTGCACCGAGTTCTGCGGCCTCTCGCACGCCAACATGCGCATGGAGGTCATCGCGCTCACCGCCGAGGACTTCGAGACGTGGAAGGCGCAGCAGCTCGCCCCGTACGAGGCGCCCGTCGACCCCGAGAGCATCGCCGCCGCCGGCGAAAGCACATTCATCGCGCAGTGCTCGCGCTGCCACCAGGTCAACGGACTCGAGGACGCCGACGGCCAGCCCATCATCGCGCGGCCCGATCTCCAGGTGTACTCCGGTGCCGCTCCGAACCTGTCGTGGCTGATGACGCGCAATACGTTTGCGGGAGCCACCTTCGACCTGCTCACCGAGGAGTGTCGTGCGAACGTGTGGGACTCCGACCCGGACACGTTCGGCGAGAAGTACCTCGCCGGTGTCAGCGAGGACTGCTTGAACTCGGTCGATCTGCGTGAGTGGCTCCGCAACGCGCCGGCCAAGAAGCCCATGTACGCCAACCCCGACGAACTCGGCGAGACCGACGGTCTGGTCCGCGGCATGCCGAACCTGGCCCTCAGCGAGGATCAGATCGACGAGCTCGTCGCCTACCTGCTCGAACGCAAGTGATGGGAACTCGATAACTCATGGCAATCATCGAACGGCCCACCGACAGCCCGGCACTCGCCGGTGCGGGTGACAGCGTCGTTACGCCGACGTCGTCCTACGGCTACTTCCGGCGCCCGGTGCAGACCACGGGCTGGAGGTCGTGGGCCTTCACGGTCGACCACAAGAAGATCGGCATCATGTACGGCGTCGTCGCCATGTCGTTCTTCTTCGTCGGCGGTACCGAGGCGCTGCTGATCCGTCTGCAGCTTGCTCAGCCGAACGGCACGATCCTGTCGGCCGACAAGTACAACCAGATGTTCACGATGCACGCCACCACCATGGTGTTCTTGTTCATCATGCCGCTGGCATCTGCCTTCGCGAACTACATGATCCCGCTGCAGGTCGGCGCTCGTGACGTGGCCTTCCCCCGTCTCAACGCCTTGAGCCTGTGGATCTTCGTGTTCGGCGGCGTCTTCATCAACTCCTCGTGGATTCTCGGGGGAGCCGCCGACGGCGGCTGGTTCATGTACGCCCCGAACAGCTCGGTGCCGTTCTCACCGACCCACGGCGTCGACTTCTGGGTGCTCGGGCTGTTGATGACCGGTGTCGCTTCGCAGATCGGTGCGATCAACCTGATCGTCACCGCGCTCAACATGCGTGCACCCGGCATGACGCTGATGCGGATGCCGATCTTCACGTGGATGGCCCTCGTCGTGCAGTTCCTGTTGCTGTTCGCCATCCCGGTGATCACCGTGGCGCTCTTCTTGCTGCTGTTCCAACGGAACTTCGACGCCACCTTCTTCTCGGTGGCCGACGGCGCCGACCCGCTGCTGTGGCAGCACCTCTTCTGGTTGTTCGGTCACCCGGAGGTGTACATCATCGTCCTGCCCGCGTTCGGCATCGTTTCGGAGATCCTCCCGACGTTCTCACGCAAGCCGCTCTTCGGTTACCCGTTCGTGGTGTTCTCGGGCGCCGCCATCGGCCTCGTCGGCTTCGGCGTGTGGGCGCACCACATGTTCGCTGCCGGTCTCGGCCCGATCTCCGTCGCGGTCTTCTCCGTTGCCACGATGGCCATCGCCATCCCGACCGGCGTCAAGGTGATCAACTGGACGCTCACGATGTGGGGCGGCAAGTTGTGGTTCTCCACGGCGATGTTGTTCGCGATCGGGCTCATCACGCAGTTCCTGATCGGCGGGCTGTCGGGCGTCACTCACGCCGTTGCGCCATCGGACACCCAGCAGACCGACACCTACTACATCGTGGCCCACTTCCACTACGTGATCTTCGGTGGTGGTGCACTCGGGTTCTTCGCCGGCCTCTACTACTGGTGGCCGAAGGTGTTCGGCAAGATGCTGAACGAGACCTGGGGTCGTTGGAACTTCTGGCTGATGATCATCGGCTTGAACCTCACGTTCGGCCCGATGCACATCATCGGACTGCAGGGTCAGCCGCGGCGCATGTACGTGTGGACCGAGAACCGCGCCGGTGAAGGCTTCTTCAACCTCGGGTTCTGGAACCTCGTCGCATCGATCGGTGCCTTCGTGCTCGGTCTCGGGGCGTTGCTCTTCCTGGTCAACGTGTGGGTCAGCCGCAAGAACCCGCCGGCTCCCGTCGACCCGTGGGACGCGCGCAGCCTCGAGTGGATCACGACGAGCCCGCCGAAGGAGCACAACTTCGACAGGACCCCCACCGTCCACTCGCTCGACGAGTTCTTCCACCGCAAGTACGTCGACGTCGGCGAAGACGGTCACCACGACTACGTCAAGGTGCACACCGCTGAGGAGGTCATCGCCGAGGAGGAGGCACACGCCGATGCACACATCCACATGCCGTCGCCGTCGTACTGGCCGATCATCCTGGCGTTCGGGATCTTGATCCTCGCGTACGGCGTGATCTACAGCACGCTCCTGCTCGCCGCCGGCGCCGCAGTCATCATCCTGGCGCTGTTCGGCTGGGCGCTCGAGCCGCCGACCGCAAGTGATGCCGATTTCGATCCACCGTCGCCCGACGGTGGCGAGCCGAGCAAGGAACTCGCGCATGTCTGAGACCACGATCGAACCACCGGTCACACCGGAGCCCACGTCGGAACTCGACAACGAGGTCACCCCGGCGGGGTACGACGATGGGCAGGACCACATCGGCCTCGTGCATCACACCACCACCGGGCTGTCGAACACGAAGCTGGCGATGTGGTTGTTCCTCGGCTCTGAGTGCCTGCTGTTCGGCGGTCTGATCTCGACCTACATGCTCTACCGCAACCGGCAGGGCGACGCGATCGGCCCCGATCAGCTGTGGGACATCCCGTTCACGTCGGCCACCAGCTTCGTGCTGTTGATGTCATCGCTCACGATGGTGTTGGCCGTCTCGGCTGCCAAACGCAAGGACGAGCGCGGCGCCCGGCTCTGGCTCACGGTCACGGCACTGCTCGGAGGGCTGTTTCTCGCCGGCCAGGTCTACGAGTTCACGGTCTTCTACCGTGAGGGCCTCGGGTACACGACGAGCCTGTTCTCGTCGAGCTTCTACACGCTCACCGGCTTCCACGGTGTCCACGTGGCGGTCGGCATCGTCATGTTGCTGTCGCTCGTCGGGATGCTCCTCAAGGGGCGCGTGGCCGGCGACAAGGCCGAGACCGTCGAGATGATCGGGCTGTACTGGCACTTCGTCGACGTCGTCTGGATCGTCATCTTCACCCTCGTCTACCTGATTCCGGCCTGACATGACCATCGACAACGACAGCCACGCCACCGACACGACCGAACCGGTCTCGCAGTTGGAACACGACGATCTCCACAGCCACGAGGTCTCCGACAAGCAGTACGTCGTCATCGCCCTCCTGCTGGCGGTACTCACGGCGCTCGAGGTTGCTTCGACCGAGGTCGGCCTCGGCTCGTTCCTGATCCCGGCGCTGTTGATCATGATGGCGGTCAAGTTCTTCGTCGTCGTCAGCTACTTCATGCACCTCAAGCACGATGCAGCGATGTTCAAGTTCAGCTTCTACATCGGCCTCTTCGGCGCCATCGTGCTGTACACGATCGTGCTCACCACGTTCCACTTCTTCATCGACTGACCGACCCCTCGGAGGGGCGCCCCCATGCTCGCCCAAGTCCTCGATCCCTGGCGCTACCAGTGGCACCCGGAAGTCTGGGTGCTCGTGGCGTTCCTCACCGGCGCCTACATCTACATGGTGCGCGTGATCGGCCCCAAGGCGGTCGCACCCGGAACGCCGGTGGTGACCCGATTCAACATCGGCTGCTTCATCGGGGCGATGGTGATGCTGTGGGCGGCGAGCGACTGGCCGATCCACGACATCGGCGAGGAGTACCTGTACTCCGCACACATGCTCCAGCACATGATGCTGAGCTACTTCCTGCCGCCGCTCGTACTGATGGCGACGCCACAATGGCTGCTGCGAGTGCTGGTCGGCGACGGCAAGCTCTACCGAGGCGTCGCCTTCATGTGCAAGCCCGTGATCGCTGCGGTGGTGTTCAACGCCGCGATCATCATCACCCACATTCCCCTCGTCGTGACTGCGTCGGTCGACAACGGGCCGCTGCACTATTCGCTGCACTTCCTCGTCGTGATCACGTCGCTGCTCATGTGGATGCCGGTGGTCGGCCCGTTCCCGGAGCTGCAGATCAGCCCGCTCGGCAAATGCGTGTACCTGTTCCTGCAGTCGATGGTGCCGACGATTCCCGCAGCCTGGCTCACCTTTGCCGATGGAGCGGTGTACAAGACCTACGACATCCCCGTGCGGGTCTGGGGGATGTCGGTCCAGCATGATCAGCAGCTCGCCGGGGCCATCATGAAGACCGGTGGCGGGATCTTCCTGTGGTCCATCATCATCTTCCTCTTCTTCAATCGCTTCGCCGGTGACTACCACGCGGAGAACGACGACAGCTATCGACGCGAGTTCCCGATCCCCGATGCCGAGCTCACCGGTGACCTCGCGACCGACTCGGAACGCCTGCTGACCACCGCCGACGTCGAGCGAGCGTTCGCCCAAGTGCCCGCTCCCGGCGAGCGGTCGTCGTAACCGATCGACACCGGTCGATCGTCGAGCGGTAGCGTTCGTTGGCGTGATCGACCAGCGGCTCCTGCGCACCGACCTTCCCGGCGTCAAGGCGGCTCTCGCCCGCCGCGGACGTCCGTCGGTGCTCGACGAGGTCGACGAGGCGGCTCGCCTCGATGCCCGCCTCCTCGACATCACCGGACGGCGCGACGCCATCCGGGCGCGAGTGAACACCATCTCCAAGGAGGTCGGACGACTCCGCCGCGACGGCGACGTCGAAGCCGCCGAGTCGTTGCAGGCCGAGAGCAGGCAGCTCGGTGACGAGGAACGAGCGCTGGCAACCGAGCACGACGAGGCGGCCGCGGCGCTGCGCGAGCTGTTGCTCGCCATCCCCAACCTGCCACACCCCGACGCTCCCGATGGCGCCGACGACTCCGACAATCCGCTGGTCACCGGGCCGGTCGGACTGCTCGATCAGGTCCCCGACCACCTCCGGGTGCCGCACTGGGAGACCGCCACGGCGTTGGGCATTCTCGACAACGAACGCGCCGTCAAGATCTCCGGCGCGATGTTCACGATGCAACGCGGCGCCGGGGCCACCCTCGCACGTGCACTGTGCCAGTACGGCCTCGACCTCAACGCCGACGTGCACGAGGAAGTGCGCCCACCGTCGTTGGTGAGCACCGCCACGCTGACCGCAACGGGTCAGTTGCCGAAGTTCGCCGACGATGCGTACGCCATCGAACGGGACGATCTGTGGTGCATTCCCACCGCCGAGGTGCCGCTGACGTCGATCTACGCCGACGAGACGCTCGAAGACACGGTGCTGCCGATCCGGGTGATGGCCCACAGCGCGTCGTACCGGCGCGAGGCGGGCTCGGCCGGTCGCGACACGCGTGGTATGCTGCGGGCGCACGAGTTCGACAAGGTCGAGATCCTCGCGTTCGCAACGCCGGAGCAGGCCCCAGCGTTGCTGACCGACATGGTCGAACGGGCAGAACGGGCGATCGCGGGGCTCGCACTGCCGTACCGGATCATCGAGATCTGCACCGGCGACATGGGACAGAGCCACCACCGCAGCTTCGACATCGAGGTGTACGCACCGGGTGCCGACGCCTGGCTCGAGGTGTCCTCGATCAGTTGGTTCGGCGACTACCAGGCCCGCCGTGGCAACGTCCGTTTCAAGCGTCACGACGCCGACGGCAAGCCGGTCAAGGGAACCGAGTTCGTGCACACACTGAACGGTTCAGCGTTGGCGGTCCCGCGGGTCTGGGCCGCGATCATCGAAAACTATCGCAACTCCGACGGCTCGGTCACCGTGCCCGTCGCACTGCGCCCGTACATGCGCGGCATCGAATGCATCGAACCCCGGCCGGCAGCGAAGGCGGAGTGAAGCGATGACCGACTGGGCTGCTCCCGACAAGCGTGCGGAGTTGTGGGGTCGGCGCGTTCAGTATGAGACAGCGGGCCTCGACATCGGTGACGTCGACCCAGATCCGGTGGCGCAGTGGCACCGATGGCACGACGAGGCATCCGAAGGAGGCGTCGCCGAACCGAACGCGATGACGGTGGCCACCATCGATGCCGACGGTGCCCCGGACGCGCGGATCGTGCTGGTGCGCACCGCCGACGCTCACGGCGTGAGCTTCTTCACCAACTACGACAGCGCGAAGAGTCGGCAGCTCGATGCCGCTCCGGTCGCATCAGCGGTGTTCTCGTGGCTCGATCTTCATCGCCAGGTTCGGCTCCGAGCGACCGTCGAGCGTGTTGCCGACGCCGAGAGCGACGAGTACTTCGCGTCGAGGCCGCGTGCCAGCCAGCTCGGCGCGTGGGCGTCGCCTCAGAGTGCCGACATCGACGGTCGAGCGTTCGTCGAGGACCGGGTCATCGCGTTCGACGAGCGCTTCGCCGACGGGCCCGTGCCCAGGCCCCCGCACTGGGGTGGCTGGCGCCTGGTGCCATTCGAGTGGGAGTTCTGGCAGGGACGGCCGAGCCGTCTGCACGATCGGATCTGCTATCGCCGTTCCACCACCGACGGTTCGTGGTCCATCACCCGCCTCGCCCCCTGACCCACCCCACCCCGCCGCCCCAGCCCGAGCCCCAGCTCCGAGCCCCAGCCCGAAAAATGCCTGGATCTGCGCGCTCAGCGCGACAAACGAGGCATTTTTCGGGCTCGGACTGGGGCTGGGGTGGGGCGCAACGAATGCGAAACAGCGCATCGCCGGGTTGAACGCGGGGTTGGGAGGAGCGAGGCTGTCGCGATGACGAAGGTGCTGGTGGTCGACGACGAGCCGACGGTGCGCGAAGTCGTCGCCGGATACCTGCGCCGCGACGGCCACGAGGTCGCCGAAGCCGCCGACGGGACCATCGCCCTCGAACTGCTCGACGCCGACCCGCCGGACCTGGTGGTGCTCGACATGATGCTTCCCGGCGTGCACGGCCTCGACGTCCTGCGGCGAGTGCGCGCCACCAGCGACATCCCCGTGATCATGCTCACCGCCCGCGCCGAAGAGTCCGACCGTGTCGCTGGCCTCGAACTCGGTGCCGACGACTACGTGGTCAAACCGTTCTCGCCACGCGAACTCGCCGCCCGCGTCAACGGCGTGTTGCGTCGCACCAACGGCCGTCAGATGTCGGCACCCGGCCCGATCGTGCACGGACCGCTCACCGTCGAACCGCTCAGCCGCCAGGTCACGCTCGATGGACTGGTCATCGAGATGACCCCCAAGGAGTTCGACGTGCTCGCGTTCCTCGCAGCGTCGCCAAGGCAGGTGTTCTCGAGGGCCCAGCTGTTGGAGTCGGTGTGGCAGTCGTCGCCCGACTGGCAGGATCCCGCAACCGTGACCGTGCACGTGCGACGCATCCGCAACAAGATCGAGGACGACCCCGAGAAGCCGCGCTGGATCACCACGGTGTGGGGCGTGGGGTACCGGTTCGAGCCATGACCGGCTCCGGCGACCGCCGACGCATGCGCCCGTTCGATCGCATCGGCGTGCGCTTCGTCGTGGCAATGCTGGCCGTACTCGGCGTCGCCGTGGTGATGATCGCCATCGCGGCGCAGTCGATGTTCATCAACGACCACGACCAGCGGCTGCTGATGTGGGTGCTCGTCCCGGCGGTGCTCGGCGCCGCGCTCGTCGCGATGTTGATGGCTCGACCCGTCGCCCGTGACGCGTCGAAGATCTGCGACGCCGCGATGCGTGTTGCTGACGGCGACCTCAGCGCGCGCACGGGCGTGGTGCGTTCTGACGAACTCGGCGAGGCGGCAGCGATGTTCGACACGATGGTCGATCGTCTCGACGCGGTCGAGCGTGAGCGAGCGGTGATGTTGTCGTCGATCTCGCACGACCTGCGGACGCCACTCGCCGCCCTGCGCGCCTCGGTCGAGGCAATTCGCGACGGCGTGGCACCCGACCCTGACGCGTACCTGTCGGGCATGGAGCGCCAGATCCGCGCGCTCGCGTCGCTCGTCGACGACCTCCAGCTGCACAGCCGAATCGTCAGCGGTACCTTCGATATGAACCGCACCCGGATCGATCTCACCGAACTGGCCGACGAAGCGATGGAGACGCTGCGGCCGTTGGCCGAGACCCGCCATGTCGCCCTGCTGCTTGAAGCTGAACAGCGCGTCAGCGTGGTTGCCGACGGATCGCAGCTCGCCCGCGTGATCCGCAACCTGCTCGAGAACGCCATCCGTCACGCACCCGACGACTCTGTCGTACTGGTCCAGGTCGGCGCCAATCCTGGTGTCGCCACCTTGCGGGTCGTCGACCAGGGAGCTGGCTTCCCCGCGGACTTCCGCGACCGGGCCTTCGAACCGTTCACCCGGGCCGACCCGGCACGCGACCTCCGCACCGGTACCGCCGGCCTCGGGCTGTCGATCGCCCGGGGCATCGTGACCGCACATGGCGGCACGATCGATGTCGCCGACGGCCCGGGCGGCATCGTCGAGATCGCCCTACCTGTCTGACGCTGCCGCGGACACGTCGGTGCTCCTGTGGGTTGGCTCCGTCGAGGTCGGCGCCGTCGGCCACGACATCGCCGCCCCGGCCAGGCCGTCGATCAAGGCCTCGGTGTGCGGCGTGAGCCCTGGTCCCTCCCAGTCCCACCACAGCGGGCTGGACCCACGAACCCGCGGCGGCAACTCGATCTGCACGCCTCCGTCTCGTGGCAGGTTGACCGGGTTGGCGGGGTGCAGCCCGCGCAGCGGTCGGGGGATCGTGTCGATGTCGGTGCGGACGTCGTAGGCCGGAAGCGTGCGCCGGAGCGCGACACCGACGTGCTCCGCGAACCTTCGGTTGACGCCGCCAAGGAGCAGCGAACCGAACAGACCCCGACGTCCGTATCCATGCACGGTGATCACGATGTCGACGTGCTCGACGAACTCGGCGAGGGCTGCGGACTCGCCTGGGTCGACCTCGATCGACGGGAGATGCTCGCGCATGCCCGGCGGCTGGATCACGCTGTAGCACGAGGCGTCGGCGCGCTCCGCCGCTCGACGAGCGATCACGTCGGTCATCGCCTCCAGCGCTCCGCCGTGGTACGCCATGAACCCGACTCGACCCCGCAGCTCGCTGACCTCGTCGACGCCGGGCTGCGCGAGGAGTGCGGCGAAGGCGGTCATCGGCCCATGATCGCAGCATCTCGGCCCTACAGTGATGTCGATGCTTGTGTGGATGGACCTGGAGATGACCGGACTCGACCACACGGCCGACGTGATCGTCGAGATCGCGACGATCGTCACCGACGACGACTTGACGATCATCGCCGAAGGCCCGGATCTCGTGGTCCACCAGCCCGACGACGTCCTCGCGAAGATGGATCCGTTCGTCGTCGACATGCACACCAAATCCGGCCTACTCGAACAGATCAAGGCCTCCGAGGTCAGCCTGGAGGCGGCGGGCGCGGCGACGCTGGAGTTCATCAAGCTGCATGTGCCCGAGCCCGCGAGCGTGCCGTTGTGCGGCAACTCGATCGGCACCGACCGGCGCTTCCTTGCGGCGTACCTGCCCGACATCGAGAACCATCTGCACTACCGCTCGATCGACGTGTCGAGCGTGAAGGAACTCGTCAAGCGCTGGTACCCGGGCATCGACGCCGACCGTCCGCGTGGCCACGGATCGCACCGGGCCCTCGACGACATCCGCGAGTCGATTCGCGAGATGGCCTACTACCGCGAGCACGTGTTCGTGTCTGTCGCATCGACCGACGCGGCGACGCATGTGATCCCGATCGCGAGCGCTGACCAGCCGGACGAATAGGACCAACGACTGCGAGGCACTACCCGCGGACCGGCGACGCGGTGCCGGGGCCTCAGCGGGTTGGGGAGCAGCGTTTCGGGACTCGAACGAATCACGCAACGGGGGGATTCTCCGACCGATGAGCGAAGCGACCGGATACGGCGGTTTCGCTCATCGCAACGCAAGTCCAGCCCAATCCGCTGAGGTTTCAGGCACCGCGCAACCGGTAGGTTCCGGCAGATGCGTGCAGTGGTCCTTCGCTCCCATGGTGGCCCCGAGGTGTTGACGATCGAGGAGGTCGACGATCCGGCACCCGGACGTGACGAGATCGTGGTCGACGTCGAGCACACGGCGATCAATCGCGCGGACATCCTCCAACGGATGGGCATGTATCCGGACCCACGCAATCAACCCCTCGAGATACCCGGCCTCGAATACGCCGGTGTCGTCTCGGCGATCGGCGCCGATGTGACAGGCTGGTCGGTCGGGGATCGGGCGATGGGGATCGAGGCCGGCGGCTGCTACGCCGACAAGGTCGTGACGCACGCACGCCAGGCGCTGGCTGTCCCGGTGTCGATCGGGCCAGCCGATGCAGCGGCGATCCCCGAGGTGTTCCTCACCGCATGGGACGCGCTCGTCGTCCAGGGTGGACTCACCAGCGGGCGATGGGCGCTCGTCCACGCCGGCGCCTCCGGCGTTGGCACGGCAGGCATCCAGATCGCGAAGGCGATCGGTGCCCGCATCGCCGTGACGTGCTCGGCTGGCAAGGTCGACGCGTGTCGCGGACTCGGGGCCGACGTCGTGCTCGAACGCAGTCCCGCCGACTGGCTCGCAGCGCTGGCCGAGCAGGTGCCGGGTGGTGTCGACGTCGTGCTCGACGTGATCGGCGGCGACGAGACGGACCGCAACCTCAAGGCGGTGCGGATGGACGGCACGATCGTGCAGGTCGGGCTCATGGGCGGGGCCAAGGCATCGGTCAACGTCGGATTGATCTTGTCGAAGCGGATCACGTGGATCGGCACCACGCTGCGGGCGCGCCCGGTGGAGCGCAAGCTCGCTCTGAGCCAGCGCTTCATCGACGAGGTGCTCCCGCTGTTCGACAGTGGCGCCCTGCGGCCGGTGGTCGATTCGCGCTACGCCTTCGACGACATCGCCGACGCCCATCGCCACATGGAAGCCAACGCCAACATCGGCAAGATCCTGATCGACCTCTGATCACCGTTCTCGTGGGTTGCGATGAGCGAAACCGCTGTATTCGGTCGGTTCGCTCATCGGTGGGAGAGTCTCGTGGGTTGCGATGAGCGAAACCGCTGTATTCGGTCGGTTCGCTCATCGGTGGGAGGTTCAACGTCGTCCGGAGAAGTCGTCAGTCGGGGCGGACGGCGACCGATCGCTGTTTCCAGGTCACGTCGCGGCGCAAGACCATCGCGAACAGGCTGCGCAGGAAGATCACGACGAATACGGCCACGGCGAGCGGGTACAGCACCGCGGTCAGCGGATGCATCGAGCCCGCGCGCCGCCCGAGCACCCAGAACTGGACGGCGCTGAGCGGATAGATGAGCGGCTCGGCGAGCCATCCACCAACAAGCGACGAAACCCAGGCAATGACGGCGATCGACAGCCACCAACGCGTGAATCGGGCGCCGGTGGCGATGCTGCGCGTCCAGCCCTGCACCATCTGACGAAACCCCTCGGGATACATGCGAAATGACGTGTCGGGTCGCCCGGTGAACAGCGTCGAATGACCCACCGACCGAGCCAGGCCGATGTCCTCGGTGTGCATCGTCCGGACCGCGGCATGGCCACCGACGAGGTCGTACGTCGAGCGCCCGATCGCGAGAATCGGGCCGAACGCCACTGTCGTCCTCGGACGTGATCCCGCGACGGTGAACGCGCCCGACCCCATCAACGCGGTGACGTTGGCGAGCAGACTCGCCTGCTCGATCCACGAACCGGTCTGGTGCCACGGTTGCACCGACACGACCGCCTCGCGATCGCGACCCCACGCCAACGCCACCCGATCGAGGAGATCCCGTGCCGGGCGAACGTCGGCGTCGACGAACAACAGCAACGGCGCCGTGGTCGACGTCGCGCCCGTCCAACAGGCGTGCGGCTTGCCGAGCCAGCCCCCGGGCAGCGCGGGCGGGTTCACGACCCGTGCGCCGAGGCGTGCAGCCACCTCGCCGGTGGTGTCGGTCGAGTGGTCGTCGACGACCACCATCTCGTCGCCAGGACGCAATTGCGCCACCAGGCGGGCCAGCAGATGGGGGAGCGCCGTGGCCTCGTTGCGCGCCGGAACCACGACGGCGATCGATGGACGACTGGTCGCTGGGGTGGTATCGGCCGCGATCGTGTCGAGCGGTCGGAGGCGCCACAGCAGCAGCCAACCGAGGATCCACCCGACACCGAACACCACAAGATCCACGGGCTCACTCTTGTCGTTTCGATCGTGGGGCGCCCTACGCTCGCCTCAGGAATTTCGGAACTGAGCGAGAAATCCCCTTGACCAGCCCACCCGGAACGTGGTTGTGTAGCGACTCGGGTCAGCACTCCGGCGCCCGCGACGAGAACGACGAGACGAGAGGATCACCGATGAGCATCACGCCCACCGCAATCATCCGCTCGGCTTCGCCGCGCCCGTACGCCGGTGTCCACGGGGCGTCGCTGTCGATCTCGACGCCGGCCGGTCGCCCGCTCCAGGCCTCGACGTTCGGCGGTACCTGGGTGTGCTGCGACCACATGTCGACCGAGCACAACCCGACCACCGGCAACACCACCGGGTCCAAGCGACTCGTCCCCGGCTCCTTCGCAGGAGTTCTGACGTAACACCCACGTCAGATCACCTCTCACGAGGCCGCCGGGTTCCGACCCGGCGGCCTCTTTCGTTTTTCCGTCCCAGCAACCATCACCAACACCATCCCACCCGAAAGGCCCAACCATGACCCTCCTGGAAACCCCCGACGTGAACACCAACGCCACGTCGCCCAACCAGATCTCATCCAACGACTTCGACAAGGACCACACCATGTACCACTCCACGCTCATCGAACCTCGCAGCTCGGCACTGCTCGAGCCACGAGAGCCGGACAGTCCGAGACCGCCCGGCGACGAACCGGTCCGGCGACCGGTCGCTCGCTGCGCGGACGGCCACGGCACCCTCAGCGCGTTGTTCTTCTCGGACAACGTCATCGACATCGCACGCGCCAAGGCGATGTGCGGCCTGTGCCCCCTGCAGGCCGACTGCCTCGCCGGTGCCCTCGAGCGCGAGGAGCCGTGGGGCGTGTGGGGCGGCGAGCTGCTGTCGGGCGGGCGCATCATCGCCAACAAGCGACCGTGCGGGCGCCCACCCAAGCACCCGCGCCCCGAGATGGTGATCGACGAACTCGGCCCCGTCGAGATGCCGGTCGCCGTCGCCTGATCCCCCAATCCACGTCTGCGTGGCAGTTCTCGGTGAACCCCCATCACCGGATCTTCCACGCAGACGTCGGGGGCGGTCAGGGAGTGAACGAACGCGAACAAGTCCAGGGCCGAGACGGCGGGCGTGGCAGGCGTCAGTAGCCTCGGGGGGGTGAAGATCCGTCCACGACTCCTCGTTGGATCGCTGCTCGCGGCCGTCGCCGTGATCGGCGTCGTCGTCTGGATCCAGGCGTCAGGAGGCGATGACCCCGCGGTCGACGCCACCCTTCAGGACCCCCAAGCCGTGATCACCTTCCCCGACGACGGCCTCGGCAACGACGACGTCCAAGGCGAGCCGTTCCCCGATGTCATGCTGCTCGACACCGACGACAACGAGGTCGCCACGAGCGATCTCCTCGGCGAGCCGCTGGTGGTGAACCTCTGGTACTCGACGTGTCCACCGTGTGCCAAGGAGCTGCCCGAGTTCGCTGAAGTCGACGCCGAAACCGACGAGGTGCGCTTCATCGGGGTGAACACACTCGACTCGCTCGAGGTGATGGAACGTTTCGCCGGCGAACGCGGCGTCGAATACGCTCTGTTCCGCGACGAGTTCGCAGACCTCGCTGACGCCATCGGCGCGACGGCGATGCCGGTGACGCTGTTCGTCACCTCCGACGGAACGATCGTCGCGCAGACCGGTGCGCTCGATGCCGACGAACTACGCGCCGAGGTCGCCGACCTGATCGCCGTCGACGAGGGCGCCGCGTGAGCCTGTCGTTCATCCGGGGCATGGTGGCGGCGGTGAACCCGTGCGGGTTCATCCTGCTGCCGACCTACCTCATGTACTTCCTCGGTCTGCAGGGGTCGATGCCCGGCACCCAACGCGCCACCATGCGCCGGGCGGTGATCGTCAGCGCGGCGGTGTCCACCGGATTCCTGTCGGTGTTCCTGGTCGCCGGGGTCATCTCCTACAACTTCACGAGCTGGATCAACGAGAACGCCAAGTATGCGACCGGTGCAATCGGCGCCGTCTTGCTGGTGCTCGGTATCGCCATGCTGTTCGGCTACAAGCTGCCGTTCATGACGCCCCAGTTCGACGCGGGCAGCGACGGCCCCAGGCAGACGGTGAGGGCGATGTTCGTGTACGGCATCGCCTACGCCGTCGCTTCGATCGGTTGCACGATCGGGCTGTTCATCGCCACGGTGTTCAGCACCACTCGTCGTGACGGTCTCGTGTCAGGCGTCGGCAACATGCTTGCGTACGGCGCCGGCATGGCCCTCCTGGTCAGCGCTCTCACCATCGCGTTGGCGTCGGCCAACACCGGCCTGCTCAAGATGCTGCGCGGCAGCCTGCGCTACGTCGATCGGATCGCAGCGTTCTTCGTGCTGATGTCGGGCCTGTATCTGCTCTGGTACTTCTACTGGGTCGACATCAAGGAAGAGGGCGACCCGATCACCGACTGGGCGTTGGAACGTCAGGCCCAGGCAACGGCGTTCCTCACCGAGCACTGGCAGGTGGTCGGGCTGGTGCTGCTGGTCGTCGTCGGTGGATCGATGGCGTACGCCTGGTCGCGCCCGAACGCCTCGATCGACTCGAACACGACACCCGTCGACGAGCCGTCGTCGACCGGCACTGCCTGAGCAGCGTCGCCGAGTGTCGAGGGCCGTCACCGCTCGTTCACGATCTGCGAGCATGGAGCACATGATGGTGCCGTGACCAACGAGTTCCTCCCCTCCACAGCGCAGGTTCTGCCCGAGGAACAGCGGGGGTTGCGGCCTGCCCGGCGGGCCGCGGCGACCCTGGGGGTGTTGGCCATTGGAATCGTTGCGGTGGTGGGAATCGTCACGTGGGCGGCTGGTCGAGGCGACCCGGACGCCGCTGACGCACTGTTCGTTCTTCCGGTCCCGACCGGCGACTGGCAACTGAGTGACGCTGCACTCATCGAACCGGTTCCGGATCCTGACGTCCCGGCAACCGACGAACGATTCATCGCCGATGGCAACCTCTACGGGATCGAGGACGGTGACGGTTTCGGTCGTGTCCGAGCACTGGTTCGCTACCCCGAGTCGCCATTGCCCGGGGCGCGATGGGAGCCCGCAACGACCCCCGTCGACGGCGGATGGCGCGTGGTCAGCTCGCCCTCGGATCTCGTGCACGTCTACGACCTGTTGGTCAACGACACAAACGGTTTGGTGCTTCTCGCAGTCTTCGAACCGACCGTCGCCCCCGGCACACCGATGACATCGTTCGCGATGACGTCGCCGGACGGATCGACGTTCGTGGTCGAGACCGCGGTGGGATCGCCACTGTTCGACGTGGCCACCCACGCCGAACGCATCGAGTCGGTCGACGTCAGTGGCGTCGCCGGTTGGATCGTCGAAGGCAGCGAGGGTGGCGCCACGAGCGTCGTCACCTGGGCGCCCGAGACCGGCCGCACCGTCAGCGTTCGCAGCACCGACGCACAGGACACCGTCGTGGACGTGGCTCGACAGCTTGAGGTCGTCTCGGCCGACGAGTGGACCTCTTCATTCCCGGCGCCCGCTGGCGACTGATCGTCCAACGGCCGAGGCGGAATCAGAGGTAGTTGAGGTCGCGGGCTTGGGCGGTCAAGGCCTCGCGGTGTTCAGGATGGGAGATCGCGATGAGGCCTCTGGTGCGCTCGCGTATCGAGCGTCCGCGGAGTTCGGCGATTCCCCATTCGGTCACGATCTTGTCGACGGTGTTCTTGGGCGTGGTGACGACGTCGCCCGCAGCGAGCTGCGGCACGATGCGCGAATCACCGTGTGAGGTCGTCGAGTGCAGAACCACGAAACCCTGACCCCCCTCGGAGTAGACGGCACCACGAGCGAAGTCGTTCTGCCCGCCCGACGACGAGTAGTACTGGCCCCCGATCGTCTCGGACGCGCACTGGCCGAGGAAGTCGACCGTGAGCGTCGCGTTGACCGACACGAAGTTCTTCTCGTTGGCGATGACGCGCGGGTCGTTGACGTAGCGCACCGCGTGGAGCTCGATCGCCGTGTTCTCGTGGAGGAACTCGTGCAGTCGCTGCGTGCCGAGCGCGAACGTCCCGACCGCCTTGGTGCGGTTCAAGCGCTTTCGGACGCCATTGACGACGCCCGACTCCATCAGGTCGACCACGCCGTCGGAGAGGAGTTCGGTGTGGATGCCGAGGTCCTTGTGGTCGGTGAGCGATGCCATGATCGCATTCGGGATCGCCCCGATTCCGGTCTGGATCGTCGCACCGTTGGGGATGCGTTCGGCGACGAGCGCCGCGATCTTGCAGTCGGTGTCGCCGGGTGCAGCTGGGGAAATCTCCACCAGGGGCCGGTCGCTGCGACACCAGCCGACCACCTGCGACAAGTGGACCTGATTGCGTCCGAACGTGCGGGGCATGTGGTCGGTGACCTCGAGGAAGAACCGGCCTCGCCCGATGAAGCTCGAGGTGTAGTCCGCGGACACGCCGAGGGAGAAGTAGCCGTGACGATCGGGCGGCGACGCTGCGGCGACCACCAATGGGTCGTCGGTACGCATCCGCATCAGCGCATACACCTCGGAGAAGTGGGCCGGGACCAGCCCGATCGAGCCCTGGGCGAAGTACGGACGGGTCACGTGCGACAGGAAGTACGAGATGTGCTTGAGGCGCGTGCCGTACTCGCCGCGGAGGTAGGGGCGATCGTGGATGGCGTGCATCTGATGGACCCGCACCTCGTCGATGCGCGGATCGCCCATGGCGGCCGCGGCGTCGATCTGTTCCATCACGGCGGTCGCCTCGCCGTTTCCGAGTGGCACGATGATCTGCGTTCCGGGAGCGATGTGGTCGAGTACGTCGGCCGGTTGGTTCGGCGCAGTGGTTGGTGCCGTGGTCATGGTCTCTACGGTAGGGCCGGTATGAGCGCCCCGGAACCCTCTTCCTCAACTCCTTCGCGGATCGACCCGAGCCTCGTGCCGGTGAAACCGGCGGCGACGGTGATGCTCGTGCGCGACGCGCTCGACGGTGCGCCCGGCATCGAGGTCTTCATGCTGCGCCGCACGGCCAACGCCGTGTTCGGCGCGGGGATGTTCGTGTTCCCGGGCGGTCGTGTCGACGGCGTCGACGGCGCGGACGACATCGCCCGCTTCTGTCACGGTCTCGACGACGCAGCCGCCAGCCGCCAGCTCGGCATCGACCACGGCGGCCTCGCCTTCTGGGTGGCGGCGATCCGTGAGTGTTTCGAGGAGGCTGGGGTGCTGCTGGCCGCTCGTCGCGACGGTGCCCCGCTCGCGCTGCGCAACGAAGATCGTCACGAGATCCACGACCACGACAGCTCGCTGTCGCTCGTCGAGCTGTGCCGGCGCGACGACCTCGTGCTCGACCTGTCGACGACGCACTACGTCGATCACTGGATCACACCGATCGGCGAGCAGCGGCGCTTCGACACCCGGTTCTTCGTCACCGAGTCGCCGGTCGACCAGGAACCGTTGCACGACGACAAGGAAACCGTCGAGAGCCTGTGGGTGCGTCCCGATGAAGCGTTGCGGATGCAGGCCGACGGCGAGTTGACGATGATGCCCCCGACGATGGCGAACCTCCGATTCCTCGAACCGCATGCGACCACAGCGGCGGTGCTCGCGGCCGCCGCGCTCGTCGAGAATCCGCCGTGCGTGCTGCCCAGGATCCGTCGCGGACCTGATGGCCGCATCACAGGTGTCGCGATGCCGGGCGATACCGACTACGACGACCTCGAGTGATGTCCACGAGGTGCCAGGCGCACCGCGTCCGTGCGAGTGGCCGCTGACGTGTCGCGAGCTGCGTTCCCACCGATGAGCGAACCGACCAGATACGGCGGTTTCGCTCATCGCGCCCCACGAGATTTCCCACCGATGAGCGAACCGACCGGATACGGCGGTTTCGCTCATCGCAACCGACGGTCGCCTGTCAGCGGGTGATGGTGACGGGGGTGACCGTGTCG
The DNA here is from genome assembly GCA_963774765.1 of Ilumatobacteraceae bacterium. Taxonomy (GTDB): domain Bacteria; phylum Actinomycetota; class Acidimicrobiia; order Acidimicrobiales; family Ilumatobacteraceae; genus Sva-07. Next base: position 83,421 of record CAVZGP010000016.1, read on the forward strand.
GGACCGCGGGCGGTGCAGCCGGACATGTCGATGTCGGCCGGTGGCGTGGGGGGCGCGATGTCGGCGAGGATTCGCTGGGCGATCGTGCGGAACTCGGCGGCGGCGGCTCCCGTTCCGGCGAGCGCCACCGGATCACCGGCGTCACCCCCGGCTGCCACGGCGGCCTCGAGCGGCACTGCTCCGAGCAGTGGCGCACCGATCGAATCGGCGAGTGCCTGGCCGCCGCCCTCGCCGAACAGCGCGTACGACTCGCCGTGGTTGCAGGTGAACGCACTCATGTTCTCGATCACGCCGACGACTTCGAGGAAGCTCCGTCGGGCCATGTCGGCGGCGCGCTGAGCGACCTTCTGGGCTGCCAACGCCGGAGTCGTGACGACGATCAGCGACGTGCTCGGGAGCATCCTCGCCAAGCCCATCTGGACGTCGCCGGTGCCGGGCGGCATGTCGATCAACAGGTAGTCGAGGTCACCCCATTCGACGTCGCGCAGGAACTGCTCGACGGCTTTGGTCAACATCAGCCCGCGCCACATCAACGCGGTGTCCTCCTCGACGAGGAATCCGGTCGAGACGACTTTGAGTACGCCGTCGCCGACGGGTCGCTCGTTCGGCACGATCTTGGGCTTGTCGGACCCCTCGACGTGGCGGGCCTCCATCCGCTCGGAGATGCCGAGCAGGCGTGGCACCGAGAATCCCCAGATGTCGGCATCGAGAACGCCGACGATGTGCCCGGCGTCGGCGAGCGCCGCAGCGAGGTTGACCGTGACCGAGCTCTTGCCCACCCCGCCCTTTCCGCTGGCGATTGCGAGCACCTTGCAGGTGAGCGGGATCTCGGTGTCGGGCGCGTTCTGACGGGCGTTCCAACGCGCCTTGGTCATCACCTCGGTGCGCTCGTCGGCGTTCATCTCGCCCCACGAGATCTTCACGGCAGTGACGCCCGGGTGTACCGACACCTTGGCTTCGACCTCCCGCTTGATCTCGGCGCGTAGGGGGCATCCGCGGATCGTGAGCTTGACGCCGACGGTGACGACGCCGGCGGTCGTGATGTCGACCGACGGCACCATGCCGAGTGCCACGATGTCGGAGCCGAGTTCCGGATCGATCACCGTGGCGAGCGCAGCCATCACCTCGTCGTGCGTCGGTGGTGCGATCCCGGCGGTCATGCCGGACATTTTACCGGTCGTGACCGTGTAATCTCGGAGTGTGGCTCAGGAACGCAGGAGTGCGACGTCGGCGGTGGCGGGCCCACCGCAGCTCGACCTGCTCAAGGCGCTGGGCGACAACACCCGGTACGCCATCTACCTCGAACTCGCCCGCTCTGCCCGGCCACTCGCGACCGCCGACATCTCCGAGTCGTTGGACCTGCATCCCAACACGGTTCGACCCCACCTCGAGCGCATGCGCGAAGCCGGCCTGCTGGGTGTGGAGGTCGGCGGGCGAGGTGATGTCGGACGACCCCAGCACCGGTATTCGATCGCCGCGAACGCACCCTCGCTCGGCTTCGAACCACCGACGATGCCGGTGCTCGCCCGCATGGTGCTGTCGATGGCGGCCCGATTGCACGCGAGCGCCGACGACGCCGAAGCCGTCGGACGAACAGAGGGCGCTTCGAGGGCCGAGCCCTACGCGCGAGCGCCGTCCACGCTCGAAGCGCTGGTGTCGGATCTCGACCGCCTCGGCTTCGACCCGGTCGTCACCGATGCCGTCGATGACCCCGACGCCGCCGTCATCGCGTTCAGCCACTGTCCCTTCGCCGACCTCGCCGAGAAGCACCCCGAGCTCGTGTGCGGGCTGCACCGCGGCCTCATCGCCGGCTTCGTTGCCCAGATGGGCGATGCCGAGGTCGACGAGTTCTGCACGCTCACAAGTCGCACACCGTGCCGTGTCACCATCGCATCCCGCTAAATTGAAACACCTGCAACCAGGAGGTCCCGAATGATCACGCTCACCGATTCCGCCGCCGTCAAGGTCCGTCAGCTGCTCGCCGACGAGGGTGCCGAAGAACTCGCACTGCGCGTTGCTGTCCGTCCGGGTGGCTGCAGCGGCTTCTCGTACGAGATGTTCTTCGACGGCGACATCGCCGCCGACGACAATCAGACAACGTATGGCGACGACGGCTCGGTGAAAGTCGTCGTCGATCCGGCGTCAGCACAGCTTCTCGAAGGCGCCACGCTCGACTACAAGGACGGCCTCGACGAGTCCGGATTCGCCATCACGAACCCCAATGCTTCGCGCACCTGCGGGTGTGGTTCCAGCTTCTCGTGAGCTGAGCGCGTCAGGACAACGCGCGTTCGAGTGCTTCGACCAGTTCTGATTCGTCCCACACGGCATCGAGGCGTTCGGTCACGGTGCCATCGGTGCCGATCACGAACAACGCCGGCTCGAAGGTGAGGCTGGCGGCGTCCACGGCGGGAGCCGGGACGGTGGCGGTGTTGTCGGTGTACACCTCGGCATGCACCCAGGTGAATGCGTCTCCGAACTGGTCCTGCACGGCGATCATCGACTCGAGCGCCGGCGCGCAGGTGCCGGTCTGGCAGAACGCCGGCGTGCCGATGAGGTACGCGACGGGCTTGCCGGCGAGCAGTGCATCGGTGAGTGTGACGTCGTGGAAGGGGCACGGCTCGGGTTCTCGGGTGCAGATCGGATCGACTCCGCGACCGTCATCGACCGTCGGCGTGTCGAACGGCGGCATCACGTCGCCCGGACCGGGAACCGCAACCGAGCCGGGCTCCATCACCTGGAACGCCGCACCCTCCTCAGGTCCGCCTTCGACGACGAGGTGGTAGAACCCGGGGGTCTCGATCGGCACCCGGAAGCTGTAGTAGGGCCCCGACTCGAGGTCGCGGCGATCGGCCGCGATCGACAGCCCGAGCGGGTTGCCGTCGCCGTCATTGACCTCTGCGGTCAACGACGTGGGGCCGTCGGCGATGAGGCGACCGTCGGCGGTGGCCAGGCTGATCGGGAGGCGCTGCAAGCCCGGTTCCTGTACGTCTTGCGGGAAGCGCTGGGCGATGACATAGGAACCGAACGCCGTCGTGGCGGGTGCGCTCGCCGACGTGTCGGAGGCGCCGGTGCCGTCCGGCGTGATCTCATCGGCGCCGGATGATCCGTCGTCGCTCGAACCGCAGGCGACGAGCACCGCGCTCGCCGCGGCGCCCACGATCAGCATGCGTCGCGAGACCAGAGTCGGCGCGGTGGCGGAGGAAGTGGTACTCGAGGGACGTGCCATGAGGCTTCGACGATAACGCCTCGATCGTCGACGGCGCCGTCGGCTCCTGGCACGCTGGGCCGGTCTCGCAGTAGGTTCAGCGTCATGAGCAAGCCACTCGGTCCCTACACACCCGTCGTGCGCGCCGGCGACTTCGTCATCGTCTCTGGACAGGGAGGGATGCGTGACGGCGTCAAGGTCGACGGCGGGGTTCGCGCCGAGACCGTCCAGACGATGCAGAACGTGGCCACGCAGTTGGCCACGGTCGGCGCCTCGTTGAGCGACGTCGTGAAGACGACCTGTTTCCTCACCGACATGGAGAACTTCGGCGCGTTCAACGAGGCCTACGCCGAGGCGCTCGGCACTCATCGACCGGCACGCTCGACGGTCGGCGTGGCCTCGCTTCCTGGCAACTTCCTCGTCGAGGTGGAGGCCTGGGCCTACGTCCCGCAAGGGTGACCCCGCCGGTGCGTCGCTGCGACTGGGCCATGACAGGTGGCCCCCACATCGGCGACGCGTACCTGCTCTATCACGACACGGTGTGGGGTGTTCCCGAGTGGGATCCGCAGGTGCTGTTCGAGTTCCTGATCCTCGAAGGGGCGCAGGCCGGTCTCTCCTGGTCGATGATTCTGCGCAAGCTCGATGGCTACCGACGGGCATACGACGGCTTCGACGCCGAGACGATCGCACGGTACGGCGACGACGACGTCGGCCGTCTGCTCGCCGACGAGGGGATCGTGCGCAACCGGGCGAAAGTCGCCGCGTCGATCCGCAATGCCCGGGCCTGGCTCGAACTCGACGATCCCACGCAGTACCTGTGGGGCTTCACCGGGGGTGAAGTCATCCAGAATGCCTGGCCGGACATGGCTGCAGTGCCCGCCTCGACCGAGCAGTCCCAGGCGATGAGCCAGGACCTGAAGCGCCGTGGCTTCACGTTCGTCGGCCCGACCATCTGTTACGCGTTCATGCAGGCCACGGGCATGGTCAACGACCACGTCGGCACGTGCTTTCGCCACGCCGAGTGCGGAGCACTAACCTGAGGACATGCCCGGTGCCATCGCCATCGTGATCGTCCTGGTCCTGTTCCCCGTCGTGGTGATCATGAGCGGGGCCGTCGCGTCCGCGATCATCGGCGAGGTGTTCTACCGAGACGGCCGATTCCGTTTCAAGGACAGCGAACTCCTCGATCTTCCCGACTGAGGTCGATGTGCCTGGGGCCGCGCGGATTGGGAATCGTGTATCGCGACTCGAACGGCGTGCGGACCCCCGCGTCGCGAGCTGCGTTCCCACCGATGAGCGAACTGACCGGATACGGCGGTTTCGCTCATCGCAACCCATGATCGCCGGCACATCGTGTACATGCGGCACACTTGCCCCATGCATTCTCTTGATCGGGCGACCGAGGAGCTGACCGAGGCCGTCGTTCGCTACTCGATCGATCGGATGCACCTCGACCCTCCGCCGCTGGATCGTCCGTGGACTCCTCAGGAGCTGCGTTCGGCTGCGGGCGCCACGATCACCTCAGACGGCATCGGTGGCCCCGAAGCGTTGCGGATCTTCGAAGAGGTGTTGGCGCCGGCGTGCATCTCGGTCGATCATCCGCGGTTTCTCTCGTTCGTCCCAGCGGCACCGACCGAGGCGTCGATCCTGTTCGACCTGGTCGTCGGCGCATCGAGTGTGTACGCAGGGTCGTGGCTCGAGGGTGCCGGGGCGATCTTCGCCGAGAACGAGGCGCTGCGCTGGATCGCCGACCTCGCCGGATTCCCCGCGGCGGCGGGCGGGGTGTTCGTCAGCGGAGGCACGGCCGGAAACCTGAGTGCGTTGATCGCCGCTCGCTGGCGGTGGCGTCACCGGGCCGACGGCGTGCACGACCGGACCCGGGGATTGATCGTCGCGTCCGCGGGAGCCCACTCGTCGATCGCCCAAGCAGCGCCGCGCGATGGATGCCGATGTCGTCGTCGTTCCGGCCGACGACCGTGGTCGAATGGCGGGCCACGCGCTGCGCTCGACGGTCGAAGACCTCGACGACGACGATCGTCAGCGCCTCTTCGCCGTGGTGGCCACCTCTGGCACCACCAACGTCGGTGTGATCGACGACCTGACTGGTGCCGCCGATCTGGCCGCCTCGGTCGACACCTGGTTCCATGTCGACGGCGCCTACGGCGGAGCGGCACTCGCCGCACCGAGTGTCCGCCACCGCTTCGACGGCATCGAACGCGCCGACAGCTTCATCGTCGATCCGCACAAATGGCTCTTCGCCCCGTTCGACTCGTGCGCACTGCTGTACCGCGACCCGACCGTGGCCCGCGCCGCGCACACCCAGCACGCCGAATATCTCGACGTTCTGCACTCCGACGATGCTGCCGACGAGCCATGGAACGCCAGTGACTACGCCCACCACCTCTCGCGTCGGGCACGCGGCTTGCCGCTGTGGTTCAGCCTTGCGACGTACGGCACCGACGCCTACGCCGAGGCGGTCGAGACCACGCTCGCGACCACCCGTGCCGCCGCCCGCCTGGTCGACGACTGCGGCGTCACCGAACTGCTGATGGAGCCCGAGCTGTCGATCGTGCTCTTGCGTCGTATCGGCTGGACACCCGAGCAGTATCAGGCGTGGAGTGACGCCGAGCTCGCCGCCGGTCGCTCGTTCATCGTGCCCACGACCTGGCAGCACGAGGTGGTGCTCCGGTTCTGCATCGTCAATCCACGCACCACCGACGACGACATCCGTGCCATCCTCGACACCCTGGCGGAGGACCCCGCATGACCACGGGCCCGCCGATCGCCGACCTCGTCGTCGCCAACGCGCGCTGCGTCGCCACCGTCGACGCCGAGCGCCGCGAACTCGACGGTGGCTGGGTCACGATCACCGACGGACTCGTCAGCGGCGTCGGGACCGGCGCACCGCCCGCGGCCACGACGGTGCTCGATGCCACGGACTGCCTGGTCACCCCTGGCCTCGTCAACGCCCACCACCACCTGTTCCAGAACCTGACCCACGCGTTCCCGCCGATGACCGACAAGCCGTTGTTCGGCTGGCTGCAATCGCTGTATCCGCTGTGGCGAGGTCTCGACACCGAATCGGTCCACGTGTCGACCTGGGTCGGCCTCGCGGAGCTGGCGCTCGCGGGATGTACGACCTCGACCGACCATCTGTACCTCCATCCGCGCGGTGCCGGCGATCTGCTGACCGCCGAGATCGAGGCCGCTCGCGACCTCGGCGTGCGGTTCCACCCGACCCGCGGATCGATGTCGTTGTCGGAGAAGGACGGTGGGTTGCCGCCGGACGATGTCGTGGCCGACGACGACGAGATCCTCGCCGCCTGCGAGGAAGCGGTGCAGCGTCACCACGACCGGGCCTTCGGCGCCATGACGCGGGTCGCGCTGGCACCGTGCTCGCCGTTCAGCGTCACCGAAGACCTGATGGTGCGCACCGCCGAGCTGGCCGAACGGCTCGATGTGCGACTGCACACCCACTTCGCCGAGAACGCCGAAGACGACGCGTTCAGCCTGGCGACGTTCGGGTGTCGACCGATGGAGTACCTCGAACGGACGGGGTGGTGCACCGACCGTACGTGGGTGGCGCACTGCGTGATGCCCGACCACGACGAGATCCAGCGGCTCGGTGCAGCGGGTGTCGGAGCGGCCCACTGCCCGTCGAGCAACATGATCCTGTCGTCGGGCATCGCTCCGGTCGTCGAGTTGCGCCGCGGCGGGCGTGCACGTGGGATTGGGCGTCGACGGCTCGTCGTCGGCCGACGCCGCGTCGCTGTGGCTGGAAGCCCGCCAGGCGATGCTCCTGGCGAAGCTCCGCAACGGTGCCGGTGCCGGGACCGCGCGGATGGTGTTGGAGATGGCGACGATCGGTGGGGCCGGATGCCTCGGCCGACTCGGCGAGATCGGATCGCTCTCGGTTGGCGCCGTCGGCGATGTTGCGGTGTGGCCGCTGACGGGGCCATCGTTCGCCGGTGCGGTGGCCGACCCGATCGAGGCGTGGTTGCGCTGCGGTCCCATCTCGGCGCGCCACACAGTTGTCGCCGGTCGCCCGGTTGTGCGTGACGGCTTGCTCGTCTCGTCGCTGGTGGAGGAGATGTTGGTCGCCCACGATCGGCTCGCCCGTCGCCTCCAAGGCGGGTGACGCCAACCGTTGGTTCGAAGTGACCAGACTGTGCGTCGTGAGATCCCCCCGGTCACGCAGATCCTCGGTCGGCGTCACGCTCGTGATCGCGCTCGTCGCGCTGACGGGCTGCTTCGGCGACCAGGCGGGTTCCACCGCGACCGGTGCCGACATGCCGCCGCCGGAGCTCGACGTGTCAGGCGATCCGGCCGCGATCAGCGGGGCGGCCGACGGGGTCGCAGAGCATGCGGGAGACATCGACTCGGTGGTGATGATCGGCGACTCGATCACCAAGGGCTCGACGGCGCATCTCGAGGAGCGCTTCGAACTGCTGGGCCTCGATCACACGATCGAGGCCGAGAACGGCAAGCGGATGGCCGTGTCGAATCGGGACAATCCGAGCGGAGCGTCGATCGCGCAGTTCGTCGCCGGCACCGATGACGACCACGCCAACGAGGTCTGGGTCGTGGCCCTCGGCACGAACGACGTCGGGCAGTACTCGAGCCCTGACGAGGTCGCTGCGGCGGTCAACGAGGCGCTGGCCTCGGTCCCCGACGACGCAGCACTCGTCTGGGTCGACACGTTCTACGGTGGTCGCGAGGAGCAGACCGAGGTGGTCAACTCGATCATCCGTCAACGAGTGGAGCGGCGCGGCAACAGCATCATCGCCCCCTGGACCGCGTTCGTCGACAGCGAAGGCGTCTTGAGTTTCGACGGTGTCCATCCCACCACCGCCGGCACCGACGTGTTCGCCTTCGTCGTCGCCGACACCGTCAGCGCCTTCCTCGGCCGCTGACCCACCGCCGAACAACGTGAGTTCGACGGTCAGCTGTCCCAGCGGGACTGACCAAATCGGTAGCCGACCGAGCGCACCGTCTGGATCAGGTTCGCGTGCTCCTCACCGAGCTTCCGCCAGCGCGGCGCGACGTGCCACGTCGACGGTGCGGGTCGCCGCCGCAGTCATCTCGTTCAGCCCCACACCCTGCTGAGCAGCATCTCGCCGCGTGAACTGCTTCCTTGCCCGGGTTCTGCGCCAGGAACTTCAGCAGCTCGTACTCCATGTAGTCATGTCGAGCGGTCGACCCGCGATGGCGGCCTGATAGGTCTCGAGGTTGAGGTGTTCAGCTCGCCGTACTCGACCAGTTCGGCCCGATCACGTCGATGTCGCTCGCCAGCAAGTGGCGCAGGCCGGCTTCGAGTTCGGCGGATGGAACGGGGTCAGGCAGAAGTCGTCGAAGAGCTCATCGCGACGTTCGAGGTCGCCGAGCTGTGCGCCGCCGACGAGCAGCATCACCGGAAAGGCACGATCGCCGCCCTTGCGGAGGGTGCGCAGGAAGGCCGAACCGCCGTCGGATCGGTGCCGATGCGACACGATTGCGCCGGCCCCAACCGCCGGGCGGTGCGTGTTCGTCGCTGTCGCTTCCCGATACGGCCTTTCACGCGTAGCCGGCCAGGTCGAGCGTGCGCGCCAGCTCCGGCGTTCTGTCGGGTCGGCACGACGGCCACCATCGACTCGCGTGCGGTCACGGTCACAACGTCCCGAGATAACGGTCCCGCTCGAACGGGTGACCTGCGTCTTGTACGCGCGCCACTCGCTGCGTTTGTTGCGCAGGACCACTCGAAGATGCTGCTCGCCGAGCGCCTCTTGGACGAGCGTCGAGTTTTCCGTCACCATAACGCATCGTTGAGCGATCGCGGAAGCTGGCGGATGCCGAGCTTGGCGAGCACGTCGTCGCCGATCTCGAACAGATTGGCATCGGCCTCGTCGGGAAGCTCGTACCCCTCGCGGACACCGCGCATGCCCGCCGGCCAGCGTCAGGCTGAAGGCGAGGCTCAGGGGTTGCAGGCCGGATCGGCCGAGCGGTACTCGATGCGTGTCGCCATCGGGTTGCTCGCGTTTGGGATCGGCACCCGGATCAGGCCGCTGCGGTTGTTGCGTGCCCAACTGATGTGCACCGGTGCCTCGAAGCCGGGGACGAGCCGCTTGTAGCTGTTGACCGTCTGGTTGGTGACGGCGCGTGATCATCGGCGGCGTGATGGAGCATGCCCGCCATGAACGCCTTCGCCGTTGGCGACAGATGGATGCGTCGTCGGTGTCGTCAAGGAGCAGGCGTTGTCGTCGCCGCGGAGAGCGAGAGGTGGACATGCATGCCGGAGCCCTGGACGCCTTGAGTGGCTTGGGCATGAACGTTGCGTGCACCCCGTGATGCGAGGCCCACCTCGCGGACGGCGAGCCGGAACGTCATCATGCTGTCGGCCATCGTCGAGCGCATCGGTGCGGCGCAGGTTGATCTCCGTGCTGGCCCGGAGCGTCCTCGTGGAAGCTGACTCGACCGGGGTGCTCCCGAGCGCTTCGAGCGTGCGGATCGTCTTCTTGCGCAGCTCGCCGGTGACGTCGCTGGTCGGTGATCGAAGTAGCCGCCCTGATCGATCGGTTCCTGGCGGCTCGCCGGGTAGAGCGGTTCGAAGTAGAAGTTACTCGACGTCGGCGCGACGTAGAACGTCGACCCGTCGTCGTGGGCAGCTTGCACGTGACGGCGCAGCACCTGACGTCGATCGCCTCGAACGGCGTGCCGTCGAGGTCGTCGATGTCGCAGAAGATGCGTGCTTCGGCGACCTTCGGTCACCCCCGCGAAGCAGTCGAACGTGGTCGGGGCGTGGCAGGCCAGACGTCGGCTTCCTGCACACGCGAGAATCCGTCGATCGACGAGCCGTCGAAGGTCAT
>CAVZGP010000017.1:0-7527 GCA_963774765.1 Ilumatobacteraceae bacterium
CCTTCCTCTCGCTCGTTCGCTTCGGCCACGGCACGGGCGTCACCGGCCCGGTGCAGCTGCGCTCCCCCGCCGACCGTTCGTCGTCGATCCGTCGAATCCGCGCACGATCCTCGGTTCCCGCGGAACTCGGACAAGGTTCGCTGAACATCCATGAAAACATGGTTCACATGCGTCTCTTGTTCTTCGACGACGTCGGACTCGCCTTGGAGGCCCTGCGGCATCGAGCGCCGCGCACTGTGGCTGACGCCTGTCGTCCCCGGGGTGATGCCCCCGCCGTCGCCGTCCTCGCCGATTTCGCCACCGCCTTCGCCGGGGCGCCGCCCCCACCGCCTCCCGCAGTGCCGGTAGCCCGGTGGAGCGACCAGGACCGGGCCGTCACCATACGGGTGCTGGTGCGGCTCGGCTTCGTGCTCCTGTCTGTCGTCGGCACCTGGTGCTACCTGGCCGGCAACGTGTTCGAACGTAAACTCCGTCACCGACGAGCCAGAGGATGCAACCGTCGTCCGGCTGAGCGAGGAGGGCTCTCGCAGGTTCACCGAACACGTCGTCACGGTCGAGTTCGCCGATGCCCGGGAGGCATCGTTGAACGTGCGACAGGACGAATACGCGGCCGCTGAACGGGGCGAGCAGGTGACGTCACCGTCTCCGCCGTCAGCGGCCGGCCGGTTGCGATCGACGCAGGCGACTGGTCGTCACGGGGCGACAACCAGGACTTGACGGTGGTCGCAGCGGTGGCGAGCGTGGCGCTCGTGGCGGCCATGGCACTGGTGTGGTTCCGGGTGGTGCCGTACGTCGCGACCGATCAGCGGGTTCGGGTCCGCCGCCTCACCCTGGTCGGACTCGCCGTGTCGTGGTGGTGTCGGTGCTCGTCGTCGCGGTGTGGATGCTGATCGAACGCCATCTCGCCGGTCTCTGATCCGACTCGGCTCGAGCCTGGGACGCGTCCCGAGCGCTGCACGTGGCTGGCGTTCGGGCCGATCCCCCGTCCCCCTTCGTACCTCGGGCCCGCTCGCTGCCCTCAGACGCGGAGTGCATGGGCGACATGGTCGCCCGGGATTCCCTTCAACTCGACGCGCCGGGGTTCGGCGAAGCTCATGTCCGAACGCGTCTGCAGCATCGCTCGGGTCACCTCGCTCACCAGGATCTCGCCTCCGGCCGCATGGCCTGCGATGCGGGCCGCGTAGTGGACGTGCATCCCGAACAGGTCGCCCTCGTCGTCGACGATCACCTCGCCGGTGTGCATGCCGACCCGGATGCGCAGCGGACGTTCGTCGAAGGTGATCGGGTCGAGCCCGAGCGTCGTCTGCACCTCGATCATCGACTTGGCCGCACGGCGAGCGGATCGGAACGTGAGCATGAAGCCGTCGCCCTGCGACTTCACCACCCTGCCCTGGTGCCGGGACACGGACGCACGGACGATCGCGTTGTGGCGAGCGAGCACAGCGACCCACTCGTCGTCGCCTGCCCGTGTGACCCGTTCGGTCGAGCCCTCGATGTCGCTGAACACGATCGTGATCGTGCCCTCGTCACGTTCGAGCGACGGCCGCTGGGCCGAATCGGCGGCGACGAGCTCGGCGACGTGGTCGATCGAGGTCATCCGACCGATCGGGTTCGACGTCACGTGGGTCGCTCGTGGATCGTGCTGCGGTGGCTCGCCCACCACGACGATCGTCGACATGCCGAGCTGGACCCGATCGTCGGGGGCGATCAGTCGTGCCCCGACCGTCGCCTCGCCGTTCACGAAGGTGCCGTTGCTGCTGCCGAGGTCGGTCAGTTCGACATGGCCCGCGACATTGCGGAGCTCGAGGTGGCGACGACTGGTCTGGTGATCGGCGAGGAGGAGTCCCTCGCACTCGCGGCCGACCACCAAGGAGTCGGTGAGCACCAGGCGCAGTGGCTGTCTGCCCGGCTCGCGGACCTCGATGATCGGATCATCCACGTCGGACCATCTTGGCAGTGAGTCCCGTTGCTCGCAACGGGAGAAGTCGTCGACCGAACACGACTCGCGCGACTCGTCGAAAAGAGTGACTGACCTGGTGTGTCAGGATTCGGAAAGGATCTCCGTCCAGCGTCCGGAACGACGTCGACACAGGGAGGTGCACGTTGACCGTCGAGATCCGCATCCTCGGTCCGCTCGAGGCGACTCGGGACGGCGAGCGAGTCGACGTGCGCGGCACGCGCCAGCGCACCTTGTTGGCGCTGCTCGCGCTGACCCCCGGGTCGTCGCGTCCGCTCGATCGCATCGTCGACGCACTGTGGGAGGAGTCGGACCCGCCACCCGATCCGCGACCGGCCGTTCACACCTGCGTCTCGCGTTTGCGATCGATGCTCGGCGAGGACGTGGTGACGTCCACCGGCAACGGCTACCAGCTCGATGTGTCGCCGTTGGCGGTCGACGCCCATCGCTACGAGCGTCTGGTCGCACGGTCGGGCGACGCCAGCCGATCACTCGTCGAACGCATCGAGATGCTCGAAGAGGCGTTGACGATGTGGCGCGGGCCGGCGCTCGACGAGGCCGCAGCGATGAGGTGGGCAGGGCCCGATGCGGTGCGGCTCGAGGAGTTGCGCGCCCACGGCGAGGAGATGCTGGCCGAGGCGAGGATCGAGTCCGGCCGTCCCGACGACGCGATCGCCGCGTTGGAAGCCGCCGCGGCTCGTCAACCGCTCCGTGAGCGCACCCATGGCCTGCTGATGACCGCACTGCACGCTGCCGGCCGTCGGGCCGAGGCGCTGCGCGTGTTCCAGGCCTACCGGCGGCGGCTGGCGACCGATCTCGGGCTCGAGCCCGGGCGAGCGATCGTCGAGCTCGACCGTGAGATCGCCCACGCCGACGACACCACAGCGTCACCCCCGGCTCGTCGAGAGCTCCCTGCGGCGCGCGGTTACCGCTTGCTCGAACGCATCGGCGAAGGCGCGTTCGCGGTCGTCTACCGTGGCGTGCAGCCGGCGGTCGATCGCGAGGTGGCCGTCAAGGTGATCCGCGAGGAACTCGCCAACCGGCCGCAGTTCATCCGTCGGTTCGAGGCTGAGGCACATCTGGTCGCCCGGCTCGAGCATCCGCACATCGTGCCGCTCTACGACTACTGGCGTGAGCCGGACTCGGCCTGGCTCGTGATGCGGCTGTTCCGCGGCGGCACGTTGGAGGACCGCCTCGGTGCCGAGCGCCTCGGGGTGGACGAGGTCGCGGATGGTGGCGCAGGTCGGTGGCGCGCTCGGCGGCCTCGCACCAGGCAGGGGTCGTGCACCGAGACGTGAAGCCGGCCAACGTCTTCCTCGACGACGACGGCAACGTGTTCCTCGGTGACTTCGGGATCGCATATGCCGAGGCGGTCCCCCACCTGGCACTCGACTCACTGTCGGTGGGGTCGCCTGCGTACGCCGCGCCCGAGCAACTCCGGCGCGAGCCCGTCGGACCAGGAGCCGACATCCACGGTCTCGCGATCGCTGTCTTCGAACGCCTCACAGGTCGGCTGCCGTTCGGGGATGCACCGAACGAGGCGGAGCTGCTGCGGCGTCAGCTCAACGATCCGCTCCCGCTGGTCCGGTCGGTTCGCCACGACGTGTCCGACGCTGTGGACGAGGTGTTGCAGCGGGCGACGGCGAAGCGACCGACCGATCGGTACGCGACCGGTGGGGTCGTTCGTCGAGGCGTTCACCGCAGCGGTGACAGGGTCGACGCCAAAGGCGGTCCGGCGTGGCGCATCGACGGCGATCGGGAGCGTCGAGCGCAATCCGTACAAGGGCCTGTTGCCGTTCCAGGAGGCCGACGCATCCGACTTCTTCGGGCGGGCCCGGATGGTCGCACGGGTGCTCGAACAGATGCGGCGTCTCGATGCGTCCGCTCGACTCGTGGCGCTGGTCGGGCCGTCGGGCGGTGGCAAGTCGTCGGTGGTCCGTGCCGGGCTGCTGCCGGCGCTCCGCGGCGGTGCGCTGGCCGGGTCGGAACGGTGGTTCATCACGACGATGGTGCCCGGCGTCGATCCGTTCGAGGAGCTCGAGGCGGCGCTCGCCCGCGTGGCGGGGTCTGCCGTCGGGGGCCTGGCCGAGATGATGGCGTCCGACCGGAGAGGGATCGGCCGTGCCGTGAAGCAGACACTGCCGGACGAGAGCGCCGAGCTGGTGTTGGTGATCGACCAGTTCGAGGAGCTGTTCACGCTGCGTCCGGACGCTGCGATTCGTCAGCGGTTCGCCGCTGGGCTCGCCGCGGCGGTCACCGATCCGAAGTCGCGGTTGCGTGTGGTCACCACATTGCGCGCCGACTTCTACGACCAGCCGTTGCGGTTGCCGGAGTTCGCCTCCGTCGTCGAACAGGGGACCGTCGTGGTGGTTCCCCTCGCTCCGGACGAGCTCGAAGAGGCGATCACCGATCCGGCCACCCGGGCGGGAGCGGAGTTCGAACCGGGGCTCGTCGCTCGCATCGTCGTGGACGTCGTCGACCAGCCGGGGGCCTTGCCGCTGCTGCAGTACGCGCTGACCGAGCTGTTCGAACGGCGGGTGTCCGGTGTGCTCACGCTCGACGCGTAGACGACGTGCTGGGCGGCATCTCCGGCGCGCTCGGACAGCGGGCCGAAGCGATCCACGAGGCGATGCCTGTCGAGCACCAGATGTTGACGCGGCGGATCTTCACCCGTCTCTCGACGCTCGGCGACGGCACGGGCGATACCCGTCGACGGGTGCGACGGAGCGAACTCGGCAGAGATCCCGCGATCGACACGGTGCTGGCGACATTCGGTACGGCACGCCTGTTGGCCTTCGATCACGACCCGATGACGCGCGAGCCGACGATCGAGGTCGCGGACGAGGCGATGCTGCGCGGTGGCGCCGTCTGCGCGAGTGGCTCGACGACGACCGCGACGGTCGCCGGGTGCACCGCCACCTCACCGACGCCGCCACCGTGTGGAACGCGGCCAGTCGTGACCCGGGCGAGTTGTATCGCGGCGGTCGTCTGGAGACGGCCGGCGCCTGGGCTGCGGAGCATGCCGACGATCTCAACGACCAGGAACGGGCGTTCGTCGACGCGTCGGTCGAGGCGGAGCGCGTGGCCGTCGAAGCCGAGCATCGCAGCACACGTCGGCTGCATCGACTGCTGGTCGCCGTCGCCATCGTGGCGGTCGTCGCGGCGGTGGCGAGCGTGCTCGCCCTCGGCGCCCGCCGCCGGGCAGAGCGCAACGAATCCGCCGCGGCCGCGGCGGCGGCCGAGGCCGAACAGCAGCGCGGCAGCGGCCGACGAGCAACGAGTTGCCGCCGATGAGGCAGCGGCGCGAGCGGTGTCGGCACGGGACGAGGCCGAGCAGACCGCGTTCGATGCGGAGACGGCCAGGATCGCCGCCTCGGTGCCGACGATCGCGACGAGCGATGCATCGCTCGCCATGCTCTTGGCAGCCGAGTCGTACCAGCGCGAACAGAGCGCAGCGACACTCGGCGCCCTGCACGATGCCCTGCGTGGTGCCGGCGATGTGCTCCGGTTCGTCCCGAGCAAGGTGCTCGGGCTGGCCTCGGAGTTCTTCTTCGCCGACGACAGGATCGTCGCGGCGAGTCTGCCCGACAAGGTACTGGTCCTCGACCCGACCACCCTCGAGGTGATCGAAGAGTTCACGATGGACGATCCCGCCCCATTTGTGGTTGGACTCAGCGGCTCATTTCTCGACGTCCATGACGGCCACGCCGTGTGGGTCGGCATGCAGCACGCCTGGGTGTTGGATCTCGAGACCGGCGCGTCCCGGCCTCTGCCTGGCGGGCCGCCTTCGGGGGCCAAGTTCGACTCCACATCCGGCCGCCTGGCTTTGGTCGACGACACCGGTGCCCTGTCGCTCTTCGAGAGCGCGACATCCGACCTGCCATCGTGGACCGTTGCTGGAGACGGCCGAAGGACCGTCGGCGAGATGGCTGCCAGTGAGCCCTTCGTCCGCGGACTCGGCGATGCCCGCCTGCTCTCGTCGCTCGCCTTCGATCCCAGCGGGTCGAGTGTGTGGATCGCCCGTGGACTCGGCCCACAACGACACGACATTGTCGACGGTCGAGTGATCACCACCGTCGAACTGTCCACCGCCGGTTCTGCGTTGGGCCAACGCCTCACGACCTTCGGAGACGACGTGCTCGCGGTCAACGACTCCTCGACGCTCAACTTCATCGATGTGACTACTGGAGGTGCTCGTCCAGTGCTTTCTGTCGTCCCACCGGACGTGATCATCGATGTGATCGATGTCGGCGCGGCAATGTTGGTCGCGTTCTATTCGGGCAGGTACAGCTTGATCCGACGCGATGGCGCCATCGTGCGGGACCGGGTGCCGAATCACGTCGGGCAGGGTGGCGGCTACGGCCTGACGCCCGATGGCAGGTTGCTCGTGTCGGGCGCGAAGGGTTTCGTCGAACTGGCACTCGATGGCGGAACACTGCTGCGGGACGCGGTTCCCGGCTCGGAGGTGGCTGACTTCTTCTTCGTCTCGGGAGACGGCCGTCACGCAATCTCCGACTTTGGGCCGAGCACCGCAGCGTCGGCTCGTGTGCTCTGGGAGTGCGGTGTGAGCGGTCGGCAATGCCGGTTGAGCGACCAAGTGCGAGTGGTGGACGGTTCGGCCGTGCCGTTCTCGTTGTTCGCGGAGCCAGACTTCCGGATTCGTGCCGACGTGGGTACCGATGTCGTCACACTCGTCGACCCGGCGGGGACAGAGATCGGGCGAGTACCGACCCCGGTCGGCGCCCCCGTCGGGAATCTCTTCGTTCCGCCCTCTCGGGAGTGGGTCGCAGTGAGCGGGTACTTCTCCGGGGTGCTCGACGTGTACTCGCTTCCTCGCGGGGAGCTGATCGCGTCTGTGCCAGTCACCTCCCTGGCGGCCCACGTATTCGGTTCGCTCGATGGCCGGCGCTTGATCGTGCCATCGGCGATCACCGGGCTGGCGACGGTGATCGACACTGCGACCTGGAGCGTGATAGATGGCGCGCTGCCGGACGGCGAGACCAAGCATGCGACCTTCAGTGCCGATGGCCGAATCCTCGTGACGATCGGACAAGACGGCACGGTCGCCATCCGCGATGGAAACACGTTTCAACCCATCCACACCCTGGTGGGTGATAGTGGCGAGGGCGCATGGAATGCTCTGTCCGCCGACGGACGACTGCTCCTGGTTTCGATCGGCCGCATCGCTCAGCTCTGGGATGTCGAGTCCGGCGAACCCATCGGTGGTTCGTTCGAGGCCGAGCCGTTCTGGAACGTGCCGATCGCAGGACCGACACTCATGATGGCGGAACAATCGTCGGTGTACGGGGCGAGCATCACGCGGTTCGAGGTCGATCGGTGGCCGGAGATGGCGTGCGAGGCGGCGGGACGGAACCTCACGCTCGAGGAGTGGGAGCGATACGGGCCCCGGGACGAGCCGTATCACGTCACGTGCCCCCAGTGGCCGAGCGGCGAGGACGCGCCGTCCGACCCGTGACCGAGCAAGGACAGTTGCGGCTCGAAGGCAGTCAGGCACCGGTCTCGTCGGCGTCGATGCCGTCAAGGACGTCGGTCGGGTCGAGTTCGGCGGG
>CAVZGP010000018.1:0-18354 GCA_963774765.1 Ilumatobacteraceae bacterium
CCGCAGTGCTTTCGGCCGCCAAGCTCAAGGAGCTGGAGCCGTGGATGACTCGACCGGCTCGTCGTGATGGTCGCCGGGGGGCTGTCGACCGAAGCGTGACACCAGCTGCGCACCGATCCGGTTCAGGCAGTCGCACAGTTCGGACGGAGGCTCGATGAAGTCGATGTGGTCGATCATGCCAGCGAGCTTCTCTGCCAGCATGCTTGCGTTCCATGCGCCAAGCCTGACTTCGACCATCCCTTCGCTCGGTGCAGCGATGACGACGGTGTCGATGCCTGATCGTTGCAGGCTCGCCACCATCGAGCGGTCGACCACCGCACGGGTGGTGAGCCGGCTCGGATTGGTGTCGAAGCGTTCGGTCACCGCATTCCATGCGGCATCGGGGTCGAACGCCAGGAGGTGACTCGAAGCGCTCGTCGAGCAGCTCGATCGAACGGATCTGGTCGAGGCGGAACGTGCGGTGGCCATCGGCGGTGTCGGCCAGCAGATACCAGGTCCGCCGCTTCGTCACCACGGCGAGCGGGTCGACGGTGCGGGTCGAGGTTCCCTTACGGGCCTCGTAGACGATCTCGACACGGATCTGACCATCGGTCGCTTGTCGCAGGGGATTCAGCCAGCGGCCGCCATCATCGGACGGAGCGGAGCACGCTGTTGGGCTGGCGAGCCACGAGGAGTCATCGCTGATGACCGACGCCATCGCCCGTTCAGCGTCAGCCCTGATGGGCCCGGGCAGCGCCTGGGTCAGCTTCTGTATCGCCGATACGAAGTCGGGCGACTCTCGCCCCGCGACGGCCGCCATCATCAGCAGCGACTCTGCCTCCGGTGCCCGAAGTCCGGTGAGGTCGGTTCGTGCTCCACCGAGCAGCCGCCAACCACCCTGGTACCCGCGACTCGAGTACACGGGAATGCCCGCTGAGCTCAGTGCTTCGAGATCACGGCGAGCGGTCCGTTCGCTGACCTCGAGTTCGGCTGCGACTTCTCGCGCGGTCACGGTGCCCCGCGCTTGGAGCAGGAGCAGGGTGGCCACGAGGCGGTCGGCACGCATGAATCCAAGTATCTCCGACGAATAGGACAACAGATGACCTATTCCTTCGACGATGTTGCCGTCATGAGCTCCACTACCAAGCGCCTGACCATCGACTACACAACACCGAACCACATGACCCATCCGATCCGCGGGCAGCGATGATGCGTCGCGATCCAAGCCGCCAGCACGGTCGCAGCCGAGCTGGGTACCGCGACCGCCGCCAACTCGACACCCTGCAGCGATTGGAACGCACTGGACGTGGCCAGGCACATGATCGCCGTGATCGATCGGGCAACGGCAGGAGCGCGACGCCAACCCCTCACCAACATGCCCGAGCTCGTCGACATCGAACTGGACGACGTCAACGGGGCGTTCGCCCGGGCGACCCGAGAGTTCCACGCAGCTTGGACCGACGCGGAGTCGCTCACCGCGATGATGGAGGTGCCGTGGGGGACCTTCCCCGGGCAGCCGTACTCGCCGTCTACACCGCCGACCTTCTCGTCCATGCTTGGGATCTCGCTACGGCCATGGACTGCTCACTCAACTGGCCCGAGGACGACGTCGTTGCCAGTCTCGCCATGGCCAAAGCCGGATTCCCCGACGAATCCCGCGATGCCCTGCCATTCGATCATTCGGTCGCGTCGGAACCGAATGCCTCGACGATCGAGCGTCTCGCTGCCTGGACCGGCCGCAACGTATCCCACTGGTGGATCACTCGATGAGTCAGTACTGGAGGCGGTCGAGACCCTGATCTCGCCGGGCGGCCTCGATGAGTCGCTCCAACTCGATCACCTGGTCGTCGACCTCAGCGAGCTCGGACTCGAGTTCGTGGACGGCGGACTCGAGCTCGGCGTCGACCATCGCCTGGCGCCGTGCGAGCAGTGTCGGATCGTCACCGAGGTCGAGCTGTTCGAAGGTTCGCGTCTCCGTAACGACGACCTTGGGCTGGCGCCAACGCCACCAGAACCAGCCCACTCCGAGGCCGACCGCGAAGGCGCCAAGCAACGGCAGGAGAAGTTCGACGATGACGACACTCACGAATCTGGGTCCTCTGCGGCGATCGATGGGCCAGGAACGAAGACGAGACGACGGGCCCCATCGACGTGGATCTCGGCGAGGAAGCGTTCACCGCTCCAACCGTTCGGCAGCGTCCCGGTGACGGTGCCGTTGCGGACGTCGAAGTCGATGTCGAAGTCGGCCGGGTCGAGGCCCGCCTCGGCGAGCGAGGACTCGGTACGGTCCTCGAGCTCGGATTCGATTCGGTCACTCGCCACCACGGTCAATGCGGCGAGACCGGTCGCACCCACCATCACTCCGAGCGCCCACCGAATCGGTGCGGCGAGTGGAACGGCCCGTCCTTCGACCGCACGATGTTCGGTGGTGGTGATGTCGCGCTCGACCTTCCACAGCGTTGCCAGAGACTGCGACGCCAGAGACAGCGACGCCAGCTGCTCAGGGCCCCGTGCGACCTCATCCGCCGAGGGCGTCGCGCTGAAGTTGTGGTTCATGTCGATCGCTCCACGTCGCGGCCGAATCCCTCGTCGAACGTGGCCGATCGTAACGGGTCGAGCTCGTGCGAGGGCGACATCGCACGACAATGAACACGTCGCACCTTCGTTCCTCGGATCCTTGCAACGACCAATTTTCGCGACGGCCGAGTACCTGACCGCTACCACGATGCCGTGACGCTACCTGGTACCTTCACGACATCGTGACGGCCCCGCCCCCGCCCCTCCCGAATCGACATCCCCCGACCGTGCCGACTCGCCCGCCGTCGTGCTCCACCAACTCGTTCGTCGGTTCGGCGACAAGGTCGCCGTCGACCACCTCGACCTCCGGGTGGAGCGAGGTACGTTCTTCGGACTCGGTCGGACCCAACGGCGCCGGCAAGTCGACGACCCTGAAGATCGCCACCGGACTGCTGCGACCCGACAGCGGGCACGCGCCCTCGTCGACGGGCTCGACGTCTGGGCCGACACCGCAGCGCCGTCAAGGCCCGCATCGGCGTCGTGCCCGAAGACCTCCGACTGTTCGAGCGACTCACCGGCCGGGAGATGCTCGAATACGTCGGGTTTGCTGCGCGGTCTCGCTCGCCCGAGGCCGAGCGTCGGGCCGAGGAACTGCTCGACCTTCTCGACATGGGCGAAGCGGCTGGTCGCCTCGTGCTCGACTACTCCTCCGGCATGCGGAAGAAGATCGCGCTGGGCGCCGCCATCCTGCATCGACCCAGCGTGCTGTTTCTCGACGAGCCGTTCGAGTCGGTCGATCCACTGTCGGTCCGGGTGCTACGAGGGCTGCTGGAACGACTCGTCGCCGACGGCGCCACCGTGGTGTTCTCCAGCCATGTGATGGAGGTGGTCGAGCGCCTGTGCGACCACGTCGCCGTCGTCCACGCCGGCCGAGTCGTTGCCACCGGGCCGACCGACGCAGCTGTTGCGGCGGACGACGGCTGGAAGACGTCTTCGTCGATGCCGTTGGCGCTCGGGTCGACCGGACCCGCGACCTCGACTCGGCTGCGACGCCCCACCCGACGCACGTGATCGCCATCTTCGCCCGGCTCAAGGCCCGTCTCCTGTGGAACACGCTGCGTCACGGACAGGGCCTCGGCCTCATCCTGTTCACGTTTCTCGCCGGAACCTGTCGGCGTCGCTGCGAGCTCAATGCGCTCGACGGCCGACGTCGGCGACCTGCAGCTGGCTCTGCCACTGATCTCGCTCGTGTCGTTGATCTCGGCGCTCCATTGAGCTCCGCTGCTGTTCGGCTCGACCGACGAGACCGTCGACACCACCCGGCTCGCGCTCTTCCCGCTCGACACCCGCCATCTCGCGATGGGCATGGCCACCGCCGCGATGGTCGGGCCGGGTCCCCTCGCGCTGCTGCTCCCGCTGCTCGCCGCGGTCGCGAGCCGCCCGACGCCACGCTCGATCGCCGTCGGCAGCCGTCGCCGCCGCTGACGCTCGTCGTGCTCGTCGCTGTCCTCCCCAAGCTCGTGATGACGATGTTCGGCGCGCTGCTGCGTCGTCGTCGGAGCCGAGACCTCGCCACCGTCGCGAGCAGCCTCGTCGTCGCCGTCGTCCGCGATCGGCGTGCAGGGAGGCACCTTCTTCGGCGGGTCGATCGACCGCCGCCACGTCGAGGTGGCGTCCGACGCGCGCCCGAGGTCCTCCCGACCGGATGGCCGGCCGATCGCCCTGGCCCTATCGCTCGAAGGCCGTGTCCTGCCGCCGCTCGTCTTCATCGCCGCCTCGTGGCTGTTGCTCGCCTACCTCCTCCTCACCTGGGCTCGCATCCTCGAGCGCAGCCTGAGCGATGTCGACGACGGTGGCAGCCGCCAGCCGATCTCGGCGGCCACCTCCTCGCAGCGCGGCGGCGATCACCCGCACCTCGTTCTGGCCGATTCTCGCCAAGGAATGGCGCTACCTGGAGCGCCACCCTCGCTACCGGGTGCAGGTCATCTCGCAGGCGCTGGTGGTCTTCATCGGCGGCGTGCCGTTCCTGAGCGCCGTGCTCGATCACCGACCCGAGGCGGTGCTGTTCGGCTGTGTCCCCGGACTGACCGCCGGTCTCACCGGCGCCAACCTGCTCGGCCCCGACGGCCGGGCACTGTGGGCCGAAGCGATCGCACTGCCGTCGCTCCGCGCCGCTGCTGCGAGGCCGGTCGCTCGTGTTCGCCGGACTCGGGATCGGCGGTTCGATGCTCGTCACCCTCGGCGCTGCGGCCTACACCGGCGGTTGGAGGTTCGTGGTCCCGGCGCTCGCGGCCGGCGTCGGCATGTCGGTCACCGGTGCCGGCATCGGCAGCATCACCTCGACGCTTCGCCCCGGTCCCCTATCCCGAGGAGTCGAACCCCAACCCGTTCGCCAGCGGGCTGAGCGGGGGCGGCTGCATCAACGGCATCGTGTCGTTCGTCGGCGTCATCGTCGGGTTGGTGGTCGCCGTCCCGATCCTCTTCGCGCATCTCGCCAGGCCACCGACGGAACGTTCTGGCTCCTCGCGGCCATCACCGTGCTGTCGCCCGTCCTACGGCATCGCGATCTGGCTGGAGCACGACCGTCGCAGGCCGGTCGACTGCTCGACCGGCGGCTCCCCGAACTCTCACCGAGTTGGCTCGGGCGGCTGACCGCTCAGTTGAGCGAGGCGTCCTTCGGGGAGTGCGCGTACCACGCCATCTCGCCACCGTTGCGGCGCAGGACGGTCGGCCCAGAGTTCTCGGGTTCGGCAAGGAAGACGTCGTCGAGTACGTGGCGGCACCACCCACCACGCGCCGTTCGCCAACTCGCCTTCGAGTTGACCGCCGCCCCACCCCGCATAGCCGGCGAAGATGCGCAGCTGTCTCGAGCCCCTCGGCACCGGCGAGCGGCACCTGTCCTCGAGGTCGACGCTGGCGAGTCCGAGCGGGAGATCCCCTCCGAGCGCGCACCCCAGCCGAGCGCGATGAGGCCGTCGGTCTCGACCGGGCCACCCTGCGAAGATCATCGGATGGTTGGTCGGCAACGTTCGGCCCACTCGGGAAGGCATCGGCGATCGCACAGGTCGCTCGGCCGGTTGATGATGACGCCGAGCGCACCGTCTTCGTCGTGCTCGAGGATCAGCGTGAGGGTGCCGTCGAAGTTCGGGTCGGTCAGTTCGGGTCGTGAGATCAGGAACGAACCGGCGAGCGAGTGCACGGCTCAGCCCTCACCGCTGACGATGGCCGCAGTCGACGAGGTGCCGAGCCGAGTGGCGCCGGCCGCCACCATGGCCGGAGGCCGTAGCGAAGTCGTCCGGATGCCACCGCTGGCCTTCACGCCGAGCCGCCCGCCGACCGTGTGCGGCCATGAGTCCGCACCGCTTCGAGCGTGGCCCCACCCGACGGGATGGAAGCCGGTGGAGGTCTTGACGAAGTCGGCACCCGCCGACTCGGCGGCCCGACAGGCGCGCACGATCTCGTCGTCGGTCAGCGCGCCCGACTCGATGATGACCTTCAGCGTCACCGCCGACGGATCGACCCGGCCGAACCAGCGCGATGCTCGCCTCGACCGCCGCCCAGTCGCCCGACTTGGCCTGCCCGAGATCGATCACCATGTCGACCTCGGTTGGCGCCGTGCTCGATGGCCAGCGCCGCCTCGGCCGCCTTGGCCTCCGGCCGGTGAGCGCCGGAGGGGAACCCGATGACGGTGGCATACGCGATCTCGGGCGTCGAGCCAGCCGGGATCGATCGGGCAGTCGCGACGGGGAGATGCAGATGGCGGCGACCTCGATACTGGTTGGCCTCGTGGCACAGCTGCTTCGATCGTCGGCGGCGGTCGCCTCGGGCTTCAGGATGGTGTGATCGATGAGTCGAGGCAAGCCACGCAGCGCATCCTGCCATGGTAGCGACAGCCGATCGCTCTCGAGACGACCGCGGCCGGCAGGTCCCGTCGGCTCAGATCCGGTCGAAGACCTCAGATCCTGTCGAAGACGGTGCGGCTCGGTGCCGGCCCCGCAGAACACACAGATCGGCGAACGGGCGTTCACCATCGCCCCGCACTCGGCACTCGCTCACCCGGTCCGCCGCTTCGCCGTCGACCGATCCGTCGAGCGCGTCGAGCTGTTGGATCTTATGGATCAGGTGCTCCTCGGTGAGACCGGTCGTCTCCTTCAACAGGATCCACATGCTCTCGGCGGCCAGACGCAGCCGGTCGAACCCGCTCCTGCAGCAGCTCGATCTGGTCAGCTGGATCTCTGGCTCGGCGATCTTCGACGTGTCTGGCTCGACCACGATCGTTCGGGTGGCCCGAATCTGATTGCGCTGGTGATAGTCGATGATGCCCACGCCCTGACATCGACCGATCCCGGCCCTGCCTTGAGCACCGCAGGCGCCCGACGAGGTCAGGAGCGCGGCTGCCGCCTCGCGGACGGCCTCGGCCACCTCGTCGGCCGACGCACCCGGATGGAGCACATGGCTGACACCCCGTTCGAGCAGGCGCACGACGTCGTGATCGGGGACGATGCCGCCGACGACCACCGGGATGTCGGACCCCTCGGCCCGCAGGAGTTCGACGACCTTCGGCGCGAGGGTCAAGTGCGCCCCCGACAGCATCGACAGGCCGATGACGTCGACGTCTTCGTCGATGGCCGTGGCCACCACCATGGCTGGGGTCTGACGCAGCCCGGTGTAGATGACTTCCATCCCGGCGTCACGCAGGATGCGGGCGACGATCTTGACCCCGCGGTCATGACCGTCGAGACCGACTTTTGCCACGAGCACGCGCAAGGACATGGGGCCAGGCTGTAGTTCGGCCGTCGACGTGCGAGCCCAGCCGAGGCGCGGCAGCGGCCGTACACTACGGACCATGCGCGCCCTCCCCAAGTCCAACGACTCTGCTGGTGCGGCAGCGGCCAGAAGTACAAGCGGTGCCACAAGGACTCGACCGACCGGTCCACGCCGGCCATCGTCGCCCGCTCCGCACCGTGCCCGACACCATCGTCGCGCCCACTGTGGGCCGACGGCACGCCGGTCGAGCGCTGGGACGAGCCCCGGGTCAAGTCACCCGACGTCATCGAACGCATGCGCCGCGCCGGCCACGAGGCGGCCGACGTCCTGGCCGATCTCGGCGCCGATGATCGAGCCCGGCGTCACCACCGACGAGATCGACCGGCGTGCCACGCAGGCGCCATCGCCCGCGGCGCCTACCCGAGCCCGCTCAACTACCGGCGGGACTTCCCCAAGTCGCTGTGCACCTCGGTCAACGAGGTGATCTGCCACGGCATCCCCGACGACCGCGCGCTCGCGCGACGGCGACATCGTCAACCTCGACGTCACCATCTACAAGGACGGCGTGCACGGCGACACCAACGCCACGTTCTTCGTCGGCGACGTCGACGACACTCTCGCAGCGCCTCGTGCGCGATCACCCGTGAGTGCACTCGAACGGGCATCGAGCGCGGTGCGAGCCCGGCCGGCCGATCAACGACATCGGCCGGGCCATCCAGGACCACGCCGAGGCCAACGGCTTCGGCGTCGTGCGCGACTTCGTCGGCCACGGCATCGGCGAGCAGTTCCACACCGACCTGCAGATCTGCCACTACTACCACCCCGGCGCCGACCGACATCATCGAGCCGGGCATGACCTTCACGATCGAGCCGATGATCACGATCGGCGACTGGCGTGCACCGCATGTGGGCCGACGGCTGGACCGCCGTCACCTCCGACGGCAGCCGCACCGCCCAGTTCGAGCACACGATCCTCGTCACCGACGACGGCGTCGAGATCCTCACCACCCCGACCGACACCAGCACGCACCCCTTCTGGTCGCTCAAGTCCTGACGCTCGGCTCAGCCCGATCTGTGCGCCAGAGTCTCCGGCTCATCGGTTCTGTGCGCCAGACTTCCCGCTCGTGGCA
This sequence comes from Ilumatobacteraceae bacterium, assembly GCA_963774765.1. Lineage (GTDB taxonomy): Bacteria > Actinomycetota > Acidimicrobiia > Acidimicrobiales > Ilumatobacteraceae > Sva-07. The sequence continues at coordinate 8,394 of CAVZGP010000018.1, forward strand.
AGTTCGGCGCACAGAACAAGTCTCGCGGTGGCCCTGGCGCACGGTTCGAGCGGGCGGAGCCGTCGGGCGGGGGAGCCGTCGGGCGGGGGAGCCGTCGGGCGGGGGAGCCGTCGGGCGGGATAGCCGTCGGGCGGGGTGCTACTGGCCGGAGAAGAAGTCCGCGTTGGCCTCGAAGAAGGCGGCGGTCTGCTCGACGGGGCACTCACTCTGGATCGTCTGCATGACGGCGCCGAGGTTCGTGAACTCCGTGAGTGGCAGGTCCATCATCGAGTCGGCCTGGGTCGTCGCCGCTTCGACGTAGGCAATGGCGCCGTCGCAGTCGGTCGGGAGATCAGCGCTGCCCTCGCTGATGCCGTTCTCGTCGACGCTCGAGGCGAGGGTCGAGATGAACGTCAGCCAACCGACGGTGCCGGGCGCCTCGTCCTCGGCGAACTCGATCATCATGGCGATCGAGCCGTCATCGGCATCCGGCTCGAAATCGGGGCAGTTCGCTTCGGCAAGTTTGGTGTCGAGTTCGGTGCCGGGCGCCTCGATGTCGGTGCCCATCGTCTCCATGTCGGCGAGCGTCGCCGTCTCCCAGTCGATCTCCGACACGGTGGGCTCGATGGCACGAAGGAAGTCGGCAAGTGCATCACGGCACTCCGAGGGAAGATCGTCGAGGCTGACAGCCGCCGACGCACCATCGTCGGAGGAGTCGTCGCCCTCGGACGAGTCGTCGGAGGTCGAGTCGTCGGACATCTCGTCGTCGGTGGCATCGTTGCCGTCGACGCTGTCCTCGGTGGTGGCGTCGTCGAGGACCGTCGACGACGTCGTCTCGGAGGTGGAATCGGCGGCAGACGTCACCGACGAATCGCTCCCGCACGAGGAGAGAACGACGAGAGCGGCGAACAGTGCAGCGATGGTGGAGAAGCGGGTCATATGAGTTCCTTCCTTGACCGGTCCCCTCCCCATCGGCGGCAGGGCGTTCGAGATGACCGGTTTCGCGCGGCAGAACGCCAGCCTCGACCACGAGAAGCGATTCTGACAACCTGGGTATCGTTTTCGATGCCTCGATCGTCTTCCCGTCGAGTGGATCCGTGTGGGGTCCCCAAGCGCCAGGAGACGCAGATGATCAACGAAGCAAACTGGGACCGCATTGCCAGGGTCGTCCTGGGCGTGGCGATGGCCGCCATCGGATTCGGCCTCGTCGGAGGAACGATCGGCACCGTCATCGGCGTGATCGCCGCCGTGCCACTCCTCACCGGCGCCATCGGCTGGTGTCCGATCTACACGCTGCTCAAGTTCCGCACGAACAAACCCCTTGGCCAGTAGCCGCACCTACGAGACCCCATGACCTTTGCCGCCGAGGACCTCGCCGACCACATCGACACGCTGTACCGGTATGCGTTCGAAGTCACACACGACCCCGACCGTGCCGCCGACACCGTGCAGGACACGTTCGTGCGCGCCCTCGAGCGACGTCACCAGTACCGCAACGACGCCCCGCTCGGCCACTGGCTCATCCGCATTGCCCACAACTCGATCATCGATCGGGGCCGCCGCGCCCAGCGAGAGATCAGCGTCGGCGGGTTCGGCACCCGACCAGCTGACGCCGACCGCGACGGGCTCGGGACCATCAGCGTCGAGAGCGCCGAGGCCGAGTGGCGGCGCGACGACTACACCGTCGATGCTGCGCTCGTCGCCGAACGAGCCGCGACGAGGGCCGAACTCCTCGATGCGCTGGTTCACCTGCCGTACATCCATCGGTCCGCGGTGGTGCTCCACGACGTCGAGGGCTACCGGGTCGCCGACATTGCGACGATCCACGACATCTCGTTGCCTGCGGCGAAACAACGCCTCCGGCGTGGACGGATGGCGCTGGTGAGCGCACTCGCCGAGGGTGATCAAAGGAGGGCCGCGACCAAAGGAGTGCCCATGCGGTGCTGGGATGCCCGACAACACGTGAGTGACTATCTCGACCACGGCCTCGACCCGGCGACCGCAGCGGCCATCGAGGCGCATCTTGCCGGCTGCCCGACCTGTCCCCCGCTCTATGCCGGACTCGTCGGTGTCCACGACGAACTCGGACAGCTACGCGACCCGGACTCGGTGATCGATCCGGCACTCGAGCGGCGATTGCGGGAGCTGCTCAGCCTGCCTCGCCGATGAGCTGAGCTGTCGGGTCGCTTCGGAGTTCCACCACTCGAAGCGTGCCGGAGAATTCGGCAGTGCCGTGGTAGTGGTCGGGAGCGAAACCGAAGGTCCCCAGCTCCGACCGATCGAGAGTCCTTCCTGCACCATCGAGTAGCCCCGCGGGTGCCGTGTCGACCGACTCGGCGGTTCGACGATCTGCCGTCGACGAAGCGTTCGAGCGTTGCCCCGCCGACGGCCGTCGGCTCCCAGTGGTACCCCGACGCTGCGACCTCCCGCCCGATCGGGAGCGGTCCGGTCGAGCATTCGAAGAGTCGAGAGCGGAGGAGGTTGTTGAGTAGACGGCTTCGCCGTCGCGGACCAAGAGCGCCCACCCGGCGAGGGCTGCCACCGTGCGAGACGATCAGGCCTTCGTCGTCGGCTCGCGTCAATGCGGAGCCGGGCCGTGTATCGAGTGCGGACAGTTGAGGGTGACGGGAATCGACGGGTTCGGGAATCGGCGAGGTTCCCGGGTAGTAGCGATAGACGTCACGCGGTTCGCTCGCGACCGGACGGGTCGGGTCGTAGAACCGATCGCGCCCTCGATCGTCGAGCGGGAGCACGTTGTGCTTCCTCGCCTCGTCCCACCACAACTCGATCAGCTCGGCCAGCAGCTCGGGCTGCTCCGCGGCAAGGTCGTGGCTTGCGTGTAGTCGACCCTTGGTCGTACAGCTCCCACGGGTCGTCGTCCCACGATCGGTGCCCGGGCGGTGCCACGTGACGGCCATCCACCCGTCGTGGTAGATCGCCCGACTGCCGAGCATCTCGTAGTACTGGGTCGTCGCACCTCGGGAGCTCGGGATCGGCGAGCGTCGCCGCGAAGCTGTTGACCCTCGAGCGGTATCTGGTCGACGCCGTTCACACCGACGGCACCGGCAGTCCCGCCAGCTCGAGCAGCGTCGGGTAGGACGTCGACGATGTGGTGATACTGGCTCCGCATCGAGCCTGGGTCGGCGATCGCCTTCGGCCAGTGGATGATCAGCGGATCGGTGTTGCCGCCACGATGCGTGTCTCGCTTGCATCGTCGGAAGGGAGCGTTACCCGCCATCGCCCAGCCCGTCGGGTAGTGCGGATCGGTGGTGACCGCACCGAGGTCGTCGACGCACCGGAAGCATCTCTGCGAGGGTCATCGGCATCAGGTTCCGGAAGCGTTCGGTGTTGGTCGTCGCCGTGCGTGAGACCCTCCTGGCTCGGCCCCGTTGTCCGACAGCACCATCACCACGGTGTCGTCGAACACCTCGAGTTCGCGCAGCGCCGACATCAGTCGGCCGATCTGCTCGTCGGCGTGGATCGACCATCCCGGCGAAGACTTCCATCAGCCGGGCAGTAGACCGTTCGCTCGACCTCGTCAGCGTCGTCCCAAGGGCGTACGCCCGGGTTCGGGGGCGGCAGTTCGTTGTCGGCCGGGACGATGCCGAGTTCCTTCTGCCGCTCGAAGGTCCGACGGCGATGCACGTCCCAACCATCGTCGAACGCACCGCGATACTTGTCGACGAACGACCGCTGGTACGTGGAACGGACAGTGCACGGCGCCGAACGGCAGGTAGGGAAGAACGGACGCCCCGACGCCACCTGTTGCTGGTCACGCAGCATCGTGATGACGTGATCGACGAGGTCGTCGGTGAGGTGGTAGCCGTCGTCGAGCGGCGTGGGCACGCGGTGGTTGTCTGGCCGTCAGGATCGGATGCCAGTGATCGGTCTCGCCGGGGAGGAAGCCGTAGAACCGATCGAAGCCGAGCCCGAGCGGCCAGCGCCCGAACGGTCCGGCCGCCGTCGCCTCGGAGGTCGGCGTCAGGTGCCACTTGCCGGTGCAGTACGTCGAGTAGCCGTTCTGACTTGAGCACCTCGGCCATCGTGGCCGCGCTCGGCGGCAGGAAGAGTTGTGCCCGGGAAAGCCGATGGCCATCTCGGCGATCGTGCTGAAACCGACGGAGTGGTGGTTGCGACCCGTCAGGAACGCCGCGCGACTGACGGCGAGCAGAGCGAGTGGTGTGGAAGTTGGTGAAGCGCAGACCGCTCTCGGCGAGCGTCGTGATGTTCGGGGCCTCGATCGGTCCGCCGTAACGACTCCAGCTGACCGAAGCCGAGATCGTCGAACAGGATCGACACAACGTTCGGCGCGCTCCGCGGCGGCCGCACCGGCTCGGGCCAGTCGGGTGCTGACGCCGCGAACGTCGGCTCGATCCGACCTCGAAACGGCGACGGCGGGTGCGGGAGCGAGGTGCCGGGAAGCTTCGGTTCACTCATGCCGGAACTCCCGGGCTCTGGAGCGAGGTGTGGTCGAAACAGGCCAAGACCTGCTGCAGACGATCACGATCGCCGGTGATCCTTGCCGCGCCAGAGTCGAGCACGTCGGCGAGGGTGGACTTCGATCCCAGCACGGCCGCCAGTGTCGAGCGGTCGAGGTGGAGGGTCAGCGCCGCACCCCGGCCGTCGGTCGGGACAGCAACGCCATGGCGCACGTGCAGTCCCGCCACCACACCCTCGTCCACCGCCACGGCGACGTGCTCATCGAGGTCACCAGCCCGCATCGGATCGAGCATCACCCGCAGGGCATGGATGTACGTCGCAGGATCGCCGTTGGCGACTTCGCCAACACTGAATCGATGGGTGCGGAATCGGGTCAGGTCGACGAGACCGTCGAGCTCTCGGGCGCGGGTCAGGCACCAGTTGCGGATGTTCGCTGCGGTGGTTCGCCGTGCGATCGTGCGCAGCACGCCGGCCAGCAAGGCTCGCTCGTCGGCCGATCCACCATCGGCTCGACCGTCGGCTCCGACGTCGGACCGCGACCAGCCAGGTGGCCAGTTCCAGGGCCCACCGGAGATCGTTGCCGGCGAGGGCCGCTTCCGCCTGCGCCTGCACCTGCGCTCGGCCGCCGAACCCCGCGATGAGCCGCTGGTTGCGCTCGATCGGCGCAAGCGGGAACAGTTGCGATTCGTCGCCGTCGAACCAGCCGACGAGACCGTTGCGGATCTGACGAACGTGGTGTTCGACCACCCCGTAGTACTGCCGGGTGATGCTCTGCTCACCGAAGCAGGCGGGCAGCTCGACGAACTCGGTCAGCTCTCCCGACGTGAGACCGCGGTTCAGCCCGCGCACGGTCTGGTCCCACAGGAATTGGATCGAGTCCCGATACAGCGTGATCGAGTCGCGGATCTCGTCGGCGCCGGAGAACGGTCGGCCGTGGGCACCGACGAGATGTTCGGCGCCGAGCGCGAGCAGATGGTCGAGTCCGCCGAGCAGTACACGAGGATCTCGGTATTCCTCGCCGCGGATGGCGAACACGTTGAACAGCGCAGGCCACACCAGATTGTTGACCGCCACACCGAGCGTGGGAAACCAGATCGTGATGGAGTCGTCGGCGTCGGACGGGGCCGGCGTCATCTCGACGGGCAGCCCGGCGATGGTGGCGGAGGTCGGGCCGGTCAAGGTGTTCGTGGGAGCAACGAACCCCGGCGTGTAGGGAGCGTGGGAGGGGTTGCGGAAGGCGCGCCCCAGGCCAACGTTCACCACGGCGTCGGGCCCCTCGGGCGGGAGCACGATGCCGAACTGGTGCACGATCCCTCGGGAATAGGCGGCGCTGATCTCGGTGGCGGCGCGGGCCAGGTTGCGCTCGATTCTGGCATGCCCCCAGATGACGAGGTCGGTCGTCGGCGGCCTCGGCGACGATGGCGGTCGTGCCGGCCACATAGTGGAAGTGCGAGTAGATCACGGCAACGACCGGGGTGTCGGTGACCGTTCGCAGTTGCCGGAGCGCTTCGGCCATCTCCTCGACGCATTCGCCGGTGTCGATGGCGATCACGCCGTCGGGGCCCTCGACGAACGTCTGGTTCGACAGGCCGTTGCCGACCAGCGTCCACACCCCCGGCGCCACGGCGATGAACTCCTGGCGGAGACGCTCGCTCTGGGCGAAGTGGTCCTCGTGCGCAACCTGGCCGATGGGACCGATCGCTTCGACCGCCCCCTCGGTACTGAAACTGCTCGGTGACCTGCTCATCGTCGGCTCCCTCGTCGCTACGGGCCAGCACGCCGTTCTCGATCCAGGTCGCTGTGCGCCCGGACTGACCACTGACCACCAATTCCACAACTCTGCTTCAGAATTGGTCGACCGCGCTAGCCGATGACGCCGATCATCGTCAGGGCCAGCGCGACCACCGCGACGCTCAGCACCGGACGGATCACCCGCTCACCGCCGGCCACGGCGATCTGGGAACCGACATAGCCGCCGATGGCCATGCCGCCGGAGAGCACGAGTGCCGGTAGCCAGCGGACCGTCCCCTGGACCACGAACGTGGTCACGGCGACCGCCGACACGACAAGAATCACGTAGGTCTTGATGGCATTGCCCTGGACGAGGTCGAAACCGGCGCGCGACGACAACAGCAGCAGGATCAGCCCGACGCCGGCCTGGATCGCCCCGGCGTAGATCCCCACCACGAAGAACACGATCACGTTCAACCAGAGCGGCCATGGTTTGGCCGCAACCTTCGCCTTGGGTTTCCACAGCGACAGCGCAAGCATGGGAAACATCATCACGCCGAAGATCATTTCGAAGAGGTCGTCGTCGACGCCAGAGATGGCCAGCGCGCCGATGAGACCGCCGACGACAGCCGGGATGAAGATCGGCAGAGCCTGCCGGAAGGGCACGACCTGCTTGCGGGCATACCCGTAGCTGGTGGAACCGTTCTGGATCAGCACGGCGACCCGATTGGTGCCGTTGGCCATGAGACCAGCGACGCCGGCGAGCGACAGGAGCGGCACGGTGAGCAACGACCCACCACCGGCCATGGAGTTGATCCCACCGGCAACCACCCCACCGAAAAGATGAGGATGGCTTCGATCGGCGACATTCGTTCCGACGCTACCTCCATCGACCGCGACGAGGTGAGAGAATCGTCTGTCCGGCCAGACCATGAGGAGCGCCAGCATGCGTAGAGGATTCGCAGGACTCATACTCGGCATCTCGCTGGTCATTGCGAGCGTCGCCTGGTCGGGTTTCGTGCTGACCCACACGGTGCTCGACCCGAACCGCTCCGAGCGCCTCGCCGACCAGATGCTCGACAATCCGGTGCTGCGGGCGGCCCTGATCGATCGCCTGGCGACGTCGATGGAGGCGGCCGTTCCCGGCGACACCCCCATACCGCGCCAACTCCTCGAGACCGCGGCCGCCACCGCCCTTGACAATCCCGAGGTCCAGAGCCTGGTCCGCGACGGCATCGTGGGTGTGCACCGCTCGGCACTCGAAGGCAACGCCGAACCCGTGACCGTCGACGCCGCGGCCTTGGGCGCTGCCAGCCGGGCAGCTCTCGTGGGAGTCCAGCCCGAACTCGATGCCGTGCTTCCCGCCGCACCGGTGCTCGAGGTGGCGCTTCCGGTCGGCGGCTTGAGCGTCCTCGGCCGGATCCGCTCGTTCGTCGAGCAGGCGACGAAGATCCTCGGGTTCCTCGCCATCATCGGGGCGGCAACGGCGCTCGCGATCGCCAAGAATCGGCCGGCGGTCCTGCGGCGCGTCGCCTTCTGGGCGTTCGGCACGGCCCTGTTCTGGGTGATCGTCGGCTACGGCGTACCGTTCCTGGCCGAGCGTCTGGCCCCGTCATCGACCGCGATCATCTCGGCGATCATCGACGTGTTCTTCGGTGCCATGGTCCGTCCGGGGATCGCCATGGCCGCATTCGGCGCCGCCTGTCTGGCCGCTTCGTACTTCTGGGCGGCAGGGTCGGCGACCGCCGGAGCCCGTCTGCTCCAGCCCGGCAACGACGCGCCGTCGAGACCATCTGGCGGGCCGACGGCCCGGCGAGGCATCGGCTCGACGCAATCCAATGTGCGCCGCCCGTCGACCAACGACGCCGCAGCGGCCGCCCAACACGCGGCAGCGCAACGTCAGGCCTACGAAGCACAGCAGCGAGCGGCGCAAGAGGTCGCCGACCGACACCAAGCCCACTATCAGCAGCCCCGCTACACCCAGCCGCCGGCAACGGCGCCGAGACCGGCGGGCCAACCCGCACCGAGACCCACCGGTATCGATCCGACCACGGCGATGCCGACAGCCGGTGATGCTCGTCCGTCGTCGAACACCGGCGCCGAACCATTCGGCCGAGCCCCTCGCTGGGAGCCGGGCGTCGGGTACATCGACGACGAACCGGGCTGATCCGCTGCCACCCACGTCCGCGCCGTCCCCGGTGCGGCGTATGACCGATGACCGCAACGATCGTTGGTGTGATCCGTCAACCGTTGGGTACCCTACCCCCCTATCGGTACCACCATCGACAACGCCGCACCGGGTTACTCCGAGACCAAGGCAAAACAACTCGCGCACCTGCGCCGGATCGAGGGTCAGGTACCACGGGTTGCACCGCATGGTGGAAGAGGACACCTACTGCATCGACGTACTGACGCAGCTCGCTTCGGTCACCGAATCGTTGCAGAGCCTCGGTCTCGACCTGCTCGATGAACATCTCCGTCACTGCGTCCGGGCGTCCATCACCGAGTCCGACGACCACGGCGATGCCAAGCTCGATGAGGCAATGGCCGCCATCGCCCGACTGTTGAAGAGCTGACATGAGCGACACGAACACACCGTCGAGCACCCCGTCGACGACTGGCTCCACGCTCCTGCGCCGACCGAAAGGTCACGCCCGGTTACATCGAACTGCCCGTCGAGGGTATGACGTGCGCCGCCTGCGCCACCCGCATCGCTCGCGCCCTCAACAAGATCGACGGTGTCGACGACGCCGAGGTCAACCTCGCCTCCTCCAAGGCGACCGTCCGCTTCGACCCGTCGGCGACCGACCCGGCCATCTTCACCGCCCGCATCGAGAAGCTGGGCTACCACGTCCCCGAGGTCATCGACTTCGAGGGAGAGGAACGCTCGCTCAGGATGCGGGCACTGACCGGGCTGGCATTCGCGCTCCCGGCCATGACGATCCACATGGCCATGACCGGACACTCCAGTTCCACTCGCTGGTTGCTCGCCGTCCTCGCTGCCCCCGTCGTCTGGTGGATCGGCTGGCCCTATCACCGCAAGGCGGTTGCCGGCGCACGCAACGGCACGCTCGGCATGGACGCACTCGTGTCGCTCGGGAGCGGGACCGCCTGGATCTCGTCGTTCGTCGTCCTCGTGCAAGGTCTCCACGAAGACATCCACTTCGGGACCGCAGCGATGATCGTTGCGCTCATCACCGTCGGCAATGGATGGAAGCACGAGCGAAGGGCCGGGCTCGAAGCGCCATCGAGGCGCTGGCCGATCTGGCGCGCCGACCGCCGAACTCGTCGATGGTACGACGATCCCGAGTGCCGACCTCGCCGTCGGGCAGCGGTTCGTCGTTCGCACCGGCGGTCGGATCGCAACCGATGGCATCGTGGTCGATGGTGAGGCCGCCATCGACACCTCGATGCTGACCGGCGAACCGGTTCCGGTCATGGTGGCGGCGGGCGTCACGGTCGCCGGGGCGACCGTGAACACCTCGGGCTACCTCGTGGTCGAGGCGACGCCGGTCGGCGCCGACACCACGCTGGCGCAGATCGGCCGTCTCGTCGCCCGAGCCCAAGGCTCACAGGCTCCGATCCAGCGGCTCGCCGACCGGGTCTCGGGCGTGTTCGTGCCGGTCATCCTGGTCATCGCCCTTGCCACGTTCGTCGGTTGGCTCGCCACCGGTCACCGCGCCGCCGAGTCGATCGTGCCGACCGTTGCGGTGTTGGTGATCGCCTGCCCGTGTGCGCTGGGACTGGCAACACCGATGGCGATCATGGTGGGAACCGGCCGAGGGGCGCAGCTCGGTGTGCTGATTCGGGT
>CAVZGP010000019.1:0-11973 GCA_963774765.1 Ilumatobacteraceae bacterium
TGGTCGGCTCGTCGAGGCACAACACGTCGGAGCCGGCGAACAGGATCCGCGCCAGTTCGACGCGGCGCCGCTCACCGCCCGACAGGGTGCTGATCGGTTGATCGAGTCGCGCATCGGGAATGCCGAGGCCGGCAGCCATCGCTCGCGCCTCGCTCTCGGACGCGTAACCGCCGGTCGTGCGAAACGCCTCCTCGGCTTCGCTGTAGCGACCGACGTTGCGCTCGTCCGGGTTCTCCTCCATCGCGATACGGAGCTTCTCGATGCGGGTGATCTCGTCGTCGATCCCGCGTCCGGACAGGACGTGGGTGACACAGCTGCGGCCGTCGAGTGCCGAGTCGATCTTCGGATCCTGGGGCAGGTAGCCGAACCCGCCCTTGCGCACGACCCTGCCGGACTTCGGCTCGTTGGCGCCACCCAACACCTTGAACAGGCTGGTCTTGCCGGCACCATTTCGCCCGACGATGCCCACCTTGTCGCGGGGCATGACGGTGAAACTGGCGGCGTCGACGAGCAGCCGACCCCCCACTTCCACCGAGATCGCCTGGGCCTGGAGCACCCGGCCAGGCTACGGGCAGATCTGTGAGTGGGATCGACGAGCCGCTACGGGGCGGTCGTGGTCGTGACAGGTGCCGCCGTGGGCGGCGGAGCCGTCGTGACCGGGGCGGCCGTCGTCGCAGGTGCCGTGGTCGCCGCCGCGACAGTGGTCGTGACACCCCCAGGGAGCGACGTCGTCGTCGACACCCCGCCTCCGCCTCCACCTCTCGCGACAGTGGTCGTCGTGGCCGTCGAGGACGGACGGATGGTGGTCGTCGTGGCGGTCGAGGATCCGGACGAACTCGATCCGGTCGACGGCCGCCCGAGCACCGTGGTGGTGTCGCCACCGACGCGCGAATCGTCGCGGAACGTCGAGCGCAGGCACTCGCCCTCGCCGTCGACCGGGCCGAGCGCCGCGGCGACCGACTCGGCGAGGACACGGCGACCGGTGTCGGTGGGATGCAGGCGATCGCTGCTGAGGACGCCCGGCGTGTCGGAGATCGATCCCCAGTCGAGCACCGTGACGTTGTCACGTGCGGCACCGAGTTTGTTCACGACCTCGTTGACCTCGACGTAGTTCGGCCGGTACTCGGTCACCGTGAGCAGCACCACTGGTCGGGGTGCCAGTCGGTCGAGGATCTCGACCAGTTCGGCCTCGTACTTCAGCTGATCGCTGCCGTAGTTGCTCCCGAGGAACACCACTGCAGCATCCCAGTCGTCCTCGGGCTCGGGGTCGTCGGGCAGCAACTTGTCGAGCACCCGGTTGCCGAAGTCGATGAACTGACTCGGTTCTGCCTCGACAGCGACCTGCCATCCGAGCGGGACCACGGCATCACACATGTGGTTGCCGTAGCGAGACGACGTGGACGCCAGGATCGAGTCACCGATCATCAAGACGCGGTTGCCCTCGACGAGGTCACCGATCAGGTCGGCCTCGGTGCCGTCCTCGTTGACGGGTGCTCGCACGACGACGACGGGTTCACGAACCGCCGACGGCACTGCGGGGACCATGCCGACGCCGGCGACCGTGGGCACGGGTGTCACGGGCGGGATCGTGTCGTCGGCCTCACCGTCGTTGATGCCGCACCCGGCAACCGCGACAGCGACTGCCAGCACGGCGACGATCGATCGGCGGCGGGACATCTTCTCCATTGAAGCGGGTTCGCAAGCCGCCTGGGCATCGCGGGCCCTCGCCGAGGTCAGCGCGAGCGCAATTCGTCGCGGATCTCGGTGAGCAATTCGACCTCGGTCGGTCCGCCGTCGGCCTCGGCAGGCGTGCGCATCGCGTTGTACGCCTTCACGACGAAGAAGCAGACGATGGCGATGATCACGAAGTTGACGATCAACGTCAGCGGTGTCCCGTAGTTGATCTCCGCGTCACCGATGTCGATGCTGAGCGAGCTGAAGTCGGGCTGCCCGATGATCGCCGCGATGATCGGCATGAAGATGTTGTCGACGATGCTGAGCACGACCGGGGCGAAGGCCGTGGCGAGAACGAAGGCGATCGCCAGTTCGACGAGGTTTCCTCGACTGACGAAATCCTTGAACTCCTTGATCAGACTCTTCATGCTCGTTCCTCCGGGTCGTGTTGGCTGTTGTTTGCGGGCATGGACAGTCGAACCATAGTCAGCGGGCCGTCCATCCTCCATCGACGATGATGCTCTGTCCGGTGAGGAATGTGCCAGCCGACGACGCCAGCAGCAGGAGTGCACCGTCGAGTTCGTGGAGTTCGCCCATCCGGGGGATCGGCGAGTTCGTGGCGATGAAGCGTCGACTGCCCTCGTCGGTGTCCATGCCGTCGGTCATCTCCGATGGGAACCACCCCGGGCACAGAGCGTTCACGCGAATGCCCTTGCGCGCCCACTGCAGCGCCAGTTCCCGCGTGAGGTTGACGACAGCACCTTTGCTCGCGCAGTAGTGAGCCTGCTTGACCGGCGTTGAACCCACGTGTCCGAGCATCGAGGCGACGTTGACGATCGCGCCCGAACCCGTCGCGATCATCGACGGCGCGCAGAGCTTCGACAGGTGCCAGAGGGCGGTGACGTTGATCTCCATCGCTGTCCGGAACCGGTCGAGCTCCTCGTGTTCGACGGCCACGGTTCCGCCGACGCCTGCGTTGTTGACGAGCACGTCGACTCGGCCGAATCGATCGAGCACGTCCGACACCAGGCGCTCACGGTCGGCTTCGTCGGCCATGTCGGCGACGCACACGATGGCGCCCGGCAACTCGGCGGCGAGCGCCTCGAGACGGTCCGAGCGCCGAGCGGTCAGCACGACCTCCGCACCCACGGCATGGAGCACTCTCGCGAAGTGATCGCCGAGGCCCGACGAAGCTCCGGTGACGATGGTGACGAGTCCGTCGAGTCGGAAGCGATCGAGCGGTGAGACGGGATGGGCGGCGGTGTTCGACATGGCTGGACCATAGATTCCGTCGCCTGGCGGTCACCGTCTCGTCACCTCGCCGTCATCTGGGACCGCGCGATCTCATGTCGAACGCGTCGGTTGCGTGACAACTCCGCATCGAGGTGTCGATGCACGAGACAGCGGGAATGGGTTGGTTGTATGAATGACGTCGTGGACACCGACCGCCGCACCTGGAAAGAAGTCATCAAGCTCGCCGTGCTGATCTCGATCATCGCCGGACTCGCAGCGATCGCCGCGTCGGTCGCTGGTGACATCCCACAGGTGGCCATCGTGTTGCCCGTCATCGTTGTTGCCTTCGCAGTCAGCTGGATCCAGACCGGTCGCGTTCACCGCAGGTCGGCGCCCGTCGAGCTCGCGGTTCCCCACACCGTGCGCCGCTCCGGTTCGCTGCATCACAGCTGAACGCCGTCTCGGCTGAGACGCAGCCGATTCCCTGTGCCACGATCGTCCGATGCAGTCGGCCAAGGTTCGCATCGGCTTCGGTCTCGGGACGTCCACCACACTGCATGGACCCTCGTACGGCGCCGTCGTCGACGCGCTCGAGACACTCCGCTTCGATTCACTCTGGTTGTCCGAACGCATCAGCGGCCCGGCCCCCGATCCGTTGGTGGCGATGGCCTACGGCGCCGGTCGCACCCAACGGCTGAAGTTCGGGATGTCCGTGATGGTCCTGCCCGGACGTAACCCCGTCGTTCTCGCCAAGGAGCTCGCCACGTTGTCGAACATGTCCGGCGGGCGTCTGCTGCCGGCGTTCGGACTTGGCGCCGTCGACCACGTCGAACAGCAGGCGTTCGGCGTCGAACGCAGCGAACGCGCCAGGATCTTCGACGAGATGCTGGCCGTGATGCGCCACTGCTGGACCGGCGAAACGTTCAGCCATCACGGCGAGCGCTACGACTACGACGAGATCCGAGTGTTGCCGGCGGCCATGAAGATGGAGGTATGGCTGGGGGGAATCGCACCATCGGAGCTTCGCCGTATCGGACGTATGGCCGACGGCTGGCTGCCGTCGTTCGTCACGCCGGCCGACGCCGCGGCCGGACGCGCGGTGATCGAGGAGGTGTGCTCCGAACACGGCCGCTCGATCGAGCACGATCACTACGGGGTGCTCGTGCCGTACTCGTTCGGGCCGATCCCGGATCGACTGGTCGCGTTGCTCGCGAGACGCCGCCCTGATCTCACCGACCCCTCCGAGCTGGTGCCCACGTCGTGGGACGGTCTCACCGAGCTGATCCGGCGGTTCATCGAGGTCGGCACGTCGAAGTTCGTCGTGCTTCCCCTCACCGAACCCGCGGGAGCCGACGCATGGGTCGAGCATCTCACCGAGGCCGCTGAGGTCCTGCTGCCGCTCGAGACGCCGCGGTGACGACCGCTGGGACGTCGCTCTTCGAGCCAGCCGGCGCCGATCGATGGATACCGACCGAACTGTCGCGTGGACCGTGGGACCCGCGGGCGTGCCACGGTGGCCCGATCGGCGCATTGATCGCGCGGGCGGTCGAAGCCGCCGATCCCGAGTCGCCTGTCGACTGGCAGATCGCCCGCCTCACGATCGAGCTGACCCGGCCGGTTCCCGTCGGACGACCGCTCACGTTGTCGACGGAGATCGAACGCGATGGCCGCAAGGTGTCGCTCGTCGCCGTGCGCCTCACCGATGGCGACACCGAAGTGGCCCGGGCGCGGAGCCTCCGGATCCGCTCGACTCATTTCGCGCTGGCCGATGACGTCGTCCAACCGCTCCCCGACCCGCCCGGTTCACCAGCCGAGGCGGTGACGCAGCGTCCGGCGTGGGCGATGGACGAACACGTCGCGTTCCACCGCGATGCATGTGAACACCGCTTCACCCAGGGATCGTGGGATGGCGCCGGTCCGGTCGGCGTGTGGATCCGCCTGCTCGTGCCCGTCGTGCCCGACGAGCAGCCCTCCGGGGTACAACGCACGATGGCCGCCGCCGACTTCGGCAACGGGGTGAGCAGCGGTCTGCCCTTCGATCGGTTCACGTTCATCAACCCCGACCTCACCGTGCACCTGCTGCGACCACCCCTCGGTGAGTGGATCGGCATGCGTTCCGCCTCGCACTACGGCACCCGGACATCGTCGACCGGCGCCGGTTTCGCCGAGTCGGCACTGTTCGACACCGAAGGTCGCCTGGGCCGCAGCGTCCAGAGCTTGATCGTCGACGAGCGTTGACGAAACGTTGACGAATTCGGGGGAACCGAACGTCGCCGCGTGACGTCCAACACACATGATGCGTGAACGGCTCATTCCCTTGGCACTCGCCACCACCGCCCTCCTGGTCGCTGCCTCGTGCACGACGAACTCGGCGGAACCATCGACCTCACCCGACCCGACGACGACCACGCCGGACGACGTCACCTCGACATCGCCCGACACCACACCTCCGACGACGACCGGTTCCCGTCCACAGGGCTTCGCGTCGGCGAACCTCGAGTTCTTCGGCGACTGCGACGCGCTGTTGGCATACATGCAGACCGAAGCGAGCGAGCGGGTGACCGCCTGGGGGCTCGGGGGCGGTGGCTACTACTACGGCGACGGGCGGATGATGGAGGGCGACATGGCCGCCACCGACGAAGCCGGCAGCGCGACTGGCGAAGTTGCTCCGAGCGCAGCGCCTGCGCCTGACGCCGTCGAGGGCCAGGACTTCTCCGGCACGAACACCCAGGAGCTCGGCGTCGACGAAGGCGACATCGTCGAGACCGACGGCGAGTACGTCTACGTCGCCAACACCGACGGTCTGCGCATCGTGTCCGTCGCCGACGCCGATGTCGTCGCAGAACCGGAACTGCCCGATGGCTCACACCAACTGCTGCTCGACGGAGACCGCCTCGTGGTCGTGACCTCGAGCTGGACGGGCACTGCCGACACGATCGTGTCGCTGTTCGACGTGACCGATCCGACGGACCCCTCCTTGCTGCGACGCACGCATCTCGAGGGCGGGGTCGTCGCCACCCGGTCGGTCGACGGGGTGGCGCGGCTGGTGATCACCACCTCGTTCGACCAGCGGCTGCCGTTCGTGCAGCCGAACCAGTTCGGCCTCGACGAGGAGTCGGCGCTGGAGCGCAACAAGGAGATCATCGCCGAGTCGACGGTCGAGGACTGGTTGCCTCGCTGGTTCGAGGAGGACGCCGACGGTGGGTTTGGCCCGATGTCGCAAGTGCTGCCCTGCGAGACGGTGGCGGCACCTCAGGAGTTCGCCGGGCTGGGCCTGACGTGGATCGGATCGATCGACGTGAACGGCGACGGCACCCCGGTCGGGTCTGCCGGCATCGTGTCGACGGGTGACACGGTGTACGCCTCGACCGACAATCTGTACGTTGCGACGCAGAACTGGAACTGGCAGTGGGGTGGCCCGGTGCCGGTTCCCATGGAGGAAGGCGCTTCCGAAACCGCTCCCGAGGTGGATCCCGGCCCGCCACCCACGTTGATCCACCAGTTCCGTCTCGACGAAGGCACGGGCGCGACGTATGTCGCTTCCGGCCAGGTCGAAGGGCGACTCCTCAACCAGTTCGCGATGAGCGAGTACGAGGGCGATCTGCGGGTTGCGACCACGACCGACGACTGGGGTGGCTTCGGCGACCAGAGCGAGTCGACCGTGTTCGTACTGCGCCCCGAAGGTGACGAACTCCGCCAGATCTCGTCGGTCGGCGGACTCGGAAAGGACGAACAGATCTACGCCGTCCGATTCATCGACGACCTCGCCTACGTGGTGACGTTCCGCCAGACGGATCCGCTGTACGTGATCGATCTGACCGATCCGGCCAATCCGGTCGAGGCGGGCGAACTGAAGATCCCCGGCTACTCGGCGTACCTGCATCCGGTCGGCGACGGTCTGCTGCTCGGCGTGGGCCAGGACGCCACCGACGAGGGCCGGACCACCGGAACCCAGTTGAGCTTGTTCGACGTGAGCGATCCGACGAACCCGCAGCGCATCAGCACGCTGCCGATCGGCGGCTACAGCGAGGTCGAGTGGGATCACAAGGCGTTCCTGTACTGGCCCGAGGACGGCACGATCGTGCTGCCGGTGTCGCCTGGGTGGAACGACTGCGGGCCGAACGAGGACTGTCTGTCGAAGGACCTCGTCGGGGCGGGCGGCGGCGCCGTGGTCGCTGAACTCGACGGACGCGAGCTGCAGGCTCGCGGCGTGATCAGCCACTCGAGCCCGAATCGCTCGGGCTGCTGGAATCCGCTGCAGCGCTCGATCGCCATCGACGGCGAGCTGGTCACCATCGGCCTCGACCAGATGAAGTTCTCCGACCGACAGAGCTTGGAGCCCCGCGACTCGGTCAGCTGGGGCGACCCCGAGCAGTACGGCTGCTACTGGTACTACGACTGATTGCAGCGGCCGATTTCACCACGGGTCTGACCCCTGGTGAAATCGCGCGGTCTCACGGTTCGACGAGGCTGCCGCCGGTGGCGGCGCGTAGCTGGTCGACTCCGAACGTCGACGTGGCGACCTTGACCGCCCGGAACGTGCCCGTGTTCGACGTGACCGACAGCAGCGTGTTGCCGGCGGCGTCGAGTTCGGTGAACATCGGCTGGAGCTGGCCCCAGTTCACGAGCACCGAACCGTCAGCCGCGAAGCGAGCGCTACCGAGCGCACCGCTGAGCTGACCCGCCGGATGCTTGATCTCGCGGATCATCGTGGCGGTCATGTCGTCCGTGTCGATCCGATACGCAACGACGCGGGCGGATTGCCCGGTCATCGCGGTGCGATTGTCGTAGACAGTCAGCGTCTTGGTGGCCTCGTCGTAACGCGCATCGTGCTGACGGCGCGGACCGCCCCACGGGTCGCCAATGATCTCGAGCCGCTTGTCGGCGTTGAGGTTCGCCACGTCGTCGGGATCCGACGGGTCGGTTTGGAGGCTGCCGAGGATCCAGTCGACGTCGCCGGTGTCCCGATCGACGCGGAACACGGCGTCGAGGTGACGAGCCGAGACGACGTAGTCGCCGTCGGAGAGCCGCTGAGTCGAGTTGATGTGGATCAGGTCGACCTCAGCGGGAGCACTGGTGTACCGGCCGAAGCGCTGCGGGAACGTCGTCTCGACCGGCGAGAAATGGTCCTTCGAGTTCCAACTCCAGTTCCTCGTGCCATCAGACTCGAGTTCGACGATCTCTCCGTGGACGACGTTGTCGTGTTCCTGCCCACCCGACATGCCCCTCGTGTCGACGTCCGAACGGAACGGGTAGGAGATGATCGTCCAGCCGTCGTCGGGCCCATCGATGAACTCGTGGTGATCGACCGGTGACAGATCCTCGCTGTACGTGGGCCAGGTGTCGGTGACGACACCGTCGAGGCCGAACGCCCAGTGCTCGAGCTTGTCGCCGGGCGTCCCGAAGAACTGGGCGGGCGCCACCGGCTGTGGCGTCGCCGCGAGTTGACCATTCCGGAACGTCTGCAGGTTGATCAGCGCCTCGGTCGACCGCTTGTACCAGACCGGTGCCCCGCGTTCATCCAGTATCACGGCGTACGACGCCGTCGGGCCGGTGGCCAGGGTCGTCAGGATCCAACCGGGGGTCGACGGTTCCGGATTGGTCACGGTGAGTTTCGGGAAGTCGAACGGGAGACAGCGGAACAGGTATCGCTTGACGGTCGTGTCGCGCTGCAGTTCGACCGAGATCGCCGAGTCGTCGAAGGTCGCGAGTCGGAAATCGCCAGCGCCGACCGGCACCCCCCGCACGCGTGCGGTCACGCCTGGCAGCAGATCGAGATGCAGCGACAGCTGATTTGTCCCTTGGACCGGGCATTCGACGGCGTAGTCGACGTCGTCGATCCCGAACTCCGGATACACGTACGAACCGTCGAACCGCAGTTGCTCGACGAGCGAACCCTTCGGAGCGGTCATCACCCCGAACAGGTCGATCACCAGGTCGGTCGGCAGGGTGGAGAACACGCACACCCGACCATCGGCGCCGAGTTCGACGTTGACGAGGTTCGTCGTCTCGACCACCGGCGAGAAGTTCAACGACGATGTCGACGTCACCGAGCCACCGGCGCAGGGGAAGATCCGCACGTTGCCGCCGGAGCCGACACCGTTGGTGGCCACGACATTGAGCATGACCGCCGTGGCCTCGGCGGCATCCGCTCGACCCGCCACTGGAGCGAACGACCGCAGTTCGCCGGCGCCGATCGGTGTGGTCCAGCCGCCGATGCCGTCGCGGCTGTCGATCAGCCGGTCGCCGTCGAGCGGGCCGAAGGTCGCCGCCGGACCGAACGACGGTTCGGGCGCGTAGTACCCGGTCACGTCGATCACGAAGTGGGTGTCCATCATCGCCTTGACGCACACCTGGCCCTGAGCGTCCCCGCCCTGGCCGAGACCGACGATCGCCGCGACCGCACGGTCCTCGACGGCGACCACGTTGAGATTGGAAGCGAGCGGCGCAGGATTCCCGCAGGGGAACACGACCAACCAACCCGGCGTGACCGCCTGCGTCGCGGTGAAATTGATCACTGCCGCCGTCGCGTCCGCTGGCACGAACTTTCCGCCGATCGGCACGTTCTGGATGGCGCCGGCCGCAAGGCGATTCCGGGTGCCGTCGGCGCGGGAGTCCCACGCTCGCGCATTGACGATCGAGTTGTACCGATCCGGTCCCGGACTCCACCAGCCCGCGAGGTCGACGACGAGATCGCCCCCGGCTTGGCTGTAGATGCACACCCGTCGTTGTGCGTCGAGACGGGCGACAACGAGGTTCGGCGTCGGGATGCCGGCGCGGGCATTCAGATTGGATGTCTCGGGGCGCCCGGTCGCACACGGGAACACCGTGAAGTAGCCCCGCTGCGCTGACAAGGCCGTGGTCGACAGTGCGATCGCCTGCGCGTTCGCCGGCGCCAGATCGGTGCCGATGGTCAACTCGATCGTGCAGCCGGCGCCGACCGGGGTGCCGACGCCTCCCGTGCCATCACGCGTGTCGACGAGTCGCTGCGGGTTGATCGCGCGGTAGCTCTCGAGCTGCACGTCGGGCGGTGACGTGGCCGCCGGTGGCGCCACGCACGACAGTGCGGCCAGCGGTGCTGCCGCGACCGGTCGAGGTGCGACCGTCACTGCGAGCGTGCCGCCGAACACGGCGAGCGCGACAACGACCGGGGAGATGCGAGAAATCACGCATCGAAAGTAACCCATGACTGGCCGAAGACGGCGTCGGACCGCGTCGGCTGATTCCACCTGGGGGCGATTTCACCAGGGGTCTGACCCCTGGTGGAATCGTCACCGGAAACGCACTCAGCTCCGCTTCTGGATGTTGGCCCATTCGTCGCGCAGGCCGACCGTGCGGTGAAACAGCATCGGCTCGTCGAGATCGGCGGCGAAGTAGCCGAGGCGTTCGAATTGGACGACCTGGCCCGACTCGATGGCGGCAAGCGCCGGTTCGACCTTGGCGCCGGTGAGCAGGTCTCGCGACGACGGATTCAGGTCGTCGAGCGGGTCGCCGGTCGCCTCGCCCGGCACTTCGGGGACGAACAGCCGGTCGTACAGCGCAACCGCGGCATCGACGGCGTGCGCGGCCGACACCCAGTGCATCGTCGACTTCACCTTGCGGCCGTCCGGAGCGTTGCCGCCGCGGGTCTCGGGATCGTAGGTGGCCTGGACCTCGACGACGTTGCCATCAGCGTCGGTGTCGAACCCGGTTGCCGTGACGAAATAGGCGCCGCGCAGGCGGACCTCCTTGCCCGGCGAGAGCCGGAAGTACTTCGGCGCCGGCACGGCCATGAAGTCGTCGTGCTCGATGTACAGCACGCCGGTGAATGGCACCATGCGAGTGCCGTCGTCGGGGTTCTCCGGGTTGTTGTTCAACTCGACCATCTCGACCACCGGCTCGCCGGCGTCGTCGACGGGCCAGTTCGTGATCACGACCCGTAGCGGCCGCAGCACTGCCATACGTCGCAGCGCGACCCGGTTCAGTTCGGTGCGGACGAACGATTCCAGCAGTTCGATCTGGTGGCGGCTGTTGGTGCGCGAGACGCCGATGAACTCGCAGAACTCGCGGATCGCCGAGGCCGGGTAGCCGCGACGCCGCAGACCGCTCAGTGTCGGCATCCTCGGGTCGTCCCAGCCGTCGACGATGCCGTCGTCGACCAGCTTGGCGAGCTTGCGCTTCGACGTGACCGTGTGGGTGAGTTCGAGACGGGCGAACTCGGTCTGGCGCGGTTGTTCGAATGGCAGCGGCAGCTGTTCGAGGTACCAGTCGTAGAGCGCCCGGTGACTGTCGAACTCGAGGGTGCACAGCGAATGCGTGACGCCCTCGATGGCATCGCTCTGCCCGTGCGCCCAGTCGTAGGTGGGATAGATGCTCCACAACGCACCGGTGCGGTGGTGGTGCACGCCGCGGATCCGGTACATGACCGGGTCGCGCAGCTGCATGTTCTCGTGCTGCATGTCGATCTTGGCCCGCAGCACGTGGGACCCTTCGGCGAACTCGCCCGCTCGCATCCGACGGAACAGGTCGAGGTTCTCCTCGATCGGACGCTCACGGTGGGGGCTCTCGATGCCCGGCTTGCCGTAGCCGCCGCGCTGCGCCGAGATCGTCTCGCCGTCCTGGTCGTCGACGTAGGCGAGCCCCTTCGTGATCAGGAGTTCGGCCCACTCGTAGAGCTGCTCGAAGTAGTCGCTGGCGTACAGCGGCTCACCGTCGACCGGGAAACCCAACCAGGCGAGGTCGGCGATGATCCCGTCGACGAAGCTGGTGTCCTCGGTGTCGGGGTTGGTGTCGTCGAAGCGCAGGTTGCAGAGCCCGTCGAACTCTGCGGCGATGCCGAAGTCGACGGTGATCGCCTTCGCGTGGCCGATGTGCAGATACCCGTTGGGTTCCGGCGGGAACCGCGTCTGGACTCGTCCGCCGAACGTTCCCTGCTCGGTGTCGGAGCGCACCAGATCGCGCACGAAGTTGGAGGCGGCAGGGGGTCCGTCGGAGGCAGGCATGACGAGAACCAGTATGGACGCCCGCCCCTCGTTCGCCGCAGACCGTTCCACCGGAGTACAACGTGAGCATGACCCCGCTCAAGAT
>CAVZGP010000020.1:0-140811 GCA_963774765.1 Ilumatobacteraceae bacterium
GGGCGAAGGCGACCGGGGCAGTCGCTCGGGCCAGTTCGAGGGGGCTGTGACGCGAGAGCCGAACAAGTTCGTCGGGCGGATCGGAAACTTCAGCGCACAGGTCGCGCAACGTGAATGCGAGCAGCCCGGCGGACTGCGGATGGCGTTCGATCGCCCACCCGAGCACAGCGTCCTCGATCGCCGACAACGGTCGATCGAGCACCCCGGCAACGAGCTGCGTTGCCAGCTGCTGCCGAGCGACGACCGCGCCGTCTGGGTCCCCGCCGACGATCTCCATCGGATTGATCCGGTCCGATCCGCCAGGGTGCAGCTTGACCACCGCCAGCCCGAGGTCGGCGGCCACTGCGCTGTACTCGCCCTTCGGGTCGATCACCGCCAGGTACCGGTCGGCTCCGTACACGGCCTTGAGACGCCGGATGAAAGCCTTGACGGTTGCCGATTTCCCGTAACCGACCGAGCCCATCACGATCATGTTCGGATTGGTGAGATGGCGTTCGCGTAGAACTCGAACGGATCGAAGTAGAACCCCGACATCCCGGCCGTCACGTTCGTGCCGAGCAGCACGCCGCGATGACCGAAGCCGACATCGGCGTGGAACGGATACACCGAGCAAAGGTGCGCCATCGTGGAGCGCTGCCATTCGACGGGCACTCCCGGCGCCTTTCCCCAGCCTGGTGACAACGCAAGCTCCTCGGTCGACAACTCAACACCGGAACCAGAACGGATCGGTCGTCTCGGGACGCGACGGTCGACCCGGTTGCGACGGCTCGGCTTTCCCGTGGGATGGCGGAGGGTGGCCCTCATCGCAACCCTCCGGGCCTCACCGACCGACCGAGCGGAAGTGATGCAACCCATCCCTCCGCCTGTGTTGCGGCCAGCGGTCGAAGGTCGACGAGCGATTGCGCAGCGGCCTGCTCGACGGTGGCGCACGCATCGTCGAGTGATCGTTCGTCGAATGCGGTCACGGTGACGATGCCGACATGTCGAAAGAGCGGATGGCCCTCGGCGAGTTCGCGTTCGCCGCGTCTCGACATCATCGTGTCGCCGACGCTCGCGAGCGGTGAGACGGAACCCGTGGCGTTCCTTCTGTTGAAGGTCCGCCTCGATCGACGTGAGCTGACGATTCGCGTCCGATGCCGCCGCCGCCAGTGGGATTGGTTCCAGTACGACCGTGACCGTGCGAATCGCGCCATCGACCGTCAGCAGCGGACCTAACCAGTCAGCGGTGACCGGGAGCATCGGCCAACCAGCCATCACATACGAGCGATGGATCGCATCGTCGACGCGCACGTGAAACCAACCAGGTTCGACGGCGATCGGACCCCAATCGAGACCGCCTCGACCGGCCGCTGCGGCGAGCGACTGACTCACCCCGTGCCGCCGGGAAGGATCACTCCGATCACGAACTGCATCGGCGATCTCACTCGGGCTGAGCGGAGCCGTCGTCGTGAAGCCCGCCGCGCTGAGCCGCGAGGTCAGCTGACGCGCCTCGTCAACGAGCACGTCCACGGCTGCGTTCCAGTGGCTCCCTCCTCGAATCCGCCGCACGTCCAGCGACAAGGTGAGCAGCACATCATGGGCGGTCGCGTGCGCACCATGACCGTCGAGCAGATCGGCGTAGTCGGTGACCGCCGACACGTGCGGACGTTCATGACTGCCACGAGCAATGAACGTGGAGTGTTCGTCGGTACTCCCCGGTCGGCACCATTCCTGCCAGGTGACACGAGCTCGGGACATCGAGCCCGTGCGATGGGTGCCAGTGCTGAACACCACGCCGCGACGAGTCCGTCCTTCCGACGACGATGCGACCGGGAACCCGGTCGCGCTGACGCCGACGACCAACGACAACGCTCCCGCTGTCTTGTCCGTGACGACTCCGATGGTGCACGACGCCGGCATCCAATCGATCTCGACCTCACGAAGTGTCACGCCGAGAAGCGCCTTGGGCAAGTCCTCCTTTGCGCCGTTCCCGACGGCGAGAAGCGATGCTCGTGTCCACGTTCGGCGACCTCGCCACCACGCTGCAAGGAGTCGCACGCCGGGAACGGCCACCTCGTACAGCGGCGCATGCTTCCACCGCCGCCAAACGCAATCACCGCACCGAGAACCGGCCCGACGATGCCGAACGCCGGAAGTGCGATCGACAGCATCAGGATGAGCCACAGCATTCCGGCGACGAGCGGCGCCGCTTGCCGTAGCCCCATGCCGAGGAGCACTCCGGCTCGAGCGGATCGCTGAACCGATACCGAGCAGCGGTCGAGGTCGTCGTCACGGCTGCTCGCTCTCCTCGCTGCGGCGTGATGTTCCAGCGCCTACCGGCGGTCGATCGAGTCGTGGGCGTCGCGTCGGGCCCAGAAGTTGCGGGCGAGGTCCCACCGGCGATCGGTGTCGAGCCGGTCGCCCCCGAGCCGGCGAGGCCTGACGCAAGCCCACCGTTCGCTCCGCCCGTTGATGCTGCACCGCCGACCGATCGTGTCGCCGCCGAAGCCGCTCCGCTCGCACCCATCGACTTCACCATGAGCCCGGCGTGGACTCCGGTCATGGCGCTGCGGCCCCATCCGCCGACGATCCCTGAGGACACCGAGGCCTGCTCGACGGCTGGGAGGAGCCGGTAGATGACCCACGGCGACAGACCAGCGACGGCGAAGCAGGCGAATCCGGTGACGAGCGTTCCGAGCGCAGCGGCTCCGTCGGATGCCTCGCCACCAACTCCCGGTACGCCAGCGTTCGCCATCAGCTTGGCGCCGACCACCAAACCGACGGTGATCGCCGGCTTGGCCAGGACGAGGGCAACGGTGACCTGCACCAGCCGCCGGCCCGCTCCCGCATGACCGGCGATACGGCCGACGCCCACACGACCCGGCGAGAAGCCTGCCCACCAGATACAGCAGCGCCGAACGCATGAACAGAACGACCGCGGTGACCAGCAGACCGAGCATGCCCAGCAACAGTGCAAGCGGTCCGAGGAACGTCCCGGCGAGGCCGCCGGCACGAGTGATGATCGATGCCATCGAATCCATCACCGTGGCTGTGTCTCCACGACCTGCCTGCCATGCCACCTCAGCGAGAACATCAGCGCCACGGATGAGAACGTCCATCACGACGAGCGTGACGGCGGTCGCTGCGATCGCCTTCGGCCCCTCCTTCAGGGCATCGATGATCAGCTCAGGCCGTCCGCCGAATCCTGCCTGGATGGCAGAAGCCAGCATCATCGCCACGACGATCGACAGCGAAATGGCCGCAAGCGGAGCGACTAGTCCCGATGCGAACCACTCGTCGGTCAGGCGAGGTGTCGTCGCCGAATCGAGCACCGACCACACCCACTCCATCAGCATCAAGACCCCGGATGCGAACCAGGTGTAGACCCCCTGAATCACCTTGTCCCACGCCCACCCGACGGCGCCGCCTACTGCATCACCGAAGAGACTCAAGGGATTGAGAAGGGGCCACATCACGCGCCACCAGGTGTTTCGAAGGCGACGGCTGGCGGCCAATCGAGGACGTCGACAAGCTGCTGACCCGGGGAGATCGTCGATTCGGCAGCGAGCGACGGCGTGGGTCCGAGGACCGAGTGCCAACCATCGACGAGCCACTGCCCGTCGGAGAGTTCGAGGTCGATGGTGACGGTTCGCCACACCTGGCGACCCGGCCCGACGTCTGGTGCTGCGACCACCATGACGGACCACACCTCGACGACGGCGCGAGTTGGGCGACTCGGACACGAGCTGTGCGGTGATCGGCTGCTCGATCGACTTCAGTTCCGTCGGGTCGGCGTCCCGCTCGCCCAGCTCGAACAACAGGTTCGTGATCTGCTCCGACGTGACGTCAGCCAGAACTCCGCCGAACTCGTCCGTGGAGAATGACTCGATCAGCGAGCGACGCGAAATGAACCCTGCGGCCAGGACTTCGTCCGTGAGCGACACAGCCCGAACTGCAGCGGCCAGCGGGGATTCGCCGGCCGACAGGTCAACCACCGGGGATGGCTCCACGATTTCTGGGGCCGCCGCGTTGGAGTCGTGACCGGATTCCTCGGGTTGTCCAGTGCACGACGCCGCGCTAAAGACAAGGAAGCCGACGAACAACCTAAGCAGTGGCCGGTTCACGTTCACCCGCCGGTTGCCGAGTAGAGCGTGGTGGCGATCGTCCAGGAGAGCCCGGACAGGATCGCCGCACCCATCCCGCCGAGCAACCACTTACGACCTGCCGACGACGCCGAATAGTTGGACCCGAAGTGGCCGACGCCGGTGGCGATCGCGCCGATCAGCAAGCCGGCGAGCGCAGCGGCGAGACCGGCCCACTTGAGCCAGCCGAGGACGGTCGTGACCAACTCTGCCCCGGGGGCAGAACCGTCGGCTGCCGGGTCCGGTATCTGCGCCCAGGCCACCGTTGGCCACGCAACGGCGAGCAGTGACACAACGGCGGTGACGCTGAGCCTTCGCCGACGGCCCCATCGCCCATCTTCAGTTCTTGTGATCATCGAGTCCTCCGTTTCGCACAGAACGCACCGACGCGTTCGACGGAGAAACGGCCACCAGTCAGGCGGTCGCGGGCACACGAACTGCCGGCTGCCTCGTCGAGGACTCCCACTGGCCGTTTACCGCCATGAAGCTCCTCCTGGTTCCAGTCCTTCTGGTCACCTTCGGCGTCGTCCTGTTGCCCGTAGTCCTCGCCGGCGGAGACGCTCCCGCGCTCTCGGTGTGCGGCACCACCGATGCGCAGATGAACTCAATCCTCGAGACGATCCGCACGTTGGAGTCGGGCGGCAACTACGCCGCTCAATCAAATGGATCCACGGCCTCCGGCGCGTACCAGTTCCTCGACTCGACCTGGTCGAACTTCGGCGGCTTCGCACACGCCTCGGAGGCACCGCCGTCAGTTCAGGACTCCAAGGCGGCCGAGCACGTTGCCGAGATCCTTACCGCAAACGCCGGCGATGTCGCCAACGTCCCGGTGGTCTGGTACATCGGGCGGGTGCCGCCTGCGGACTCGGTGGTCTGGGATCGCGTTCCGGCACCGCAGGCAGGCAACCGGCTCACGCCCAGGGAGTACCAATCGCGATGGATGGCGAGATACGAACAGGTCACGACGTCCGCTACAGCGTCGAGCTCACCAAGCGACTCGCGGGTTCCTATGCCCGGCGGATGTCGGGGCGTCGACATCGACCCGCTGCCGGGGGGATGGTCACTCCCCGGACCACGAGCGATGATCGAGGCCGATCCCAGAGTGCTCAACCAACCCCATCACGACTACCCGGCGTGGGACTGGATGATCCCGCAGAACACCCCGATCTATGCCGTGCGGGGAGGCACCGTGGCAGCAATCCGGACGTGGCCCCACAACTGGTGGGACCAGGGTTGCCCAAACTCGACCCGCGACTGCGACACCTGCGGTGTCGGTCTGACGATTCGCGACGTCGAAGGCAACCGGTGGGCCTATTGCCACGGCACCACCCTGACCGTCGCTCTCGGCAGCGAGGTGACCGCCGGCCAGCAGATCATGTGGTCCGGAAATACCGGTCGCTCCGGCGGTCCTCACCTACACCTCCAAATCAAGAACGCGGCCGGCATTCTGGTCTGTCCACAACGCCTCCTCAGGCAGCTCTTCGCCGGCACCGTTGAATTGAACCCCTCGAACCTGACGACGTCGGGTTGCACCTTCTGATACCCACGACCTCACACGTTGCCTTCGAGTGAGCGACTGGCGGCCAGGACCATCTTTGGTCACGGATAGACCGGAGTCCGGCACAGTCGGGTTCGGCCGTTCCTACCTCGCGATGAGTGAAACCACCGCATGTGCGAGCGACCCGATCGCTCGATTTGGCTCGCAGCGGCGATGGGCGATGCTCAGGCCGGTCGGGTTGCTCCGGCGATGAAGGTCGACACGATGTAGGTGGCGTGTCGATCGAGACTCCGCCGGGCACGGTCGTAGCGCATCGTCGTTCTCGGGTCGGCGTGCGATGCGGCCTCTTGGACATCCCGCAGTGGGACGCCGGCGTCAAGTGCGGCGGTGATGAACGAGTGTCGCAGGCTGTGCGGCGAGATGCGCTTGTCGATCCCGGCACATTTCACCAACCGCTTGACCATCCGATCGGCGCAGTAGCGGTCCATCCGTCCACCCTCGACACCGAGGAAGATCGGCCCCAACGTGCGGTCACCGATGTACAGATCAAGTGCCCGGCCTGTGCGCGGTGCGATCGGGATCGTGACGTGCTTGCCACCCTTGCGCACGATCGCCAACGTGCGATGCCCGCGCTCGGTCGACAGGTCGTCGATGTCCGCATTCAACGCTTCTGAGATCCGCAGCCCGTTGAGCGCGAGCAGGGTGATCAACGCGCCGTCGCGGAGATCGCCGAGCCCTGCCTGGACGAGCAGTGCGCCGAGTTCGTTGCGGTCCAACCCGAGCGTTCGTGATTCGTCGTGAACCTTCGGGCGGCGGACGTTGAGTGCCGGGTTCTTGTCGAGGATGTCTTCGGTCTGGCAGTACCTGTAGAACGACGACAACGTCGACAACCGACGTCCGATCGTGGACGCCATACGGCCTTCTTGTTCCATCCACCGGGCGAACGTCTCGAGATGAGGTCGCTTGACGTTCAGCAGGTTGATGCCGTGGTCGTGGCACCAGCCGGCGAAGATCCGCAGATCCGTGGCGTAGCTCCGGCGGGTCGGGTCGGTGTAACCGGCGATGAACGCTGCAACAGCGACTCGCTCGGTGACGATCACCGGGTCGTCGTAACGGACGACCTCAGCAGTGTGGACAGTGGTGGTTTCGGTGTCGGCCATGGTGGCCTCCTTGGGTGACCCGGCCTCCCGAGGAGACGGGGCCATCCACGCTCGCGCCGATCCCGGACAACCGCTGCCGACGGGATTATCGGGTGCGCTGCTTGGGCAGATATGTCGGTGATCCACCCGCCCCTTCTCGCTGTCGGTGACGATGGTGCAGGGGGCGCGATCGGAGGATCACATGAAGCCCATTACGTTCCCGAAGCTGACGCTTCCTGACCCGGGTACGCGCGCCGCTCCGACGCTCGGTCACCCACTCGTTGACGACTATTTGGAGTCGGTTCATGCGCGGCTTCGACCGAACTCGACGCTGGCGGTCGTTTACGACTTGAAGGTGTTCTTCACGGTCATCGACGTCGACCCGATCGATGTTCGGCGACGTCATGTGCTCGAGTTCATCCGTGTCCAGCGGACCGGTTCGGCCGACGCGACGGTGGTGCCGATCGACTCCTCGGAGGGGTTGGCGTTGTCGACGATCCGTCGTCGTCTGTCGTCGGTGGCAGGGTTCTATTCGCACCTCGTCGCGCTCGGAGAGTTGGATCACAATCCGGTGCAGCGCGGCATGCCGGTGCGGTCTCCGGTGACGCGTGATCGGCGGGTGGTCCCGCTGGTTCGACCGGTGCGGCATCTGCCGCGGATCCTCGATCACGACGACGTCATCAGACTGGTTGCGGCGCTGCGCACGGATCGGGATCGGGCGATGATCGACGCGATGCTGCTCGCTGGTCTGCGACGTTGCGAAGTGCTCGGGCTGCGACTGTCGGATGTGCGTTGGGGTGAGCGCCGATTGTTCATCGCTGATGGCAAGGGCGGACATCAGCGCATCGTGCCGATCTCGCCACGCTTCTTCGACACGCTGCGCCGCTATCTCGATGACGAGCGGCCGACCGATGCGGAGACGTCGTTCGTGTTCGTCGTGCTGAAGGGCCCGAACCGCGGTCGCCCACTGACGGCGAAGGGTCTCGATGAGATCATGTTGGGCGCCCGCAGGCGTGCGGGGCTCGAGCATGCGACCTGTCACGAGTTGCGCCACACCTGTTTCACTCGGCTGCGCGAGGCCGGCATGGCACTCGAAGCACTCCAGGCTCAGGCCGGTCACCGGTCGATCTCGTCGACGCAGATCTACCTGCATCTCGCCAATGATTGGCTCGCAGGCGAGTACATACGTGCAGCTCAAGCCGTTGATGCCCAAGCTGCGCTCGGCCGCAAGGTCGTCGCGTCATGACGATGCTCGCCATCGAACACGAACCCGTCGGCGAGCGCTGGGCACGCATCGCCGCGCACGCTCCGGTGCTCGCTGCGACTGCTCGCGGCTACATCGATCAGATCTCCGTGACCGCCGCAGCAGGCACGGTCACGTCGGTTGATGTCGCCTTGCGGTTGTTCGCCAGCTGGATCATCGACCACGACCCCAACGTCGTGTCGCTGCGCCAGGTCAACCGTCGACACATCGAGCACTACAAGCTCTGGCTCGCGACCCGCGAGAACCAGCACGGTCAACCATTGAAGAGGTCGACAATCCATCTGCGGTTGTCGATGCTGCGCGTCGTGATCGAACGGCTCATCGAATGGGACCACCCCGACACCCCGACGCGCAACCCGGTCATGTGGACCGACCTGCCGAAGATGGACGAACCGTTGCCGAAGTTCCTCGACGACGAGCAGGCCGCCAAGTTCATGGCAGCGGCGGTCCGGCTCGATCCACAACGCCGGCTGATCGTCGAGATGCTCGCCCGCACCGGGCTGCGCGTCACCGAGTTCTGCGAGCTCACCGACGACGCCATCGTGAAGATGAACGACACGAACTGGCTACGCGTGCCGGTCGGCAAACTCCACACCGACCGCTACGTGCCACTCCATCCATCACTGATCGAGTTGCATCGCGACTGGCTCGCCTGGAACGGTCCCAACGACACCGGCCGGCTCATCTCGAACAAGGGCCGACCGCTGAACCGGACTGTCGTCAGCCGCATCGTGAAAGCGTGCGCCCGCATCGCCGGGATCGGCCACGTCCACCCCCACCAACTGCGTCACACGTTGGCGACGCAGTCGATCAACAACGGCATGAGCCTCGAAGCCGTGTCCGCGATGTTGGGGCACCGATCGATGCGAATGACCCTCGTCTACGCCCGCATCGCCGACCGCACCGTCGCCGAGGAATACTTCGCTGCCGCAGACAAAGTCGACCAGCTCTACACCACCCACTTGACAACATCACCGGCATAAGGGCCGAAGTCGAGTGGTCTGCACCGTGGTTGCAGGGTGATTCTGTGCGGGTGTTCTCGG
This sequence comes from Ilumatobacteraceae bacterium, assembly GCA_963774765.1. Classification (GTDB taxonomy): domain Bacteria; phylum Actinomycetota; class Acidimicrobiia; order Acidimicrobiales; family Ilumatobacteraceae; genus Sva-07. The sequence goes on from CAVZGP010000020.1 coordinate 9,066, forward strand.
GCGGTGTTCGCCGAGCCGAAGCCTGTTGGCGAGGGCGTGGACAGAGGACCAAGTTTCTGTGTGGTTCGGTAACCCGGCTCTTCGCGTTTCAGGGTTGGAGGGTGGGTAGCAGAGTCCAGTCGGGCTTGCCGGCGTAGAGCAGGCAGCGGACTCGGTGATGTCGGAAGTTCACGAGCCCGAATGCGACCCGCTTGATGCGCTTGGTCAAGTTGTTCACGGCTTCGGTGGGGCCGTTGGAGACGTGGGAGCGATGCCACGCGCAGATCTGATCAGCCCATTTGGCGATGGTGCGTCCGAGGCGGCGGACCTCGATGGGCATGGTCCAGTCGGTGAAGTCGCGACCGATCGCAGCAACCCAGGTGTCGGCGAGTTCAGGTTCGGTGTGGTCCTAGATCTGACGGACCACTTCCTTTGAGTTCCACACGAACCACACCTCCGATCTGGGGTCGCCGGCACGCAGCAGACCGAGGACCCGGTCGCGAACACATGGAACCGACAGGTCGGAACGCTCGCCGTGGCCGACACGTCGGTGAGCGCGATCTCTGGTCGGCGGTTCTTGTTCGGCGTGGGTGCTGGGGCTGCGCCTTCGAGTATCTGGGCGATCGAACAGCACGCGGTGCGGGCGCCCCTCGAGGCCCGCATGGATGCTCGCCATGGCCGGGTCGTGGAACTTCTCGATCTCACCGACGAGATGTGGCACGTTGACCGCGCCGAGCACTTCAGGTCGTTTGCGCTTCCCGATCCGGTCCCCCCACGCATCGTCGGTGTCAACAGCGTGGAGCTGAGCACGATTGCTGGGCGTCGTGCGGAGGGTGTGAACGTTGCGTGGAACCATCCGACACGCACCGAACTGCTCTCGGCGGCCGCTACGGCCGCAGCTGACCGCCCGTTCCTGAAGACGGCGTGGATTCCGTGGGCGCCGGAGTTGCTTCACGACGATCACCCCACGAGGCGTGAGATGGACCTTGCGGGACTCGACCGGATCATTCTCGTGGTGATCGACAGCGTCGAGGCGTTCACCGAACAGCTCTGACAATTGCTGCAACGGCGGACGTGCCCGGGTGGTGTGCAATCCGTCGGGTCGGTCCGTTCGTACATTGTGGTGATGCGGCATCTCGATCGGTTGTCCGATGATGCGCTGTTGGCAGCGGTGGCGCTGGAGGAGCGTGATGCGGCCGCGGTCTTTGTTCGGCGGTTTCAGCGGCGTGTGTTCGGTTTGGCGGTCGCGATGATCGGTGATGCAGCGCTGGCCGACGATCTGGCCCAAGCGGCGTTCGAGCGTGCATGGCGCCACGCTGGCACCTTCGACGCTCGGCGCGGTTCGGTCGCGACGTGGCTGCTGACGATCACCCGGAACCTTGCGATCGACTCGATGCGAGTTCGGCGGGCCATCCCGTTCGATCCTGACGTGTTGCGCCAGTTCCTGCCCGAGTCGGCGAGCATCGACCCGCAGCAGGCTGCTGTGGCGGCGGATCAGCTCGGACAACTTGGCGTCGAGCTTGGCAAGCTGCCTCTCGAGCAACGGCGCGCTGTCCTGCTTGCGACAGTGGCGGGGCGAACCGCGAGTGAAATTGCCGAGATCGAGGGTGTTCCGCTGGGCACGGCCAAGACACGGATCCGTACCGGGCTGCGCCGGCTGCGGGCAGCGGTCGTGGAGGTGACTCCGTGAGCGAGTGGGGGTTGATCGATTGCGAACAGTTCGATGCTCATGTCGATGAGCTCGCGCTCGGCCAACTGAACGAGCCGCTGCGCAGCCAACTCCTCGCACACACGCTCGAGTGCCCGCACTGCCACTCGCTTCTCGACAGTCTTGGAACGGTGGCGGATCGGCTGCTGCTCGCGGCACCACAGGTTGAACCACCAGCTGGGTTTGAGAACCGAGCACTTGCCCGCCTCGACACTTCAACAACCGGCTCGACCCGTCGTTTTCGGGGACTTCGCTGGGTGGCCGCGGGAGCCACGGCGGTGGTCATCGCTGTTTCGAGCGTACTCGTCGTCGCCCAAGTCGACGATGGGCAGAAGGTGGTCACAGCCGCGATCGTGGCCGCCGCGGGCACCGAGGTCGGGTCGGTGCAGCTGATCGCGGAACCGACTCCGTACGTGCTCGTCGTCATCGACGCACCCCGGGCGGGTCCCGGCATCCGGGCGTGTGAGCTGCAACGACCCGACGGCACCTGGGAGACGGTCGGTTGGTGGGATGCGGCCGACATCACCTCAGGAGTCTGGGCCGTCGGGATCGACCCTGCTCTGCTCGACGCCACCGCAATGCGCATCACCGCCGACGATGACGTGCTCGCCACCGCTGTCTTCAACTGATCGAGTTCGACCAGTGCAAGCAGCAAACTGCGTCGCGCTCTCGAACCCCGCTGATTTCGAACGTCCAAGATGTCGATCACGAGGAATCTCTCCGGTCCGCTCACACGTATACAACGTGGCCACCAACCAAGGAGAGAACCATGACCACCCGAACCGTGCTGTCCGTGCTCATCGTTGCGGGGGCTGTCCTGACAGCCTGCGGAAGCGACGACAACGGAGCATCGACCAGCGCCACCACGACACCCGCAGTTGCTGCCACCACTTCTGAGTCCACCAGCCCCACGCCCACCGGCGCTGCGACGGTGATGGTCGCCACCGACCCAGTGCTGGGTGAGCATCTCGTGGATTCCGAGGGTCGCACCCTGTACCTGTTCACACAGGATCAGGGCACCACCACAGCATGTTCGGGTGGTTGTGCCGACAACTGGCCACCGATCGTCTCGGACGCCCCGACAGCCGGTGATGGCATCGACGCCGCACAGCTCGCCACGGCCGACGGCCTCGCGCCGAACCAGCTCACCTATCACGATCACCTCCTGTACTACTTCGCAGGTGACCAGGCTGCCGGCGACACGAACGGGGTCGGTATCCCCGACTGGTACACGGTCGATCCAGCCGGCAACGCAATCGAGACCGACTGAGCCCGAGTCGGATCGCGGTCCGATCGAACTCCGCGGACGCTGCAGGGTCCTAGTACCTAGGTCCACTGGCGGCGCGCACGTTGCTTCGGGCTTGATGGTGTCACCAACCTCGACAAGGAGACATCATGAACCGACATCTGATCTGGATCATCGCTGGCACATCGGTGCTGGGCCTGGGAGTTCCCGCGCTCGCAGCTGCACGATCGGACGGCACGCCCGACGACAACGGAGTCCCGGGCGACGTTCGCGGGAACTGCGACGAAGTCGAGCACGCCAACGATCCCGGCTGCATCACCGTCCTGGCGTCATCGCCCACGACAGGTTCGATCGTGGTCACGGTGCCCTCGACATCACCGAGCACCATCCCCATCAACACGACACCGAGCAACACGACACCGGGCAACACAAACCCGGGCAACACCATCCCGGGCAACACCATCCCGGGCAACACGGCACCGGGCAACACAACCCCGGGCAACACCATCCCGAGCAACACCGCACCGGGCAACACGATGCCTGGAACGTCCGTAGCGAACGGCAGCCCGGTCGATGTGAGCGGACCGTGCGACGAGCCCGAGCACGCGGCAGACCCTCGGTGCACGGGCACCGGAGCTGTCGACGACTCCGGACACCGCAGCGACGACGGGGTGGGTCACGACCAGGATGACGATCGTTCAGGACGTCGCGGCGGCGATGATGACGATCGTTCAGGACGTCGCGGCGGCGGCGACGATCGCTCCGGTCACAGTGGGAGCGACGACGACGGCGCCCGTTCGGGCCACGGTGGTGGCGACGACTGATCCACCACGAATCGGCCATTCATTCCCCTGACGGAGCGGCACCGCGATGGTGTCGCTCCGTCAGGCGCGATGGAGGCGAGACTGACGTGTCAGCGAGAACGGGAGTGTTGTGCAGGATCATCGAGGGCGGGTATTGGTGGAGCCGATCTCCGTGGGCTCCTTCGTCGTACGGTTCGCGATCGTGGGGTTCGTGGCGTTGGTCGTAGTCGCGATGCTGACGGCCATTGCCAGCCGTCGCGTCGGCACGGAACAGGCGATCGACGAGGCGAAGCGGGTCGCATTCGTGAGCGCGTCGGGCATCGTGGCTCCGCTGCTCGACGACGACGTCGCGTCGATGGACCGCGCTGCACTCGATCGAGTCGATGCCGCCGTGCGTGACTTCGTCCTGCAGGGCTCGCTGGTACGAGTCAAGATCTGGCGTGAGGACGGCACGATCGTGTACTCCGACGAACCGCGTCTGATCGGCGAGCAGTTCGACCTCGACGAAGAAGAGATGGCCGTCCTGGCCAGTGACGAACAGGTGGCGGAAGTGAGCGACCTGTCGAAGCCCGAGAACCGTTACGAGACTGAGTCGAAACTGCTCGAGGTCTACTCACGTGCCGAAACGACCTCGGGTACACCGCTGCTGTTCGAGGCGTACTTCCGCTACAGCGGTGTCACCGCAGTAGGGCGTCACCTGTGGGCGCAGTTCGCGCCGATCACCCTCGGCGCTCTGATCGTGCTCGAGCTGGTACAGATACCGTTGGCGTGGTCGATGGCGCGTCGGCTGCAAGTGAGCCAGCGCGAACATGAACGCCTGCTCCGTCACGCTCTGGACGCGTCTGATGCGGAGCGGCGAAGGATCGCCGGTGACCTTCACGACGGTGTGGTGCAGGAGTTGACGGGCGTGTCGCTGGGCCTGGCGGCGCAGGGTCGTGGGGAGGCCGTCACGCCACAGCAGGCGCTCGATGCGTCTGCGGCGATCCGATCGAGCATCAAAGCGTTGCGGTCCCTGTTGGTGGAGATCTATCCGGCGAACCTCCAAGAAGAAGGCCTGCAATCCGCGATCGGTGATCTTCTCAACGCACTCGAGGCACGCGGGATCGCAACGCGGCTCCATGCCGACCTCGGCGCGACCGACATCGACCCCGAGGCGGCGGCCCTCGCCTACCGCACCGCCCAGGAAGCCCTGCGCAACGTGGTCTCCCATGCCGCGGCGACCGAGGTTCGTGTCACACTCGACATCGATGGGGGAGCCTTGAGGTTGGTGGTCGACGACAACGGACGAGGTTTCTCCACCGACACCTTGGACGCACGGGCAGATGATGGACATGTCGGGCTGCGTTCGCTCGCTGGTCTCGCCATCGACCTCGGTGGGTCACTCGATGTGCGCTCGGCGCCGGAAACTGGGACACGCGTGCAGGTCTCCATCCCGATCGATGACAGGACGCACCGATGAGCCCCACACCGAACGCGGACGCTGCCAAGATTCGCGTGGTGATCGTCGACGACCATTCGGTGGTCCGGTCGGGCCTGGAACAGTTCCTCGCCACGACCGCCGACATCGAACTGGTTGCCACCGCAGCGAACGGCATCGAGGCACTCGCCCGCGTCGAAGAGTTCGAACCCGATGTGGTCCTGATGGACCTGTCCATGCCCGAAATGGACGGCATTGAGGCCACCCGCCGCATCGCCCAGCATCATCCGTCCAGTCGTGTGCTCGTTCTCACCTCGTTCTCCGATCAGACCCGAATCCTCGACGCGCTCGAAGCGGGAGCCGATGGATATCTGCTCAAGCACGCCGACCCCGACGACATCGCCGACGGCATCAGAGCGGTATACGTTGGTCAATCGCCGCTCGACCCGAAAGCGGCAAGAGCACTGTTGGAGTCGCGTCGCGGTGGCCGTACGGCGTCACAGCTGACCGAACGCGAACGCGAAGTGCTGCTTCTCGTGCCGCGAAGGCCTCGCCAACAAACAGATCGCCCGTCGCCTCGGCATCGCCGAACGAACAGTGAAAGCACACCTCACCAGTGTGTACCAGCGCCTCGGCGTCACCGACCGCACCCAAGCCGCCCTGTGGGCCAGCGAGCACCTGACCACGGACTGACCCGGTCAGCCGTCGGGCCCGTCGGTGCCCCCACCGGATCCCGACCCACCAGACCCCGAACCCTTCGAGTCACCCGACCCGGAACGTCGCGAACCCGACCCGCTCGAGTCATCCGAACCGTGCCCGGAGTTACCCGATTCATCCGACACGCTCGGGTCGTCCGCACCCGAGTCGTCCGAACCACGCCCGGAGTTGCCCGAGTCATCCGCACCCGAGCCGCTCGAGCCGCCCGGGCTGGTACTGCTCGGCACGCTGAGCAGTGGCGCATTCGAGACCTGCGACGTCGACGGGACGGTCGACGGCAGCGTCGTGGACGTCGTGGTGCTGGTGGTCGATGTCGAGCTCGTCGTCGACGTCACCACAGTCGCGACCGGCTCGTCGGGCGGCACCGGGTTCTGCCACACCGACCGCGACGTCGGAGCGCCAATGCTTCGGAAACAACGTCTCGCGAATGGCGTAGGCGGTTCCGGCCGACCCGATCATCGCAACGACAGCCATCGTCGCCACGACTGCACGGCTGGACCGCGAGCGCCAAGCAGCACGGTGGCGGGACTCAGCGACACTGGCCACCGGCGGTTCCACCGATCTCACCGGCGCGAGCGAGCGCCCATCGCCGTGTCCGCGGTCAAGCCAACTGTCACTCACACCTCGAACTCTGCCCGCTCTACGCAAGCGACACCATCCGACATTGGTCGTAGTACCTGCCAAGGTTCACAACCCCACAACGAGATGATCGCGCGATGGCCGGCGCTACCGTGTGGCCTGCGAAGGGGAGTAGCTCGACGCTGGGAGATCGACACACTGGGTGATGAGCCCCGGTCCCCAGGCCCACACATGGGTGAGCAAGACCTTCGACCAGGCATCAAACGATGCCCGGTCGAAGGCATCCCACCTTCCTCCGGGCCCAACCGGAGGATCATCGTGGACGCATTCCTACTCAGCTTCGGCATCATCTTCATCGCCGAACTCGGCGACAAGAGCCAACTCATGGCGATGACGTTCGCCACCCGCTACCGCGCGCTCGACCATCCTGCTGGCGATCACGGTAGCGACCGCGCTCGTTCACCTGTTCAGCGTCATGGTCGGCGCCGCCGTCGGAGCCGCACTGCCGACGGATGCCATCTCCGTCGTCGCGGGATCGCCTTCGTCGGCTTCGCAGCGTGGACACTGCGCGGCGACGAACCGGTGACGATGACGACGTCAGACGTGCGGGGCGACGTGACCGCTCGGTGTTCCTCACCGTCGGTCCGCGTTCTTCCTCGCCGAACTCGGCGACAAGACCATGCTCGCAACGGTCACCCTCGCCGACCGACAACGGGTCGTTCGGTACCTGGCTCGGATCCACCCTCGGCATGGTCGCCGCAGACGGGCTCGCGATCCTCGTCGGGCAGCAACTCGGCGCCCGCCTACCCGAACGAGACCGTGACGAATCGGCGCCGCCATCATCTTCCTCATCTTTGGCCTCGTGCTTATCGCCGACGGGCTCCGCTGACGCTCGGATCCGCACACTTCACTCCGCCCACACGACTGAACGAGCACTCGGGAACCGGCGAAGTGTGCGACCTCAAGACGAGGCCGAGCCGCCGCATAATCACGGATTTCGCAGGTCAGGATGCTGAGCGCTCGTCCGTTCGACGGGTCAGTTGAAGGAACAAGTCCGCAGTCGTCGACGATGGCTCCGCGTCAAGTCCGTCTCCCCAATCGTCGAGCGTGATGAGCAACTCGTTGTAGGCAGAGCGCACCCCTTGGAGGTTGTTCGCTGCGGCCTCGATCTGCATGCGACATCGGTAGAGGGGCTCATTCGCCGGGAGGGCGCAGAGTGCTTGACTCACGGCGAATCGCGCCGTTGCAACGTCACCGACGTCAAGGGCGATCTCGGCGAGCCGAAGCCCCGCCGCTTCGACCAACTCGCACGCGCGAGTGAAGTGCTGGCGCTGATGGGCCCAGTCATACCCTGCGGCATCGAAAGGCACGCCACGTACCAGCTGCAGCGCCTCAGTCAGCGTTTCGATGGCCTCCGTCGTCGACACCTGGTTCGAGTACTCCACGACCGCGGCGAAGTGGCCGACATCAGTACCTACAGCGGCGTCGAGCCCCACCACCGAGGACCCCTGCTCCCGCCTTGGCAGCAAATCCCCGACGATGGCGCGAACCTTCGACATCCGATTCCAGACCGTCTCCTTCTCGACCAACCGCCCACTCCAGACTGCGTCGATCAACTGATCGACCGTTGTGGAGCCACCGGCGCACGCAAGAAACGCCACCACGTTCAGGTCCATCCGGCCGAGCGCTGGGAAGGCGGGCACGTCGGGCGGACCGATCAAGCGAACGAGGACCTCTGGCAGGCGCGGCCGCGCGGTCTCGGCGCCGTCGTCGGTTTCGAGGTCCAACTCGGCGAACTCTGTCTCGTGCACGATGGTCTGCACGATCTCCTCGGGTCCCACCAGGGGCGTGGACTCGCCATCGTCATCGATCGTGCTCTCGTCGAGTACCGACATGACACGCGCACTCGTACTGAGCGGAAGCAACGCTGGCTCGAAGGTGAGTCCAAGCGGTTCGAGTCGGGCGACGTGCTCGCCGTCGATCACAATCCGTGCGTCGCCACTCACGGCGACGTCGCTGGTGATCACCCCGACACCGTGTCGCGGTGGGACCCCGGTAGGCAGGTCGACACCGTCGCCGGCGACGAAGAGCGTCACCTCTCTTCCCAGTCCATCGACGCGACGGAGCTGGAACATGTCTCTCAGGTCAGCTTCATCCAACAGACCGCGGTGCGCTGCGACGAGCGACACGATTGCGCTGGCGCAGCTCTCACCATCGACCGCGGAGACTCGTTCAAGCGAATCGAAGCCTTCCTCCACCACATTCGTCATCCGCATGAATGCACCAGGCGACGAGTCGGCCACTGCGAGTTCGACGACCATCGATCGCAGCAAGTCGCCCACAAGCTCGTCAGGCCCGGCAAGTTTCAGGGTCGGGAACGATTCGAGATCGACGAGCAGCTGTCGTCCCTCCCTCTTGCCGATAGTGACAAGGCCGGGGAGCGGACGAGCTTCAACACGCTCGGGCACCGGTGCCTCGGGGTCGTAGTCGATTCTCCACGCCCATCCTGCGTTCGTAGCGGTCCACCGAGCGGGAGCGTGGGGTACCGGCCGGTCCCACAGCACCTCCATCCCGAACAACTCGGAGACCTCGACGGCGACCGGCGACGCCTCCTCTTTCGGGTCGAGGTCGGCAAAGGCCACCGCGAGTTCGTGGTCGGCCCAGCGCATGAGCGCAACGTCGCCGCTCCTTACAATCGCCGTCATCGCGTCGGGATCTCGTCGAGGGCGCCGTAGTGCTCTCGCGCCTACCGATGCCCTTCGCATCCGCCGACGACGCTCAAGAAGCAGGAGTCCGGTTGCCAGAGCGATCGAGCCGGTGATCCCGGCAAGCGCCGGGACTGAGGAATCACTCTCAGGCTGGTCCGCAGGAGCTGACGCGTCGGACGCGGCGGGCGCCTCGAGCGTCTCGATCTCTCGCACTGACCCGGTATTCGGTCGGATCTCGTCGGCCTCCGATGCAGCGACCTGGAGAGGCTCGGCGACCGGTTCCGGTTCGGCTCCTGCGGCGACGTCCGGAACGACGGGCGACGGCGGCACTGGCTGTTCGGGCCCCGGGGATGCCGGAGCCGCGGGCTCAGGCGGCGGATCGCCAACAGCCGGGAACGCAAAGACCTCACCTGGGTAGATGAGGTTCGGGTCTTCGACGACCGCGGCATTCAGTTCGATGACTCGGTCGAGGTAACTCACGACGTCAGCGGGCGCAGGTTCGACGCCTCGCGCGGTCGTCAACCGATCGGCGGAGAGGTTCCAGAGATTGTCACCGGGTTTGATCTCGACCTCGGCGGCAGGAAGGAAACCCGACGGGGCAACCGAGCCCGCTCCCTGGCGGTCGTCAGGGATCTGGGCGTCGATCGGGAGGCGAAGGTGTTGACCGGCCCGTACGTCGCGCGACGATCGAAGCGTCGGATTGAGGTCGAGGATCTCGCCCGCACGTGCCCCGTCGCCGAGGGCCACTTCAGATATCCGCCAGAGCGAGTCATCGGCGTGAACGACCCAAGTCATCCCGGCACCGACCGACGGTTTCGCTGACAGGTCGACCATCGCTGAGCCCGAGGCGAGATCGACGTCCGGTACGACAATGGCTACGTGCGCTGGCGAACGCGTCGCGAGAACGGGAGCAGCTGTCGCCGTCGCCACCACGGTGGCCGAGAATGCGACGGCGACGAGCCGAGCAACATTCGAATGGACCCACGGCATCACGAACGGTCCAGTGCTCGGGCGTTCGCCACGATCAAGACGTCGGGCGTTCACCAACAGTTCCCAAGCGGTGGCCCACGCGATTTGGAGCCAGATGACCCACACGATGACGGCGAGCCCGGACACCACCGTCTGCGCCGGGATGTCGCCTTGACCGAGCGCCGTCCTCACTCGACCGATGTCCGGTACCTCGCGTGGAAGCGGCCACCCAACGATCCGTGCGAGCAGCAACGGCGTCCCGACCACGATCACCGCAAGGAGCAACCCCGCTGCGAACGCCTGCAGGCGACGTGGTTGCGAAGAACTCATGATGGTCTCCGGATATTGCTCACGGCGCTGCCTCGACGACCCCGGTCACCGCTACCGCTGTGGCAGTCGCACTGATCGCGCTGGGAAAGCCGGGTGAGGGGAACGCATAGTCCACTGTCGCCGTGGCCGTCACGGTCACCGATTCGTCGTCGACGGAGACGCGCCCCGTCATTCCGGAGGCGGCCAATATGGCCTCGGCTCGCGCAACCGCTCCAACGGGGTCGACGACTCGGCTCGACCTGAGCGTCAGCTCATCACCCTGTGCCCCGGCGCGAGCAGCAGCGGCGGCGACGGCATGCGCGTCTCGACGTGCGTTCCACTGTTGGGACGCCGACAGCAACGCCCACCCTCCGAGCATCAGGAACACGATCAGGATCGCCGTCATCGGCATCACCGATCCCCGATCCCGGTCACGGTCCCCCGGATGTTTCGTGCCTCTCTCATCCATCCGAAGCCCCCCGAATCACGTCGACCTGCTCGACACCGGTGGCTGCGACCGTGCGGGCACCGGGAAAGCCTGCGAGTACCACGTCGGCCAGCGAGACCGTGCATGACACATCGACGGTCACGAGGCTCCCGGGAGTGAGGTCACCGCTCGCCTGCACCGACATCGACTGACACGCCACGCCGCGATCTGCCAGCGACTGACCCACCACAGATCGCGCTGCCGCCGCTGCCGCAGTCGGGTTGCGCTCAGCAGCGGCGGCCCGTGCACCCGCATGAGCAGCGGCGACAACGTCACCGTTGGTTCCGATGACTCGAAGCCCGCCGATCAGAAAGAACGCAACAAGCAGGAGCGATGTCACGGCAAGCGCCGTCTCGACGCCAGCCGCGCCACGATCTCTTGTCTGCATCAGGGCCCCCGTCTCTGTGCTTCGAATCGTTCGAGCCGCGCCGACGACGTGGCGGAGACTTCGACGGTTCCGAAGAACGGAAGCAGCGAGACCACTCGACCCCGTGCCGTGACGGTGACCATTTCGTCCGTCGACGTCGCCGTGGCCGACGTCGAGGTGAAGAGCGAGCCCGCCGCTTCGTCGATCAGGCTCTCGGCCAGGTCCGCTCCGCTCGACGGCGACGAATCCAGCCGGGCCGCCGCAGCGGCACCGTCGTCGACGGCGCCGGAGACAACTTGACGGGCGTAGTAGGCCAGGGAGAACTGGACGACGAGAAGTGTGGCGAGCAGGACGACCGGCACCATGATCACGGTGGTGGTGACCTCGCCCCGGTCGCGCCGCTCGGCCGCGTTCACGGCGACGGCACGTTGTTCGCGTTCGCGGTGATCCGCGCAGCGATGATCGTGCCGGCGGCGATCGCGGCGACCACGAGCAGCACGATGATGGCCGTGGTGGCCGTCACCTCTCCTCGGTCGTCCGACGTCGAGTCGTCGAGCCGCGCACGCAAGGCGTCGGCCGCCTGACACCACGCCGACAGGATCTGGATCTGGTACTGGAGCATGAGTGTTCCTTTCGGGTTCTGGCCGGTCCGTTCTGATGGTTCGTTGGTCGTGGCGGGCCGGGACGTCACGATCGAAGGAGCGATCACGGGTCATGTCGTCGAGAGCGCTGCAAGCGCGGGATAGCCGATCAACAGGAGGAATCCGGCGAACATGAGGGCGACCGGGAGCACCATCGTCTCCGACCGCGCCTGCGCCTCGGACTCGAGCTGGTTGAGGTCACGCAGTCGAAGGCCGCCGGCTTTGGCGGCGAGCGAGTCGCGAACCTGAGCGCCGTCACCTGCCAGCGTCATGGACGCATGCAGCTCCTCGAGTTCGGTGATTCCCAACCGGTTCCCGAGCTCGCCGAGAAGTCGCCACGGCGGCTCGCGTCGTGCCTGGGCCGCCGACATCGATGCGCGCAGGTGTCGGAACTCGGGTCCACGACCGACGGCGGCCGCGTCGAACAGTGCGGTCTCGACACCGGCGCCGCCCGCCATCAGAATCGCCACCAATTCGAGGTAGGCCGCGAGAGCGTGACGGAAGCTGCGTCGTGCCTTCTCGGCGTCAGAGTGAAGATCGACCCGAGCCCACACCCACCCACCAATGGCGCCCCCGATGAGCGACAGAAGGGCGACGGCCGGCGACAGCCAACTCGCGAGGCCGGTCGCGACGAGAAGGACGAACAGTGCACCGGGCGTCGCTCCGAGGAGCGCCCAGACGAACCGGTCACGCACATACCGTTCCAGCGACCGATCACAAACAGCCAGATCGGCCTCGCGCGCAATCGTGCGCCGGCCTGCAAGGCGATCCACCACCTCGGTGCGCCTCGACAGCGTCCTGGCTCCGTGGCGGGGTCGATGGAGTTCGGCCACGAGTGCCGCCAGCGGCTCGGTCGTGCCAACCATGCCGCGCACCATCAACAGCACACCGCCACCGGCCAACGCGCCAGCGAGCGCCATCCACCACACCGTCATCGCTGGGACCTTTCGACGGTCGCGCCGACGTCCGATCCGTCGATGCCCCCGAGCAGCCGTGGCGGGGCGACGGGTCGTCCGAGCTCGACCAGTCCCCACAGCGCTCCGACGAACATGCTGCCGATCACGAGCAGTACGGCTTGTCCTGTCGCCGAGTCGTATGGCTCCATGAAGGTCGGGGAGAAGAGCATCAAGGCGACGGCGAGGCCGAGGGTGATCACCACCAGCGCCTTTGACGACGCATAGGTCCGAGCGCGGCCCGTTTCGACGCGCATGCGCATCGCCGACTGTTCCCGTGCCGCCGACGCGATCTCGGCGAGCAGTTCGGCGAGACGTTGCGCCTGCCGATCGGCGGCGATCACGAGCGACGCAACGATCAGATCAGCGACCGGATCGGCGACATCGGCGGCGAAACGACGCAAGGCGTCACTCAGCGAGTCTCGTTCAGCTCGGACGGCAAGCGTCTGAACCTCAGAGCGGATCGGCGCCGGAGCAACCCGCGCCGTGATCGAGATCGCTTCCGACAGACCGGCGTGCGAGGCGATGGTGTCGCGCAGCATCTCGGCCCATGCGGCCAGCGCATCAGATCGGGCGATCGCTACGTCACGTCTGCGTCGAAGTCCGATGAGCATCGGTCCCACGCCTGCCGCCGCCGCACAGAGAACTGCGACAGCTGGCCAACCGGTGACCATCCAGCCGACCACCGCCGCCCCAACGACCAGGGCCGAACGCCACCACAGCTCACCGGTAGCCAGCTCGCGACGCGGTGCAGGCGGCCGGACGGGCACGCCCAGCCACCCCCGTACTGCGACGAGTGCTCCGACCGCGGCGAGCATCCCGAGGAGAGCCCCGGCCAAGGTGATCATCGCGACACCCCGTTGAGTGCGGCGTCGTCGAATCCCGCGCGTGCGAGGACCCGCACGTGGCGTTGCTCAAGCCGTCGGACGGTGAACGATCGTCCGTCGTCGTCCTGCGAGAGCACCGTGTTGGTCGTGCACCGCTTCCCGTCGAACCCAGCCACCTCGATGATCTCGACGACACGCCGTCGGCCGTCGACACCCCGATCGAGGTGAACCACGAAATCGACAGCCTGGTGCAGTTGATGATGAGCCACCTCAGGCGGGAGCTTGTCTTCGCCGGTGCCGAGGTACAGCGCGAGCTTGTCGAGTGCGCCCACCGCCGAGGCAGAGTGCACGGTGGTCAACGACGACTGCCCGTGCGTCATGGCCTTGAGCATCGGGACCGCAGCGTCCGAGTCGCGAACCTCGCCGCAGACGAGCCAGTCAGGTCGGTAGCGCAGCGCGTGCTTGACCTGAGCGCCCTGGCCGATTGCACCTTCGCCCTCGTTGTTCGCCAGTCGGGCTTCCCACGACTCGACATTCGGATGGAGAACCGGGTCGAACAGATCGAGCTCCGCCGTGTCCTCGATGATGACGACCCGCGCCATCGGATCGAGTTCACCGAGGCACGCACGGATGAGCGTGGTCTTTCCCGACCCGGTCGGTCCGGAGAACACGAGTCGCACTTCTGTCGCTGCCATGCAGGCACGAAGCAGGTCGGCGACGACCGGAGGCATCATCTCCAAGCCGACGAGGTCGGCAAGGGTCACCTTGCCGAGCGTGTTGCGTCGCAAAGCGAAGGACACGAATTTCGAGACGTCGCGGGTAGCGGCAAGCCGCATCCCGTCGCCCAGTCGCATGACCAGCAGAGGTGACTGAGCATTGAACTGTCGTTCGGTTCGCCCGGCCGTGCGGGCGACGTGTGAGATCCATGCAGACATCTCGGCTTCGGTCGACCACGTCTTCTCGTCGACCTGCTCGACCGAACCGTCCGAGCGATAGAGAAAGACAAGGTCGAAACGGGTCGCGACGATCTCCTCAACCATCGGGTCGCCGAGAAGAACCTCGACGGGGCCGAGGCCTACCGAGAGCGCCAAGACACGGTCGACCAACTGCTGCTCGGACACCGGATCGAGGCGGACCTGGCCCCTCGTCAGTCGTTCAGCATCGATACGTTGCAGGTGCTCGCGCAGGATCGATTCCGCCAACACTTCCTGGCCGCGCCGGTCCAACCGACCTCGTGAGGTCTGAACCCGCGAGGTCGCCTCGGTAACCAACGCATCCTGAACCAGGCTCGTCAGTTCGGCGACGAGGCGATGGTCAACGGTCATGGCCGGCTCGCGCTTCAGTGCGATCGTCGTCAAGCTGATCTTGGCCGGCGAGGCGAGCCGAGAGGTCGACCGCGAGTTCGAGTGCATGACGCCAGACAAGCGACCGCCGCGACCGCCGCGAGTCGCTCAGCGCACCGGCGACAACGTTGCGGAGATCGTCCGTCGTGCCCGGTGCCCACACGTAGTCGAAGCCGCCGAACTCGAGGAGTTCGCCGCGCCCGTATTGGCATGGCCCGGCGACGACGAGACCGAGGAATGCGGTTCCCCGTGCCCGAACGGCATCTGCTCGTGATCGGAGTGACACGACATCCTCCGGGCGACCTGAGGAGACGAGCAGCGTCGACGCTGCTCGCTCGACGAACCCCATCATCTGGGCGCGCTCGTCGAGCCGACCAACATCGACGAACCACACCCGGCTGTCGTTCGCAAGCCGCTCTGCCAACTCGTCGCTGCAGGCTCGCAGCACCGCGCTTGTCCGCTCTGCGGTTTCCGGTGCGGGCACGACGAACAGGCCCGGCACAACTTCGCGCCCGTGCTCTCCGACATCGACGTTGTGCTCGTTCCGTCGGAGCGCTGCAGCCAGGGAGGCGAGCCCTGGCTCCACACCCCATCCGTATCTGGCACCCAGCACTCCACCGGCCGCATCGGCCTCCATCACGACGCGTTCGGTTCCGCTCTCCACTGGCCACGCAGCTGCGAGGAGCAGCGACCACGACGTGACGCCCGGCGAGCCGCGGACCGAGCCGAGGACGACGATCATTCGCCGGTCCCCAGCAGCGACAATCGAAGGAGTCCATCACCTGCTGCCTGCGCGAACTCCGACTGGGCATCGGCAGGAAGCAGGACGGACACCCAGACTTCAGACGTGCTCGTTCCCGAGCCTGCGGGCTCGACCGTCCACACCGTTCCGGTCGTCAGCACCACTGCACGGTTTGCGCCATCATCGAGTCCCGCTGTCGTTCGGGCAAGCGCAAGCACATCGACCCGGTCCCCGGCCCGTAGTCCGGAGACGGGGGTCGCACCTGGAGCGAGTGCCGCGCCTGCCACCACAAAGCCCGCCGGAATCGACTGCCCGACATCCACGAACAGATCGGTGTTCACGACCGTGCCGGCCGGGATCGGGCCGCGAGCCGCCCGTCCGACGATCAGTTCCTGCTGCGAGGGTTGAATCGCGCGCAGCCCCGTCGACCCACCGACCTCGACCGCTCGAAGATCCGTCGCGTCGATGACTTCGCCGGGATCGATGTCGCGAGCGGCGACCATCACCGACGTGCGCTCCGAGTTCGACGTGAAGATCCACGCGCCCAGCAGCGCCGAGAATCCGACAAGGAGTGCGCCGAGCAGGACCCAGGACGGCTTTCGCCGTGTTGGCGAAGCGAGTTCGACGGACTGGCGGCGCTCTCCGGCCCCGTTGCCGTTGGTGGACGGCGGGGTGAGCGGGCGCAGCCGAGCAATCGTCTTGGCCATCAGCATCCTCCTTCTTGCGATCGCGAACCGGTACACGTGACGAGTCCTTGCACTTCAGCAACAGCCAACGGCGTCGTGGTCGAGGTCGAGAAGCCGTCGAGAGGACCACCTGCGCCCGTCGACGACGTCCACGAGATGTCCCAGTCGATGGTCGACACCGTTGCGAAGTGGTATCCGTCCACCGGCGATGTCGACGATGAGTTCAGGTACGTGTACGAGCACTCGCCCGGGGCAGCTGGCACGTACGGGGCAAGTGGACTGTCGCCGCCACAACTCACCGGGCCTGGGCCATCCGGATCGCCCGAGTCGAACGTGAGGCGTGTCGGCGTGGCGATGACCGTCGCCCAAACGGGACCGATCGAGGCGCTCACCGACACCGACCTCCACGAGTCGATGCTGACTCGGAAGTCCAGCGGAACCTGGACGTAGGCCCATCCGTTGGAAGGGTCGAGCGCTTCGAAGATCGGCACCGGCTTCGGAAGTTCCCGCTGCTGCAGTCGCCGGAGCAGGCCCGGCAACAGGTCCCTCGGCTCTGCTTCGGGAACGACCCGCAGGTTCCACGGCGACGACCCACCCGGGCAAACCTGCTTCCACAGGTGGTAGACGACGCCGCCATCGGTTCTCGGGTACGTGGCCGTTCCGACCCCGTCAACGGTGACGTCGCCGTCGACGAGTGTCCATCGGCAACCGTCACCCCCGCCGCCGCCTCCACCGTCGCCATCGGTTCTGTAGATGACACCTGCGGTAATCACGCCGTCGCCCGATCCGCCTGTTCCCACACCGCCACCACCGCCGCCCGGGGCCGCAACACCGCGACCATCGGGCAACAGCATCACGAGCGCTACACAAGCGGCGGCGAGGATCGTCAAGCGGGGCATTGATCCGTCTCCGAGGTTTCACCAACTCCCGGGGCCGCATACGCGCGCCAGCTGCCGTCGGGATCGAGCCGAACGTCCCACGCTTCGCGTCCCGACACAAACGTGTCGTCGATGATCACGTCGGTGCCGTCGGCGGCCGGCAGCACCAACTTCGAGCCGTCGGCGATGCACACAGTGGCCGTCGCTCGAGATCCCTCGTCGTCGACCTGCACGTTTTCGATCACGAATCGAAACCGCTCCCGGTCTCGAACGGTGTAGCCCAGACCGTTCCATTCGTTGATTCGAGCCACGTTGCTCTGCAGGAGTTCGCCAGCCCGGGTCGCTTCGAGCGTCGCTGGGTCGCAGGACGGCATGGCCACCAAGCAGTCCGAGTAGTCGCGGAAGCCTTGCGTGAGCGCAGCACGTACTTCGGGCTCGACGTTGTCGACCTCAGTCGTCGTCGTGGTCTCGGCTGGCGCCGTGGTCGACGTGGTGCCGATTGTGGTTTCTGTCGAGGAAGTCGTCGCGACGCTCTCGACTGAGGTCGTCGACTGGGTCGAGCTGCTGGTCGCCTCCGACGACGAGCACGCGGAAATCGCCAGGGCTGCCGCCCCGATCGCCAGACCGGCCGCGCCGGGCCGACCTACACGGCGTCGGTTCCCAACCACCAATCCAGTTCCTTGAACACGCAACCACCCCCAACGATCGCGCCCGTTGAGCGGAACGATAAATCGCCGGCGGGTTGCCTGCAAGGGGCTGATCCCAAATCGCAAAGTTCGATCTCCCTGTTCAGACGGCACACGAAAGCGGCCCGAAAGACGGGAGGAGCGACAGTCCGAGCCGGAGGGCCCCTCGAACCTGGCACCGGCGGACAACTCAAGAATACGCCCGCGTTCGCACGTGTCAATCCTCTTCACGATCTACAACGGCCATCGAGGTCGATGACGCGGGCAGAAGAACTTTCGACTCAAGCGGAGGCTGCGGGTCGGCCATCCGTGGCCGACGCTCGGTACATGCCGTCGAGCGCGTCATCGAGCGCCGCGTCGAGCTTCGGGAACAGGTGGCCGTAGTTGTCGAGCGTCACCGTGATGGTGCTGTGCCCCATCCGTTCCATGATCGCCCTCGGGTGTGCACCCTGCGCAATGAGCATGGCGGCGTAGCTGTGCCGAAGGTCGTGGAAGCGCGTGCGATCCGGAATCTCAGCACGCTCGACCGCTGGACGGAAGTGACGCTTGAACCAGTTGGAGTAGCGGAAGGGTCCGCCCTGCGGCGACTGCCACACGTAGTCGTCGGCATGGTGCCGCGCCAGGTGTTCGGCCACCTCGGTTATCAGCGACAACGGGATCGGGACGGATCGGCGCTCGTAGGTCTTCGTTGCGACGAACTGCAGCTGACCGTAGGCCTCCGATGCCGACATCGCCACTTGCACTCGACGCTGCGAAAGCTCGATATCGCTTGCTCGGAGGGCAACGAGTTCACCGGCGCGAAGTCCCGTGAAGGCTGCAAATCGGATCAGGAGCCCGTACTCCGGATAGCCCGTCACGCGTCGCTCATCGCGTCGGTAGCGCGCCGGCGGAGCGGTTACCTCGCGAGCGAGATCCATGATCTGATCCGGTTCGAGGAACACCATCTCGGGTCGATGCGTCCGCGCCACCGAAATGTCCACGACGGGATTCGTCTTGATCGCTCCCGACCGGACTGCAAGTCGCATGACCATCCGGAGGACATCACGAATGTTGCGAATCGTCTTCGCTGCCGCGCCTTGCTGCTGGAGTTCGGCGATGAAGCCGAGGACCATCGGATAGTCGATCGCTGCGATCGGCGCTGGCCCGAACCTCGGCACGAGATGCTTAGCGACGATGGACTCGTAGCTCTCGCGCGTCTTCGGCTTGCGGTCGGCGATCGTGGCCAGCCACTTGTCCGCCCATAGTGCGAACTCCTCTTGGCCACGCTTCGGGTCGATCCAGTCGCCACGCAGCAAGTCGGTCTCGACCGAACTGGCGAAGCGCTGCGCGTCGACCTTGCGAGCGAAGCTCCGCTTGCGCTGCGCCCTCGTCTCGTCGCGATACCGGACGTCCCACCGCACCGCGCCCTTGGCGGTCGAACGTCGTTGGATGTCAGCCACAGCGCGACCTCCATTCGAGTATCAGGCACGACGAGGTTGGGTGAGTGGTCGTTCGGCGTCGACTCGACACTGCTCGATCCACGCCTCGACCTCGGCCTGATCGAAACGGAGGTAGCGCCCGATCTTTCGGTACGGAATCCGGCGCTCCTCGACCAGCCGTCGGACGTACCGTTCGCCCACCCCGAGACGCGTGGCCACACCGTCGAGGTCGAGCAGTCCCTTCGCCGTTGTCGAGTTCGCCATGTCGGACAAACGGCCATCGACCTCGCCCCGGCGGGCAGACGCTCGAGCGCCGCCTCGCCGAACGACCACTCAGCGTGTTGGCGTTGGGGTCGGCCCGATCAAGGTGAGTGACGAGTTCTCGGTGGCTTGGTACATATTTGGTACATGGAGGCCCGATGGGCCACCTGTTCGGAGAACGCAGAAGGCCCGGAAACGCAATGTTTCCGGGCCTTCCAAGTGGTGGCGGGGGCAGGATTTGAACCTGCGACCTTCGGGTTATGAGCCCGACGAGCTACCGAACTGCTCCACCCCGCGGCGTGGACCACAAGTATGCCGAGGCGAGCGGGCGATGGCAACACCTCGACGCGATCGGATGGACGATCCCGTCACAAGCGCTTGGACGCCTCTCGCACCGTGAGCGGTGACAGCACGTCGCCGTGGTCGGCGAGGAACGCTCGGATCGTCTCGGGATCGGTGCGGGCGTACTGGCGCAGCGCCCAGCCGATCGCCTTGCGAGCGAAGAAGTCGGGATGATCGGCCCACGCGAGCGAGTAGCGCATCAGCCGGTCAACGTCGGTGTCGGTCTTGTACGCGAGTTGGTGCAGGATCGCCGTGCGCGCGAGCCAGAGTTCGTCGCCCTCGATCCAGGCGTCCAACGTCGCCACCAACTCCGGGTATCGCCGCACGAGCGGACCCACCACGCTCGCCGCGAGCGCGTCGACGGTGTCCCACCAGCTCTTGGTGGTCACCAGTGCGCTCACGGTGTCGAGCAGTTCCGGCGGGGCCAGACGAACATGACGGACCAGCACGTCGACGGCCGCGTACTGCATCTCGCGTTCGTCGGCGAGCCAGGCGAGCGGTCCGATCTCCTCGAGGTCCGTCGGCGACGGCGCGGCCAGCGGGGCGAGCACCTGCTTCGTGATCGCCCGCCGCTGCGGTGTCGGTACCCCGAAGAACGCGAACTGGTCACGCATGTACCGCCTCATCGCTGCGGCCAGGTCGGCGTCACCTGCCGCAGCGATCGCGACGTGCATCTCGCGAACCACGTCGGCCGACCAGTTCTCGTCCGATCGATCGCTCACGATGCGCCCTGATGCCGTCGATCGACGTTCACGTACATCATCATCGCCGCCGACACCGCCCGGTCACGCGACGGAGTGCCGTCGACCGCAGGTCCGTCCGCACTGCCCTGTCCGTTCACCTAGTGTTCACCTTGCCGCACGGCGACCAGGGGGTGGTCCGCTGCTGGCACATGGGAGGAGCACCATCATGGACACGATCACATGGGAACCGCCGGGGCCGGGGCCGTGGCAGCAGGACAGCGCCCACAACCCGGTCTCGCAGACCAGATTGATGCAGGACATCTATCCCGCCGGATTCAACCGGGGATTCAGGGAGGCGTTCGCTGGTTACGGCGTGCTGCTCGACGTTCTGGCGATGGGGGTGGTGAACGGTTTCACCTACCACCAACCGCAACCGTTCGACCTGCCCGGCCCGGACGGACCCAAGGACCCCGAATGGATCGGCGCCGAGATCGGCCGGCGCACCGACGTCGCCGCGCAGGCGATGGCCGAGCGCATCTGGCGCGAGGCGATCCGTGAGTGGGACGACGAGGCGAAGCCCGCCTCGCAGGCGCGGCATCGCGAACTCGGGTCGGTCGACCTGGCCTCCCTCGACGACGAGGCACTGCTCGCACACCTGCACACCTGCCTCGCGAACGTCGAGGCGATGGTCTACCAACACCATCGGAACAACTGTCACGCGCTCGTTCCGGTCGGCGATTTCATCCTCCAGACCGCTGCATGGACCAAGCGCGACCCGCTGTCGCTCTACGGCGTGCTCGACGGCTACTCACCGGTCTCGAACGTCCTGTCGCCCGACGTCCGGCCCGCCGTGATGGCGGTGCGCGCCGACGAGGCAGCGCTCGAGTTGCTGACGTCGTCGAGAGACGCTGCGGACGTGCTCGACGAGCTCCGTCGCCGAATTCCCGAGGTCGACGATCTTGCAGCCAACGTGCACTTCCGGGTCATCGAAGGGTTCGACATCGACAACCCGACCATCGGTGAGCGGCCCGACTGCATCGTCGGACGACTCCGTGCCGCGGTCGGGATGCACGGCTCGCCGGCGACCGATCGGGCTGACGCGCTCGCGGCCGCAGTACGCGCGGACGTACCCGCCGAGCACCAGGACCAGTTCGACGACCTGCTCGCCGAGGCACGTCTCGTGTACCGACTGCGCGACGAACGCGGCATCTACAGCGACATCTCTGCGGTCGGTCTCCTCCGTCTCGCGATGCTCGAACTCGGGCGGCGACTGGTGGCCCGCGGTCGGCTCGACGATCCGGCGCAGGCTCTCGAAGTCAGCGTCGCTGAGATCGACCTGCTCGTCGCCGGAGTAGCCACGCCGTCCGCCGAGGAACTGGAACAGCGACGACGGACGCGGCGCCGACTCACCATCGAAGGTCCGCCGCGATTCCTCGGGCCGCCGCCCCCGCCACCTCCTCCGCTGGAGATGCTTCCGCCGCCGCTCGCACGCGTGATGGGGTCGGTGGGGTTCTCGATCGACGGGGTCCTCGGCCAACTCGACGAGCCGGCCGGCACGGCGACGACCATCGTCGGCATCCCCGGGGCGTCCGGCACGTACGAGGGCACGGCACGGTTGGTGCGTTCCGTCGACGACCTCCTCCTTCTCGAACCGGGCGACGTTCTCGTTGCGCCGACCACCGGCGAGGCGTTCAACTCGATGCTGCACCTGGTCGGTGCCATCGTCACCGACCACGGCAGCTTCGCGTCCCACGCCGCCATCGTGTCGCGCGAGATGGGGATCCCGTCCGTCGTCGGCACCGTCGACGGCACGCAGCGGATCACCGACGGCGACCGTGTGCGCGTCGACGGGACCAACGGATCCGTCGACATCCTCTGATGCCGTCGCGGGGTGCGAGTGCGTCGACGGCGACCGTCGTCGGCATCGCACTCGCCTCGGCGCTGGTTCCCCTCAACTCCACGATGATCGCCGTCGCGCTGCCGACGCTCGCCGACGAGTTCGACATCACCAAGGGACACTCCGCGATCCTGATCACGATCTACCTCGTGGCGATGCTGATCGGTCAGCCGACGGCTGGTCGCATCGCGGACGTGATCGGCGCTCGTCGGCTGGCCATCATCGCCGTCGCCGGCTTCGGTGTCTGCTCGGGCCTGGCGATGTTCGCCGGGACATTCGCACTGCTCGTCGCCAGCCGGACCGCGCAGGCGGTGTTCGCTTCGGCGCTCTCGCCGAGCGTGCAGGCGATTCTCCGCAAGGTCACCGACTCGACGACGCGCGGCAGGGCCTTCGGGCTCCAGGGGTCCGTGATCGGCGTCGGCGCCGGACTCGGACCTGTGATCGGCGGGGTGTTGCTCGCAGCGTTCGGGTGGCGAGCGCTGTTCGCCATCAACATCCCGATCGTGCTCGTCGTGCTCGTCGTGCTCCAACGGTCGGTTCCGTCGACGATCGACGACCCGACTGAACCGGACGGCGGCGAGGCCCGGTCCGCCGGACCGTCGGCGTCACGCACGCCGCTGGCCAACACCGCGTTCCTCGCCGCCTTCTCCACCCAGGCGCTGGCGGTGCTCGCTCAGTACTCGCTGCTCCTCGTGGCGCCGATGTTGCTCGACGACCGGGGGTGGCGCAGTGGAGCGATCGGCGTCGCACTGTCGGCCCTCACGCTCGGCATGATCGTGATGAGCCCCACCGGCGGCCGGCTCGGCGACGAATGGGGTCGGCGTCGACCGGTGATCCTCGGCCTGATCGTCGCCACTGCCGGCGTTGCGGTCAGCGCCGCGTTCGGCTCGACGGTCACCTCGGCCGTGCTGGTGGCCACGCTGCTCGTGTTCGGTCTGGGCTACGGCGTCGCATCACCCGGCATCCTCACCGCCGGCATGGAAGCAGCACCCGACGACCGTGTCGGCCTCGCCGCAGGCCTGCTGTCGATGAGTCGGTACGTCGGCAGCATCGTGGCCAGCGTCGTGCTGACGATCGTGGTCGCGGACGGTGTCGCAGGCATCGGCACGATGCTCGTGCTCTCGACGGTGGCGCTCGGGATCTCCCTGCTCACCGCCTCGCGATTGCCCAGCACCACCGCCGCGACGCGCGAGCCGGCGATCGTTGGCTGATTCGGCAGGCCTCCGTGTGCGTAGTCTGCCCCGATGGGCGGAGACACCTCAGACATCGCAGTGTTCCTCGTGGTGGTCGCGATGCGATTCATCATCCCGCTGTTCATCCCGCGGTTCCCACTGCCGGCGATCCTCGCAGCGCTCGTCATCGACGCCGCCGATCAATCCATCTTCCAGCAGTTCACCAACCTCAACCTCGACGGCTACCAGAGCTACGACAAGGCTCTCGACATCTTCTACCTGACCATCGCGTTCCTCGCCGTGTACCGCAACTGGACCAACACCGAGCGCGATCAACGCCGCCCGCTTCCTCTGGTACTACCGGCTCCTCGGCGTCTGGCTCTTCGAGGTCTTCCAGGAACGGTGGATCCTGTTCATCTTCCCGAACACCTTCGAGTACTTCTTCATCGCCTACGCCGCGATCCGCACCCAGTGGGATCCGCGACGCCTCGGTCACCGGGCGGTCATCGGGCTCGCCGCGTTCATCTGGATCTTCATCAAGCTGCCGCAGGAGTGGTGGATCCACATCGCACAGAACGACTTCACCGACTTCATGAAGGTCGACGTCTTCGGCACCACTCCGACCACGTCGTGGGCCGACGCAATCACCAACCGACCGGCGGTGACCATCGCGCTCGTCGCCGCCATCGCGATCCTGATCGGCGTTGCGGTGTGGCTGTATCGCAAGGCCCCGCCGAAGGATTGGTCGTTCCGGGTCGACGTCGACAAGCCCGTTCCGGTCGATCGACGTCCCCGAACGAGCGCAATCCCCGTTGTGGATCGCGCCGCCGTTCGCCGAGAAGCTGCTGCTCGTCGGCCTGATCGCGGCGATCTACACCAACGTCCTCAACCTCGACACCCCCGTCATACGGGTCATCATCGGCACGGCGCTGATCATCGGTGCGAGCGTGGCGGTGAGCGAGCTGGTCTCCCGCCGCGGTATCGATTGGACGTCGATCGGAATCCAATTCGTGGCGCTCGCGGCGGTCAACAGCATCCTGCTGGGAATCTACGTGGCGCTGCTCGGCAACGACGTCAATCGCTCGCTCGTGTTGTTCTTCGGGCTGCTGCTCACCATGGTCATCGTGCTCTACGACCGCTTCCTCGGCGAACGCGCCGCCAACCCGTCGTTCTCGTGAACTCGTGCGGGAACTATTCCCGCACGAGTTCACGAGAACGGGTCAGTCGACGGGGGCCTTCCAGCGGTTGAGGTAGGTGACGTCGCGCGCCGGTCGACGCGGGGCGGGACTGAACGAGTCGCCGGTGTAGTACCCGACGGCGAGCAGGCACGCCTGGGTCACTGTCGGTGGGATGCCGAGCAGCTCCGCGACCTCGGCCTCGTGCTCGAGGTGGAATGTGGTCCACGCCGAACCGATGCCCCGCGACCGGGCGGCGAGCTGAAAGCTCCACACGCCCGGCAGCACCGAACCCCAGTACCCGGCGTACGCGCCCGTGGACGCGCCGTCGGGCACGCGGTCGAGGCGCATCGCCAACACCAGCGCAGGAACCTCGTGGAGGTGATCGACCAGGAAGGTCGCCGAGTCGAGCACCTTGCCGCTGCGATCGTCGGTGCGGACCTCCGAGTTCATCGCGAGGTACGGCCGACCGACAGCCGCGAAGTACTCGGCGATCTTTGCTTTGGTGTCGGCGTCGTCGATGATCATCCACCGGTTGCGTTCCAGGTTGCCGCCCATCGGAGCGTGACTGGCGACGTCGATGCACTCCAACAACTCCTCGTGCGGCACCGGCCGCGTCAGGTCGAGGCGCTTGCGCACCTGCTTGGTCGTCTTCAGGAGCAGGTCGGTCTGGTCGAGATCGAAGCCGGTGGTCGGGTGTGTAGCCATCGGTCCAGAATGGCACTACTGCGCCGCCACGGCGCTACGTTGCGCGCGTGACCAGCAGTCCCACCGACACGGCGACCACCGCCACCACCGACGCGAAAGACCTCTCGCGTGGTCTCATCGGCGCCGGGATCGCTGTGTGCGCTTGGTCGACCGGCACGATCCTGGCCAAGTACATCGACATGGGCAGCCTGGCGATCGGGTTCTACCGGTTCGCCTTCTTCGCGTTGGTTCTCATCGGGTGGATGCAGCTCCGCGGTACACCGTTCCGGCTGCGAGTCATCCGCGACTCGATGTGGGGCGGGATCGCGCTCGGCGCCGACATCGCCCTGTTCTTTTCGGCGGTGAAGCTCACCAGCATCGTCAACGCCACGATCATCGGCTCGATGCAACCGATCGTCGTCGGCGTGATCGCAGCGCGCTTCTTCGGCGAGCGGATCGGGCTGCGCAACATCGCGTGGTCGGGGGTGGCGCTGGTCGGGACCCTCGTGGTCGTGGCCGCGGGTGCTGACAGCGGCACCACCGACCTGCGCGGTGATCTCCTCGCGCTGGCCGCGATGCTGTCGTGGAGCGCCTACTTCATCACGTCGAAGAACTCGAAGAAGAAGATGACATCGACGGAGTTCACTGCCGGCACATCGCTGTGGACAATGGCGATCTGTGCCCCACTCGGATTCGTCTTCGGACAGGACATGTCGTGGCCGTCCGCGACGAACTGGGGTTGGTTGGTGCTGATGGCCGCGACGTCCGGATTGATCGGCCACGCCATGATGAACTGGTCACTCGTCCGGATCCCGCTGTGGGTCGGCTCGACGTTCACGCTGTTGATCCCCGTCTTCTCCGCGATCCTTGCGTGGATCGTGTTGGGCGAAGCAGTGAACGCACTGCAAGCGGTCGGAATGGTCGTCGTGATCGGCTCGCTCGCCGTCGTGGTACGCAACCAGTCGGCGCCGACGCCCATCGAAACAAGCGCTACATCTGGGGTCTGACCCCAGATGTAACGGGTTGGTTACCCTGCGGTGGTGTTCGATCTGAGCGGCGTCGAGTTGGTGGGCTACCTGGCGTCGGCGCTGGTCGTGCTCTCGCTCACCATGACGTCGGTCGTACGACTGCGGATGGTGTCGCTCGCGGGGTCGATCACCTTCTTCGTGTACGGCACGTTGATCGACTCCGTCCCGATCATGATCACCAACGGTTCGATCGCCGTGATCAACGTCTGGTTCCTCCGCAAGGAGTTCGCATCCGGTGGACCTCACGGCCGCGACCTCGGCGTGTCGCAGATCCGGTCCGACTCACCGTTCCTCGCCGACTTCGTCGAGTTCCATCTGGTCGACATCCATCGCTTCCAACCCGACTTCCATCTACCGACGGGCGACGATGTCGTGGCCCTGCTTCTCAATCGAGACGGACTTCCGGCTGGACTGCTGATCGGGCGCCGCCACGGATCGACACTGACGATCGACCTCGACTATGTGCTCGGCCGCTACCGCGACTCGCGCCTCGGACGATGGCTCTACGGCCCCGGCGCCGATGTCTTCCGCACCGATGGCATCGATCAACTCCGCAGTGCCGGCACGACCGACACCCATCGCAAGTACCTCGAGCGCGTCGGCTTCGACCGATCGCCCGACGACCCCGACCTGTACACGCTTGCGCTGTAGTCGATTGCAGCAGGGGTCTGACCCCTGGTGAAATCGGTCAGGCGATGACGGGGACCGACGCCATGGCGTCGGCGATGACCGAATCCGGCAGGTCGTAGTCGACCATGTCGCCAGACAGATACTTCTCGTAGCTCGCCAGGTCGAGGTGGCCGTGGCCGCACAGCGCGGTGAGGATCACCTTCTCCTCGCCCGATTCCTTGCACGCCAACGCCTCGCGGATCGCTGCAGCGATCGCATGCGTCGGCTCAGGCGCCGGGACGATCCCTTCGGTGCGAGCGAACTGCAAGGCACCGGCGAAGCACTCCCGCTGCGGAATGGCGATCGCCTCGACGAGGCCCTCGTTGTAGACGTGCGACACCAGCGGGCTCATGCCGTGATAGCGCAACCCGCCGGCGTGGATCGGCTCCGGGATGAACGTGTGGCCCAGTGTGTGCATCTTCATCAGCGGCGTCATCCCGGCCGTGTCGCCGAAGTCGTAGCGGTACTCGCCCTTGGTGAGCGTCGGACACGCAGCAGGCTCGACGCAACGGATCGTCGGGTTCATCTTCCCCGCCAGCTTCTCGCGCAGGAACGGGAACGCCAGTCCGCCGAAGTTCGAGCCGCCACCCGTGCAGCCGACGAGCACGTCGGGCACCTCGTCGACCTTCGCCAACTGCAACAGCGCCTCCTCGCCGATGATCGTCTGGTGCAGCAGCACGTGGTTCAGCACCGAGCCGAGCGCATAACGAGCATTGGGATCGGCCACGCACATCGCCACCGCTTCGGAGATCGCGATGCCGAGCGAACCCGGATGGTCGGGGTCCTCCGCCAGCAGCGAGCGTCCGAACTCGGTGAGTTCCGACGGACTCGAGTGCAGCGTCGCACCCCAGATCTCCATCATCGTCTTGCGGTACGGCTTCTGTTTGTACGACGCCGCCACCTGCCAGATCTCGCACTCCATGCCGTACTGCGCAGTTGCAAACGCCAGGGCGGTCCCCCACTGGCCGGCACCGGTCTCGGTGGTCAGCTTGGTGATGCCTTCCTGGTGGTTGTAATACGCCTGCGGCACCGCCGTGTTCGGCTTGTGCGACCCTGCCGGACTGACGCCCTCGTACTTGTAGTAGATGCGAGCCGGCGTGTCGAGCAGAGCTTCGAGTCGGTGCGCCCGGAACAGCGGGCTCGGCCGCCACAGTCGGTACACGTCGAGCACCCCGCCGGGAATGTCGACGTATCGCTCGGTGGTGACCTCCTGCTCGATGAGTGCCATCGGGAACAACGGCGCGAAATCGTCCGGGCCGGCCGGCTGGTGGGTACCAGGATGCAGCGCGGGTGGCGGAGGGGTCGGGAGATCGGCGACCAGGTTGTACCACTGGGTCGGCATCTCGGACTCGGACAGATGGATCTGATGCGCAACGGGAGAAGCCATGATCCAATCACGGTAGCCAGGTACGGTTCGGTCAGACCCAACGAACGGGGATCCTCCATTGTTCAACAGCAAGAAGAAGAAGGCCGCTGCGGCCGAAACCGAGCGGGAACGACGAGCGCAGATCGAGGCAATCCAAGCCCAACTCGAAGCGGTGAGAAATCAGCGATCTGCGCTGGACGAGCGGCTGACCGCTCTCGATCAGGCCAGCGCTCAGCTCGACGCACGACTTGTAGCGCTCGATCATGGTGTCAGCGCGATCAGCGAGGAAGTGGTGAAGCTGTCGTCCGCCAACACCGTGACCAACCAGCACCTCCGATCGATCGACGACCACGTCGTGGCCGGCGACCTTCGAGTGGACGCGATCAGCCAACGCCTCGGCGACGTCGAGATGCTGGCGTCCGACCTCGACGACATCAACGAGCGCTTGTCCTCGTTCGCCAGCACACCATCGACTGCACCCGGCGAACCACCACCACCACCTCCCACCGTGCCGACACCTCCCCCACCGCTCGCGACCGATGCGGCTTCGGCGGCGCCACCGCCACCGCCGGCATCCCCACTCACCAACGCCGCAACGAGTGACTTCGACGAACGGATCGCCGAGCTCCGCAGCCAGATCGGAGCGCTCGCCGAGAAGACCACATCGATCGACGCGCGGGTCACCAGCGTGTCGATGGAACTCGCGAACCAACTCACCGAGTTGAGCAACGACATCGACGAACTCGATCGGCTCCGTAGCGAGTCGTCGGCTGCAGGTGGCACCGGCGAGATCAACACTGCGGAACTGGAAGCTCGGATCACCCAGCGCCTGGACGCAGCGATGGAGGACGTGCTCGACTCGACCGAGCACCTCGCCGCCGAGCAGGCCCGCTACGAGATCCAGTTCCGAGCCGACCTCGCCGAACTCGCCGAGCGCCTCCGCCGTCCCAACGCCTGACCGACCGGTGACGCGGTGCCTGGGGCCTCAGCGGGTTGGGGAAACACCGTTTCGGGACCCGAACGAATCACGCGCCGCTGAGATCCTTCCACCGATGAGCGAACCGACCGGATACGGCGGTTTCGCTCATCGCAACCCGCGAGAGTCTTCCACCGATGAGCGAACCGACCGGATACGGCGGTTTCGCTCATCGCAACCCGCGAGAGTCTTCCACCGATGAGCGAACCGACCGGCCGGTCAGGGCTGGTCGAGGATGGCGAAGGCGTCGGCGATCAGGTTGCGGGCCTCGTCGACCTTCTCCTGGTACAAGCCGAGATCGCCGGCCGCCAGAGCTTCGTCGGCTTCCGCGAACGCCATGTCGGCCTGTTCGAGCAGCGCGACCGGATCGTCATCCGACGTGCTGGGGTCGGCATCGGTCGGCGGATTCTCCGTGTCGTCGCCGCCACTCACACCTGGCTCGGTCGGTTGGTCGATGGCATCGCCGATGTCGCTCTCGAAGCCGGGGAACAACGCTGCGAGCCCCTCGCTGACGGTCGCTTCCAACACCGAGCGGTCGTTGTACGACACGATCACCGCTCGATACTCGGTCACCGATTTCACCTGGGCAGAGTTCTGCGGCACCGACACGTAGTACGGGCGGACGTAGATCAATCCATCGCCCACCGGGATCAGCTGGAGGTCGCCGAAGGCCACCTCGGTACCGCCGTCACCGACGTTGTCGAGCGAGATGCGCCGGGAGATCTCCTCGGTCGACTCAGCCTGACCGGCCACCCGCAGCGGGCCGTCGGGGAGGCGACCGTCGACCTCCTCGACGATGTACGTCGTGAGCTGACCGTATGTCTCCGGTGCGCTCGACGCGGTCATGTACGCCTGCAACTCGGTGCGCTGGTCGTTCGTCGAGAAGGGCACGAACGGACGCAGGATGACGAAGTCCTCGTCGACGGGCTGCCCCGGAGTCGCCGTGTTGAACATCGTGTAGTACGGGATGAAGCGGCCCGAGTTCGACTCGTCCGCGAAGGTGCTCTGCGCCGCCGTCTGGGTGGCGTCGCCGTTCGCGGCGGTGGCCGACGCGGTGGTCTGCGTCGGCATGGTGCCGGGTGCCTGCGCCACCGACCACGCACCGACGCGCTGGAAGAACTGATCCGGAGCGATCCGGTACTTCGAGTACACGTCGGTCTGGATACGGAACAGGTCCTCGGGGTAGCGGAGGTTGTCGATGAGTTCCTCGGGCATCTCGCTGAACGGCGTGAACAAGTCGGGGAACGCCCCGCGCCACGCACGCAGGATCGGGTCCTGCTCGTCGACGACGTAGAAGGTCACATCACCGGTGTAGGCGTCGACGACCGCCTTGACGCTGTTGCGCACGTAGTTGTCGTTGTCATTGAGTCCGGACTGCGGCGAGCGCTGAACGTCACCGATGCGCTGTCCATAGGGATAGCGCGACGAGGTCGTGTACGCGTCGGTCACCCAGACGACTCGCCCGTCGACCGCGACCGGGTACGGATCAGCATCGTACGAGAGGAATGGAGCGAGCTTCTCGAGGCGGTCGTTGACCCCCCGAACCCAGAGCATCTGCGAGTCGTCGTCGATGCCGCCGAAGCCGAGCACGTTGTAGTCGAGGAACGCGAGAGCGAATGCCGCTCGGCGTGTGAACGAGCTCATCTCGACACCCATGGTGCCCTCGTACTGATGCGGCTCGTCGCACTCGCGCTCGGTCGAGCTCGTGTTGGCGATCGCGTACCCGGTGAGGATCGGGCTGAAGTACAGCTCGGGGCGTTCGAGTTCGACGGTGCGGTAATCCGGACGCTGGCTCTCGAGCACACGACCGGCAGGAGCGACGACCAGCCCGCAGCCGCGGGTGTTGATCAGGTGCAGACCCTGCCAGCTCTTGTTGGTCACACCAGCGAGATCGAGTTCACGTGCGGCCACCAGCACTTCTTCAGGATCGTCGTCGCGCGAGTCTTCCAGCACGTAGCGGTCGACGTCGAGGTCGTCGATGGTGAGCCCGGCGACCTCGCCACGGTCGACGAGGAATCTGGACTGCATCTGCCCGGGGTTGAGCAGACGCACGTTCTCCAACGGAGCAAGGTCGGCTTCGACGTCGGTGACGTTCAGCGACCCGAAACTGATCGTCCGGACATCGACATCGGTGAGATTCAACGCCTCGCGGGTGGCCACGACGTTGCGTTCGATGTAGGGCTGCTCGCGCTCCTGCTGGTTCGGATTCACGACCAGCGCCTGCACCACCGCCGGGTAGATCACACCGCCCACCAGCGCCACGACCAGCCAGAGCGCCGACGCGATCAACGGCATCCGGAACGATCCGGTCTTGACGACGGAGAGATACAGCCCCGCGGTGAGCAGCGCGATCAGGATCAACAACATGATCGCGGGGAGTTGGGCGTTGACGACCGAATAGGTGGCGCCCTGCACGATGCCGGTCTGGTTGTTGGTGACGTCGTAGCGATCGAGCCAGTAGTCGCCGGCCTTGACGACGGCGAGCACCGCGAGCAGCACCGCGAGATGGGCCTTGGTGGCCTGGCGCACGACCGGTACCGGCGACACGAACACGACGCCACCGTTGAGGATGTGGGCCCCCGCAGTGAGCAGCAGCACGACGATCAACGCCGCGAACAGCCAATTGAGCATGAACGACAGGAACGGCAACTGGAACACGTAGAAGCCGACGTCGGCCTTGAACTGGGCGTCGGCGATGCCGAACTCGCGGGCGTTGCGGAACAGCAGCCAGTCCTGCCAGAGCGCCACGGCAGGCAACGCCAGAAGCAGCGCGAACAACAGCGCGATCGCGTAGCGCAGGATGCGCAACCGATGTCCGAACAACTCGTGGAAGCGCTCGACGTACGGGTGAACGTTTGCCGGGAAGTGCGTCGGCGCCGATCGATCAGCGAGAAACAGGTTGAGCCCAGCGATCACCACGAACGCCAGGAAGAACACGACGAACAACGTGAGCTTCGCCTGGATGACCCCCCAGAACACGTCGTTGCGGCCCAGCGAGTCATGCCACAGGTAGTCGACGTAGAACCGGGCGATCGCTCGACCGAAGATCAGCACGAACAGGAACAGTCCGCCGATCGCGATGAGGATCCCGCGGCCGCTGATCCGGCGACGTGGACGGTCGACCGACAGGTCAGATGAGCGCCGCATTGGCGCCGAGACTAACGCTCAGCAGACAGCAAGAGGCATCGGCACCCGAGGTGCGCCGGCGGGAACAGATGGCCCGTCGGGAACGCATCGCCGGCGGCGACGGCACCACCGAGAGTGTTGTCGTCGCAGTCGGCGCAGACGGTGTGCGACGGATCCGCCACCCACTCGACCGCGACGCCGTGTTCGAGCACAGCGAACGCTCCATGACCGAACGACGCCCGGAGAACATCGTCGAGTTGCTCGTCGATGTGCTGCGTCTTCCACTCGCGGTACACCGCGCGGACACGTCTGGTGATCCCGACGTTGTCGCCGTCGCCGTCGACCACACATCGCTCGAGACGCTCGCGCAACGGCACGATCAACCACTCGTCGAGCACCGCCTCGCCCGCGGACGTCGCCTTGTTCGCGTCGGCCTTCTTGATCCTGGCCACCCGTCCGGGTGTGCCGAGCGACGCCCCCGCATTCGCTGCAGCGAGAAGGTCATCGGCGATCGCCGCCCGGTAACGGCCGAGGTGCTCGGCAGGTGTCGGCAACAGATCCGACAACTCTCGTACCGGTTCACGTCGCCGCAACCCGTCGAGCACTTCGTTCTGCTCGTCGGCGAGCACCCGCTTGAGCTTCTTGGCGCTCGCCACGATCAACGGGGTGAGGTCGGCGTCGCGCTGGTCGAACGGTGTCGCCTCGGCCACCTCGTCACCGGTGATCGATCCCTCGTCGACTGTCTGGCCAGCAACGTCCTGCGCAGAGTTCTCGTCGGCGTCGTCGACGGAGACGAGTGAGGCATCGGCTCGAAGGCGAGCGAACAGATCGACGACGACGTCGTCGCGAATCGCGTCGGGCTGCTCGTCGTGAGGCCGCTCCTCGATGACATCGTCCAGGACGACATCCTCCACGACGTCGACCACCTCGGCATCCAACTCCGCGGCCACCTCGTCCGACTCAGCCACCTCGGCGACCTCGTCTGACGCGGCCACGTCGTCCGACTCGGCCACGTCGTGGGACACCTCCGCGTCGTCCGCGACGTCGATGTCCTCGAGTGCCACCTCGGCGACCTCGTGGACCTCATCGTCGTCGGCGACACCGGGCGACTCGTGGTCGCGCACCTCGGTGAAGGCTGCCTCGACGGGGCGCGGGCTGTTCGGCACCATCACGGGGACCGGGCCGGTGGTCGGCGACAAGTTGACGTATTCGTCGGGTTCGCCGAGTGGCTGGAGTTCGGCGACCACGTCGACGGCCACGAGTCGCGCCTGCTCGAACGACTGCATCAGACGGTCGCGTCCGTGCAGCAACTGCTCGATCTGTTCACGCGCAAGCTCTCGTCGGCGGGCGAGTTCGCTCAGCACGCGCTCGCGGTAGGCGCGGGCCTCGTTCACCATCTCGCGACCCTGCTGCTTGGCCATCGACAGCTCAGCCTCGGCATCGGCGGCAGCGTCAGAACGACGACGCGATGCCTCGATCTCGGCCTCCTCGCGCATGCGGGCCGCCTCGTCGCTGGCCTCGGTCAGCATCTGAGCTGCGCTCTGCTCGGCCTTCTGGCGGATTTCTGCCGCGGCCTCACGCGCCGTGGTCAACACCCGAGCGGTTTCCTCGCCAAGCAATCGGGTCAGCGCCTGTTCGTCGAGCTGCACCGAGGTCAGGTCGGGATTCGCCTGAGCCGTGCGAAGTTCGCGTTCGAGAAAGCGCTCGCGCTCCTGCAACCGTCCGAGTTCGGCGGCGACCATACGCAGGAAATCCCGGACCTCTCCCTGGTCGAATCCGCGGCGGCCGGTACCGAATGCGGCGTCGGCAACCGACGCCGGTGACGACGGATCGGGGCGGGCAAAGGACATGGCCATGACGCAACGCTACGCACCCAGCGCGCGCGGATGGTGGCAATCAGTGCCGGAGGCTCCGGACGTTGGCCAGACGGACCGCAGGTCCGATCGACTCGAGGCGTCAGCTCACCGTGACGAGCGCATCTCCCCCGAGTTCTTCGAGCACCGCCAGGGCTTCGTCGAGGGTCGCCACGGGAATGATCTCCACCTCACCACGGCCGGCGTCCTTCAGACGCTGGAGTCGTTCGGGGTCGTCGAGTTCGGACTGCGATGCGGGCACCAGAAACACCTTGATGCCGTTCTGATGCACGGCCGAGACCTTCTGCGTGAGCCCACCGATCGCGCCGACACTGCCGTCGAGCGAGATCGTTCCGGTCACCGCCACCTCCTGCCCGCCGGTGAGATCGCCAGGCGAAAGTTCGTCGATCATGGCCAACGTGAACGCCAGACCCGCAGATGGACCCCCGATGTCATCGGTGCGGATGTCGACCTCGAACGGCAGTGTGATCGCACGCGTGTCGAACGGGACGAATCCGATGATCGTCCGATCGGGATCGTCCGGCGACGCCGACAGCTCGACGGTGACCTCTTGTTCACCCTCGCCTGGCCGATCGATCCGCAGGTCGACCGTGTCCCCCGGCTCCTTGTCAGCGAGCAGCGCGCTCAAATCCTCGACGGAGTCGAGCGTGATGCCTTCCGCTTCGAGAATCCGGTCGGCGGGATCGATCTGCTCATCGGAAGGGAACCACTCGGCACACTCCCCGTCGTCGCCCGGCGTCTTGCACAACACGTCCTGCACGATCACCTCACCGGGCGTGATCTCGACGTCGTAGCCCAGCGTGGTCAATGCGACGTATTGCGCCTCCTGCTCAGCGGTTCGCATCATCTGCAGGTTGAACTCGCGTCGCTGGCTCGCGGTGCGGACCCCGAACTTGTCCTCCTCGGTCAGGAAATCGATGGCCGGGTCGTCGCGGCCGGCGAGCCACGACAGCACGGACTGCCTCGGTGAGGTCACCGTGACGAAGTGGATGTCGTGATCCGTCTCGTACCGGTCGACCCCGTCGGGCAGTTCACCGAATTCGATGCGATCGTTCACCGGGTCGGCCGACGCGGGCGTGAGCGCGTATGGCGTCGGTTCCATTGCTCCGGTGCGCCGGTTCTCCTTCTCCGACACCAGTGTCGACGGCAGCAGCGATGCCACACCGATCACGGCGAGGATCACCACACCGATACCGGCGATCGCCCACGCCCACCACCTGTTGCGCGGAGCGGTCGCGTCACCCTCGCTCGGTACGCTGTCTGTTGTCGTGTCGGTCACGGATCTCACCACTCAGGCTGCCTGGATGGCCGGACTCGCGATTCTCGCGCTCGTCCTGGCGGGCTGGCGCAAGAATGCCAGAGCCACCGCCCGAATCCCACGCGGCGAGCCGATTCTCCGTCGGCCGTGGGAGCCGGTCCCGATCGCCGAGACCACCACTTCGCTGTACAAGCGAGCGGGGCTCCTGCGCCGATTGTGGGCCGCCGTCGCCGGATCGGCGCTCGCCATCGTGATCGGCGCCGTTCTCGCGATCGTCATCGCGTTCGCTACGGGTTGGCTCGTCATCACCCTCACCGACCTGTTGAAGCAGTGAACGACCCCGGGCTTCGCGCGGTCGCCGTCGCCGGCCACATGGGTGACGTCTCGACGGCGCGCGATGGCCTGACGTCGGCCGATCCGGCTGTGCGGGCGGCGGCGCTCGGCGCGCTGGAACGCTTGCAGATCCTGGACGACGCGATGCTCGCCACCGCGTTGCTCGACGCGGACGTCGCCGTACGACGACGGGCGGCGGAACTCTCGGCGACGCATTCGTCGGTCGATCTGCGCGCCAGCCTCGACGATCCGGATGATCGGGTGGTCGAGGTCGCAGCCTGGGCGTGCGGAGAACACGAGTCGAAACGAGACGACATCGTCTGCCGTCTCGTCGAACTGGCGGGTGGGGCCGATGATCCCTTGGTGCGTGAGTCGGCGGTCGCTGCGCTCGGAGCGATCGGCGACGAGCGCGGGTTGGCGGCGATCATCGCGGCGTGCGGCGACAAACCCGCAGTCCGCCGACGCGCCGTACTCGCTCTCGCACCGTTCGACAGTCCCGAGGTCGAGTCCGCGATCGACCAGGCGTTGGCGGACCGCGACTGGCAGGTCCGTCAAGCAGCCGAAGACCTCCGCCGCGCTCAGACGTGAGCGGCGGCGCGGCCCATCAACCGCCGGTGTCCACGAGGTCTTCCGGCAGGCCGCACCCGGTGACCAGGTAGGCCTTCGCACGTTCGCTGCGGTCAGCGATCGCTCGGACGCCGCCCAGAACTCCGTGTCGTCCGTCTCGCCGACCCCTGCGGAGCGACCCGACGTCGTCACGATCGAGTGTCCTCTATCCGGAGATCTCCGACCCGATTCTGTAGCGGTACACGTTCGTTTCGCGGGGCTCGAAGCCGATGCGGCGATACAACCGGTTCGCCGCTTCACGAGATGGTCGGCTCGTGAGGCTGACGTCCTTCGCTCCACGCGACCGGGCCTCGTCGAGCGCGGCCCGGTTGAGCAACTCGCCGACCCCGTGACCGCGTGCGTCGGCGTCGACGACGACGTCCTCGATCCAGGCCTTCGTTCCGGTCGGGATGCGGTAGAAGGCGAGCGTCAAACTGCCGAGGATCCGGCCGTCGATTCGGGCGACGAACAGGACCGTGTCTTCGCTGTCGACCAACGCCGCCAGGTGATCGTACGACGGTGGGGGCGACGATGACGACAGCTGCGGGATCAGCCGGTTGAACGCCTCGATGAGTTCGTCGTCCACGGCGTGCACGGTGACGACCACGGCACCACTGTGATCATCGGCTGGACTCATTTCTCGGCTCACCGCCATCCGACGCTACTGCCTGTCACCGATAGCGTGGCGTCCGTGGGAACCGAGCACGTCCGTTGGCTGACCGAACCGAACCTCAACCGCCCCGTGCTCGTCGCCGCGTTCACCGGTTGGAACGACGCGGGCGACTCGGCGTCGATCGCCCTGCGCACGATGATCGAGGCCTGGGGTGCCGAGGCACTGGCCGAGATCGACCCCGAGGCCTTCACCGACTTCGCCACCGTGCGCCCGCACGTCCGCCTCGACGAACAGCAGCACAGATCGATCGTGTGGCCGACCGTCGGTGTCTGGTCGGTGTCGCTTCCCGGCACCGACGTGATCATGGTTCTCGGACCCGAGCCGGCACTGCGCTGGCGGTTGTTCTGCGAGCAGATCGAGGGCATCGCCGACGAGTTCGATGTCACGATGGCGATCTCGCTGGGGGCGCTGCTCGCCGACGTGCCGCACTCACGCCCTGTGCCGCTGATCGGCACTGCCACCGACGACTCGCTCATCGAGCGTTTCGAACTGCGTCGCTCGCAGTACGAGGGTCCGACCGGGATCGTCGGCGTGCTCCACGACGAACTCCACAACAGCGGCATGGCAACGGCGTCGCTCTGGGCGGCGGTGCCCGGCTACGCCTCGCAGATCCCGTCGCCCAAGGCGGCAATGGCACTCGTCGAGCGGGCCTGTTCGATGATCGGCACGCCGGCTCCGTTGTCGCACCTCGCCGGCGAGGCGGCGGCGTACGACGCTCAGGTCGCGGCGTTGATCGGCGACGACGACGACATGATCGAGTACCTCTCGCGCCTCGAGCAGCTCACCGACGACGAAGCCGCCGAGTCGGACGACATGTCGTCGGACACGCCGCTCGATCCCGACGCACTCGTCGAAGAGGTCGAGCAGTTCCTCCGAGACCGCGACTCCGACTGATTGCAACAAAATTTCATCAGGGGTCTGACCCCTGGTGAATTCAGTCGGTTCGCCAGACCGGCGAGCGCACCGAGTCGAACGTCGCCGGCGACTCGACACCGGCGATCGCCTCGAAGGCCATCGGCCCCCACCACTGGGCACCAGCGGTCACCTCGGGCAGCGCGTCGTGTGCGAACCAGCCGACGTCGGCGGTCTCGAGAGGATGGGGCATCAGTGCACCACCGGTGGCCCGGCAGTGGAACAGCAACATGTACATCGCGAACCGGCTGAAGCCCATCCGCTGGCCGTCGACCACGCCGAGCAGCCGCAGCGGTTCGCACTCGATCCCGGTCTCCTCGCTCACTTCCTTCACCGCCACCTCGGCCGGTGAGTAGCCGACGTCGGCCCAGCCTGTCGGATACAGCCAGATCCCCGAGTCCTTGCGCTGCACCAGCAGGATCTCGCCCACCTCGTTGCCGACGATCGCGCCGACCGCGACCTTGGGGGTGACGTACCCTGGCACGCCTTCACCGATCGATTCCATCCATTCCTGCACGAAATGATCCGTTTCACGCTGCACGGCGAGCGCCTCGTCGACGGCTTCACGTGCCTGATCGATCTCGATGGCGGCGGCCTTGATGTCGGCGGCGATGTGCAGGACCTCCTCGTAGCGCTCGCGCTCGTACAGGTTCTCGGTGAAGCCCATCCCGGTGCGGGCGATCGCCGCCAACGACTCGCTCCATCTCGCCAGATCGCGTGCGCTCGCCGTCACGTCGCTCACGTTACGGCATCGACGATCACGCCACCGCGTGGAGCAACGCCCGGTGGATCTCCTTGCGGTACGTCGCATCGGTGACGAGTTTGCCGTCGGCACGGACGTAGAACGTGTCGACGACCTCCATCCCGATCGTCTGCACCGTGGCATGGCGGATGTCGAGTCCCAACTCGCCGAGCGCTTTGGAGATGCGGTGCAGGATGCCGATCTTGGTGACGGCGCGCACGACGATGACCGTGGCGTTGCTCGATGCCGCGTCGTCGAACACCACCGATGGCGGCCCCGGCGCTGCGGCCTGGGTACGGCGCCGGCGCCGATACGTCGCAGCACGTTCCGCCAGTCGCGCCTCGATCGCGAGTCGGTACGCGAGCGCTCGCTCGAGGTCGCCCTTGATGGCGCGCCAGTTGATACCGCCGTCGGGAACCACGATGCGGAACTGCGACGCAGCCATCCCGCCTTCGTCGGAGTGCGCCTGCGCGGTGACGACGTCGAGGCCGTGCAGCGACAACACGCCGGCGATCCGACTGAACGTGCCAGACGCGTCCTGGCTCACCACCGTGATCACGTCACCCGACCGCGAGATGTCGAGCTCGCCGGCGGCCATCACGGCGAGCGTCTCGGCGTCGGGGAACAGCCGCCAGGTCACCTCGGCGACGTCGCCGCCACCGAGCACGTGGCGAACCCGAGCGGCGAGTTCGTTGACCAGGCCTTCCTTCCAGTCGCCCCACGCCGACGGCCCCGTCGCCAACGAGTCGGCCTCGGTGAGTGCGTGCAGCAGGTCGAGGACCTCCACCGTTGCGACGGCCGCTGCCACCTGCTCGATCGTGGCGGGATCGGTGAGATCGCGGCGCAGGGCCACGTCGGGCAACAGCAGGTGCTGTTCGACCATCGTGACCAGGACCTCCACGTCGGCGGGAACGAGGCCGAGCTTCGGACCGACCCTGCAGATCAGGTCCATCCCGACGACGGTGTGGTCGCCGGGGTAGCCCTTGCCCAAGTCGTGGAACAGTGCGCCGAGCACGAGCAGGTCGGGTCGGCTCACACGGTGGGCGAGCGCCGCGGCGTTCGCCGCGGCTTCCCAGAGGTGCCGGTCGACGGTGAAGCGGTGGTAGGCGTTGCGTTGAGGCCGCGATCGCACCGGCGCCCATTCGGGCAGCAGACGTGCGACGAGGTCGCGTTGATCGAGCGACTCGAGCACGGGAATCGCGTGATGCCCTTCGAGCAGCAGCGCGATGAGGTCGTCGGTGGCTCCCACCGGCCAGGTCCCCGGCCAGCCCGTGACGTCGTCGTGCAGCCGGTCGAGCGTCGGTCGTGCGATCCGACATCGGTGACGAGCCGCTGCCACCGCGGTTTGCAGCACGAGCGTGGCGTCGTTCGCGGGATCTGCGTCGGCGGCCAACTCGATCTCACCGTTTCGCAGGATCACCCCGGGCGCCACCGCTCGGTTGGGTTCGGCAGCAACCGTCGCCACGGCGCGACCCCAGTTCTCGTCGCACAACCAGGCGATCGTGCGGCCGGCCGCGGCGACGTCGGCCATCAGTTCGTCGGCGTCGCGCCAGCCGCCGGTCGCGGCAGCCGCGTCCTGGTCTTCCAACCTCAGCACGTCGCCGGCACGGTCGGTGGCGAGATGCAATGCGACCCGGGCACGCAACAGCACGTCGTAGGAACGATCGAGATCGATCAAGTCCTCGGCGATCAGGTCGAGACCCGCCTCCCGAGCCCACCACAGCGACTGCACGTCGCGCAGCCCGCCGTGGCCGTCCTTCAGGTCGGGCTCGAGACGGTACGCCACGTCGCCGGCGGACTCCTGGCGGACGCGGACCCGATCGCGCAACTCCGCGAGGTGCCGCGTGCGATTGCTGCGCCACGACGCGAGACCCTGCGCGATCACCTCGGCGGTCAGCTGTTCATCACCCGCGAGTGGCCGGGCCGACACGAGCGCGGTGGCCGAGTCGAGATCGGTTCGCGCGAGCTCGAGTTGTTCGTCGATCCGACGCACGGCGTGGCCGAGCTTCACGCCCGAGTCCCAGAGCGGATACCAGATCGCGCTCGCGATCGGCTCGACCTCCTTGGTGACCTTCTTCGTCTTGACGTCGTGGACGAGCAACAGATCGAGGTCGCTCTGTGGCGCCAACTCACCGCGGCCATAGCCGCCGATCGCCAGCAACGCGACTCTGCCCGATGGGCGATCGGTGCAAGCGATCGCGTCGTCGAAGATCGCGATCAGCCAGTCGTCGGTGACCTCCGCCAACGCTCGGCAGTAGCCACGGCCAGGACGGTCGACGGCGCCGGCAGCCTGTTCGAGGTGCCCGACGCGTATCGGCGACGTCACGGAACGATGTCGACGGTCAGTCCGATCGACGCCAGACGCAGCGCGTCGGCGGACGTGGAGGCAACAAGGGAGAGGACATCCTCGGTGGAGGCGATCTCGCGATCATAGGTGACGGTGCCTCCCGCCATGCCGATGTCGACGAAGGCATCGGCGTCGCCCACCGGTTCCCCGTCGACGGTGACTTGGCTGACTCCCGACCCTTCCACTGTTGCCTGCAGGGCAAGGCTCAGTGGTCGCATCGGCGTTTCAGGAATCACCGAGCCGCCGACGGGGATGTCGATGATCAACGGTTCATCGGGGAACGCTGCCTGGTCGGGGCGCACCACGACGAACAGCCGAGATGGCCCGACACTCGACTCGGTGATCACCGTCAACGTCCACGATCCGTCGCCAGGATCATCGGTGCTCGGCGCGCGCACCACGGTGTAGGTGCCAGGGCCCGCAGAGCGCACCAGGTCGGTGACGTCTGCGACAGATCGGAACCCCGACTCGTCCTGCGTCTCCGAGGTGCTGACACCCGGTCCGGTGCTGAGGGCGCCGCTCGGAGACGGGACATTGCCAGCCGATACCCCGACGGCCGTCGACGACCCCGCCGGGATCAAACCAACGGAGTCCATCCAGGCCGCATCCGGGCGATCGCCCTCCCACACCAACAGCGCCCGTTCGACGGTGTCGTCCACCGCCAGGTCGAGGACGGCCGACGACGCATTGCGCTGCCCATTCGGGCACGTCGGCGACCTCGGGCACGTGCCGAGCCTGGCACCGACCGTTCGAAGCTCACCCTGACCGACCTGACCGACCAACAGGCCGGGCAGGTACTCCACAGGCACCTCGAGAACAACGGATCGGATACTCGGCACCACGACGAGACGGTTGGGCACCTCGACATCCACCGTGAACCGCAACGACATCACCGCGGTCGTACCCGCCGGCAGCGCGAGCGTGCACCATGCGCCGTCGTCTTGTTCGGCGATGCACGACCCGATCCCGCGCATCAGACGATCGAACGAAACACCGGGCGAGGACCGCACGAGGAACCGGACGGACGCGTCCTCGGAATCGTTGTTGGTGATCGCCACATCGATGGTGCCGGTAGCGCCCGCGTAGACGGGTGCCGGCGTCGACAACGAGAGCCCCAGGTCGAGTACCCGACCGCCGGGTACGTACACCGCGCCTTGAGGCGCGCCGGGGAAGATCAGCTCGATCCGATTGGGCAGCGCCTCCGCAGCGTCCTCGGACCCGCCGGGAACGGTCGTTGTGGCCGTCGGTTCCGTCGAGGGCGTGACACGTTCGAGCAGGTCGTCGAGTTCCGAGTCGAGACCGCCGAACGGCGCTCGTACGAAGAACGCCGCCGCCAACAGCGCCAGTACGACCGCGGCGACCGCCCCGATCCGAGCCATCCGGCGATCGCGTTCCGAGCGGCGCGTGGCCAGGGCGGCCGACCCCAGAGCGAGGACCCCAGCACCGATGATCGCTCGGTACCGACCAGCATCGACTCCCACGAGG
Source organism: Ilumatobacteraceae bacterium (assembly GCA_963774765.1). Classification (GTDB taxonomy): domain Bacteria; phylum Actinomycetota; class Acidimicrobiia; order Acidimicrobiales; family Ilumatobacteraceae; genus Sva-07. The sequence continues at coordinate 52,141 of CAVZGP010000020.1, forward strand.
CCCGGCGTCACCGCGGCGGGCACCAGATCGGGCAGACGGTCGATCGTCCCCAGGCGCCGGCTGCAGGCAGCACACCCCGCCGACGCGTCATCAGAACCCTCGAGGTGGACGTCGACGACTCGACGCAGCGTGTCGGGCAGCGTGCCGCGGCGGTACGGGCCGAGCAGCGCGATCACATTCGCGGCAGAGCGGGTCGGGCGCCGGTGTGCGGTCCAGCATCGCGGCGCCGTAGGCGTCGACGAGACCGCGCTGTGCAGTCTGCTCCAGCGCGACCACGTCAGTGGCAGAACGACCGAGGATCGCGGTCAGCTCGGCTGCGGGGGCACGCTCGACCCATCGGTGCCACAGGACCGCCTGCCAGACGGTGGGCAATCGCCCGAACGCCGTGGCCACGTCGACGAGTACGTCGTGATCGACTGGGTCGACCTGGGCGGTGCCGGTAGGCGCCGCGTGGCCATCGGATTCCGCCGACGTGGGCGGGTTCCATACCGGGCCGTACGCGCCACCGGTGAGCAACCCGATCGCCCGCGGCCGAAAGGGTAGCAGTGTCGCATCATCCGAGCCGCCTGCTGACACGGTGATCTCACCATGCAATCGATCGAAGACCGACGCCGCCGAGCCCTGGCCCCGGGGTTGCGTTCGTGAACGTGCGATCGCCTCGATCGCGTCGATGTGCCGGTCACGCAACTCGTTCCACGCTGCCAGCGAACCGGCGCGCGTCTGCTCCTCGAGCGCAACGTCGCTGGGGAGCTGAAAGTGGTCAGTCATCTGTTCTCGTGCGTCGGCGAGCCGTCGATACGCGCGAGTCGAACCTGCCCGAGCCCGCCGTATTCGTTCCAGATTCTCACCGATGCACCTCCATCGGGTCCTGAATCGGCAGATCCAGACGAAATCTTGACCTCCCGCCGCGTGCGTGGCCGGTGTGCAGGCGCCGCCTCTCCTACGCTGGACCGCAGATGAGGTCTCTTCGCCACCGACGGACTCTCGCGCTCGCCGTCGCGGTGGGGCTCGCGGCAGCGCTCGTTGCGTGTTCGGATGACGGCGAGAGCGTGGTCGACGTGACGATCGCCGACTCGACGACGACCACCATGCGAGCCCAGGTGATCGGCGACGGCCAACTCGTGATCGGCGCGCTCCTCCCTCTCAGCGACACGCTGATCGGCGAGCCGATGACCGCCGCGGTCGAGACGGCGGTCGACCGGATGAACGCCGCCGGCGGCGTGCTCGACCAACGGGTACGCCTCGTCGTTGCCGACGAGGGCAGCAGTACCGCGACGGCGACGGCCTCGATCCAGACTCTGCTCGACAGTGACGTCGACGCGATCATCGGGCCGGCATCGTCACTCGTCGCGCTCAGTACGCTCGACGAACTCGTCGCTGCGGGGAAGGTGGTCTGTTCGCCGACGGCAAGTGCGTTGGCACTCGACGACTTTCCCGACCTCGATCTGTTCTTCCGCACCGTGCCGAGCGATTCGCTTCAGGCCCGTGCGATCGCCAACGTGGCCGATCAGACCGGCGCCCAACGCGTCACGATCGTCCACGTCGATGACTCGTACGGACATCCATTCGCCGATGCAGTCGAGGCATCGCTGGCCAACGAGGCAATCGCTGTCGTCGACAGAATCACCTTCGCGTCCGACGACGACGACTTGTCCGATGAAGCCGCGCTGCTCGCCGCTTCCGATGGCCAGGTGCTCGTCCTGATCGCCGACGGAGACGACGGCACGCGGTTCCTCGCGGCACTCGACGACGGCGACGTGAGCGGGTTGGCCAGGGTCGTGGTGAACGACGCGCTCCGCAACCCGTCCGCCCCGCAGCGCATCCAACGACTCGACCCCGAGTTCCGCGACAAGATCGTCGGCCTCGCTCCACAAGCCGATTCGGGTGACAGCGAAGCACCGTTCGACCCGCCCGGCCTGTTCGCGACCAACGCATACGACTGCGCGAATCTGATCGCTCTGGCAGCTGTCCGAGCAGACTCCGATGTTCCGCGCGACATCGCGCGAGAAGTCGCGCAGGTCAGCGTCAGCGGCTCGGCGTGTCAGACGTTCGCGGCGTGTGTGGACACGATCGACTCCGATCGGCAGATCGACTACAACGGCCCTGCAGGCGTCACCGATCTGCTCGTCAGAACCGGCGATCCCTCCCGCGCCACGTTCGATCGCTTCACGTTCGACGAATCAGGACGTGACGTGCTCGAGGGAACCATCGTCGTCGGCAACTGAGTCGGCAGCGGAGGCGCCGATGTCTGCTCGGTTCAGAGGATGTTCTCGATGAAGTCGAGGTACCCGACGTAGAACGCACCGAATTCGCCGTAGAGCGCCGAGCCCTTGTCGAAGCGCATGGTGTACACGACATCCTTGAGCACGTTGGGGCTCACGGCGAACAGGGTCACACCCCATTCGAAGTCGTCGAGCCCGGTCGAGCCGGTGATGAGTTGCGCCACACGACCAGCGAAGGTGCGTCCGCTCTTGCCGTGTTCCATCATCATGTCGTTGCGCTCGTCGTATGGAGTCGCGAACCAGTTGGCGTGTGCCTCGCGCTTCTTGCTCATCGGGTAGAAGCAGAACGCGTTCATCCCCTCCGGCGGGATCTCCGGGTGCAGCCGCGCTCGAAGCATGTGTTCGGGCATGCCCTTGGCGTACTCGCTGACCTCGGTGATCGACACGTAGCTGTCGACGATGTCGATGCCGGCGCGCTGCAGCGCCGATTGCAGGGTGCGCAACGTGCGCCAGTCCGCGGCGAGCGCCATGAACGAGATGTCGGCCTTGTGGCCGAGCATCGCGGCGGTGATCACCTGGCAGCCATCGGCCTCGGCGGCCTCGACCGCGGCGACGACCGCCTCGCGATCGAGTGCTGGAGTCGGCTTGCCGAACAGGTGGACGACGGCCAGACCAGCTTCCATGCGCATGCCGTCAGGCTATGCGCATGGAAGCCAGACCGGATCAGAAGTCCATGTCGCCGCCGCCCATGGGCATGGCGGGCGCCTTCTCCGGCTTGTCGACGATCACGACTTCGGTGGTGAGGAACAGCGCGGCGATCGAGCCGGCGTTCTGCAGCGCCGAGCGGGTCACCTTGGCGGCATCGATGACACCGATCTTCACGAGGTCCTCGTAGGTGTCGGTGGCCGCGTTGTAGCCCTCGTTGCCCGACAGTTCGAGCACCTTGGCAATCACGACACCACCGTTGACGCCGGCGTTCTCGGCGATCTGCCTGATCGGACCGACGAGCGAGGTCGCAACGAGACGAGCGCCGGTGGCCTCATCACCTTCGAGGCTGTCGGCCACCTCGTTGACCGAGTCGACCGCACGCAGCAGCGTGACGCCGCCACCAGCGACGACACCTTCTTCGATCGCGGCCTTCGTGGTCGACACCGCGTCTTCGATGCGGTGCTTCTTCTCCTTGAGTTCGACCTCGGTGGCCGCGCCGACCTTCAGCACAGCGACGCCGCCGGTCAACTTGGCGAGGCGCTCTTGGAGCTTCTCGCGGTCGTAGTCGGAGTCGGTGTTCTCGATCTCGGCCTTGATCTGGTTGATCCGGCCCTTGATGTCGTCCTCGTCGCCTGCGCCTTCGACGATCGTCGTCTCATCCTTGGTGATGATGACCCGCTTGGCCTCACCGAGGAGATCGAGCGTGACGTTCTCCATCTTGAGGCCGACGTCTTCGCTGATCACCTGAGCGCCGGTGATGGTGGCCATGTCCTGCAGCATCGCCTTGCGGCGCTCGCCGAAGCCGGGGGCCTTGACGGCGGCAGACTTGAACGTGCCGCGGATCTTGTTCACGACGATGGTCGCGAGTGCCTCGCCGTCGACGTCTTCGGCAATGATCACGAGCGGGCGTCCGGTCTGCATGATCTTCTCGAGAATCGGCACCAGGTCGCGGATCGTGGAGATCTTCGACGACACGAACAGTAGGTACGGATCGTCGAACGACGCTTCCATCCGCTCGGTGTCGGTGACCATGTACGGCGACAGGTAGCCCTTGTCGAAGCGCATGCCCTCGACGAGGTCCATCTCCATCCCGAAGGTCTGGCCCTCCTCGACGGTGATGACGCCGTCCTTGCCGACCTTGTCGATCGCCTGGGCGATCATGTCGCCGATCTCCTGATCGGCCGACGAGATCGCGGCGACCTGCGAGATCTGCTGGGTCGAGTCGACCTCGATCGAGTTCGACTTGATCGACTCGACCGCGGCGGCGACACCCTGCTCGATGCCGCGCTTGAGCCCCATCGGGTTCGCGCCGGCAGCGAGGTTGCGCAGGCCCTCGCGGACCATCGTCCACGCGAGGACGGTGGCAGTGGTGGTGCCGTCACCGGCGACGTCGTCGGTCTTCTTGGCGACTTCTTTGACCAGCTCGGCGCCGATCCGCTCGTACGGATCCTTGAGTTCGATGTCCTTGGCGATCGAGACGCCGTCGTTGGTGATCGTGGGAGCGCCCCACTTCTTGTCCAACACGACGTTGCGGCCCTTCGGGCCGAGCGTGACGCGGACGGCGTCGGCCAACTGGTTCATCCCGGCCTCGAGGGCTCGGCGAGCCTCGGAGTCGAATGCGATCATCTTCGCCATCTTGTGTGTCCTCCGTTGGACGTTTCGAAGCTTCTTGAGTGTCGTTGCGCCACCGGAGATCCCGGCGAACGCCGGTTAGCACTCTACGGCGTCGACTGCTAACCCCGCAACTGCCGAACGATTGCAGCAGGGGTCTGACCCCTGGTGAAATTCCCGCTGCGGCGATCAGGCGGGGGCGCCGTGGCGGCCTTCGCCGCGGGCAAAGCGAGTCGCTCCGTCTCGGGTCTCGCCGGAGGCGATCGTCGCCCCGCCGAGGCGGGTTTCATGCGAGAGCGCGGCGCCCAGGTCGAGCGACCACTGGTCGTAGCTCGACTGACGGTCCGAGCGCAGGCAGATCGGGGGCAGGGCGGCGATGTCGCCGGCGAGTGCGACGGCGGCATCGAGTGCTTTGCCGGGCTCGACCACGCGGTTGGCCAGACCGATGCGTTCGGCTTCGACGCCATCGACGCCGCGGCCGGTGAGGATCAGATCGAGCGCTCGGCTCTGCCCGATCAAGCGTGGGAGCCGGACCGTGCCGCCGTCGACGAGCGGCACACCCCAGCGTCGGCAGTACACGCCGAAGGTCGCGTCACGTGCTGCAACACGCAGGTCGGCCCAGCAGGCGAGTTCCAGCCCTCCGGCCACCGCGTGCCCTTCGACAGCGGCGATCACGGGTTTCGACAGCTGAAGCCGGGTCGGGCCCATCGGACCGAGCGAGCCGACGATCTCGTCGGGAGCGACATCGATCACCGAGTTGCCCCGGCCATCGGAGATCGCCGTGAGATCAGCACCCGAACAGAACGTGCCGGCCGCGCCTGTGAGCACCGCGACCGAGACCGCGTCGTCGGCATCGAAGTCGACGAAGACGTCGTGGAGCAGCTGAGCGGTCGGACCGTCGACGGCGTTGCGCACCTCGGGCCGGTCGATCGTGACCACCCGCACCGCACCCCTGTCCTCGACTCGCACCGTCATGGCGTCAGCATCGCGCGCTGCGCGGTGGCCGAACGTGGCGGATCAGCCGCCGGCGACGGCGGGGATGATCGAAACGGTGAGGCCGTCATCGACCTTGGTGTCGAGCCCGTCGAGGTAGCGGACATCGTCGTCGTCGACGAACACGTTGACGAACTTGCGCAACGCTCCGTCGTCGTCGACCAGGCGCTCGCCCATGCCGGGATGCGCTGCTTCGAGTGCCGCGACGATGTCGTTGAGCGTGCCGGGCTCGACGGCGACCTGCTTGTCGCCACCCGTCAGTGGGCGCATGGTGGTGGGGATCCGAACGGTCACTGCCATGGCGGCGATGCTACCGGTGCGATTCCCGACTCATGCGGTCGACAATCGGGTTGCGGGTATGGTCGCCGTCGTGTCCAGCCGCCGCCCGATACGCCGTGTGGTCGCCGCGCCCGACAAGTTCAAGGGCACGATCAGCGCCGCTGAGACCGCCGCGGCGATCGGACACGCCTGCTGGGAACTCGGCATCGACTGCACCGAGGTGCCGATGGCCGACGGCGGCGACGGCCTGCTCGACGCCCTCGGCGGGGCGAACCGCACCTCGACCGTCACCGGACCGCTCGGCGACACGGTGCGCGCCGACTGGCGACTGTCGAAGGGCACCGCCGTCATCGAGATGGCACGTGCCAGCGGCCTGGCACTGGTCGGCGGCGCCGCGGGCAACGACCCGCTGAATGCCACGACCACCGGCACCGGTGAACTGATCGACCATGCGCTCGACGCCGGCGCCCGCCGGATCATCGTCGGGCTCGGCGGCTCCGCGACGACCGACGGCGGTTTCGGCGCGATTCGAGCGATCACCGCCATCGCCCGACTCAAGCAGGTGGAGTTGCTGGTCGCCTGTGACGTCACCACGACATTCACCGATGCTGCGTCGGTGTTCGGCCCGCAGAAGGGCGCGTCACCGGCGCAGGTCGCGCTGCTCACACGGCGTCTCCAACGACTGACCCAGATGTTCGTCGACGACTTCGGCGTCGACGTCGCGTCGACGCCCGGCGGCGGCGCGGCTGGCGGTCTCGGCGGGGCGCTCGCAGCGGTCGGCGGAACGCTGGTGCCCGGCTTCGAGTTGGTCGCCGACGAACTCGACCTCTACGACCACCTCGACGGGGCCGACCTGGTGATCACCGGCGAGGGGTGCCTGGACGACACGAGTTCCTCAGGCAAGGTGGTCGGAGGCATCGCATCGGTCGCCGAGGAGTACGGCATCGCGGTCCTGGCGATCGTCGGATCCGATGCCCGCACCGACCGTACGAAACCGTCGGGAATCGAGGTCGTCTCGCTCGTCGACGCTTACGGCGAGGACGCTGCATTCGCTGAGCCCAAACGTCTCGTCGAGGATGCCGCGGCGACCTGGCTGGCAGCGCGACGCTGACGACGCGACGCTGACTTCAGCCGGTGGTGGCGTCGGTCGTGTCGCTGGTGGTGTCGTCCGTCGTACCACCCGAGGGATTCGGGGGCGTCACGACATCGGTCGGAGCCGAGAGTTGGGCAATCGTCTTGTCGGCCTGGTCGGTGCCGAGCAGGACGAGCACGCCGGCGCCGTTCAACGACCCACCCTCGACCGGCGCCGGTGTCGGCACCACCTCGACGGTGAGACCGCCCATCGTGCGCGCCACCGATTCGGCCACCGCGAGTGCGGCCGTGTTGGCTGGGTCGTACTGCACGATCGACGCGGTCAACCCGGACTGCGTCGAGTTGATCGCCGGCTCGACCATGGTGAAACCAACCGACTGGAGTTCGGTGGTCATCCGGCCCGCCGAGCCGCCGACGCCGCTCGCGTTGGCGACGACGACGGTTGCGCCCTCGGTGACGAGTGGCGGCTCGGTCGTGGTCGTCGTGGACGTCTCGACGACGGAGTCCGCTGTGGTGTCGACCACCGAGTCGACGGGAGCGGAGTCGCCATCGCCCGACGGTCCATCATCGGTGATGTTGTTGAGGATCAAGAAGCCGACGATGACTGCCACGACGGCCAGCACGATGCTGATGGTGGAACCCATCGGGGATCCGCCGACACCCTGGCGGGGCGAACGTCGACTGGGCGTCGGCGTCACCGGTGCATCGGGATCTTCGTTGCTCATGCGTGCGCTCCCTCTCCTGCCGCTACCGACGATCCGTCGAGGCGGGCCTTGCGGGCCCGAAGACGCAGCCGCTTGAGCCGACGCACCACGAGCGGGTCGTGGTCCATCGAGGCCGGGTCGTCGAGCACCTTGGTCAGTTCCGCATGGTAATCCTCCGGCGAACACTGGAATCGCGCTCGGATGACCTGGTCACGCGGTTCGTCGTTGTTCCACCAGGCGCGTTCGAAATCGAGCATTGCAGCGGAGCGTTCATCGAGCATCACCGCACAGGTTGGCCGCAAATGGTCGCGAATTACAAGCACCCTGCGGACGAAGGGCGATTCGGATTGCCTCGTCGGGGGCCCGTCACCCTGATCTGTCCGCTCTCTGTCGACACGATTGGTTAGCGTGCGGCCCGTGCGACGACCGTTCATCATCGGCATTGCAGGCGGCAGCAGCTCGGGCAAGACGACCGTCACCGAGCGACTCGCCGCACTCACCGGCGACGAACATCTCTCACTGGTCGAACTCGACTCGTACTACCTCGACCTGGGCGACGCCCCGATCGAAGAGCGCCGAGCCGTCAACTACGACCACCCCGATGCCTTCGACTGGGCGTTGCTCAACGATCACCTCGCGGCGCTCGCCAACGGTGCCTCGGTGCCGGTTCCCGTCTACGACTACGCCCTGCACAACCGCACCGATCGGGTCCGCATCGTCGAGCCGGCGCGGATCATCGTCGTCGACGGAATCCTGGTGCTGTGGGATCGAACGCTGCGGGAGCGGTTCGACCTCAAGATCTTCGTCGACACCGCCGCCGACATCCGCCTGATCCGGCGTCTGCGGCGTGACGTCGCCGAACGCGGTCGCACCCCGGAGTTCGTGATCGAGCAGTATCTGGAGAAGGTTCGCCCGGCTCACGAGAGGTTCATCGAACCAAGCAAACGCCACGCCGACGTGATCATCCCCGAAGGTGGGCTGAACCGACCGGCACTCGAGGTCCTGCTGGCACGCGTCCGGGAACTGACGCTCGGCGACGACTGACAGCGCCAAGCACCTCGAACTCCGTCATCGTCTGCGATTCTCAGCGGAATACGTCCCGGAATCCGCAACCCATTCCGCAGGGAATTGCGCCGCACGGTCGGCCGGGACGAATTCTGGAGCCGGGTGCGAGGATCGAACTCGCCACCTCATGATTACAAATCAAGTGCTCTACCAACTGAGCTAACCCGGCGTGGGACGTCACGTTATCCAGGCATGCCTCAGTGGACGTCGTTCCAGCCCGCCGCGCGGACGTGCTGACCAGACGATGCCGCAGATTGGACGGCGTCCGGTTCGTCGTGGAACACGCCACCAGGCGATCGGTAGGGCATTCATCACTTCACGTCACGGTACGTCGAGACGCAACCTCGAGACTTCGTACAAGGAAATCGCAGCTGCAGTGGAAACGTTCAGCGAGCTGACCCGACCGGCCATCGGGATGCTGACGATCGAGTCACATCGCTCGCGCACGAGTCGCGACAGCCCGGCGCCTTCGGCGCCGAGCACCACACAGATCGGCTCGGACGCGAGCGACCCGATCTCGTACAGCGAACGGTCCGCGCCGTCGTCGAGCCCGACGATCCAGATGCCGTGGTCCGACATCTGCCTGAGCGCCGCGGGCAGCCCCGGCACCAGCGCCATCGGCACGTACTCGACGGCACCAGCGGATGCCTTCGCAACGGTCGGCGTGACATGGACCGAACGGTGCCGAGGCAGCAGCACTCCGCTCACGCCGGCGCCGTCGCAGCTGCGGATGATCGCTCCGAGGTTGCCGGGATCGGTGACCCCGTCGACCGCCACCAGAAACGGCGGCGTCCCGTGCCGATCCCCGCGCACTCCGAGCAGGTCGCCGAGATCGGACTCGGGGATTTCAGCAGCGTGCGCCAACACACCTTGCGGTGCTTCGCTGCGCGCCTCGCGTTCCAGGCGGGCACGCGCAACGTGGAGCAGCGGCACCCGTCGCGCTGCGGCGATCTCGACGATGTCGGCAACGCCGGGATCGCCTTCGAGTTCTGCACTGATCCAGACCTCGTGGACCTTGCGACGCTCGGCCATCAGCAATTCGCGTACGGCTTGGCGACCTTCGACCTGGCGGCCGCCGAGTCCCTTGGCCGCCCCGGCAGATCCGCCCGGGCGGGCGGGACCGCGCGATGAGGCGCCCGACCCTCGGTTCGGACCGGATCGACCGCTCGGTTTCGGTCCCGACTTACCTCCGTGCCCACCGGACTTGGCGCCCGACGTGCGCTTCGGATTCGAACCGCGACCGGACGCGCCGCGACCGGACGAACCGCGACCGCTCACGACGCCGGTGCCTCGGGCGAACGATGAATCAGCGCTGTGGCGAAGCACACGACACCCTCGGATCGGCCGATGGCTCCGAGTTGTTCGGCCCGGTTTCCCTTGACGGTGACCGGCGCGCCGACCGCGACAGTCAGGTTGCGTTGCATCTCGTCACGGTACGGGGCGATCTTCGGCACTTCGCACACCACGGCGCAATCGACGTTCGACGCCCGCCAGCCGTCCTCGGCGAGCATGGCGGCGACGTGACGCAGCAACGCCATCGAGTCGGCGCCGCGCCAGCGATCGTCGGTGTCCGGGAAATGCATCCCGATGTCGCCCAACCCGGCGGCACCGAGGAGCGCGTCGGCGCAGGCGTGCGCGACGACGTCGGCATCGCTGTGGCCCTCGAGCCCGATCACACCGTCGAAATGACAGCCGCCCAGCACCATCACGCGGTCGGCTTCGGTGCTGAACCGGTGCACGTCGAAGCCCTGACCGACTCGGAACTCAGGGACGGTCATGGCTGGTCTCCTTCGTCATCGCTCGAGATCTGGCTGCGGGCCCAGAGCAGGTCGTCGAGCACGGTGATCTTGCGGTTGGTCACCTCGCCGTCGACGACCGCCACCACGCCGCCGAGGCCCTCGACCAGCGCGGCATCGTCGGTGGCATCGCCACCGGATTGGTGAGCTGCGCGCAGGACGCCGGCGCGGAAGGCCTGAGGTGTCTGGACGGCGACGAGTGACGCCCGATCCGGTGTCGACACGACCACTCCGTGTGCAACAACCTTGATCGTGTCGGTCACGGCGATCGTCGGGATCGCGGCGTCGGCACCGTGGTGGACGGCGGCGATCGCTCGGCGATACAGCTCGGCGGTCGCCAGCGGGCGAGCGGCATCGTGCACGCAGATGATCGTGGCCTCGGGCGGCACCGCTGCGAGCCCCGCTCGCACCGACTCGCTGCGGGTCGCTCCGCCGGCGATCGCTCCTTCCTGTCGGGCGTCTCCTGGTGGCACCACCACGACGACGCCGTCCGACGCCTCACGAGCAACGGCAACCGATCGATCGATCACCCGCGCCTCGCCGAGCAGCTCGTACTGCTTGGCCGTGCCGAAGCGTCGACCGCTGCCTCCACCCACGACGATCGTCCAAATCTGCTCGGCAGGAGGCACATCGGCGCAGGGTAGTACCGTGACCGATGTCATGGCCCACGAAGAGACCCTCGCCCGCACCGACTTCTTCGCGGACGCCTCCCCGGACGCGCTCAACGCGGTTGCCTCCTCGGGGCACGAACTGCACATGATCCGGGGCGACGTGTTGTTCAACGAGGGAGATCCACCGGAATCGCTGTACCTGGTGCTGCGCGGGCGAGTGGCGATCGCACTGGCCAATCCGATCGACCGACGCGAGAGCGTGGTCGCGTTGATGGAGAGCGGCGATCTCTTCGGCGAGATGGGAATGCTCGACGACGGGCCGCGGTCCGCGATGGCGAGGGCGCTCGAGCCGACGACGGTGTTGGCGATCCCGTACGCCCAGGTGCTCGTCATGTTCGACGAGAACCCGAAGCTGCTCTGGAACGTGGCGCGCCTGCTGGCGCAGCGCATCCGCGTCACGGATGAAGCGCTGGCCGACTCTGTCTTCCTCGATGTCACCGGACGCACGGCGAAACGACTTCTCGAACTCGCCGACGGCATCGACGAGTTCACCTTGCCGGTCACCCAGGAGGAACTCGCCGGCATGGTCGGAGCGTCGCGGGAACGGGTCAACAAGGCCATCGCCAGCTTCATCCGTCTCGGCTGGCTCGAACAGAACGACCGCAGCTACCGCATCACCCAACGCGACCGCCTCGAACTCCGCGCCCGCTGATTGCACCAGGGGTCAGACCCCTGGTGCAATCAGGTGGTGAGCCAGGTGTGGGCGCGTTGGAAGGCGTCGGCGGCATCGGCCGGTCGGTGGGCCGGGCGCTCGGGAGCGTGCGCGAAGCCGTGTTCGGCGTCCGGGTAGGGAACGACATTGACCCCGGATGCCTCAAGCGCGACGACATCGGCCGGCGGGGTGTACGAGTCGAGTTCGCCGATGACCGCCAGAACCCGGTCGGGATGTCCGGCGGCCAGATGGTCGAGCGGCTCCCCTTGGCCTGGCCCCTTCCACGCGTCGGGCAACCGGATCATTCCGTAGAAGCTGGCGATCTTCGCGAAGCGGTCGCTGCGCGCCGCCTTGAAGCAGTACATGCCGCCCATGCAGAACCCGAGCAGACCGACGCGATCGCAGCCGGTCGCCTCGGCGGCCTCGACCAGGTCACGAAGGTGCCGCTCGTCGTCGAGGGTCGGGACGGCGGCGAAGCGCGGTTCGACGTCATCGCCGAGTTCCAGCCCAGGGAACGGCTCGACGGCGCACACGGTCATCGCCCACTCCGAGGCGAGCCGGGCGACCAAGTCGTCGAACAGCGGACGCAAGCCGAAGATGTCCGGTGTAATCACCAGGCCCATCGTGGCGCCGCCGTCGATTTCGGACGGCTCGATGATCTCGGCCTCGGTCCCGGACGGCAACGTGATGCGCATCGGGCTGACGTTAGTAGCGGCGTCAGGCGCGGGCGAAGGTGTCGATCATCAGATGGACGTCGGCGGCGAGCGGGTACAGGATCGGGCACGTGCAGCCCGATGCGACGTACTCGTCGACCTTCGCACGGACCTCGTCGGGGGTGCCCGACGCCGTGATCATCTGAACGATCTCGTCGGGGACGAGCTTGCTCGCTGCCACGACCTGATCGTGGGTCGCGGGCCAGGTGAGGACCTCGCCGATCTCGTCGAGGAGTTCCTGCGGGACTCCCGACGCCTTCATGATGTGCGGCTGTTGGCCGAGGTACTGCGTGACGAGGAGGCGAGCGCCGTCGAGTGCGGCCTGACGATCCTCGTCGACAGAACACACGACGAGCTGCGGCCGGTCGATGTCATCGAGCGAACGTCCCACCTTTGCCGCGCCTCGCTCCAACGCTTCCAGCGCGCCGACGTTGTAGCTCGGCGACACCAGGTAATTCAGCACTGCACCGTCCGCGATCTCTCCCGTCAGCTCCATCATCTGCATCCCGGTCGCGCCGATGTAGATCGGCACGTCCTTCGAACGGCGTTCCTGATGGACGTAGTCGAGTTCGACCCCGTCGAGCTGCACATGGAATCCGTCCATCGACACGGTCTCGTTGTTCAGCAGCCCTCTGACGGCGTCGACGACCTCGCGCATCACCTTCAGCGGCCGCGACCGATCGATGCCGACCTTCGACGCCAACGGGTCCCACCACGCGCCGAGCCCGCAGATCATCCGGCCGGGAGCGAGGTCGTCGAGCGTCGAGAACGTCGAGGCGAGTCGGGCGGCGTTGCGCGTCCAGATGTCGATGACGCCCGAGCCGATCTTGATCCGCTCGGTGTTGGCTGCGAAGGCCGCCATCGGCACGACGGCGTCGCGGACCAGCCGGCTGTCGGCCTGCCAAACGGCATCGAAGCCTTTGGCCTCGGCGTACTGGACGAGTTCGATGCCCTGGCGGATGTCGTGGGCGTCTTGGAGGTACAGCGCAACCGGATACGTCATGTACGCAGCTTCCCACGGTGCCGCCGCTGCCGCCAACGACAGGCGTTTCAGACGGTGCGTCGCTAGCGTCGTGCGCGAGGTCCCCCCGACGATGTTTCTCGCTTTCAAGGAAATGGCACGCGCCAAGGTGCGCTTCGCGTTGCTGATCGCGGCCATCGCGCTGCTCGTCTTCCTGATCCTGTTCCAGCAGTCGTTGCAGAACGGCTTGATCACCGGCTTCATCGGGGCGATCCGCGAGCAGAACGCCCCGGTGCTCGTCTACAGCGTCGACGGCCAGCGCGTGCTCCAGGGCAGCGTGATCACCCCGGACATGGAGGCCGACGTCCTCGCAGCACCCGGCACCGGTGATGTCGGACCGATCGGCCAGGGGACGTTCACCGGCCAGCCGAGCGGCAACGCCGACGGCGAGACGTTCGACACCACGCTGATCGGCTACGAACTCGGCCCCGACGGCAACGGCATCGGCGCGCCGACCACCGTGGTCGCCGGCCGGCTGCCCACTGCCGACGGCGAGGGCGTGGTCAGCGACGCCGACGTGCAGCTCGGCTACGACATCGACGACACCGTCACGCTGCTGCCGGGCGGCAAGGAGATCACCATCGTCGGCATCGCCGAGAACGCGCAGCTCAACGTGTCACCGACCCTGTTCGTCTCCTACGACACCTACCTCGACGCGGTCAAGAGCGTGAACCCGGACGCCGGCACGCCGCTGCCGAACGTGCTCGGGGTGATCCCCGCCGACGGCTTCACCCCCGACGAAGCGGTGGCGTCGATCAACGAGCAGTCGCTGGCGCTCGACGCGCTGACCAAGGAGGACGCGGCGGCCGAAACCCCGGGGGTCGCGCAGGTGCAACAGTCGTTCAACATCATCTTCCTGCTCTACGGCCTGGTCGTGCCGTGCGTGACCGGGCTGTTCTTCCTGATCGTCACGTTCCAGAAGGCCAACTCGCTCACGCTGCTGCGTGCGATCGGCGCGCCGGCCGGCAGGTTGGTGACGTCGCTCCTCATCCAGGTGGTCGTGATCATCGGCGTCGGACTTGCGATCGGCACACTGCTCTACTACCCGGTGTCCCAGCAGGCGTTGGGTGGCATCGCGCTCCAGTTCGAGACCGCTGCGGTGATCTTCTGGTCGGTGCTGCTGCTGTCGCTCGGCGTGCTGAGTTCGCTCGTCGCGGCGCGGCGCGTGCTGAAGATCGATCCGATCGAGGCGACGACCGGCCAAGGGGTGGGGTCATGAAGCTCGCCCTGAAGGAACTGCGTCGTCGTCCCGGACGATTCGCCACGGCCACGGTCATTCTGACGCTGATCGCCATCCTGTTGATGTTCCTCGGCGGGTTGCTCGACGGGCTGATCGCGTCGTCCACCGGCGCCATCCGCGCGCAGAACGCCGACGCGATCGTCTACTCCGACACGGCCCAGGCCTCGTTCCTCCGCAGCCGCATCGACCCCGAACTCCGAGCGCAGGTCGAAGCGGTCGACGGCGTCACCGAGGTCGGCGGCATCGGCAACGTGCAGCTTGGCGCCCGTGTGCCCGGCAACGACGTCCGCGATCTCGCCAGCGTCGCCCTGTTCGGCTACGAACTCGCACCCGACGGCGTCCCCGACGCGCCGCCGTACGGCCAGGCCTGGGCCGACGAGAGCATCAAAGCCGACAACGTCGAGGAGGGCATGATCATCGAGGTCGGCCCGGCCCGCACACCGATCGAGATCATCGGGTTCGTCGAGGACACGAACTTCAATGGCCAGTCGAGCCTCTGGACGTCGCCCGACACGTGGCGCGACACGCTGAGCGCGAACCGCCCCGACGCTCAGCTCGGCCCCGACGTGTTCCAGGCGCTCGTCGTGCGCGGTGACGGCGACGATTTACCGGCGGCCATCGACGCGGCGACTGACGGTGCCACCGAGACCTACACCGTCGATCAAGCAGTCGACGCGATCCCCGGCGTCACCGAGCAGCAGGCGACGTTCAACCAGATCATCGGCGTCACCGTGGCGATCGCGCTGGTCGTGATCGGGTTGTTCTTCGCCCTGCTCACGGTCGAGCGCACCAGCCTCTACGGCGTCCTCAAGGCGCTCGGCGCGAAGTCGTCGACGATCTTCGCGGGCCTCGTGGCTCAGGCGGTGGTCGTCACGGCGATCGCCTCGCTCGTCGCCGGCACCCTCGTGGTACTGCTCGATGTCCTGCTCCCGCCGGGATCGATCCCGCTACTGATCACGCCGGCGCGAATCGTCCTCAGCATCGTGCTCCTGCTCGTCGCCGCCGTCCTCGGCTGCTCGTTCTCCCTGCGCCGCGTGCTGCGCGTCGACCCCGCCTCAGCGATCGGAACCACCTCATGAACACAGCACCCGCCGTGTCGACGGCACTCCAACTCAACGACGTGCGCAAGGTGTACACGATGGGTGACGGCTCCGACGTCGTCGCACTCGACCACGCCACGCTCACCCTGGGCAGCGACGAGATGGTCGCGCTCGTCGGGCCCTCCGGCTCGGGCAAGACCACGCTGTGCTCGATCGCCGGCGGCATCCTGTCGGCGACCGAGGGAACGATCGTCGTGGGTGGCGAGGACATCTCGGGACACAACGCCAAGGAACTCACGAAGTTCCGCCAGGACAAGGTGGGCTTCGTGTTCCAGTCGGTCAACCTCGTGCCGTTCCTGAACGCCCGCGAGAACCTGCTGGTCGTCGACGAGCTCGGCAAGCGCACGGGTGCACCGGCGAAGGCACGCGCCGATCAGCTGCTGGAGGAACTGGGGCTCGCCGACCGCGCGAAGAACCTGCCGTCGCAGCTGTCGGGCGGCCAGCGCCAGCGTGTCGCGATCGGGCGGGCGTTGATGAACGATCCCGCACTGGTGCTGTTCGACGAGCCCACGTCGGCGCTCGACACCAAGCTCGGCGAGCAGGTGATGGAGCTGATCCAGGGCGAGATGAAGTCGCGTGGCATCGCAGCGATCGTGGTGACCCACGACGAGCGCATCACCCATTTCTGCGACCGCAGCGTCCACATCGTCGACGGCCGCCTCGAGGCCTGACGGTCCTCCCCGGCCCCGTCCCCACCCGGACCCTCACGGTCCTCCCCGGCCCCGACCCCGCCCGGACC
Source organism: Ilumatobacteraceae bacterium (assembly GCA_963774765.1). Classification (GTDB taxonomy): domain Bacteria; phylum Actinomycetota; class Acidimicrobiia; order Acidimicrobiales; family Ilumatobacteraceae; genus Sva-07. The sequence goes on from CAVZGP010000020.1 coordinate 68,747, forward strand.
TTGGTCCCCGGCCGAGCCCAAGTCCCCGAGCCACATTTCGTTGCGGCGTGCATGATCGCTGTTGCAACGAGGCATCCTGGCGGGCATGGCTGCAGCGATTCAGGCACGGGCCCTTCGACGAACCTTCGGGGATTTCGAGGCGGTGGCCGGCATCGACCTCGACGTCCCCGACGGGCAGATCTACGGCTTCCTCGGACCCAACGGTGCCGGCAAGTCCACCACCGTCAAGATGCTGTGCACGCTGCTCGGCATCACCTCGGGATCCGCGACCGTCGCCGGGCTCGACGTGCACACGCAGCCCGACGAGATCCGGCTACGCATCGGCGTGGCGCTCCAGGACTCCTCGATCGACGGCAAGCAGACCGGCCGCGAGATGCTCCGGCTCCAGGGCCGCCTCTACGGACTGACCAAGCACGACGTCGCCCAACGCATGGACCACGTGATCAGCCTCGTCGACATCGGCGACGCGATCGACAATCGTGTCGAGTCGTACTCGGGCGGCATGAAGCGACGCCTCGACCTGGCGATGTCGTTGATCCATCGCCCGCAGGTGTTGTTCCTCGACGAGCCGACCACCGGCCTCGACCCGGTCAGTCGGTCGTCGGTGTGGGCCGAGGTCCGGCGCCTCAATCGCGAACACGGCATGACGATCTTCCTCACCACGCAGTATCTCGAGGAGGCTGACGAACTGGCCGACCGGGTGGGGATCATCGCCAACGGCCTGATCAAGGCCGAGGGCGAACCGGCGGCACTCAAACGTGAGATCGGTGCCGACCTCATCCAGGCCGAGGTCGAAGGTGACGTGGCAGCCGCAGCCGACGCCGTGCGCGCCGTCGACGGCATCGACGATGTACAGATCCACCACAACGAACTCGCCGTGGCGACCACCGACGGCGCCGGGCTGATCGCCCACGTCGCCGTGGCGCTCAACGGCTGCGGCGTGCCCGTGCGATCACTCACCCTGCGCACCCCGACACTCGATGACGTGTACCTGCACGTCACCGGCAGCCACTTCGCCGACGCCGAGGAACCCACCGAGGCGGATCTGGAGGCAGCGTCATGACCGCCACGACGACCACGACACCGACGACAGGGCGCGAGTCAGCGCCGCTGGCGCGGCGCTCGTCGGCCATGCACGACTTCCTCACGATCGCCGGCCGCGCAATCCGCGGCGCCTACCGCGAGCCCGAGTTCTTCATCCCCGCGCTGATCGTGCCGGTGTTCTTCTACGTGGTGAACGTCGGGGCACTGCAGGACTTCGCGCAAGGCACCGGCGCCGTCGAGGATTTCAAGGCATTCCAGCTCCCGGTGGCGATCATCTTCGCGGTTACGGGCATCTCCCGGGCAGGTGCGCTGGTCACCGACATCCAGAGCGGCTACTTCGATCGGCTCCTGCTGACGCCGATCCGCCGACCGATGTTGCTGCTGGGATTGATGGCGGCCGACGTCGTGTCGATCGTCGCGCTCACCATTCCGGTGATCCTGCTCGGCCTGGCGTTCGGGGTGACGTTCGTGACCGGGATCGTCGGGATGGTCGTGTTCATCGCGTACGGCGCACTCTGGGGGCTGGCGTTCGCCGGGTTCCCCTATGCAATCGCCCTGAAGACCGGCAATCCCGCAGCGGTGAACTCGAGCTTCGTGCTGTTCTTTCCATTCGCGTTCCTCACCACGTCGTTCCTCCCCGAGGACGCCCTGACCGGTTGGCTGCAGACGATCGCCAAGTACAACCCGGTGACGTACGTGCTCGAAGGTCTCCGCAGCCTGATCACCGTGGGCTGGGACTGGAGTGCGCTCGCGGGAGGTGCCGCCGCCTCGTTGGCGCTGATGGTGGTCAGCTTCGGCCTCGCCTCGATGGCCATGAAGGGCCGGGTCTCGCGCAACTGATCATCAAAGTTGAGTCGAAGGTTGTCAAGCAAGCTGAGGGTTGCTAACTTCACAGGTGCAACACATCACCACTCACTTTCCCCCGGAGGCCCATCATGCTCTTGCAGAACTCTCCCTTCCGTGAACTCGATGCACTGTTCAACCAGCGCACCCCAACCCGCTCCGCCTGGATCACCGGACGCCCGATGCCGATGGATGCCTACCGGCGCGGTGACAACATCTGGGTCCACCTCGACCTGCCCGGCGTGGCCGCCGACTCGATCGACATCTCGGTCGAGCGCAACGTGCTCACCGTGTCGGCCGAGCGCAACTATCAGAGCCAAGAGGGCGACCGCGTCTACTTCGACGAGCGCCACGAGGGCACCTTCCGCCGCCAGGTCAGCCTCGGCGAGGGCCTCGACGCCGATGGCATCGAAGCCGACTACACCGATGGCGTGTTGACCCTGCGGATCCCGGTCGCCCCCCAGGCGCAGCCCCGCAAGATCACTGTCGGCACCGGCCAACTCGCGGTCGACGCCACCGCCAGCGACGCCACCTGACCGCGGACACGTACACCTCACACAACAACCCATTCCCCCGGACAACTCCGCGTGCGACGCGGTGTCGGTGGCCCGCCCCACCGACACTGCGTCGCACACACAGTTCCAGGGCAGATGTGTTCGAGATTTCTGGATTGTCCGAGAATACTCGGATAGTGTGCTCCGGGTGGTTCCCGACTACGACCTCGAACCCAGTATCCAGGCCGAGACGCCCCGCCAGCTGAAGGCGATCTTCCACCCGCTGCGCAGCCAGATCCTCGACCTGGTGCTCGAGCGGGCGGCGACGGTCACCGAGTTGGCCACCGCACTCGAGCGGCCGAAGTCGTCGGTCGCCTACCACGTCGACGTGCTCGTCGACGCCGGGATGCTCCGGGTGGTTCGCACGCGACAGGTCCGTGCGATCGAGGAACGTCTCTACGGGCGTACCGGACGCACGATTGTCGTCGGTGAGGCACCCCTGCCGAAGGGCACCTCCGCACAGAACTTCCTCGCGGAAGCCCAGGCCGAGGCGATCGTCACCGAGCCGGGCCACATGCTGTCGACGATGCGCCACGCCCGCATCCCCGAGGAGCGAGCCGGCGAGTTCTTCACCAGGGTTGGCGAACTCGGCGAGGAGTTCTCGAAGCTCCCGCGCTCCGGCGACACCGTGTTCGGCTTCGTCGCCGCCGTCTACGCCACCGACCTTCCCACCCTGCCGGAGCCGACATGACCGAGACCGCACCGTCCACCGCTGCATCGACCGGGCGGGGCGACCTCGACCCGAAGCGGCTGGGCGCCAACTACTTCAAGCTCTTCTCGGCGAGCACGATCTCCAACCTCGGCGACGGCATCGGCGTCATCGCCTACCCATGGCTCGCGTCGGCGATCACCCGCAACCCGCTGCTCATCGCCATTGTCGCGGTGGCCCAACGACTGCCGTGGCTGTTGTTCTCCCTGCCTGCGGGGGTGATCACCGACCGCTACGACCGTCGGATCCTGATGGTGTGGGCGAACGCTGCCCGCGCTGCGCTCACGCTGTTCGTGGCGTTCGTCGTCCTCGCCCGACAGGACGCGCTGCCATTGCCCGATGCGGTGGCTGACGCCACCACGGCAATCACCACCGACACCAGCCTGTACCTGCTCGTGCTGTTGGCGACGATGCTGCTCGGTATCGGCGAGGTGCTCTACGACAACTCGGCGCAGACGTTCATGCCCTCGATCGTCCACCCGGACAACCTCGAGAAGGCCAATGGGCGGTTGTGGAGCATCGAGCAGGTCGCCAACACCTTCGCCGGGCCGCCCCTCGCCGCGCTGCTGATCGCCATCTCGTTCTCGCTGCCGTTCTTCGTCGACGCTGCGACGTTCGTCGTCTCGGCGGCACTGATCGCCTGGATCCGGCGACCGCGCCCGACGAGCGAACAACTCGCCGCCCGCCGGGCCGAGCGCCGACCCTGGAAGACCGAGTTGGCCGAAGGCTTCCGCTGGTTGTGGAGCCACGACCTGTTGCGCACCCTCGCAATCGTGCTCGGGCTGCTGAACATGCTCGGCACGCTGTCGACCGCGACGTTCGTGCTCTACGGCCAGGAGGTGCTCGGAACCACGCCCACCGAGTTCGCCCTCCTGGGCACCGGCGGCGCCGTCGGCGGCATCATCGGCGGTTGGACGGCATCGAACGTCGCCCGCCGGATCGGTGCCGGACCATCGCTGGCCACCACGCTGCTGGGCGGCGGCGTCATCACGATCGCCATCGGCTTCATGAGTTGGTGGCCGGCGGTCTGGCTGATGCTCGGCGTCTACATGTTCGTCGCCGTGCTCTGGAACGTGATCACGGTGAGTTTCCGCCAGACCGTGATCCCTGACAATCTCCTCGGGCGGGTCAACAGCGTGTACCGCTTCTTCGGATGGGGCATGATGCCGATCGGCGCCGCGCTCGGTGGCCTCGTGGTCGTGATCAGCGACCTCGCATGGTCCCGCGAGTTCGCTCAGCGCATGCCATGGTTCGTGGCCGGCGTGGCAACGATCCTGTTGTTCGGCTATGCCGGACCGAGGCTGACCACCGCAAAGTTCGCCGAGGCACGAGCGGCCGCACTGGCCGAGGCACCGAGCGAGGTGCCATGATCGGCTGACGCCGCGCGACCGTCCGGTCGTGCGACCGGAGGGGAACGGCAGATCGGGGATCGCAATGGTTGCTGCACTCGAGGTCGGGCCGACCACCGAGGCCTTGTTCGAGGAGACGATCGGCCAGAACCTGGCCCGCACCGTGGCCACCCACGGCGACCGCGAGGCGGTCGTGTCATGTCATCAGGACATCCGCTGGACCTACGAGGACTTCGCCCGCCGGGTCGAGCGACTGGCCACCGGCCTGCTCGCTGCCGGCCTCGACGTCGGCGACCGCGTCGGGTTGTGGAGTCCGAACTACGCCGAATGGGTGCTGATCCAGTACGCCACCGCGGAGATCGGCGTGATCCTGGTGAACCTCAATCCGGCCTACCGGACCCACGAGTTGGCGTATGCGCTCGGGCACTCGGGATGCCGGATGGTGATCGCCGCGCCCGAGTTCAAGACGTCGGACTACCGCGGCATGCTCGCCGAGATCGCACCGCAGTGTCACGAACTCGAACGGTCGGTCTTCCTGTGGGATCCCGAGTGGTTCGAACTCGCCGAGGGCTCAGCGTCGGTCACCAGCGCCGACCTCGATGCCCGGCGGGCGATGCTCGACACGAACGACCCGATCAACATCCAGTACACCTCGGGCACCACCGGGTTCCCGAAGGGTGCCACGTTGTCGCACCGCAACATCCTCAACAACGGCCGGTTCACGTCGGTGCTGCAGCGCCTCACCGAGCACGACCGCGTGTGCATCCCGGTGCCCTTCTACCACTGCTTCGGCATGGTGATCGGCAACCTCGGCTGCACCACCCACGGCGCCACGATCGTGATCCCCGGCGATGCGTTCGACCCGCTCGCCGTGCTGCGAGGCCGTCGAGGAGGAACGGTGCACGTCGCTGTACGGGGTGCCGACGATGTTCATCGCCGAACTCGCCCATGAACGCTTCGAGGAGTTCGACCTGTCGACGCTGCGCACCGGCGTGATGGCCGGATCGCCGTGTCCGGTCGAGGTGATGAAGTCGTGCATCGACCAGATGAACATGGTCGACGTGACGATCTGTTATGGCATGACCGAGACCTCGCCGGTGTCGACGCAGACGATCACGGGCGACACGCTGGAGCACCAGACCGCAACGGTCGGCAAGGTGCATCCACACGTCGAGATCCGCATCGCCGACCCCGACACCGGCGAAACGCTCGATCGCACGCTGCCAGGCGAGTTCTGTACCCGCGGGTACTCGGTGATGACGGGCTACTGGAACGACCCCGAACGTACGGCGGCCGCCATCGATGCCGACGGCTGGATGCACACCGGCGACCTCGCCGTGATGGCCGACGACGGCTACGTCGAGATCGTGGGGCGAATCAAGGACATGGTGATCCGCGGCGGCGAGAACATCTACCCCCGCGAGATCGAGGAGTTCCTGTACACCCATACCGACGTCGAGGACGTGCAGGTCATCGGCGTGCCCGACCCGAAGTACGGCGAGGAACTGGTCGCGTGGATCAAGCTCCGACCCGGCAGTTCCCTGACCGACGAGATGGTGCGCGACTTCTGTCGGGGCACGATCGCCCATTTCAAGGTGCCGCGCTACGTCAAGTTCGTCGGCGAGTTCCCGATGACGGTCACCGGCAAGGTTCGCAAGGTCGAGATGCGCGAGCGGTCGATCGCCGAACTCGGCCTGGCCTGAATCAGGCGTTCTTGGGGAGTTCGGAGAAGGGGACGACCTTGTCCTGATTCGGCTCCTTGGGGAGGCCGAGGACTCGTTCACCGATGATGTTCTTCTGCACCTGATCGGTGCCGCCGTAGATCGGTGGCGCCTGGGCGAACAGGGACATCTCGGTGACGAACCCGAGGAACGGATTGCCCGTCGCGGCATCGAGCACCTTGCGGCTCTCGGTGTCGTAGGCGTGCAGCATGCCCTGCGCGCCGACGATTCGCAGTCCGAGGTCGCGCTGCAGGCGCACCATGTCGCTCATCGACAGCTTCGAGATGTTGCCCATGCCGGCGATCTCGACGCCTCTGGCCTTGGCGGCCTTGACCCGCAGGTTGTTGATCCGTCCGAGCTGGCTCATCGTGTAGAGCCGAACCAGGTCCTGGCGGAACGTCGGGTCGTTCGCGACACCTGCCCCCTGGGCCAGGCTGATCATCATCTTCGAGGTGTCGCGGAACGCAGCGCCACCGCCCGAGGTCGACGGCTTGCCGGGCTCGCGCACGTAATCGCCGGCGCGCGTGTCGAGTTGCCCACCGACGGTGCCAGGGATCGCGGCGCTCGCCGAGCTGCTCCCGCCGCCGGAACCCAGACCTGCGCGCTCGTGCGCGAGGGTCGTGTTGGCGACCGCCCAACCGTTGTTGAGACCACCGATCACGGCGTCGGCCGGCACACGGGCGTCGGACATGAACACCTCGTTGAAGAGCGCCCGGCCGGTCAGCTCGCGCAGCGGGCGGACGTCGACACCGTCTTGGTGCATGTCCATCGCGAAGTACGTGATCCCCTGGTGCTTGGGTACGTCGGAGTTCGTGCGGGCGATCAGCATGCCCATGTCGGCGTAGTGACCGCCGGACGTCCACACCTTCTGACCGTTGACGATGTACTCCTCGCCGTCGAGCATCGCCTTGGCCTGCAGGCCGGCGAGGTCGGAGCCGGCGCCGGGCTCACTGAACAGCTGGCACCAGGCCTGCTGGCCGGTCACGATCGGACGCACATACTGCTCGACCTGTTCGGGGGTGCCGTGGGTGGCAATGGTCGGCGCAGCCAGCAGCAGCCCGAGCCCGCCAGGGGCGCCGAGTGCGCCGAACTCGGCAATCTCGTTCGAGACCAGCACCGAATCGCCGCGTGACAGACCGCGTCCGTACGCGTTCTCGGGCAGCGTCGGAGCCGACCAGCCGGCGAGGCCCAAGCGCTGCCACCATTCGGCCACCGTCAACTCGGGGTCCCAGTTCTCCTCGAGCCAGGCGCGCACTTCGTCGACGACGTCGTTGCTGGTCGATGAGGGCCGTTCGGTCGTGTCTGTCATCCGCACAGCATCGCCGATCCGCCGATCCGAATCCGAACCGAACGGACGGAACTGATGCGGGTTGCACGACTGCCAGACGCTCGCTATAGTACCGATACATCGTTACTATTCGAGTAACGTCCATTGATCCACTCAGGAGTTCCATGAACGACCAGTTCACCACCGACATCACCCACGCCGACACTCCGTCGCCTCCCGACGAGCCGCAGTCGCTCCGAAGTTCCGCAACGAGAGGCCGTCGACATCGCCGAGGAGGCCACATGCACAACAACCACTTCCACGCCGAACACGATCGCGGGGGTCCCGGGCGCCACCGTGCCCGACGCGGCGCTGTCCCGCTCGCCATCTTCACGCTGCTCGACGAGCGACCGATGCACGGCTACGAAATCATCACCGAGCTCGAGTCCCGAAGCGACGGCCGTTGGCGCCCGAGCCCTGGCTCGATCTATCCGACGCTCGATCGACTGGAAGACCGCGGTGTGCTGACCTCGGCCGAGGTCGACGGCAAGCGCCAGTTCACCCTCACCGATCGAGGCCGCCAGACGCTGGCCGAGATCCGCGACACGCAGGGCGACGACGCCGTCGAGCCGTGGAACCAGACGGGCACCGGCGGCCGTGGCGACATGAAACGACTGATGTCCGAGCTGGGTGGCCAGATCCGCCAGATCGCCCGCTTCGGCTCGGCCGACCAACGCACGGCTGCCACCGGCGTCCTCGAGGAGACCAAGCGCAAGCTCTACGAGATCCTCGCCCGCCCCAGCCAACCCGACACCGACTGATCGCCGGTGACCGGCGTGCCGCGAGCGAGCGTTCCCAGCGATGAGCGAACCGACCGGATACAGCGGTTTCGCTCATCGCAACCCAGACGCACGCCCCAGCGATGAGCGAACCGACCGGATACAGCGGTTTCGCTCATCGCAACCCGCGATCGCCTGAGGCGTACACGACGTGGCCGGCACGTCTCGTACGTCCGCGGCTCACCGACGCATCGGGAGAGAGGTGCGCCATTCGCCGTCGACGGCGTGAAGTGCTGCCGCCACCGCCGGTGCCGTGGGCACCAGGCCGATTTCGCCGACGCCCTTGATGCCGTAGGGCGAACGGGGCTGGGGGACTTCGACGAGTTGCACCTCGATCTCGGGCACGTCCTTCGCTCGCAGGATCCCAAGCGAGCGCAGCGTCATGTTCGTCGGAAAGCCGGTCTCGGGGTCGGTCGGGAACTCCTCGGTCAGCGCATAGCCGAGCCCCATGTGGACGCTGCCTTGCACCTGCCCCTCGACGAGTGTCGGGTTGACCGCCTTGCCGACGTCGTGCACCGCGACGACCTTCTCGATCTCACCTGTCTTGGGGTCGGCGATCACCATCTGGGCCGCGAAGCTGAACCCCGCGTGGATCGTCGGGTTCGCCACCGACGGATCGCCCATCTTCTGGGTCCAGTCGACGACGTACTCGCCCTCGTAGTCGACATCGGCCTCGCAACCACCTGCGAGTGCGGCAGCAGCGGCGTCGCTCACCGAACCGGCCACCATCAAGGTGCCTCGCGACCCAGTGGTCTGACCGAAGCCCAACTCACGAGTCGTGTCGACGATCACGTCGATGCGGTCAGCATCGACTGCCAACTCCTGCGCAGCGACCTGCAACGCGACGGTGTGGACACCCTGGCCCATCTCGGTCCACCCGTGGCGCACCTCGATCCGCCCAGGTGTATCGCCCACCGGCGCCAGGAACCGCACGACCGCCTTCGACACTTCGCGGAAGCCGTTGCCGAGACCCGAGTTCTTCAGCCCGAGCCCGAGCCCGACCGCCTTGCCGGATGCGATCGCCTCGTCGTACGACGCCCTGATCTGGTCGAGGCACGCCTCTGCGCCACCGGCTCCGTCGTCCATGATCTGGCCGGGTCCCCAGTCGTCGCCAGGCTTGATGACGTTGCGATTTCGGATCTCCCACCCGGAGATGCCGACCTGCTCGGCGAGCCGATCGAGTACCCCCTCCATCGCGAACTGGGCCTGATTGGCACCGAACCCCCGGAACGCGCCGCAGACGAGATTGTTGGTGCGCACCGCGATCGTCTCGATGTCGAGCGCCGGCCACCGGTACGGCCCGCACGCGTGCCCGGCAGCGCGTTCGAGCACCTTCATGCCGACGCTCGCGTAGGCGCCGGAGTCACCGATTCCTCGCACCTTCAGCGCGGTCACGATGCCGTCGGCGTCGCAGCCGGCCCAGTACTCGAGCTCGATCGGGTGCCGCTTGGCGTGCATCCGGAAGCTCTCCTCGCGAGACAACGTGCACTTGACCGGCCGCCCGAGCTTCCACGCCGCAAGCGCCGTCTGCGCCTGGTTGCTCATGTCTTCCTTGCCGCCGAAGGCCCCACCGTTGGAGACCAGTTCGACCGTCACTCGCGACGGGTCGACGTCGAGTACCGCGGCGATGTCGTCGCGGTCGTCCCAGACACCTTGGCCGCCCGAGTAGACGTGCAACGTCCGGGCGCCGCCCTCACCGCTCGGCACGGCCACCGTCGACTCCGGTTCGAGGAATGCGTGCTCGACCCGTTGCGTCAGGAACGTCTCGTGCACGGTGAACGCACTCGCCGCGAACGCCGCCTCGAAGTCGTTGCCGCGGGTGTACGCGCTGGTCGACAGCACGTTCGAGTCGGTGCCCCACACCGACAGCGGCGCGTCGTCGTCGAGCGCGGCGCGGGCGTCGGTGTTCGGGGTCTGGACCTCGTAGTTGACCTCGACGAGTTCGGCCGCCGCTCGAGCGTGGTCGCGGGTGTCGGCGACGACAACGGCGAGCACGTCGCCTGCGTACGACGTGCGTCCGCCGACGGGGATCATCACCGGCCAGTCCTTGTAGATGATCCCGACGCGCAGTTCGCCTGGCAGATCGTCGGCGGTGAACACTGCCTCGACGCCCGGTGCCGCCAGTGCTGCGGTCGTGTCGATCGCCAGGATGTCGGCGCGGGCGTGGTCGGTGAGATGGAGTGCGGCGTGGAGCATGCCGGGCACGCGGATGTCGTCGACGTAGCCACGGTCGCCGAGCGTGAGCGATGCCGCTTCGTACTTCGCTCCCCCGCCGCCGACTGTGGCGGACAGCCTCGGTGTGCACACGGCGCCCTGCGCGACGGCCTCGATCGCGTCGAGGATCTTCACGTACCCGGTACAGCGGCACAGATGGGCACCGAGATGCGGCGCCATCTTCTCGCGGGTGAGCTCGGCGCCCTTCTTGTCGATCTGTGACTTCGCGCGCATCACGATGCCGGGGATGCAGAACCCGCACTGCAGCCCGCCGCACGCCGCGAACGCGTCGGCAAAGGTCTGGCGTTCGGCCTCGTCGACGCCTTCGAGCGTGATCACCGACGATCCCTCGACCTTGTCCATGTCGCACTGGCAGGCAACCATCGCCTTGGCGTCGACGAACACGGTGCAGCATCCGCACTGCCCCGACGGCGAGCAGCCGTCCTTCGGCGAGGTGATGTCGAGTTCCTCGCGCAACGCTGCCAGGAGGTGCGGATGGGACCGCCGAACCGTGACCGGCGTGCCGTTGACGACGAATGACACACGATCGTCGTCGCCTCCGGCAGGAGCTGTGGACGCGTCGGCAAGTTCGGTCACGCTTTACAGTTTGTCAAAGTCTCACAGGGGAGAAGGCCACCGCCGTGATCACCGCGTCACTTCTCGCGATTTCACCAGGGGTCTGACCCCTGGTGAAAACTGTCAGCGGCAGGCGGTGCAGCGGACCGAGAGGGCGAAGTGGCCGAGCTCGAGATGGAGGCCGTAGCCGTGTTCGAGGCGATCGGCGAGCGCCGAGAGTTCGTCGGTCGGGATGTCGGTGACCGCGCCACAGACGTCACACACCGCAGCGACCGTACGAGCGCCGGCCCACCGATAGGCCGCCGGGCCATGCCCGAGATGGACGTGCTCGATCACGCCGACCTCCTCGAAGTGAGACAACGACCGGTACACGGTGGCCACATCGATGTCGTCGTGGCGATCGGCCAGCTCCTCGGCCGTCACCCGTCCGCTGGTGGTGAAGAGGTCCGCGAGCAACGTGCGCCGCGCTCGCGTGAGTCGTCCTCCGCCGGCGCGCACCTTGTCGAGTGCGTCGTCGAAGGCCGGGCGGTTCACCAGGTTCACCGTAGGGCGATCGGTCCGTACAGCTCGGGGCGGCGGTACTTCTCGAAGTCGAACAACGTCTCGGTGTACTGCTTGCACCAGTCGAGGTCGCACTCGGCGACGATCACCTCGTCGCCGTTGGTCACAGCCTTCGCCAGCAGCTCGCCGGACGGCGCGAAGATCGACGAGTCGGCCAGCGAGTCGACACCCTCCTCGACGCCGCCCTTGGCAACGCCGACGACGAACGTTCCGTTCTGGTAGGCGCCCGACGACATCACGAGCTGGTTGTGGAACCCCTGCAGCGGATCCTGGCTCGGATCGGGCGCGTAGTGCAGCGGCGTGTTGTAGCCGCACAGGATCAACTCGACGCCCTGCAACCCCATCAACCGATACGACTCGGGCCAGCGCCGGTCGTTGCAGATCATCATCCCGAGGCGACCGCCGAACGCATCCCACACGCCAAAACCCTCCGGCGACGGTTCGAAGTAGTACCGCTCGGCGTGCTGGAACGGCCGATCCGGCTCGTTTCCGGCATGGCCGGGGATGTGCACCTTCTTGAAGGTCGCCACGATCCGGCCGTCACGCTCGACCAAGGTCTGGACGTTCCAGCGGTGCTGCGTCCCGTCAGGGTCGTCCTGCAGCAGCGCGTAGCCGAGCGAGAATCCGATCTGCAGGTGCTTCGCCTCGTCGAACAGCGGCTGGGTCGCGTCGTTCGGCATCGAGCGTTCGTAGAAGTGGTCGGCCGTGGTGATGTCGTCGACGAACCAGCGGGGAAAGAACGTCGTGAGCGCAAGCTCGGGAAACACCACCAGATCGCTGCCCTGGCTGGCCGCCTCTTGCAGGAGCACGATCATCCGCTCGACCACGTCGGCGCGATCGTCGACGAGTTGGACCGGTCCGAGCTGGGCGCCGGCGACGGTGACGATGCGTGTCATGGAGGCATTCTGGCAGCGACCTGCACGAGGCGCTGGCCGTCGTGGTCGATGACCCAGGCGAGGCCCGGCCGCGGCGGAATCATCGATCGACGCGGCAACGTTGCGCCGAGCAGTTCGCCGTCGATGTCACCCATCGCCGTCATGATCAATCCGCAACGACTTCGGGCGATCTCTCGGGTCCAGTGCCCGTACGCGACCCGCACAGCTTCGAGGCGGGCGGCGACCGCGAACGTCACCCCTTGCCGTGCGAGAAGTCGGGTGATCGTGCCATCGGGATCGTCGATTCGTTCCGCGTCGTCGACCAAGACGAGGACCCTGCGCTGATCGTCGGCGTCTTCGAGATCGGCGACCTCGATCGGCTGTTGACGATCGACGAAAATCACCGTGCCTTCCGGCTGAACCCGACGCCAGGCCGCTTCGATCTGGCGGAGCGCCGTCGATCGGCCGGTCCGTGCCGCGCCACCCACGAACACGTGGTCGCCGACGGGAACGCGCAGCACCGCCGGTTCGAGGTCGTCGGCGCCGAGCCCGACGAGCAACTCGACGGGCCGACCATCGTCGTGCTCAGAGCGCGAGGTCCTGCATCGGGCATCGAGATCAGCGGCATCGACGACCTCCGCCAGCACCTCGACCGGTGCCGCGCGGCAGTCGAGTTCCTGGGAGCCTGTCTCCGTCGCGTCACCGAGACACGTTTCGGGGTCGAACACGACCTGAGCCTCCAATCCGGACTCGACCACGCGTAGTCGGCCCGGCACCCCGGCGCCCACCACTGGCGCCCGCAACCCTGCGGTGCGCGCCACCCCGGGGTCGCCGACATGGAATACCCACGTGACCGCGTGCGCTACGGCGAGCCCGGCCGACGACACACCGTCGGTGGTGACCACCGCGACGACCCCTACCGACGGCCCGTCGCGGAGTATTCGGTCGAGCCGGCGGGCGGTCTCGCCGTGAGCGACGTCTCCCAGTGCGTCGCGCACCGCGGCGAAGCCGTCGATCACGACGACGATCGATGGCTCGCGCGTTGCATCGATCGACCGACGATCCACCACGTCCGCGAGCCGGGCAAGCAATCGGGTGAGGCGCTCGGTCTCCGACACCCGCACGACCGCTCCACAGTGTGAGATCACCTCGAACGACGTCCACGCGTCATCACCCTGCGCATCGATCACATACAGATGCAGCTCGTGGGGTTTCGCTCGTCGCACGCAGGCCGCAGCGACTGCGACCGCAGCTGTCGTCGTCCCGCTTCCGACCGCCCCGACGAGCAACAGCGTCCCGTCGCGCGTCCGCCACGTGAGCGAGCGGCGACACTGCTCCGCGGGGTCATCGAGCAGGCCCACCGCACCCTCGTTCTCGCCGAGATCACGCTGCCGGATCAGCTCGGGCAACGCATCGATCCACGGACGGTGCGGTGTCACCGTCGCCACCATCACTGCCGCCTGACCGATCGAGTCGACCAGCCGCTCGAGCACACTCGGTTCATCGGTTGACGCGAGCGAACCGCCACCGGACCGACCCTCTCCGACACGTTCGACCCACAACCGCCCGGGACCCCTCGTGGCGGGACGCGACGAGTCGGCGGTTTGGAAGACGACCAGTTCGTCCGGGCCGAGCCGCAAGGCCGCCCGCCCCGCCGAGCCCACCGGGAAACGAGATGGCGCCGCATCACCGACGACGTCGTCGGCGTCGGCGCGATCCTGCAGGCGCAGCGCGATGCGCAGATTGGTGTTCGCCCGGATGTCATCGGTGACGACGCCGGCCGGACGCTGTGTGGCGAGCAGGAGGTGAATGCCCAGGCTGCGGCCGCGCTGGGCGATCGACACGAGCGTGCCGAGGAAGTCCGGCAGTTCCTTGGCCAGCGTCGCGAACTCATCGATCACCACGACGAGGCGCGGCAGCGGGTCCTCGACCGCTCGCCGGTAGGCCGTCAGATCGTCGACTCGCGCGGCTCGCAGCAGCCGCTCGCGGCGACGGACCTCGGCGTCGAGGCTCACCAACACACGCTCGGCGAGCCCGCCGTCGAGATCGGTCACCACGCCGACGGTGTGCGGAAGTCGAGCACATGCATCGAACGTCGAGCCGCCCTTGTAATCGAGGAGGATCATGGTGACGTGGTCGGGGCTCACCTGCGCGGCCAACGACACCACCAGCGAGCGCAGCAGTTCGCTCTTGCCCGAACCCGTCGTGCCCGCCACCAACCCGTGCGGACCATCGCGGACGAGATCGATGTCGATGATGCCGTCGGCCGACATCCCGAGCCGGGCGATCGGTGCCGGGTCGCGACCAGCGTGCCTCCATCGACGGGCGATCGTCGTCGCCGCGGTGTCGTCGACCGGTTCGAGCTCGGCGAGCGACACACTCGCCGGCAGTCCGCCCGTGCCGGCATCGTCCTCGGGGTCGAGCAGCGGCGCCAGACGCCGCGCCGCTGCCTCGGCGGTTGCACGAGACACACCGGCGATCACGATGTCCCGGTCGAGCGCCGTCCATGCCGCGCCGCTCGTCTCGATCCACCGCGCCGTACCGGTGTCGCCGACTTCGAGGATCCGGTCGACGATCGAGGGCACCGACACATCGGTTTCGACGACGACGATGCAAGCGACGTCGCCGCGGTCGAGCCGCCGACGCAGCGGACCGGTGCGGGCGCTGAGCAGAGCCGGCGCATCGACCACGATCACGCTCCGCCGCCGAGTACCACAGCCGTCGTCGGTGTGGTCCATTGCCTGGGCCAACGCAGCACGATCGGTGACGTCGACGAGGCATGGCAGGTGGTGACTCTGGGGCAACCAGCTCACCCAGCCCCAGTTGTCGGGACGGTCGGTGAGCACCTGGAGTTCCCAGTCGGCGGGCCCGTAGTCGGCGGCCAACTGGACGATCATCGATCGACAGAGCGCGTCGCCGATCGAGGACGCACCGCGGATCGCGAGCACCGATGCCGGCTCGAGTGCGATTGGCACAGCGACGTCATCCAAACGCTCGCAACGATCGAGGGCGACCAGCTGTTCGGCGCTCAGGCGTCGGCGATCGTCGATGGCAACCGGCGGCGACCACCGACAGGTACCTCGACCGATGGTGGCCCACAGGGCGCCGCCGTTCCCACACCGGCGCGACCACAGAACTCCGCCATCGCCGTGGATCTCATCGAGAGCTTCGACGATGCTGCGATGACGCATCCGATGATCACGATCAGCAGCGGCGTGTGCGAGCTGAAGCGCCTGCTCGAATTCGGCGACGGCCACGCGGTGTGTCGCCTCGGCACGACGGCGGTCACGGCAAGCAGTGAGCGCGCCGACGGCCCACGTCGCCAACGACGCCACGGCCCCGAAGGCGGCGAAGACTGCGAACATCATCTGGCCGAGCACCGTCGCCAGGACACCGGCACCGATCGCCGCGATGCCGGCACCGACCAGCGTGGTGAGCGGTGGCGAGCGGTGGGACATCGGCGGTCCGGGGACCTCGAGCGGATCGGGTACGGCGTCGTTCGGGGCGAGCGGCGCGCGCCGCACGACGCGTCGCCACGGATCACCATCGGCCGCCACAACGCTTCCGATCGATGTCGATCCGGCGCCGTCGCTGTCCGAGGTTCGCCCGATCACCAGACGGCTGTTGCCGATCGACAGCGCGTCGGCGACTGGTTGCGCTGGGCGACATGGCGTGCCGCCGATTGTGGCCGGGAACGCGCCGGTCAGCTGCGTGAAAGAGACGCTGCCATCGGCCGCGACGTCGAGCACGCCGTGATGCAACTCGACGGATGGATCGTCGAGGCGGATGGCCGCCGTCGCTGCTCGGCCCACGGTGTGCCGCCCAGGCGCGAGGGTCGTGCGGCGTTCGCATGCCGGTCCGACAGCGATGGCGATCTCAACACCCTCCGTCGTTGCGCGACGCGGCGCGGCCGTTCGGGTGAGGGTCACGGCAGAGCCGACCAACAGTCCCGTGTTGACCAATCGTTCGTGGTGTGCGACCGGACGTTCGTCGATCGACAGCGCTGCGGTTGGTGGAAGATCGAGCGCGCGTGCCAGGTCTGACATCGAGTCGGTCGGTGCATGTGGACGGATCACCAGGCGCCCACCGTCCGGTCCGGTCACCTCGCAGGACGGGAGTCGTTCCATGATCGACCAGTGGGTGCCCAGGTCGCAGTTCCGGAACCTCCAATCTGCTGCGATGAGCCAACCGACCAAATACGGCGGTTTCGCTCATCGCTGGGTGATGTCGCGCCGAAAACCGCCCGTGAGCTGGGGCTGTGAGACGAGATACATCACGGTGAGGACTGCTGTGAAGGCCGGCTTCCAGGAATCTTTCGACCGGGGAGGAATGCTGTGAGGCGAGCGGTGAGGGTGCTCGGTCACGGTGGCGGCCATGACCACGACACCTTGGATCCCACCCCATCGACCGGCCGCCGCTGGCGGCCCCGAACGCTCACACCTCTTGGACCACCTCGACGCCGAGTGGGCCTACCTGCGGACCTCCCGCCGAGCGCTGCGCACCGCTCGGAGCTGGGCGGAGCGCTACCTCGATCATCCCCTCACCGACGTGGTCGCGGACATCGGCGACCTCGATCAGATCCGGCGAGCGACGCAGCGACGCGACGACACCGAGCGAATCGACGATGCCATCCTGCTCGCACTCGTGGAGTTGTCCCACGACCAGGAACTCGCCGGCCGAATCGTGCTCCAGCACCTGCTGCCGGCACTGATCTCCAACGCGTATCGCTACCGTTCGTTCACCGACCACACCGACCCGATCGCCCAGGTCGTGCCGGCGGCGTGGCTCGCGATCCGCTCCTACGACGCCGGCCGTCGACGCCACCACGTCGCGGCCTCGCTGATCTCCGACGCCGTTTTCCAGGCGTTTCGGCGACCGCTGCGAGCCCACTCGGCAACCGAAGAGGTGACGGCACCGGCTGCATTCACGGCGACGGCGTGCCACGACGGTCCCGCCACAGCGCTTGACGAGTTCGTCACGGTGCTGCGCGACGCGGCGCGAGCGGGCGTGGCGATGTACGACCTGGACCTCCTGCGTCAGCTGGTGCGCGTTGGTTCGCCGGGCATCGTCGCCACGCAACGCAACGTCACGCCACGAACCGTCCGCAACCATCGCGACCGAGCTGTCGACCACGTGCGAACCGCGCTCGCCGTCGCGGCGTGATCTGCAACGGCTCAGGGACGCTGGACGAAGTTCGGAAGGCGCTTGTCGAGAAACGCGCGGAAGCCTTCCTGCGCGTCGTCGAGCATCGCCGCGGTCGCCATCTCCTCCATCGCCACGGCGTACGCGTCGGCCTGGTCGAGGCCGACCTGAACGTAGAACGATCGCTTGCCGAGCGCCTTCGACAATGCGCTCCCTCGCGTGGCGCGGCCGATGAGATCGGCCACGGCAGCGTCGAGTTGATCGTCGGGCACCACCCGGTTCACGAGGCCCCACTCGGCGGCGGTCGCGGCGTCGATCGGGTCGCCGGTGAGTGCCATTTCCAGCGCCCGCTTGCGACCGACGTTTCGAGCGACGGCCACGAGCGGTGTGTGACAGAACAGGCCGCCCTTGCCGCCGGGGATCGCGAACCCGGCCGACGCCGCGGCGATCGCCAGATCACAGGTCGCCACGAGCTGGCAACCGGCTGCCGTGGCCAGCGCGTGCACGTGGGCCACCACCGGTTGTGGCAACGACTGAACCGTGTCCATCATCTCCGTGCACACCGCGAACAGATTGCGGGCCGCGTCGAGATCAGCACCGGCCATGTCACCGAAGTTGTGACCCGCGGAGAACACGGGCCCGTTCGCCGCGAGGACCACGCCGAGAGCATCGGAATTGCCGACGTCGCGCAGGGCACTCGTCAGTTCGATCATCACGTCGAGGGCGAGCGCGTTGCGCTTCTCGGGACGGTTCAAGGTGATCGTGGCAATGTCGCCGTCGCGTTCGACCAGGAGATGCGAGTACGTCATGTTCCGAGTCTCGCACCGCGCGCACGCGCCGCACGCCCCGAAACCCCGAGCGGGATCGCCGACCAACCGTTCCGTAGGGTCGCCGGCATGAAGTTCGGAATCATGTTCGCCAACACCGGCCACGGTTCGTCACCCGAGGGCGCAATCGCCGTTGCGACGGCGGCCGAAGCTGGTGGGTTCGAATCGATGTGGACCGTCGAGCACGTCGTCGTGCCATCGGGCTACGAATCGAAGTACCCCTACGATCCGAGCGGCAAGATGGCCGGCGGCGCCGAAGAATTCGACCTGCCCGACCCATTGATCTGGCTGACGTGGGTGGCGGCGCACACGACCCGCATCAAGCTGGCGACCGGCATTCTGATCGTGCCGCAACGCAACCCGGTGATCACGGCGAAAGAGGTGGCGACGCTCGATCACCTGTCGGGTGGTCGCCTCGTGCTCGGCGTTGGCGCCGGCTGGCTGGCCGAGGAGTTCGCGGCGCTCAACGTGTCCTTCAACGATCGAGGCAAGCGGCTCGACGAGTACATCGCCGTGATGCGGGCGTTGTGGTCCGGCGAGAAGACGACGTTCTCGGGTGAGTTCTTCGATTTCGAGAACTGCATCTCGCTGCCGCGGCCAGCCAGCGGAACGATCCCGGTGATCGTCGGCGGCCACAGCAAAGCGGCAGCGAAGCGGGCGGGGAGGATCGGCGACGGATTCTTCCCAGGCAGTGCCTCCGCGACCGAGGTCCGCGAGCTGATCACGCTGGTGCGTCAGACCGCCGAGGACCACGATCGAGATCCCGACTCGATCGAGATGATCGCCGGCGCCGGTGCTCCTCCCGGGCCGAAGCTCGATGCCCGCATCGAACATCTCGCCGCGATCGGGGTGACCCACGCGATCGTGCCGACGTTCCGGCCCGACGCGCTGGCCGAGATCGGCGTGTCGCTCAACGCCGCGTACGGCCAGGCCTGAACACCGTCGCACCCCAGCACGGGGCGCCGACAAGCCCGAAAAATGCCTGGATGTGCGCGCTCAGCGCGACAAACCAGGCATTTTTCGGGCTTGGGCGAGGCGGCTCAGGCGGTGAGATGGATGCGGATGTGGCGGGCGAGCAACCGGGAGAGCACGGTGTCGCCGAGCGCATGGTGCTTGACCAGATAGTCGAGCGCCTCGAACTGGAACATCGCATCGAGGGATGCGAGTACCAGCGCTTGATCTGCCACCGGCAACGCTGACAGTTCAGGTTCGAACTGGGCTGCCAACTGGCCACGCAGATGGTCGCGGAGTCGGTCATAGCCCTCGGCGACCGCCGGTTCGTTGGCGCGCAGGCGGACAGCAGCGCCCGCCAAGGGAGCGACCTGATGGTACGCCGAGAGCCGGACCGCGACGAGACCCAAGATCCGATCGTCGAGCGAGCCCTGGCCGAGGTGGGCGACGTCGAAGATCTGCCACGCGTCGCCCGTCACACGCGCGATGGCCGACAACATCAGATCGGTGCGATCCTCGAAGTAGCGGTACACCGAGCGGTACGACACACCGGCGCGTTCGGCGATGTCCTCGATGGGTGGCTCGGCATTGCCTCGCGCTGCCATCTGGATCAAGGCGTCGAGCACGGCATCCTTGTTGCGGTTGCGACGGGCCGTGCGCCCGTCGATTGCTTCGACTGCGGGCATTGAACAAACCGTACAACCTCAGCTCGCCGAGCGACATCGGCAATCCCAGTAGCGATTGCTCGCCGATCGGGCTCGCAACGAACCCGCGAGGTGCCTCCCCAGGGGCTCGAACCCTGAACCAATGGATTAAAAGTCCACTGCTCTACCATTGAGCTAGAGAGGCGGGACCGGCGCGATTCGCGGGAGAAAACCCCGTTGAACCGTCTGCGCCGGATTGCGGTTGGCCATCGTAGGGCCCGCGGGCGGGCGCGCCGACTTCGAATCGAGCTGTCGACGCCGGTTCCGAGCGATCAGGCGAAAAGCGGCTGACGTCAGCGATCAGATGGTGGACCTTCGAGTTGCACGTACCGACCGATGTCGACGAATCCCATCGCACGGTACACAGGAGCGCCCAGCTCCGAGGCCTGGAGGATCGCGTGGTCGCAACCTCGGCGCGCGCCCTCACTGATGGCGGCCCAGGTCACCGCGGCGCCATAGCCGCGTCGCCGATGTTCGGCGGGGGTCGCGACCATGTAGATGCCCGCAGTGGTTCCGGTGACACACACCTCCGCGACAGAAACAGGTTCACCGGCGACCGTCCCGAGCACCGCCCCGATCCCCGGATCGGCGAATGTCGCCTCCGAGAAGAGTCTGGTGGTGAAGTCGATCGGCATCTCGAACGCTTGAGCGGACAATTCGCGGAAGATGGCGATACCGGCTGGAGTGTTGATCACCTCGATCTCGAGTTCGGCGGGCGGCTCCGGCGATGGACCGATCGACGCCAGCGCCATCGCGGGTGGACCACCTGCATCGGTGAGCCCCGCCCTCCGTCCGGCGGCGAGCAGTTCGTCGTCGACGCCCTCGCGTACCCAGAGGAGCCACGGCACCCGCTGCTCGGCCATGAACGCGATCGCATCGCGGACAACGGCGTCCGGATCACGCACCGGCCCGGTTGCATAGGCGCAGTTGAAGAACGCCGCTTCGAGGCCCGTCGCGACAAGTACCACCGAGTCGGCCCTGCCCGTGGCGACACCCATCGCTCGTGCCAGCATCGTCCAGGTCCGAGCCATGTTGGCGTCGGCCAGTCGCCCGAGTTCCTCGGCGTTGTCCACCACGTGCCCCGATCGCTCCACACTCGCAACCGCGAGTCAAACACAGACGGTCAGCTTGCGCCAGAGGTCAGGATGAGTTTTCGGACGGCGCTCCAACCAGGGTGCTCAGCCGACCGATGCGGCGCGATGCCTCACGATTCACCCAAGCTGGGGCGACCGTCAGCGTGCAGGCCGTCGACCCTCGCCAGCACGTCCTGGGAGTCGTTGTGCGAGTGGGTGAATCCGAGTTCGCGTTCACGTCGCACGGTCTCGATCGAGCGATACGCGTTGATGTACGCCCGCCGCCAGCTCGACGCTGTCGTGTTGCCGCCCGAGCCGTGCAAGACACCCTCGTTGTGCACGGTGATGTCGCCACGACGGATCGGAACCGGCAGGAGATGATCGTCGGGCCGTAGATCGGTGACCAGCGTGTGTTGTTCTTCGCGGCTCGCCCCGGCCGGCCGGTGGGGCCGCACGGGTTCGCCATGGCTGCCCGGCAGGAACTGCATGCACCCGTTCTCGATCGTCGAGTCGTCCATCGCGAGCCAGCACGTGGCCGTCCGGCGGTCGTCGGTGTTGATCCAGTACGCCTGGTCCTGGTGCCACGCGAACACGGCGTCGGTGCGTCCCGGCTGCTTGGCGAGCAACTGGTCGAAGTCGAGGGTCATCCCCTCGCCGCACAGCTGCTCGGCGATCGAGTGCCCGACGCGCTCGAACGTGTTGCCTTGCCACTCGGCGAAGTACACGCGCGGCAGCATCACGTTGAAGATCGCGTACGTCGTCGGATCGGTGCCGAACTCGCCGGTGACCATGTCGTAGAGGTCACGGCCCTCGACGCTGATCTCGCCGCGCATGAATGCGTCGTACACCGGATCGAGCGCGGCCAGCTCGTCGTCGCTCAGCACGCCCGGAAGGTGCACGAAGCCGTCGCGTTCGAATCGTTCCCGTTCGTCATCGGTGATGATGTACCGATCGCCAGCTCGCGTTCCCATGAGCGCGAGCGTATGCGAGCGTCGCGGTCGGCCAGCGCTTGATCCGCTGCACCTTCGTCTGGCAGACGAGGGCTAGCATCCGGGCGCGCCTTGATTCGGACGGGGGAGAACGATGGCCAAACCGATCATCCTGACGGTCGACGACGACGCGTCGGTTTCCCAGGCAATCACTCGCGACCTGCGGACCAGGTATGCCGACCGCTACCGCATCGTTCGAGCGACCTCAGGGGCAGACGCACTCGAATCGCTCGAGGAGCTCGCCCGCCGCGACCTCGATGTCGCGCTCATCGTCTCCGATCACCGCATGCCCGGGATGACGGGCATCGAGTTGCTCGAACGGTCACAACCGATCACACCCGGCGCCAAGCGGGTCCTGCTCACGGCGTATGCCGACACCGACGTCGCCATCAAGGCGATCAACGACATCGGGCTCGACCACTACCTGCTGAAGCCCTGGTCTCCTCCCGACGAGCGGTTGTATCCGGTCCTCGACGATCTCCTGGCCGAATGGGAGCGGGCCAACGAACACCGCTTCGACGGCGTGCGCGTGGTGGGCAATCGGTGGTCGGAACGCAGCTACGACACGCGCATGTTCCTCGCCCGCAACCACGTCCACTACCAATGGTTGGAGCTGGAGCGGGATCCGGAAGCCGAACGACTCCACACGTTGTTCGAATCGACCGCCGAAGAACTCCCACTTGTTCTCCTGCCAGATGGCACCGTCGTGCGCGGTGCGAGCACGTCGGAGCTCGCGGCAGCACTCGGCCTGCACACGAGTACGGAGTCGAAGCTCTACGACGTCGTCGTCGTCGGCGCCGGCCCGGCAGGCCTCGCAGCGGCCGTCTACGCGGCGTCCGAAGGCCTGAGCGTCGCGATCATCGAACGCGACGCTCCGGGAGGCCAGGCAGGCCAGAGCGCCCGGATCGAGAACTACCTGGGGTTCCCCAACGGTCTCAGCGGATCGGATCTGTCGCACCGCGCAACCACCCAGGCTCAACGTCTCGGAGCAGAGATGGTGTTGGCACGCACGGTCGACGGACTCGAGCAGCGGGGCTGCATCCATGCGGTGCGCTTCGATGACGGCACCGAGGTCGAAGCGCGAGCCGTCATCGTTGCAACTGGCGTCTCGTACCGTCTGCTGGCGGCCGCTGGGCTGGCCGACTTCACCGGGAGAGGCGTCTTCTACGGTGCGGCAGCAAACGATGCACGTTCGACCGAGGGCGATGACGTGTACATCGTCGGTGCGGCCAACTCTGCCGGTCAGGCGGCGTTGCACATCGCGCAGTACGCCCGACGCGTCGTCATGGTGGTTCGCGGGACGTCGCTGCAAGCGTCGATGTCGCACTATCTGGTCGAGCGAGTGGAAGCGAGCCCCAACATCGACGTCCGACTCCAGTCCGAGGTCGCCGGCGGAGGCGGCACCGACCACCTCGAATGGCTCACCCTCGTCGATCGAACATCCGGCAACGAAGAGACCGTCGAGGCGAACTGGTTGTACGCATTCATCGGAGCACTCCCGCGCACCGACTGGCTCGGCGACCGGGTCGCGAGAGACGAACGCGGTTTCGTGCTCACCGGACCCGATGTCGCCGTCCTCGATGTCGACGGTCTGCGGTGGCCACTCGAACGCTCGCCGTTCCTCTTGGAGACCAGCGTTCCCGGAGTGTTCGCCGCGGGGGATGTCCGCCGCGCCTCGATGAAACGCGTCGCGTCCGCCGTCGGTGAGGGGTCGAGTTCGGTGAGCAACGTGCATCTGTACCTGGAGACCGTATGACGGTGCACGACGACCTCCGTCTGGTCACGCTCACCGACGCCTTGACCGATGAGCAGCTCGACGACTTCGTGTCGATCGGTGTGACACGCGAATTCTTCACCGGGGAGGAGCTCTTCCACGAGGGTCGACCTGCGGACCACTTGTGGATCCTGCTCGACGGGGAGATCGAACTCACGCAGCAGCTCGGCCACGAGGCGATGGTCTTCGCCGTCATGACAGTGCCGGGACAGTGGGCGGGCGGTCACGCCGCCTGGGGGAACCCCGACGACCACGCCATCTTCTTCGCCACCGGACACGCACGAACGTCGGGCCATTGTTTCGTCGTTCCCGCGCCGGCGCTCCGCCAGTTCGTCGAGCGATGGCTGCCGCTCGGTCGGCACCTCCTCGACGCGGCCCATCAGACGGTCCGACGCGTCGACGCCACGGCGCGCCAACACGAGTCGCTGGTGGCGCTCGGGAAGCTCGCCGCAGGTCTCGCACACGAGATCAACAATCCAGCCTCGGCGTCACTGCGTACGGTGGAGTCGCTGCGAAACACGAGCGACTACATGCTGCAGTCCCTCGTCGCGCTCGCCCGACACGGCATCGGCGCAGACGCCTTCCTCGGGCTCGACCAGGTTCGCGCTGAGTTCCAGCAGCGCCCGCTTGCGATCGCCAGCGCGCTCGAGACGGCCGATCGCGAGGAGGTCATCGGCGAGTGGATGGACGAACGGGGAATCGAGTTCGCGTGGCAGATGGCGCCACTGCTCGCCACCAGGAACGTGGACGAGACCTGGTTCGAAACCGTCGGGGCGATCGTCGGCGCCGATGCCCTGGGCGCCGCACTGCAGTGGATCTCGAGCACCGTCGGCGTCGCTGGCCTGCTCACGGAGCTGACGGAAACGACCGACCGGATCTCCCACCTCGTCCAGGATGTCAAGACGTACTCACAGATGGATCGCGCGTCGCTGCAACGCGTCGACCTCGTCCAAGGCATCGAGAGCACGCTCACGATGCTCGGGCCGAAGCTGTCGGGCATCGAGGTGGTCCGTTCGTATGGCGACATTCCCGAGGTCGAGGTCTACGCCGCCGAACTGAACCAGGTCTGGACCAACCTGATCGACAACGCACTCGACGCCATGGCCGGGGACGGAACGCTGAGACTCGCCACATCGGTCGAGGGCGACACGGTTGTCGTCGCAATCTCCGACAGCGGCCCGGGGATCGATCCGACGATCCACGCTCGAGTGTTCGAGCCGTTCTTCACCACCAAAGACGTCGGCAGTGGCACCGGGCTCGGGCTCGACATCACGCGCCGCATCGTGGTCGATCGCCACGGTGGGGCGATCCGGTTCGACTCGGTGCCCGGGTCGACGACGGCGATCGTTCATCTCCCGGTCCGGCACTGACCGACCGCGCCGCGAGCAGACCACAGGCTCGACCAGGAGCATCCTTGCCCAATACTCGCGCCGCGTCCCCCGAAGCGAGGAGTGTTGCAGTGGATTCGAATCCGGTCAGGTCGCCGCCGACGTCGGGCACTCGCGGCACCGTCGAGTGGATGCAGGAGCTGCCGACGGCCGCGCGAGCGAGTCGGATCGTCGCCGGACACCCCGAAGGGTTCCACGAGGGGTTCGCCGCGCGCCGCGCTGGCCGAACCCCCGACCCATTGGCGATGCACTTCCCGACCGCTCACGACGGGCTGATGGGCGTCGCGTTCGTCGGCGCCGCCATCCGCTCGAGCATCAGCGACGGCGCCTGGACGTCCGTCGACGGCTGAGGCCGTGCGCGCGACCAGCCGGTTCCATCAGTCGAAGCTTGGCTGCGTAGCCTGCGCTCCCATGACGGACGGTGACGGAGCATTCGGCGGGTTCCCGTTGCAGCGGTTTCTCGGCATGGAACTCACCGGCGACGAGCCGGGCATCGGCCACGCTCATGTCGACGTCGGACCCGAACACCTCAACCCGAACGGCGTCGTCCACGGTGCAGTGCTGTTCGCGCTGGTCGACACCGCGATGGGCAAGTCGACGATGAGCGTGATCGACGAACCCGACAGGTACTGCGCCAGCATCGAGGTGTCGCTGCGGTTCATCCGCCCCGCGGTCGCCGGCCGGATCACCGCCACATCAACAGTGGTGAAGCGCGGGCGCAGCATCGTCCACCTCGACGGCCGGGTCGTCGGCGACGACCAACGCCTCATCGCAACAGCGGCCGGCACGTTCGCGATCCTGGGCGGCCAGCAGTGAGCGCCAACGCCCACCGAGTCCGGTCACCGGCGGACTTCCTGCGCCTGGCGGTGGCCGCCGTCGCGCTCATCGTCGTCCTGCTCGTCGAATGGCTCTTCGGCGACACGCTCGTCGCCTTCGCGTCCGACCTCTTCCGGGGGCTCGACGCCCTCCCGGACTGGATCCTCACCGCCATCGTGGCGGTCAGCCGCATCCTCACCGTCGTGGTGCTGGTCGGCGGGCTTGCGTGGACGGCCATCCGGCAGCCGGCGGCAATCATCGACATGGCGCTGGGTGGGGCGATCGCCGCGGCACTCGTGGCGCTGCTCTCTCGAGCTCGTCGACGACAGCATCGGCTCGGCGGTTGCGGTCCCAGACAGCAACCTCGGCGCGCTCACCTCGGGATGGTTTCCGACCGCCATCGGCATCGGGGCACTCGCCGCCGCACTCACCGCCGGGGCGCCGTGGTTGAGTCGACGGTGGCGACAGGCCGGATGGATCGCCGTGCTCGGCCTCGTCGTCACCCGGACGCTCACGTCGGACATGTCGTTCGGCTCGCTCCTGGCCATCGTGGTCGGCTGGTTCGCCGGCGCGGCAGCGCTCGTCGCCCTCGGCGCACCAGCTCGGCGGGCCGACGGTGCGTCGATCTCGGCCGGACTCGCCCGCGTGGGCATCCCGGTCGGATCGATCGAACCGGCGAGCGTCGACGCCCGCGGCTCGACCCCGTACTTCGCGACCACCCCCGACGGCGGTCGGCTCTTCGTGAAGGTGCTCGGACGTGACGAGCGCAGCGCCGACCTCCTGTTCCGCGTGTACCGACGCCTGCAGCGTCGCGACCTCGGCGACGAGCGCGCCTTCTCGTCGCTGCGTCGGGCGATCGAACACGAAGCGCTCCTCGCGCTCGCAGCGCGCGACCTCGGAATCCGTACGCCGCGCTTGCGCACGGTTGCGGCGGCCGAGCCGAACTCGTTCGTGCTCGTCTACGACGCCGTCGCCGGTAGGTCGCTCGACCAGCTCGATCCCGAGGAGGTGACCGACGACATCCTGCTGTCGATCTGGCAGGCGATCGCCGATCTGCGCCGGCACGGCATTGCTCACCGCGACCTTCGCCTCGCGAACGTCTTCCTCGGCGCCGACGGTGCGGTGTGGATCATCGACTTCGGTTTCAGCGAACTCGCCGCGTCCGACCTCCTGCTCGCCAACGACGTCGTCGAACTCGCGGCCTCGTCGAGCGCGTACGTCGGCGCGGAACGCGCCATTGCGCCCGCGTTGGCCACCGTCGACGGCGACACGCTGGCTCGAGCCGCCGCACGGATGCAGCCGTGGGCATTGAGTGGCGCCACCCGCACGGCCATGAAGGAGCAACCTGGTCTGCTCGACGATCTCCGACGGGGGATCACGCCATGAACCTGTGGTGGCTCAGCGTGTCCGGTGTCGGCCTCGTGATTCTCGCGATCTCGGCGAACGAAGCGCGACGACCGGCGATCAGCCCGGCCGAGTCCCGGGTGTTCCATGCCGTCAACGGGCTCCCGAACGGCCTGTACTGGCCGCTGTGGCTCCCGATGCAACTCGGCAATCTCGTCGTCGGGACGCTCGTGGGCCTGGCCGTGGCGTGGGCGTTCGGCGACTGGTGGGTGGCGGTGGGCGTCGTGGTGGCCACGGTCAGCAAGCTCGGCACCGAGAAGCTGATCCGACGAGAGATGGCCGACTACCTCGCGATTCGTCAACGTCCCGGCACCAGTCAGGTCGACGCGATCCTGCGCGGCGCCGATGTGCCGAGCGTCGGCGCCAGCTTCCCGTCGGGCCACGTGATCCTCGTCGCGGCGATCGCCACCGTGGTGACGCCGGCGCTGCCCGTCGGCTGGTGGTGGGCACCGCTCGTGTTGGCGTTGCTCGTGATGTTCGGACGGGTCTTCGTCGGGGCACACAATCCGCTGGATGTCACCGCCGGGCTCGGCACCGGTCTGGTGGTCGGCGGCATCGTGGCGGTCTTCGTCCGCTGAACCTGGCTGGGGGCACCGGTCCGGTCGGGTGCAAGATGAAGACGTATGGACGAGTCGCCTCCTGGGGAACATGCGCCGAGCGCGTTGAAGCGGGCGAACGCGTGGGGTCGAGGGCAGGCGGAACTGGCGAAGGATCGGTTCGCGACGCTGCGCGAGCGCGTTGCGATCGTGGACGTCGTCGCGCGGGTATACGAACGCGACAAGGTGGCCGGCGGAACCCTGCTCGGCAGCGCACTTGCGTTGCGGCTCTTCCTGTTCTTCGTGCCGTTTGTCCTGCTGGTCGTCGGGCTCGCCGGCGTGTTGGGCGGCCCGACGGATGGCTCGGCGACCGCGAAGAGCGTCGGGCTCGGCGGGACGCTGAAGAACTATGTCGACGATGCGTTCGCGCAGAGCGGCCGAACCCCGTGGATCGCGCTCGCCGTCGGACTGTCCGGCACGGCCACCACCGGGTGGTCCCTCACGAAGGCCATGGTGTTGTCGAGCGCCCTGTCGTGGCGGATGGGTGGCAAGCAACAGACCCCGATCCGTGCCCTCGGCATGATGGTGGGATTGGTCGTCAGCGTGTCGCTGTCGGCAGCGATCGTCAATCGGATCAACCAGGCGACCGGTGCCGCCGTCGCCTCGATGTCGCTGTTCGGCCTGGCGGCGATCTATGCCGTGTTCTGGTTGCTGCTGTTCCAGGCGCTCCCGCGGACCACGACCGACCCGGGTGCTTCGTTGCCGGGCGCTGCGGTCGTCGGCGCGGTGCTCGCACTCCTGCAGACGGTCACGCAGTTCTACCTGCCGCATCAGGTCAGCAGTTCCTCGGAGCTGTATGGACAACTCGGTGTGCTGGTCGCGTTCCTCGGCTGGTTCTTCTTCCTCGGACGGGCGATCGCGTTCGCCTGCGCGCTCAATGCTGTGATCTACGAACAGGTGGGCAGCTTGTCGACGGTGTTCTTCGCGTTGCCGGTGATCCGTGTGATCCCCCGCAAGGTGCCTGCGATCGGCCGTTACTTCGCGCTCGACCACGTCGCCGACCGCGACGACGAAGAAGCGCTCGAGTCCGAGTTCACCGTGCCGGGTTCATAGCGGGCGTGCCGACCCGCGGTCCGGCGACGGCCCGGGTCGCGCGTCGTGACATGCTCGTGACATGGCTCGATCGATCGACACCGGCACGAACGACCTGCTCGCCCACATCGACGGGCATCTCGGCGTGATCACGTTCAACCGGCCCGAGCGACGCAACGCGCTCTCGGACCCGATGTACGCCGGGTTCGATCGTGTCCTCCCGCTGATGGCCGCCGACGCCGACGTGCGGGTGCTCGTGGTCACCGGCGCCGGTGGTGCGTTCTGCGCGGGCGGCGACGTCAAGGGCATGAACGAGTCGCACCAGGGCCGGACCGCACACCCGGAAGGGGCCGACGTCGAGGCGCGGGTGGCGGGGTTGCAACGCCTGCAACGACAGGTGTCGTTGGCGCTCCACGAGTTCCCGGCGCCGGTCGTCGCCGTGCTGCCCGGTGCCGCGGCCGGCGCGGGGCTCTCGATCGCTCTCGCGGCGGATCTCCGCATCGCTGCCGAACGCGCCGTGCTCGTCACGGCGTTCGCGAACGTCGGGGCCTCCGGTGACTTCGGCGGTTCGTGGTTTCTCACCCATCTCGTCGGGAGTGCGAAGGCCAAGGAGCTGTACTTCACCTCGCCGAGGCTCTCCGCCCGCGAGGCGATGGGTCTCGGCATCGTCAACGCGGTTCTCGGCGACGACGGGTTCGAGGAGGCCGCGCTCGATTGGTGTCGCACGCTCGCCAACGGCGCGCCGATCGCCTTGCGATTGATGAAGCAGAACCTGAACCGCGCGCTCACCACCGATCTCGCAACTGCGCTCGACGCCGAGGCACCGAACATGGTCGAGACGATGTCGACCGCCGATCACCGCGAGGCCGCGGCGGCGTTCGTCGAGAAGC
Organism: Ilumatobacteraceae bacterium; assembly: GCA_963774765.1. Lineage (GTDB taxonomy): Bacteria > Actinomycetota > Acidimicrobiia > Acidimicrobiales > Ilumatobacteraceae > Sva-07. The sequence goes on from CAVZGP010000020.1 coordinate 98,885, forward strand.
GCCGCCCGGTCTTCGGCGGCAGCTGAGTCGTCGGGACGGCCCGGTCAACGACGGCGCACGAGCAACACGAGCGTGGTGCACACGGCGATGATGCCGGCGAGCACCTGGCCGCCCTTGAGCAACCGGTTCACGTCGATGGTCGGCTTCCACACCACCGAGCTTCCTCGCACCTCGTATACACCGATGGGGTTCACCCGGAGCCCGAACCCGGTGCCGAACCCACCGCCGCCGGCGTCATGCTCGTCGGCTCCCTCGCCGCCACCACCACCTGCGCCGCCCGACACGCGGGCGACCGGAATCACCGTCACGCCGTCGAACACGAGCGGGTCGCCGTAGCACCGCCGCACCGACAGTGAGTCGTGCGTTCCTTTGATCGATTCGAGCACTTCGTCCTTCGACATGCGGTCGGGCATCGCAACCTCCTCGTGGGCGGGCGGGCTGCTCGTTCGACGGTACGGGACCAGGCGCCCCAACTCAAGGGCCGATCGTCACCGACGGTTCTTCGAGGCCCGCAGGTCAGCATCGATCACGGCGACGACGATCGTCGCGCTGAGCCGTGCGACGTCCTCGAGCGGCTGGTCGAGATCGACCACGAGCGACTGGGTGGAGTAGCTCGACACGGTCATCGCCAGCGCCTCGGCGACCACGTCGGACGGTTCCCCGGTTCCGCCAGCCGCCGACCAGGCCTGCTCGGCCAATCGGCGCGTCGCCCGGCGTCGCATCGACCGGCGTCGTTCGTTCACCTCGCGCAACTCGGCGGAGAGCTGGTCGTCGGCGATGCTGGTGAGCTGCCAGATCGCGAGTCCGGCTGAGAGATGGCTGCGATGCGTGTGCTCGACGACGCGCGTCAACCAGTCGATGAGCGCACCGTCGAGGGCGGCCACCGAGGCGAGCTGCACTTCGTAGTGGTCGATCGCCGAATCCAGCGCAGCGCGGACGAGCGCATCGCGCGACTCGAAGTATCGGAACAGCGATCGTCGGCTCACACCCGAGCCGTCGGCGATCTGGTCCATCGTGAGCGCCAGCCCGTGTTCGGCGAGGAGCGCCCGGGTGACACGAACGGCTTGCTCACGGACCACGTCCGTCTTCGTCGCAGACAACGCGGCGGTCGACATCTCTGGCACCGTAGCACCAAACCGTCATCATGGCACTTGACAGTGCCATATTGGCACTCTACGATGCCACGCCATGACCACAGACGTCTCCGGTCGCCACGACTACGACCTCCTCGACCCGGACTACATCTCCGATCCGGCGAGCACGTGGGCGCGATTCCGCACAGCGTGTCCCGTCGCACGGTCCGACGACCACGGCGGCTCCTGGCTTCCCACGCGCTACGACGACATCGTCGCCGTGGCGCGTGACGTCGAGACGTTCTGCTCGTCGCAGGGCATCAGCGTCATCGAGGTCGCCGACCGCACCGAAACACTCACACAGGGAAGCCCGCCCATCGACGCCGACCCTCCGCTGCACACGTGGACACGCCGCCTGATGCTCCCGGCGATGTCGCCGCAATCGGTCGCCTCCTACGAGCCCGGGACGAGAGCACTGTGCCGCTCGTTGATCGAATCGTTCGTCGAGAGCGGCCACGCTGACGCGGCCGCCGACTACGCCCAACAACTGCCGGTCAGGGTGATCGGGGCGCTGCTCGGAATCCCCGAGGAGCACAGCGACCGCTTCGTCGGCTGGGTCCGCTCGATCGTCGAGTTCGGCCACGACGCCGAGCGCCGCGGCGGCGCCATGGTCGAGTTGGCCGAGTTCCTCCAGGGGGAGATCGCCGATCGCCGGCGCAACCCAGGCGGCGATCTCATCAGCCACCTGGTCCTTTCCGAACACGACGGCGAACCGATCGACGAGGCCCTGATCCTGGGCGAGGCCGCGATCTTGCTGGTCGCCGGCGTCGACACCACCTGGAGCGCGATCGGGTCGTCGCTGTTCCATCTCGCAACGCATCCCGACGATCGGCGCCGGATGGTCGAAGATGCCGACGTGTGGCCCCTCGCGATCGAGGAGTTCCTCCGCTTCTACTCGCCCGTCACGATGGGACGCACGGCCACGACCGACACCGAGATCCACGGGTGCCCGATCAGTGCCGGCGACCGTGTGTTGCTGAGCTTCCCGGCGGCGAATCGCGACGAGTCCCACTTCGACGACGCCGACCGGTTCGTGATCGATCGCGCGGAGAACCGTCACCTGGCGTTCGGTGTCGGCATCCACCGGTGCGCCGGGCTCGAACCTCGCCCGCATGGAGCTTGCGCGTCGCGCTCGAGGAGTGGATGGCCGGCGATACCGGAGTTCGAACTCGACGGCGACGTCACGTGGGCCGGCGGACAGATCCGCGGCCCACGTTCGGTGCCCGTCACCTTCCCACGCGCGACACCCGGACAACGAGGAGACACGATCATGAGCAACGACCTGATGTCCGACACGCGCTCGACGCCGATCGACTCGCCCGCCGCCTGGTACGGCCGCGATCTGCAGGATCGAGACGACTGGGTCGAGATGCTCACGCCCGTCGAGGTCGACGAGTTGCTCGCTGCGGTCGCCGACGTTGCCGAGCGCGGCGTCTCCCTGCTCGACATGCGCCGCGACGACTTCGTCCTGCCGACGCTCGGGACGCGACTGCACGCGTTGGCCGACGAACTCGATCGTGGTCGGGGATTCTGGCTGCTGCGTGGACTGCCGAGCGACGAGATGGGCCAGCACGACGCGGCAGTTGCGTACTGGGGCATCGGGCTGCACCTGGGTGTGCCCGTGTCGCAGAACTCGCGCGGGCACCTGCTCGGCCACGTCACCGACGAGGGCGTCGACATCCGCGAGCCCGGCTCACGGGGCTACCAGACCAGAGTGCGCCTGCCGTACCACACCGACAGCTCCGACACGGTCGGCCTGCTGTGCCTGCAACCGTCGAAGTCCGGCGGGCTCAGCTCGCTCGTGTCGTCGACCACCGTGTTCAACGAGACGTTGCGGCGCCGCCCCGACCTCGCCCACCTGTGGTTCCAGGACTGGTACTTCGACCGCCGCAACGAGGAGCGCCCAGGCGAGTCACCCTTCTTCGCGACGCCGCTGGCGTGTTGGCACGGGGGGTTGCTGTCGATCCGATACGTCCGCGCCTTCATGGACTCGGCACAGCGCCACGCCGACGTGCCGCGCCGAACCGATGACGAGACCGCGTTCCTCGATCTGATCGACGAGATCACCACCGAGGACGGAATCGCCGTACACATGGACTTCCGCCCTGGCGACATCCAGTTCCTGTCGAACTACACGACGCTGCATTCGCGCACCGACTACGACGACTGGCCCGAGCCGGAACGCAAGCGGCACCTGCTGCGGCTGTGGATCAGCCTCGACGACGGTCGCCCGTTGCCGAAGAGCTTCGGTCGTGGGGTCACCGCCGGGATGGCCGGACGCGGCGGCATCCCGGCTGTTCCCGAGCTGGCCGACCCGCTCGCCGGCACCGACATCTGATCGTCGATGACGCCCATTGACGATCGCCTGGCCACGCTCCGCGCCGCCCGATTCGCGACGGGCGCCATCGACGTGGACGGCGTTGCCGGGCTCGACAGCCGCACGATCGAGTCGATGCTCGACCATCGCACGTGCCGCCGGTTCACCGACCGTCCCGTCGACGACGACCTGCTCGATCTCCTCCTTGCGGCGACGTTCAGCACACCGTCGAAGAGCGACCTGCAGCAGTGCTCGGTGATCGTGGTCGACGATCCAACGAATCGGTGCGCGATCGCCGAGCTGATTCCCTCGATGCCGTGGGTCGCGGACTCGCCGCGCTTTGTCGTGTTCTGTGGTGACAGCAGACGAATCCGCCGGGTGGCCGCCGCGACCGGCGTCGGGTTCGGCAACGATCACCTCGACGCGTTCCTCAACGCAGCCGCGGACGCGGCGATGCACCTGTCGTCGTTCGTGTGGGCGGCCGAGTCGGTCGGACTCGGCACGTGTCCGATCAGCGTGGTGCGCAACCACATCGACGAGGTGTCGGCGATCCTGGAGCTGCCCGATCACGTCTTCCCGCTCGCCGGGATGTGCGTCGGCTGGCCAGAACGCGAGGAGCGCTTGTCGCCGCGACTCCCGCTGTCGGTGACCGTCCACCGCGATCGCTACGACGACACCCAGGCACCCGAGCTGATCGCCGAGTACGACCGCCGCCGTCACGAAGCGCAACCGAAGGGCGACGTCTGGTCGGTGGCGAAGGCGGCAATGGTGTCGCAGCCCGAACGGGCGCAGCTCGCCCGCTTCCTGCGCGAGCGGGGCTTCAAGCTCGACTGAGGTCCGCGGGCGTTGCCAATGGTCCTACGCTCGGCGCCATGAACCTCGAGTTCAGCGGCGAGATCATCCATTGGCGGGGGCCGTCGCCGTTCCACTTCGTCGCCGTGCCCGACGACGAGAGCGCGGCGATCGAGGTGGTGGCTTCGATGGTCACCTACGGCTGGGGCGTCATCCCGGTCGACGTCCGCATTGGGAGCACCGACTTCCGTACGTCGCTGTTTCCCAAGAACGACCACTACCTCGTGCCGATCAAGCAAGCGGTGCGCACCGCGGAACATTTGTCGCTCGGCGACCAGGTGGCGATCCGGCTCGTCCTCGACGTGTGACGCCGACGCGGGGAACGACGAGCTGACAACGTTCGCGATCATCCGATTGCGTCGCCGATGAGCCTTTCGACCCTGGTGCCCATGGGAGTCGTGGCGCACGATGCGGGTATGGACGATTCAATGATCGTTGAACAGTTCAAGGCGCTGGGCGACCCGGTCCGTTGGACGATCGTGCGGGAACTGCGTCACGGTCAACGGTGTGCGTGCGATCTCGCCGAGATCGCGAGCGTGACCCCGCCGCTGCTCTCGCACCACCTCAAGGTGCTGCGCGAAGCGGGCCTGATCACGGGCACCAAGCGTGGCCGCTGGATCGACTACGGCCTCGACAACGACGCGTCTCGACGAACTCCTCGCCGGTTTCGACCGGGAGACGGTGATGTGATGAACACGTCGGCCGTCGTCGAGCATCCGGTGCGGTCTTCCGCACGCCGACCGCTGCTGGTCGCCGGTGCCGCCGTGCTCTGGTTCGTTGCCTACCGGGTGAACCTGCGGTGGTGGGACTGGGTCGTCTACGACGTCGCCGGCCTCGACCCCGACACCCGACTCGGCAGCGCCGTCCACTTCTTCCTGTACGACACCACCAAGATCGCGTTGCTGCTGACCGGGGTGATCTTCGTCGTCACCATCGCCCGCAGCTTCATGTCGGTCGAACGCACCCGGGCATTGCTGGGCGGACGCCGCGAAGGCATCGGCAACGTGGTGGCCGCGGGGATGGGAATCGTCACGCCGTTCTGCTCGTGCTCGGCGGTGCCGGCGTTCATCGGATTCGTCGCCGCTGGCGTACCGCTCGGTGTGACGATGAGCTTTCTGATCGCCAGCCCACTCGTCAATGAGATCGCCATCGTGATGCTGCTCGGTCTGTTCGGCTGGCAGATCACGGTGCTCTACATCGTGGGCGGCACGACCATCGCAATCGTCGCCGGGTACGTGCTCGGCCGGATGCACCTCGAGAAGTGGGTCGAGCCATTCGTGTTCGAGACCCGCCTCCACGGCGCGCCGATCGACTCGTCGACACAGCTCACCTGGAACGACCGCATCGACATGGGGATCGAGGAGGTTGGCACGATCCTGCACAAGATCTGGCCCTACATACTCGTCGGCATCGGGCTCGGCGCCGCGATCCACGGATGGGTTCCCGACCAGTGGATCGCCGACCACGCCACGAACGGGTTCTGGGGCGTGATCGTCGCCGTCGGTCTCGGCGTGCCGCTGTATTCGAACGCCGCAGGCATCCTCCCGCTCGTCGAGACGTTGCACGACAAGGGCCTCCCGATGGGAACGGTGCTGGTGTTCATGATGAGCGTCGTCGCACTGTCGATGCCCGAGATGGTCCTGTTGCGGCGGGTTCTCAAGAAGCCACTCATCGCCACCTACGTCGCCGTCGTCGCCACCGGAATCCTCGCGATCGGCTACCTCTTCAACCTCGTTCTCTGAAAGGACACAACATGGACATCAAGATCCTCGGTACCGGATGCGCAAAGTGCCAGAAGCTCGAACACCTCACTCGCGAGGCGATCGCGTCGCTCGGCCTCGACGCCAGCGTCGAAAAGGTCACCGACCCCGGCGAGATCGCCGCGTGGGGTGTGATGGCCACACCCGCGCTCGTCGTGGATGATCGGGTCGTCGCCGTCGGCCGCGTGCCGAACGAGGCCGACCTGACCAAGATGTTGACCGGCGCTGCCTGACGCGTCCGCTGGCGCGTCGGTCGCCCGAGCCATTCGACTCGCTCGCGGTGCTCCGGGTGAGAACGGTCGCCGAGGATGGCGAGTAGTTGCTCGTAGCCGTGAGACTCCTCGTCGACAGCCATGTTGCTTTCCCGAACTCGCGCGGCCGGCCTGCCGCCGCATCACGGCGATCCGTTCGACAGGATGCTGGTGGCCCAGGCGCAGAGCGAAGCGCTGGTGTCGTACGACGTCGACCTCATCGACGCGAGAGCCTGAATCGCGGTCCGTTCAGAACAGCGAGTCCTGCGACGGCGCGGGCGGCAATGGGCCGACATCGAACACCTTCGCCACGTCGTTGATCGGGGTCGCGCCGCGGCGAACGAGGGCGTGATTGCCAGCCGTGGCGCCGTCACCCATCCACACCGCGACCTTGGCGTAGCGGCGTTCGAGCGCCTCCTTCGCTCCGGCCCACGTGCCACCCGAGCTGTCGTCCGCTGCGACGACGAACGTCACCTGGGACACGGCGTAGATGATCTTGTTGCGACCGATCGCATTGCCCGCGGAGAAACGTGCCTCAGGTGAGTACGGACTGGCGAGGCACAGCTCGCCGGCGTGTACACGACGCCGCACCGCAGCGCTGCGTGACGCCTGTGAGATCCCTTCCGCCGGAATGCCCACCACCGCGCCGCCGACATCGTGCGCGCCGTCCATCGCCGCCTGGTCGACGCCGCGGGCGAGTCCGCTGACGACGCACCAGCCATGCTCGACCGCGAGCTTGGCGGAACGACGGGCCACTGCGAGAGCGCTCTCGTCGGCCTCGCGGGAACCGACGACACCGAGGCTCGGACCGTCGAGCCAGTCGATCGGCCCCGCGGTGAGAAGGAACGGTGGGCAACCATCGCCGAGCCGCTCGCGCAGGTGTGTCGGAAACGAGTCGTCGAGCGCGGACATCAGCGACACGCCACCATCGGCGAGGCGTTCCTGCTCGAAGCTCATCGCCGTGGCCGCGTCGAGCAGCGTGCGATAGCGGGCGGCCTCGTCGGTGTCGACACCCGCTCGTTCCGCGATCGCTGCGACGTCGGCGTGGAGCAGGTCGGCTGGGTCGACGCGCTCGACGAGCTGCCAGAACTCGCGGGCCGCCAGCGGCTTGGCGCCGAGCGGTACGAGCCGGTTGGTGAGCAGCAATGCGGCTTGGGAACGGTCGGGCGACAGCGACATCAGAACGTCGACGACAAGGCGACCGGATGGACGAGCGGCACGCCGGCGCGACGCAGGAGGCGGCCGACTTCGGTCATGGTCCAGCCCGAGTCGACGAGGTCGTCGACGAGCAGGACCGGCGCATCGAGGATCGAGCCGGTGACGGCGAACGCGCCGGTGACGTTGGCCTGTTGGTGCGCCGAGTTGCGCTGCTCCTTCTGGGTGGATCGCTCGGCGATGCGTTCGAGAACCGGGTGGAACGGCAGGCCGAGCCGGGCGGCGAGACGTTCGGCGAACTCTGGCACCAGCGTGGGACAGCGGGTCGACGGCACCGCGGTGACCCACTCGGGAACGGGGCTCGGTGCCCAGTCGGCGATCAGGTCGGCGAGGGCCTCGACGAGACGGTCGTCGAAACGGCCGGCGGTGAACTTGCCGTCACGGACGACCTGACCCCAGCCGGCGTCACCCCACATCGCGAGGGCACGACCGTCGGCGATCTGTTGTTCGGTGGGGATCTTCTTGCGGCCGCCGGTGTCGGCGTCGAGGTACATCTTCTTCGGGGTGATCCCGATCGGGCGGGTGAGCAGGAACCGCTCGGCCGCTGCCGCGAGTTCGACCGACGGTTGACGCACCGCTGTGTCACCGGTGCAGTTGTCGCAGATGCCGCAGTCGTCGGCCGCCGGGTCGTCGAGCAGATTGGCGATGAAGCGCATCCGGCACCCGGTGGTGTGGAAGTAGTCGACCATCGCCTGCTGTTCGAGACGCCGCTCCATCGTCACCGCTTCGACGCGACTGGCCGGATACGTCCACGGGGCCAGCGTGCGCTGGTAGCTCGTGCCGGCGACCCGTTCGAGCACACCGTCGACGTCGAGTTGCTTGACGACGAGTTCGAGCGTGCCGATCTTGACGTTGAGCTTGACCTGGATGCGCATCAGCGGGGCGGGCCCGTCGAACGAGTCGAACGCCTGGACGATGTCGTTGACGAGATGCTCCTCGGCGAACGCCTGCTCGATGAACCAGTCCTGGATCTGCTCGTCCTCCTGGCCGCGCAGCAGGATGCCGCGGCTGGTCTCGAGCGCGCGACCGGCGCGGCCGACCTGTTGGTAGTAGGCGACGGGCGAGCCGGGCGACTGGAAGTGGACGACGAAGCTCAGGTCAGGCTTGTCGTAGCCCATCCCGAGGGCAGTGGTGGCGACGAGCGCCTTGATCTCGTTGGTCTGCAACTTGCGTTCGGCCTCGATGCGAGCCTCGTTGTCGAGCGAACCGAAGTAGGCCTCGACCTCGATGCCCTGCGAGGTGAGCCACGCCGCGACGTTCTCGACGTCGCGCACCGTGAGGCAGTAGACGATGCCGGAGCCGTCGAGTTCGGGGAGTGTGTCGGCGAGCCAGGCGAGGCGTTCGGCCTGACGGTCGAGCCGGATCGTGCTGAGCGCCAGGCCCTCACGTCGCAACGGACCGCGGAACGTGGTGAGCTCGGCACCGAGTTGGTCGGCGACGTCATTGACGACGCGGTCGTTGGCGGTGGCGGTACATCCGAGGATCGGCACCGACGACCCGGCGAGGCGGTCGACGATGCGACCGATGCGGCGGTAGTCGGGGCGGAAGTCGTGACCCCAGTCGGAGATGCAGTGCACCTCGTCGATCACGATCAGCCCGGGCCGGGCACCGACGATCGGCATGATCTTGTTGCCGAACTCGGGGTTGGCGAGCCGTTCGGGCGAGATCAGCAGGAGGTCGACCTCGTCGGCGCGCAGCTGGCGTTCGAGTTCGGTGACGGTGGTGGCCGACGCGCTGTTGATCGTCTCGCAGCGCAACCCGAGCCGACGCGCCGCGTCGATCTGGTTGCGCATGAGGGCCAGCAACGGCGAGATCAAGAGTGTCGGGCCGGCGCCCTGCGCGCGCAGGAGGTGGGTGGTGAGGAAGTAGACGGCGCTCTTGCCCCAGCCGGTGCGCTGCACCACGAGCACCCGCCCGCGGTCGTCGACGAGCGCCGAGATGGCATCACGCTGACCATCACGGAACTCAGCGTCGGGCCGACCAGTCAGCGTGCGGAGTGCTTCGAGCAGTGGGTCGGATTCCGACATGCACCCATCATGGCGGAGGTGGCACCTGAAGCCGATAGCCGTCGCCAATATCAGCAATTGAGCCCAGCGGAACGGGATCTGATCGGTCGCCTCGCTCGCCGACCGGCGCACCTGCAACCGAGTCGCCCGAAGTTGGCGCCTCCGTGGTGGCAGGTGCCTCGGTGGTGGCAGGTGCTTCAGCCTCGACAGGCTCCGTGGCGGACGTGGTGTCCTCGGGCGATTCCTCGGCAGGCTCCGTCTCGCTTGGAGCCTCGGTGCTGGTGGGTCCGTCGGTTTCGGCAGTGGAGTCCTCGGCAGGATCGTCCTCGCCGCCCCCGGCAATCGCCGCAATCACGCCTATGACGAGAACAACGCCAATGGCGATCACCCACCAACGCTTCCACCACGCCTTGCCCACCTTCGCCTCTGACGGTTGAGGAGGAATCGGTGGTGGGAGTGTCGCTCCGCTCTCAGACATGGGGCGAGAATCTAGCTTGTGGCTCTGAGGAACTCGTCAATCACCACCGCGCACACCGCACGGCACGCTGCGCTGCCGCGCGCCACGGGGATCCAGTCCATCGAGTGCGGAGAACCGAGGCGCCGAACGCATCGGTGTTGGTGACGTTGGATCGCTCTTTGTGTCCGTGCAACATCGAACTCCTCGATGCCGGCGTCGCATCGGCGGCCGTGCATCCGAGGGGTGTCGCGGAGTTGGCCGGCCGACGCACTTCCCGCTGAGCCCCCCGGGTCACTACCGTCGGACACGTGACGCTGTCGACGCCTTCCGGCGAGACTCGAAAGGACTCGATGCCCACCGCGGTGCGAGCCGTGCTCGTCGGTGGATTCATCTACCTGTTCCTGATCGGCGTGTCCGCGCTCGAAGAGGGCATCAAGGTGATGGGCCAGGACACCCAGGAGCAGCTGTTCTCCAGCGTCTCCAACCCCATCGCCGGGTTGTGCATCGGTATTCTCGGCACTGTCCTCGTGCAGTCGTCGTCAGCGTCCACGTCGGTGATCGTGGGTTTGGTCGCCTCCGGGGCGATCACCATCGAGATGGCGGTGCCGATGATCATGGGCGCCAACATCGGCACGACCGTGACGAACACGCTCGTCTCGCTCGGCAGCGCCCGTCGTTCCGACGAGTTCCGTCGCGCCTTCGCCACCGCGACCGTGCATGACTTCTTCAATGTCTTCGCCGTCGCCATCCTGCTCCCGATCGAGCTGCTGACCGGGGTGCTCTCGAACGCTGCCGGCTGGCTCAGCGAGAAGCTCGTCGGGTCGTCCGGATCGGAGTGGAAGAGCCCGATCAAGGAGTGGGTGAAGACGCCGGTCGGTTGGATCGAGGACATCGAGTCGTCGCTCGGCCTCAACGGAACGGCGCTGGGTGTGGTGATGGTGGTCACCGGTCTGGTGCTCATCATCGTGTCGCTCGGGCTGATCACGAAGAACATGCGCAAGCTGATCGCCGACCGCGTCGAGCGGTCGATGAACTCGGTGTTGTCGAAGGGCAGCGGCTCGATCGCCATGCTGCTCGGCATGGTGATCACGATGCTGGTGCAGTCGTCGAGCATCACCACGTCGATCCTGATTCCGATGTCGGCAGCGGGCGTGTTGAGCATCCGCAACGCCTACCCGGTCACGCTCGGCGCCAACGTCGGCACCACCATCACCGCGCTACTCGCCGCGCTGGCGTCGTCGAGCCCCGACGCCCTCACGATCGCGCTGGTGCACACGCTGTTCAACGTGTCGGGCATCCTGATCCTCTACGTCCCGCGTTTCATCCGAGGCGCACCGATCTACTGTGCCGAATGGTTGGCCCGCGTCGCCGCGACACGACCGGTGTGGGCCGTTGTGTATGTGCTGGGGGCATTCATCGTGCTCCCACTGGTTGGTTTCGGCCTTGCTCGATGAGCAGGAACGTTTTCGGTGACGAGAGAGGAGTCTGAAGATGGTGTTGTCGTTCTTCCGCAAGGGCCCGAGAGGCCTGGAGCATTCGGTGTCACGAGCGGTCGGGATGCTCGGCGACGCTCGCCACTCGTACGACCTGGCCACCCTTGCGCTGTTGACCCACACGGACGCGTCAGCCGTCGATGCCGACATCCGGGCCACCGACGAGCGGATGAACCGGACCGAGATCGAGCTGCGCTCCGAACTCGTCGTCCACATCAGCGTGCAGGGGACGATGGACCTCGGATCGGTGCTCGGGCTCATCCTGCTGATCAACAGAATCGAGCGGATCGGCGACCAGGCCAAGAACGTGCTCGACCTCGCCGAATCGGGCGCCATGCTCGCCGATCAACCCGACACCGAGACACTGCTCGCGGAACGCGCCGAGATCTCGGCGCTGTTCGGCGAGGTGGCAGCGCTGATGGTCGAGCACGACGACGCCCGCTTCGCCGAGTTGACCCGGCGCTGCGAAGAGCTGCAGGCGTTGCACCAGGAAAAGATCCTCGGCTACGTGCACTCCGACGAGCCCGGCCATCAGGTCGTGCCGCGGGCGATCTACTACCGCTACCTCAATCGGATCGTCGCCAACCTGCTCGGCATCGCCCGAGCGGGAACCGAGCCGCTGGTCCTCGAGCCAGGGGCCGCGGTGACCGACCTCGACGAGTAGCGCTCAGAGTTGCGCGGCGAGACGCCGGCGCTTCGCCTGGTACTCGGCTTCGGTGATGGTGCCATCGAGGCGCAACGCGGCGACGGCCCGAAGCAGCTCCTGCACTTCGAGCGCGCGCAAGGCCGATCGGTCGGCAGTGTCCGAGATCGAGGCGAGTGCGAGCACGATTCCTCATCGACGCCGAGCGGCCTGAACTTGACGCACAATCCGTTCTCGTGAACTCGTGCGGGAACTATTCCCGCACGAGTTCACGAGAACTGCGCGACCATCTCGGCATCGAGCCCGCGACGAGGTCAGCTTCTGGCGTGGCCGCGACCACATGGCAATCCGACCGGCGAGGCGGGTCAGGTGCTCGTGCGGCTCGCCACGCAGATTGAGATGTCGCACTCGGCGGACTTGCAGGGGCGGCGCGCCCGGTGGCGCCGGGCGCGTTCCTGCGCGAAGCCCTCGACGCACACCTTGCTGACGCAGGTCTCGAACCCGCACGGCAGTCCAGCTCGATGCTTCTCCGCCTGTCGACGAAGCGCGGCGGTGGCATCGTCCGCTGACTCGTCGGTGCCCTGCCGGACCGGCGCGAGATCCACCGGGTCGGCGTGTCGGGCTTCGACGCAGGCCGGCACCGAGCAGTTGTGCCGACCGCACGGCACACCCTTCGCATGCGCCTGCGTTTGGGCGTCGGCCTTGCGTTGAGCCTTCTTCAACCGCCGTTTCTCGCGCAACGGCGCGCAGACCTTGCAGCCACGGACCTTGCAGATCCTGCCGCGCGAGTGGGCGGTCACCTGCTCTTGCTTGGGCGTGACGGGGGGCTCGACCATCGTGAGTCCGAGTATCGCCGCGTCGACGCTCAGTCCCTCTCCGTTGGCGATTCGTCACCGGCATCATGAACGGCATCACCGACGAGGTGTTCGTGGAGGTGGCGCACGAGTTCGAGTTGCGCACCGACTTCGGGGCCGGCGGCGGGGCGATGGCGGCGCACGTGGTCGAGCGCCTCGTCGAGCGGGACCGCCAACGACACCAGCATCGCGACCGCCACCGTGCCTGCGCGGCCGATGCCGGCCGCGCAGTGCACGATCAACCGCTCGCCCGCCACGACCCGATCGACGAGCCCGGTCAACACCGGCTCGAACTCATCGAGCGTCGGCGCGTGCAGATCGGGGATCGGATGCCACACCACACGCGACGTCGGCTGCGCTCGTAGCCACGCCACGTACGCCGGGTAACGGTCGGCGAGTTCGTGCTCCTGGTTGAGACACACCACCCCGTCGGCGCAGACCCGCGTCATCAATCCCTCGGGGTCGGGACCGATCGCGTGTTTGCCGCACAACCACAACCGACCTTGTACCGAATCCGGCAGCGGGATCTCGTGGATGCCACCGTCGAGATTCATCACCTGCAGCGTGGCGCGGCGACGACATCACACGCAACCCGCAGGAATTTCACCAGGGGTCTGACCCCTGGTGAAATTCGCTCGGTGCGAGGGTGGCGGGGCGGACACGAGAAGATGAGCGCCACAGACCAGCGAACGAGGAGTGTTCACAGATGAGAATCGGACTGACAGGTGGCGGACGCGACACCGATGCGGTGATCCGTCAGGCGCAACAGGCCGAGGACGACGGCTTCTCGAGCTTGTGGTATCCCGGTGCCGTGCTCGGCGACCCGCTCGCGGCGATCGCTCTCGCCGGACGGGCCACGTCCACGATCGAGTTCGGCACGGCCGTGGTCCAGTCGTACACCTGCCATCCGGTATTGCAGGCGAACCGGTTCGCATCGGTCGCCGCCGCGATCGGCACCGCCGGGCGACTGACGCTCGGCGTCGGTCCGTCGCACGACGTGGCGATGCAGCCGATCGGTTTCGACTACGAGACTCCGGGGCGCCACACCGACGAATACATCCAGATCCTTGCGGCGCTGCTGCGTGGCGAGACCGTCAACGTGTCGGGCGACGAGTACACGGTCGTGTCAGGTCCGCCGGCCCTGATCGACGGCGAACCGATCCCCGTCGTGGTGAGCGCACTCGGCCCGCACCTGCTGCGCGTCGCCGGCGAACACGGCGACGGCACCATCCTCTGGATGGCCAACGCCAAGGCGATCGCGGATCACGTCTCACCCCGCATCACCACAGCTGCAACCGCCGCCGGCCGACCTGCGCCGCGCGTCGTCGCCGGATTGCCGGTCGCCGTGCACGACGACGTCGCCGAGGCCCGCGAGACGGCGGCGCGTGAGTTCTTCGCGTACGGGACCCTGCCGAACTACCAGCGGATCCTCGCCCACGGCGGCATCTCGTCGCCGGGCGATGCGGCGATCGTCGGCGACGAGGCAAGCGTCGCCGAACAGATCAACGCGCTGTTCGAAGCCGGAGCGACCGACTTCTGGGCCGCCCCGATGGCTGTCGGCGATGACCGGTCGGCCTCGAGGGCGCGCACCCGCGCGCTGCTCAAGGATCTGTCCGCGGCCTGAACGCGGCGTCACTCGGCGTCGACGTCGGCCAGCCCCCAGATCGGGGCGTCGCGCCGGTCGATCTCGTCGAGCAGCACGATCGTCTCGGCAGAACGCACGCCCTCGATCTGCTGGAGTTCCTGCAGGGCGACGTCGCGGAGGTGTTGCAACGAATCGGCTCGCACCAGGAGCACGAAGTCGAATCGTCCGGTGGCGACGCCCAGCCACTCGACGCCGGGCAGCGCGACCAGGTCGGCTCGCAGGCTTCGCCACGAGCCCTGACGGACGTTGACCAGCATGAGTGCCGACACCGTCAGGCCCACCGCGGCGAGATCGACGCGGGCCGAGAACCCGTCGATCACGCCTCGGTCGATCAGTCGATCGAGGCGCGAGTACGCCGTCGCACGCCCGATGCCGATGCGCTCAGCGAGCATCGGTGCCGTCATCCGGCCGTCGAGGCGCAGCGAGTCGATCATCTGGCGATCGATGTCGTCGAGGTTGGTCATCGAACCAACGTATCGCTTGGCGCACATCAGCCAGACGATCGTGTCGATTCGGGATCAGATCAACACCGATCGGGCGTCGAATGACACCATGGAGAGATGAGCGAGGTGCTTCTCTCGGCTGCCCCTGCTGCCTACTGGCAGCGACGCGACGAGATCGCCCGGCTGGCGAGCGGCGATGCACCGATCGACATCGACTACACGGACGTCGAGCACGAGGTGTGGTCGACCGTCGCCCGCACGCTCGGGCCGATCTGGGACCGTCACGCCTGCGCCGAGGTGCTCGCGGCGAAGCACCGCCTCGACCTCCCCAGCGATCGGGTCCCGCAACTCGCCGAGGTCGACGCCGTACTGCGCCCGCTCACCGGCTTCGGCTACCGAGCGGTTGCGGGGATCCTGTCGGCCGACGAGTTCTTCGCCATCCTCGCCTCGCGCGCGTTCCCCTCGACGCAGTACGTGCGTTGGGAGGGTGCACCGCTGTACACCCCGGAGCCCGATGTGATCCACGAGGTGATGGGCCACGGCAACTGCCTGGCATGCCCGGAGATCGCCGAGTTGCACCGGTTGGCCGGTGCAGCGGCCGGCCGCGTCACCACGGAGCGGGCCCGCAAACTGATCGCTGACGTGTTCTGGTTCACCGTCGAGTTCGGGGTGGTCCGCGAGGGCACGTCCGTCCGCGCCTACGGCGCGGGACTGCTCAGCTCACCGGGCGAGTTGGAGTGGTTCGCCGACCACGCCGACATCCGGCCACTCGACGTCACCGAGATGGCCCGCACCGCGTACGACATCCATCACTACCAACCGGTGTTGTTCGCCGGCGACTCCCTGCAACACGTGCTCGATGTGGTCGGCGGGTTCTGGGACGGCATCAGCGACGAGTCCGCACTCACCGCGCCCAGGTGAACGGATAGCCGACGTCGGAAGCGGCGCGGGCAGCGTCGGTGACGCGGAGCGGGGCGAACGTGTCGAGCATCACCGCGACCTCCTCGGTCGATACCGCGTCGAGGCTCGCTTCGATGCTGCCGGGTTGCGGGCCGTGCACGAATCCGGCCGGGTGGTAGGAGATCGAGCCGACGTCGATGCCCGAGCCGGCGCGGCTCATGAAGTTGCCCGCCGAGTAGAAGAGCACCTCGTCGGAGTCGGTGTTCGCGTGGAAGTACGGCACCTTGACGGCATCGGGGTGGAAGTCGAACAGCCGCGGCACGAACGAGCACACCACGGCGCCGGGCAGTTCGAAGGTCTGATGAACCGGCGGCGGTTGATGCAGCCGACCGACGATCGGCTCGAAGTCGGCGATGTTGAACGCATACGGGTAGAGGCAGCCGTCCCACCCGACGACATCGAACGGGTGATGACGGAGGGTGTGGACCGACCAGCCGGCCCGGTTGCGCACCAGCACCCGCACGTCGGTGCCCTCCTCGATCACGAGCTCGGTCGGCGCGCGCAGGTCGCGCTCGCAGTAGGGAGCGTGTTCCAGGAACTGGCCGGTGCTCGACAGGTACCTCGACGGCGCGGCGACGTGGCCGCGGCTGGCGATCACGAGCGCCGACAGCGGTTCGGGTCCGGTCACCGTCCAGCGATGCGTGGTCGACGCGGGCACCACGACATAGTCGCCGGGGCCGACATCGAGTGTGCCGAACACCGACACGAGGCAGCCGCGACCCCGCTGGACGTAGACGAGTTCGTCGCCGATGGCGTTGCGGTACAGCGCGCTGTCGGTGCGCGTGCTGACCCACGACACCTCGACGTCGTCGTTCGCGAGCAGCGTGACGCGTGCGGTGACGAGGTCGCCGTCGGGCGTGCTGTCGAGTTCGGAAGTGCGGATGTGGCGCGGTGTGAGCGGAGCGTCGGGCGTCGCCGGATCGTCGCCGACCGGTTCGACGGCATCGATCGCGGTCAGTGCGGAGGGCGAGTGACGGTGATAGAGCAGCGACGAGCTCGACGAGAAGCCTTCCTGGCCCATCAACTCCTCGGCGAACCGGTGGCCGGAGTCGTCGAGGTGATGCGTGTGCCGCTTCGCCGGCACGTTGCCGACACGTCGGTAGTTGGCCATGTCAGTGTCCTCCGTGTTGCTCGTCGACCCCGGCGGGCATGATCGTCCCCGTCACGCTGCCGAGCCCGATGCGCGTCGCCGGGTCGGCCCCGGCCCACCCTCGCAGCGTGATCGTGTCGCCGTCGGCGAGGAACGTGCGCGTGGCGCCGTCGGCGAGCTGGATCGGTCGCTCGCCGCGCCACGAGAGTTCGATCAGGCTGCCCTCGGTTCCGGGGTCCGGGCCCGACACCGTGCCCGAGGCGAACAGGTCGCCGGAGCGGACGCTCGCCCCGTTGGCGGTCATGTGGGCGAGCTGTTGGGCGGCACTCCAGTAGGTGTCGGCGAAGCCGACGGAGCTGATCACGGTGCCGTTCAGCTCCACCTCGAGGTACAGGTCGAACGCGGTCGGCCCGGTGGTGCGCAGGTAGTCGGCGACGGGCGGATCCTGAGCAGGTGGATCGACTCGGAACGGTTCGAGCGCGTCGAGGGTGACGATCCACGGTGACATCGACGTGGCGAAGCTCTTGCCGAGGAACGGGCCGAGCGGCTGGTATTCGTAGGCCTGGATGTCGCGGGCCGACCAGTCGTTCACGAGGCACAGCCCGAAGAGGTGCTCGTCGGCGTCCGACGTCGCGATCGGGCGGCCGAGATCCGACGGCGCTCCGACGACGAAGCCGACCTCCAGTTCGATGTCGAGCGCGTTGGTCGGACCGAATCGTGGTTCGCCGTCGACGAGCCGGAGGCCACTCGGGCGGGCGATGTCGGTGCCGTCGGCGACGACGGTGCCCGACCGTCCGTGGTAGCCGACCGGCAGGTGCCGCCAGTTGGGCAGCAGCGGTTCACCGTCGGGGCGGAACAGCCGGCCGAGGTTCGTGGCGTGGTGCAGCGACGAGTAGAAGTCGACGTAGTCGCCGACCTCCACGGGCAGCAGCATCGTCAACTCGTCGAGCGGTGTCAGCGACGGCGAGAGCTGCGCCGCCCGTCGATCGTCGGTGAACAGTTCGATCAGGTGTCGACGCAACGCGGCGTGTGCCGTGCGACCGGCGGCGGCGAATCCGTTGAGTGTGCCGCGGGCGTCGAGGAGGCCGTACTCGGCCGGGGTGTCCTCGAGGAATCCGGTGCCGACCGCGTCGGCGAGGTCGAGTGCCTGTTCGCCGATCGCCACGAAGGCACCGACCGTGCCGTCGGTCCGCCGCGCGACGCCGAATGGCAGGTTGTGGAGCGGGAAGGGCGATCCCGGCGCGATGTCGACCCATGAGGTCAGGGCGTCGTCACCCATCGCGGCGCAGCCCGTCGAGCTGATCGGCGTGCTCGGCGTAGTGGCCCGTCACGAAGTGGCGCAGGAAGCTCCAGATGTCCATGTCGCCAAGTGTCTCGTGTCGGCCTCGTCGCTGCCAGTCGGCGGTGGTCATCTCCGCCAGGTCGGCGCGGAACGCAGCGATGTCGCGGGTGACGGTGGCGATGTGTTCCTCGGTGGCGACGTGGCGGTGGGTTTCGATCATGGCGACGCGCCGAGGGTCGCGTTTCGTGCGGCCGAACGGGACGGGTTCGTTCGTGCCTCCGTCGTTCGTCGCGGTGTCGACGATGAGGCGGAGTTCGCGCCGCCAGTACGTGCCGAACTCGGCGAGGTGCGCCCAGACCTGTCCGGCGTCCCACTGTTCGCCGGTGGCGTCGTCGGCGCCGGTGAGCCCGAGCGCCGGTGGTGCGGCGGCGTGGGCCACGAGCCGGGCGAGCACGTCGTCGAGTTGATCGAGATGGTCCGCGACCGACACGGCGAGGTCGCCGGTCGGCAGCTGCCAGGCGCTGGGGTCGATGTCGACGGCGACCTTCGCGAACGCGTCGAGGAAGCGATCGTTCGTGTCGCTGTCGGCGACCGTCACCCGGAGGCCGACGTCGTCGAAGGTCCGAGCGACGACACCGAGCCGCTCCAGCCCGCCGCCGACGTCGGTGGACGCGGCGCCGGCGGCGAGCCAGACAAAGTTGCCCTGCGGCTCTGGAACTCCCCATCCCGAGTGCCGCAGGGCAGAAGTGACACGGGCGCGTTCGCCGACGACCGTCTCCACGCGCTCTCGCATCTCGTCGTCGGCCGCGATGCTCGCGATCGCGGCGCGTTGGGCGAGGGCGTTGACGGCGAACGGCAGCAGCACGCGGTCGAGCACGTCGACCACCCCGGGCTGAGCGATCGCGTAGCCGACTCGAAGCGACGCGAGTGCGTGAGCTTTCGAGAAGGTGCGCAGGACGACCACGTTGGCGAACCGCTCGACGAGCGGCGCAGCGCTGCGCACCCGTGGGTCGGTGACGAACTCGCTGTAGGCCTCGTCGATCACCACGAGACACTCGGGCGGCACGCGCTCGACGAACTCGACGAGTTCGTCGGTGCCGACGGCAGTTCCCGTCGGATTGTTCGGGTTGGCGATCAGCACCAGCTTGGTGTTCGCGGTGACCGCACCAGCGAGTGCGTCGAGGTCGATGGTCTGGCGGCGCAGCGCGACGGCTGCAGGATCGGCGCCGACCAGCGAGGTGAAGACCGGGTAGGCCTCGAACGACGGCCAACCGAACGCCACGGCGTCGCCGCGTTCGGCGTACGCCAGCGCGAGTTGCTGGAGCAGGCCGACCGAGCCGGCCCCCACGGTGACATGGTCGACGGGAACCCCGACGGCAGCGGCGATGACTTCGCGGAGTGCCGTCGCACGATGATCGGGGTAGATCGACAGGTCGTGTGTCGCCAGCTCGATTGCTGCGACGACCGACGGGAGCGGCCCGAACGGCAACTCGTTCGAGGCGAGCTTCACGACATCGTGGATCCCGTGTTCCGCAGCGACCGCGGCCGACGAGCGTCCCGGACGGTAGGCGGGCATGTCGAGCACCGCGCCGCGTGGACGTGCCCCCGTCACAGGTTGCGTCACAGGTTGCCTCGCCGTTCCTGCTCGTGCTCGATCGACTCGAACAGGGCCTTGAAGTTGCCTTCACCGAAACCGCTCGCGCCGCCGCGCTGGATGATCTCGATGAACACCGTCGGCCGATCGGTGATCGGTTCAGTGAAGAGTTGCAGCAGGTGTCCGTCGCTCTCGTTGTCGACGAGGATGCCGAGTTGTTCGATCGCGTCCCAGGGCACGTCGAGGAATCCGAGCCGGTTGCGGACGTCGTGGAAGTACTCGTCGTTCGCTTCGAGGAACCGGACGCCGCGCGATCGCAGCGCGGTGATCGCCTGCACGATGTCGCTGGTGCCGAGTGCGATGTGCTGCACCCCCGGCCCGCGGTAGGTGTCGAGGTACTCCTGGATCTGGCTGCGCTTGAGGCCGGGGGCCGGCTCGTTGAGCGGCATGGTGATGCCGGCGTCGTTGGTCATCACGGTGGATCGCAGGGCGCTGTACTCGGTGGCGATCTGGTGCTCGTCGAAGTGGCGGAGCTGGCGGAAGCCCATCACGTCCTCGTAGAAGGCGACCCACTCGTCGAGCTTGCCGACCTCGACGTTGCCGACGACGTGGTCGATGCGGTCGAGGCCCACCGGCGCCCCCGTGGGCGCGGGCGGTAGGCCGGTGGTGACGTAGCCCGGGCAGTAGTGGCCGTGGTAGTCGCGGCGGTCGACGAAGGTGTGCTTCGTCTCGCCGTAGGTGCCGACGGCGGCGAGGCGCAGCGTGCCGTGGTCGTCGGTCAGTTCGTACGGTTCGCGCACCGAGCGCGCCCCGCGTGCGATTGCCGCCTCGTAGGTGCCGGCGGCGTCGTCGACGACGAAGGCGAGGTCTTGCGCGCCGTCGCCGTGTTCGCGCACGTGGGTCCAGATCGGCGAGTCGGGGGTGAGCCCAGCGGTGACGACGAAACGAATGTCGCCCTGTTCCAACAGGTACGAGGCGACGTCGTCACGTCCGGTCTCCGGGCCGGCGTACGCGGTGACCTCGAACCCGAAGGCGGCGGTGAGAAAGCCTGCCGTGGCGCGGGCGTTGCCGACATAGAACTCGAGCGAGTCCCAGCACTTCAGCCGTGTTGCCGGCGCGGTCGTGGTGGCGTCGAGTGTGGTCATGCGATGTCCCCCATGGTTGAACGTGGTGCGGGATGCTGATTGTCTCGTCGTGCCACAGAACGCGCAATCGATCGGTATCGCACTGTGCAGATTGTCTAGTCTCGGGCGATGGGGACGCTGGAATGTGGCCACAATGACCAGTGATCGATGGGATGACCTCGATGCTCGGCTGATCGGTCTGCTGCGCTCGACGCCGAATCTCCCGATCGTCGAGATGGCACGACGGCTCGAGGTCGCGAGGGGGACGGTGCAG
Organism: Ilumatobacteraceae bacterium; assembly: GCA_963774765.1. Classification (GTDB taxonomy): domain Bacteria; phylum Actinomycetota; class Acidimicrobiia; order Acidimicrobiales; family Ilumatobacteraceae; genus Sva-07. The sequence continues at coordinate 120,278 of CAVZGP010000020.1, forward strand.
GCCCGACTCGATCGGCTGATTCGCGATGGCGTGATCGTCGGCTTCGGCCCCGACGTCGATCGCACGGCGGCCGGTTTTGGCGTGCTTGCGTTCGCCACGCTCGCGATCGCGCAGGGCAGCGAGGACCAGATCCTCTCGGGCCTCGATGACATCGCCGAGGTGTTGGAGGTGCACGCCGTCACCGGGCCCGGCGACCTCCATCTGCGCATCGTCGCCCGCTCGAACGAGCACCTCCATGACGTGCTGCAACGCATCCTCGAACTCCCCGGCATCACCCGCACCGAGACCCACCTCGCGCTGCACACCTCGATCGACCGAACGGTCGCCGATCTGGTCGCATCGTCGACCTGATCGGTCAGATCGAGTTCAGGGTGGCCTCGAACAGGTCGAGGGTGGCGGCAGCGAACGCGACCATGTTCGCCTCGCGGTCGTCGATGCCGGTGAGCACGTGCTGCGTCGCAGTGACGGCACCGGCCACCGCCGCCCAGCAGTGTCCGGCCGGATCGCCGTAGGGGTTCGCGGGGCCCGCGGCGCCGGCCTCTCCCAGACCCCAGGTGGCGTCGAGGCGCGCCTGCGGCCGATCGTGCGAGGTGGTCGGCGAATGCCTCGGTTGCTCCCCGCATTCCCGACGGCCGCTCGACGGCGCCGTGCATCCATGCCCGGTACGCGGCGGCGGTGTAGATCACCGCGCCGCCGAGGTAGTACGCCGATGCGCCAGGCACCGACAGCAACGCTGCGGAGACCAGACCGCCGGCCGATCCTTCGGCGACGGCGACCGTCTCACCCCGTTCGCGCAGCACAGCGGCGATGCGGTGGGCCGGTTCGGTCAACGAGGCGTCGAGCATTCCGACAGCCTCGCGTAGAGCGAACGCTCGCGGCAGCGCAACGTTTGGTGTCAGACACCAAACGTTGCGCTTCGGGCGGGGGTGCGAGGCTGTACGAATGCTGGTGATCGATGCGGCCAATGTGATCGGGTCGCGGCCGACGGGGTGGTGGCGTGATCGGCCGGGCGCCGCACGACGCTTCGCCGAACAGGTGCGAGCGGCGGTGACCGCCGGCGCGCTGGAACCTCCCGTGACCGTGGTGCTCGAAGGCCAGTTCCGGCGCGGAGCCGCCGAATCCGACCTCGACGGTGTCGTCGTGGCGCACGTGCCCGGCGAGGGCGACGACACGATCGCAGCGATCGCCGCCTCGCACGCCGAGGTTGTCGTCGCCACCGCCGACCGCGGGTTGGCCGAGCGGGTGCGAGCGGCGGGCGGCAGCGTCGTCGGGCCGAACTGGCTGCTCGACAAGCTCCTGGCCTGGAACGGCTGATGGTGAGCAGCCGAGAGACAGCATCTGGGCACACGGTCGACGACGCTGGCCGACTTCTACATCGGCGCCCACGCAGCGGTTGCGGACCTCGAGCTCCTGACACGGGACGTCAGGCGCTACCGCACCTCCTTCCCCACGGTCCGCCTGGTTTCACCGACCTCGTAGGTCGTTCTCGACGACCGGTGTGGACCTCGGGCCCTGCCAGTGGCTGCCGACGAGGCGAAGACTGGTGGGTGACGGAAGGAGGACGACATGGACACTCGGACGAACGAGCCGCCAAAGTTGCCGCCGGCGTGGTTCAAGCACCTCTTCTGGCGGGTCCACCGATTCGCGTACCGCATCCTCGGCCCACGCGTGTTGTGGACCCCGCAGAGCAAGCGCGGTTGGGGCGCGATGCACCTGAGGACGGTCGGCCGGAAGTCGGGCGAACCGCGCGGCGTCATCGTCGGGTACATCGAGGACGATTCGTCACCCGTCGTGCTCGCGATGAACGGCTGGGACGAAGGTCGGCCGGCGTGGTGGTTGAACCTCGAGGCACATCCCGACGTGGTCATCCGGCGCAAGGGTGAGCCGGAGCGCCCGGTGCGTGCCCGCAGGGTCGAGGGCGACGAGCGCGATCGCCTGTGGCACCGGTGGGCCGCCATCGACGAGGGGCTCGACGCCTACGCCGCTGCCCGTCGGGCCGACACGCCGGTCGTCGTCTTCGAACCGCTCGAAACCCCGCTGCACCGACGATCTGACACATCACTACGGAATACGTCCCGGAATCCGGGACGTATTCCGTAATGAACTGCAGTCGGCGAACTCGGCCCGAGGTTCAGGTGAGCGCGAGGAGGCGAGCGACGCGGGGGTCGTCGGGTCCGAGGTAGTGCACGAGCACACCGGCGACGGCCTCGATGTCGAGGGTGCCGGCGGCCTGCATCTCCTCGAGATCGGCCCAGTCCTTCGTGCGGTCGAAGAAGGCCTTGAACACCGCCAGGTCTCTGCAGGCGAGGAACGGGACATCGTGTCCCGCGAAGGGTTCGGTTCGGGTGCGCCCGCCGGCGTCGAGGTGGAACGGCGTGGTGTCGAGGAACACGTCGACCGGAGTGTTCGTCCACCAGAGGCGGGCCTGACCGTCGGCTTCGAGTTGCGCGACCGCCTCGTCTGTGGCCGAGATCCCAGGAGGCAACGCCGCGAGGAGATCGGCGGTGTGCTCAGACGGGACGAACACGTTGAGGTCGATGTCGATGGTGCCGCGGGCGCGTTGCGTGCACCACGCGAGCGCCAGCGCTCCACCGAATGCGTGAGGCAGGCGGGCCGTGTCGAGCGCCTCGTGGATGGCGACGATCTTGTCGGCCAAGGAGGGCGCGTCGGTCATGCCACATCACCGAACTTGGGGGCGGTGAGCGTGGGGCTGTGCCGCGCCGGAAACATCTCGGCCAGGTCGAGCACCTCGACCAGTTCACGCCCACGAGCGACCGGATCGACGGCGACGTCGGCCGGTCGTGCCTCGAGCGTGACGTTCACGTGGAAGCCGCATGCGGTGAGGATTCGGTCGAGCGTGTCGACGTTGGGTGTCTTGCGACCCCGCTCGTACGCCGCCAGCGTCGAGTGCGAGGTGCGCGCGCGTCGAGCGAGTTCGCGCAGCGAGAGGCCTGCCCTCCGCCGCGCCATCCGGATCAACCGCGCTGCATCCATCTCCCTCATGGTACTCATCTGGTATCTGAATGGATACCACCAGTCATCGTCAGGCGATGAGGTCGAGCACCAGGCGAAGCCCCGCATCGATCTGAGCGAGCGTGTCGTGGTCGACCGCTCCGAGTCCGCAGCTTCGTCCTGCATGGCACCCGTACCGGCAAGGGTCGGTCGCTCACCAGCGAGGGCCCCCGCCAGCCTCCACCCGACGAAGGTGACCGCCGCGTTCGGCGTCGCCGACTGACGGTCAGGCCCGACGGATCAGTGTGAGACCGTCGCCGATCGGCACGATCACCTGTCGGGTTCGGGCATCGGCGGCGACGTGGTCGTTGAAGCGACGCAGCGCCTCGGTGTTGTCGTCGGTGACGGCGGGGTCGATCACCGCACCGCTCCACAGGGTGTTGTCGACGCAGATCAGACCGTGCGGTGCGAGCCGGGCGAGGAGTTCTTCGTAGTAGTCGAGGTAGCCGCCCTTGTCGGCGTCGATGAACGCGAAGTCGACGACGGTGTCGGCCGGCAGGGCGCGCAGCGTCTCGATCGCCGGTGCGATACGCAGTTCGATGCGATCGTCGACGCCGGCGAGCGCCCAGTGCTCACGGGCGATGTCGGTCCACTCGAGGCTGACGTCGCAGCACAGCAGGCGTCCTCCTTCGGCGAGGCCGCTCGCGATCGACAGCGAGGAGTAGCCGGTGAACGTGCCCACCTCGACGGCGAAGCGGGCACCGACGAGCGAGGTCAGCATCGCGAGGAGCTCGCCCTGCTCGGGTGCGATCTGCATGCCGGAGACGCCACCGAGCGCTTCGGTGCGCTCGATCAGCTGGCGCCGCACGGCGTCGGGTGGCGTGGAATGCGCGCCGATGTAGGCCGACAATCCGTCGTCGAGTCCGATCGATCGTGGTGACATGTCGTGCTCCTCGCTACCGGCCGGGTCTGTCCCGGCGATGTCGCTCATCTGAGCACATCAGCGGGGCAGCCCGGGCACGGCCGGTCGGGCGGTCAGCGGCGCTACCGTCCTTCGATGGGCACGGAGCCGTATCGATTCGACTCGGAGTTGTGGGAGCACCAGGGGTCGGCGGCCTGGTTCTTCGTGAGCCTTCCCGAGGACGTGGCCGACGACATCGACGAGCGCTACGGCCACCTCGAGGCCGGGTTCGGTTCGTTGCGTGTCGAGGTGGTGGTCGGCTCGACGACGTGGCGCACCTCGGTCTTCCCCGACACCAAGCGTGGGACGTACGTGTTGCCGGTGAAGAAGCAGGTGCGGACCGCCGAAGGTTTGGTCGACGGCTCGATCTGCTCGATCGAACTCAGCGTCGTCGCCGGCGAGTGACGTACCCGGGTCAGGCGGCGGCGGGCTCGGTGAGTTCGGTGCCGTCGGGGCGGTGGACGTGCCAGGTGCCGATGGCATCGCGTTGGGCGGTGTAGCCGCGGGTCTTGATCCGGTTGTGGCGGCCGCAGGCGGGGCCACCGTTCTCGGGCGTCGTCAGACCACCACGGGCGTGCTCGTGGGTGTGGTCGATCTGGTTGCGTGACGACGCCCGACCGCAGCCGGGCCACAGACATCGTCGCCCGTCGAGCAGGACTGCCTCGCGGGCGCCACCGGTGAACCGGCGCCGTCGACCGAGGTCGGTGACCCGCCCCGAGGAGTCGATGACGACTCGTCGGACGTAGCCGAGGAACGACGCGATCACCGCGTCGCGCGGGCTGATCGTGACGCCGGTGGTGGTCTCGCAGCGCTTGTCGTCGACATCGTCGATCGTCGCGGGCGCCACCGGTTCACCGCCCAGCATCGCTGCCACCTCGGCGTCGTACTCGGCCTTGGTCATCACGATGTTGACCAATGGCTCCGGAGTCGCCGCGTCGGGTGACGCCACCGAGCCACGCACCACCAGACGGTGCAGAGCGTCCATCCGCCGCTGCGCATCGGTGCGGGCAAGATGACTCATCGGGTCGCCACCGTCGACTGCGGCGGCGATCTGCGCCTGTTCCCAGTCGGCGAGGAACTCGGCATCACACTGGTGTTGGAAGATGTCCATCAGCGCCGCGCCCTGGCCGGTGCCGCACTTGGCGTGCACGTGGACCACACCGTCACGCTCGAACATCACCGCGTCACGACCCTCGTGCGCAGCGACGTGACGGCGCTCGGCGCCCTGCGGGTCGCCGAACTGCTCCCAGCGGTGCAGCACCTCGCTGAAGGACACGAAGTCCTGACGGGAGTGCTCGACCAGACGGGTGTCGCCGTCGACGACCAACTCGCGAAGGCGGGGATTGGCGTGGAGCTTGGCGATCTCACGGACCTGGTCGACCCCGATCGTGCCATCCGCAAGCTCACGGCTGGTCTCGGGAAGCTCGCGCAGGGCACGCATCGTCTGCAGGCGCCGCTTGGTCTCGGTCGGCGAGGCGTTGGTGAGCGCCATCGCCCAGCCGCGCACCGATGCGTGACCGTCGTGACGGAAACGCCCGTCGGTGTCGGCGCGATCCAGGACCGCCACATACGCCGCCTCCAACTGGCGCCGAGCAACCTCGAGATCGACCAAGGCCCGATCGAGGTCGGCACCCGACAATCCAGCGGTCTCCGCCGGTGTCGGAAGCGGCCCCAGATCCATGAAAACAATGGTACGAATGGACCACCAGAACACTCCCTGCGATGAGCGAAACGACCATCTGAAGGTTCAACCATTCGTGAACCACGTGCCGCGCTCGCGGCGCCACATGAGCTGCGCTGGCCACGCCACCCGCGATCACGAACCATCGGCCACGATGCGACGTTGAGACCGGCTCAGCGCTTCAGGCACGGGCCGTCGCGGCGGCGAGCCGCTCGATCAGGCGGTCGAAGGCCGGCCGGACGCGGCGGGCGACATCCAGATCGCCGGACCACTTCATCACCTCGTCAGGGTCGATGAACATCTGCATGTCGAGTGCGTCGCCGACATCCATCACGATCCCGTAGATCTCACGCCGGTGCACCTCGTCGGCGTGGTCCCATCCCGACAGCATCCTCGGTGACCAGTCGAGGCGTGCCGGCAACGAGACGGTGCCCACGTCGCTCGGATCGATCACCCGGGTCCACCGATGTGCGGGCATCGTCGTGGTCCGTCCATCGATCGTTTCGGTCAACACGTCGGACGCAATGGCGGCTTCGAGTCGGTCGTGGAACGCCGATGTGCGACCGCCTGGCGATCGGGATCCCGATTCGAACTGCGACACCGCCGCCTGCGAGACACCGAGCAGACTCGCGAACTCGGTCTGCGTCATCGGCAGCCGCTGTCGGAGCGACTCACGACGTGTGCTCGTCGGCTGCATGGGCATGTCGTTCAGGACAACAAGAGCAGAACGGTCACCGTTGCAGGTTGGCCATCCAACTGCGGTGTTTGAGGGCGGCCTTGCGGGCGGCCTTGGCGAGCTTGCGGTCGGGCAGGTGGGCGCCGAGCGTTTCGAGGATTGCGATGGTCTCGGGCTGGTCGTGGCGCCAGAGCTCTTCGAGGAGGTCGCCATCCATGGCGCCGTAGGAGGTGAGGAACATGCTGGCGAGCACGTCGGGTTCGTCGAGCAACGTCGAGAGCAGGTCGACCATCGGGCCGATGTCGAGGAAGGCGCCCAGGTCCTCGGGGGTGGCGAGGTCGTTGGAGAGCAGGAACATCGCCGCGTGGCCCGACAGCGGAGAGTCGAGCATCTGGCGGACCACCGGGGCAACATCACTCAACGGTTCCAGGGCAGCGAGCAGCTCCATGGTCAATAGACGCTGCTCGGGGAGTTCGGCGTCCATCGCGAACTCGGCGAGGGCAGCTGCGCGGTCCTCGGTCGAGTCGTCGGGACGCCAGCGATCGAGCAGTTCGTCGGCGTCGGTCGACGTGGTGAGCAGCGCGTTCACGACTGCTTCGGCGCTGGCCCCGCCGAGGTCGTCGAGGGTCGGGAAGTCGTAGCCGGCGAGACGGATGTGGTCGACCATCGTGTGACGCCCGAGCGGGGTGAGGCGGAACCAGCCGCCCGAGCGGATCGAACGTTCACGGTCGTCGGTCGTCTCGACACTGTCTTGCCACTCGACGAGGCCGGCGAACTCGAGCAGAGCGAACACCGCGGAGACCTGCTCGGTCACGTACCACTTGATGAACTCCGTACTCGAGAACAACGTGCCGCTGCGTTGGTACTCGGAGCCGACGAGGTCGATCGCCTGGTCGACGATCGGTTCGACCTGGATCTCGGCACCCTCCGGCAATGCGATGGCGAGCCAGTGCGGGATGCCGTCTTCGATCAGTGCGGTGATCTCGTACAGCGGCTGCCAGTGTGTTGCGTGGGAGAGCGGCCGCAGGTCGATGACCCCGTCGATGATCTCGACGGCGCGCTCGACGATGGACATTTCGAACCAGTCGGGGTCGACCTTGACCTTGGTCTTGAGGCGATCGAAGGCGCCGGCGGCCTCGGCAGCGTCGAACACGAGCGTCAACTGAGGCAGGTCGGTCGAGGTGCGCACCGGCTCGGGGCCGTCCTTCCACGGAAGGTGGGGTTCGAATTCGTCGTCGGTGCCGAGCAGGCCGACCAGGCCCTTCGCATCAGCCAGGCGCAGGTTGCCCGCCGACGTGACGGCGATGCCTTTCGGTCCGATGTGGTCGATGAGCGCGTCGATCATCGTGATCAGACGCGACGCGCCGATGCTTCGTTCGAGCTCCTCGGCGGTCGGGGCGATCGCGACGACCGGGATGCTGATGCGTTGCGGGAGTCGGGAGTGGTCGCCAAGCGTGCCATCGGTGATGGCGGTGCGCTGCTCCCTCGACAGCGCGTTGAAGGCAGCCATCCGTTCGTCGAGCAGCGCCTGGAGTTGGTCCTCGTCGAGATCGCCGCGCTCGAGCAGCCGTGCGACGTCGGCCAGCGGGTCGCCGTCGGCGCCTGTCAGTGGCGTCGAGAACATCGACTTGGCGAGCCCGAATCGGGACTGGTCGCCCATCGCCTCGACAACGTCCGGGCTGATCGCGTGGGCGTGCGCCATCAGCGCGGCGGCGCGGTCGGGACCGCCGGTGAGGCGGTCACGTCCCCCCATGTGGAGGAAGAAGTCGGCGACGGCCGCGCACAGCTCGGCGCCGGCCTCGGGCGGCGCCGAGTACTTGCGGGGAGCCCAGTCGAGCAGGAAATCGTCGACGTCGCCGAGATGCCAGTCGTCGAGTTGCCCGCTGGAATAGTTCCACCGCCAGTCGAGCAGAAGTGCGATCGACGACACCGCCTCGTCGATGCCGTCCACCTCGCCGCCGTCGGAGCGCATCGAGTCCTCGATCTCGGCGAGGAGCTGCCCCTTGGTCGCCCAGTACTCGTCCTCGTCGCCCTCACCGAATTGCAACCTCATCGACCTGATGATGCCACGCCATGCATGCAACGACGGAGTGGTGATCGAGCCTCGATCGAGGGCCGGCGACTCGGGCCTGCGGAGCGGTCGCTGGTTCGCTCAGTTCGTCACGCTGTCCGCGGACGCGTGACGTGCCGGTCCCGGAACCCTGGGGCAGCCCCTGAGTACGTCGAGGTCGAGCGAGCTCGACCAAGCCCCTCGCCAATGGGCGGTCCGACGATCCAGCGAACGATCTGGAGGCTGGCTGCGGCGTGAGCGCGACGGCGCACAACTTCGGCCGATCTGTGCCACCCCACGTGAAGAGTGTCACCGGTATGGCGACCACGATGATCGGGAGCGGGCTCTATGACGCCACCGAGGTCGCGGTCCTGCGTGGGCTGGCACCGGACCAGGTGGTTCGGCGGAGCACCGCAACGACGCGCGGCGAGCCAGTGGTGAGATGGGTGGCTCGCCGAACGATATGTACATCGACGTACAGGGATGTACACTTCTTCTGATGTCCATCTTGTCCGTCAGTCAGGCCAGAGCCACGCTTCCTGAACTTCTCGATCGGGTGACCGCCGGTGAGGAGGTCACGATCACGCGCCACGGGGTGGCGGTGGCTGTCGTGCTGCGTCCCGATGCCGTTCGATTGCGCCGAGCGGATCGTGCGTTGGCAGACGCAGAGCAGCTGCGCAGCTTGGTGGATCGAGGTCGGGCAACTCGGCTGTCCGACGTTCCGGCGATCGCATCCGATCGCGCGGACAGCCTGGTACGCGATGTCGCCTCGTCTCGCCGTGCGCGCTGACCGGAGGCCGCGTGGATGCGTTCGATGCTGACGTACTGATCTATGCAGCGGTGCCCGATCACCCGCTCGGCAGACGGGTCTGTGCGTTGTTCGACGACGAGGGGCCGGCAACCACCGGACGGGTCGCCGGAACCGGCTCGGTGCTGCTGATTCCCGAGCTGCTGACGAAACCGACTCGAGATGGCGCCGACGACGAAGCCGAGGCGCTCGCCGCATTTCTGGCGCGCCTCGATCTGCGACCAGTCGACGAGTTGGTCGCCTTGCTCGCCACCACGCTCGGGGCGGCCTACGGGCTGCGCGCCGCCGACGCCGTGCACCTGGCCACCGCCGTGTCCGTTGGCGCTGACCGGTTCATCACCAACAACTCCTCCGACTTCCCGACCACGATCTCCGAGATCGACGTCACCTACCCCGACCGGTTGCCCGAGCCCTGAGGCGGGCCCGAGGCGACACCCTCGCCGTTGGCACACAACCTCTCCATCACCGCCAACATGCTCGAACGCGCTGCCATCGCCGGGACAGAAGATCACCGGGCAAGGCGGTTTGCCCCGCAGATGGGTCGTCAGGCGAACGGATCGGCGATGGTGACCTGCGGCTCGCGACAGCTCGCCCGGATCTCTGTCACCTCGGGGCTCGCCACGTAGTAACGGCCGCGCTTCTCGCCGACTGCGTTGAGCAAACCGATGTCGACCAGGCGTTTCAGGTCAGCGCTGGCGACCCGATCGCTGACTTCTGCGAACTCGATGTGATCGTGGCGCCGGACCCGACGTCCCGTCGCCGCCAAGTACACGGAGCTGGTGAGGCGCTGATCGAGCCCCAACTCATCGACGCGATCAGCAAGGGCCGACCACGTGCGGTCAGCCTCAGCGAGTCGGCGGCGGACCGTCTCGGCCTGGCGCAGGTGCGCTGTCAGCACGAAGCGAGCCCAGGGACGAGCGTCGCCATCGGGACGCCAGGAGCCCTGGCCGACATCAGCGAGGACGCCGTAGTACGCGGGAGTGTTGCGACCGAGGTACTCCTCGATACTGGCGAACTCCGGGGCGACGATGTGATCACGAGCGAGGACCAGCGACTGGAGAGCTCGGGACATGCGCCCGTTGCCGTCCTTGAACGGGTGGATCATGACGAGGTTCAGGTGCGCCATCGCGCCGCGGAGTAGTGGATCGACGTCGGCCCCATCGCCGTTGAGCCAGTCGACGAGCTCGGCGACGAGCTCGGGGACATCATCCGATGGTGGGCCGTCGTAGACCGTCTCGTTGGCGATGGTCGACCACACGTAGACCGGCCCTGTGCGCCACTTGCCGGCTCGGGCACCGAGGTCGTGCTTCATCATCATGAAGTGCAGGCTGCGGATGACATCGACGCCGTGAGCGAAGTGCTCATCTTCGGCGAGGGAGATCACGTAGGTCATGGCGTCGCCGTAGTTCCTCACGGCGAGGAAGTCGTCGGGGTCGGCCTCGTCCGGAATCCCGTCGGACGCCGCTGCCAGCGCGTCGTCGAGGCTGACGTGGTGGCCTTCAATCGAGTTCGACGCCTGAATGTTCCGGGCGAACGCCGTGCGTCGCAATGGTCGAAGCCACCGCCGTGTGGGCGCCAGGATGTGCGAGGTCGCTTGGCGGATCGCGGTGATCTGCTCGATGACCTCCACCTCTCGATCGGTTGGCACGGGACATTCAAACAACACAGCAGTAATTCCTTGAGTTACGGAAGCCGCGAGCCTATTCCGAAACTAAAGGAATAAGCGCGATCGGTTGTCCACAGGGCGCCGCTCTCCGATCGACAACACTCCTCCGACTCCCCGACCTGCTGTCGCATTTCAGGTGCTACGGTGTCGGTATGCACGTGGCGATCCGAGATCTGCGCAACGACACGAAGTCGGTGATCGATGCCGTCGAACGAGGCGTCGAGGTGGTGCTCACCCGGCGGGGTCATCCGATCGCCCGGATTCTTCCGATCGAGCCCGAGGTCGACGATCTCGATCGTTGGCTCGACGAGATCACCGCAGATCCACACGACAGTGGACTGCTCGCCGAGATCGAGCGTCTCCGACGCGATGAGGACGACACCGACGATCGTCGTCTCGGTCAAGCGTGACGCTGCTGTTCGACACGTCGGCCGTGGTGTCGCTCACCGAGCGGGCGAGCAAGCCCGTTGCCGACCTCATTCGCGGAGCCGGCGACCGGCCGTTTGTTTCGTTCGTCACCATTGCGGAGCTGCACGTCGGAATCGCTCTCTCGCCCAACGCTTCGACTCGTGCGGCCCGGGAGCGGACGCTGCGCCGAGCGCAAACGTTCCGTCAGTTGCCCGTCGACGAGGCGATCCTCGACCACTACGCCGATGCTCGCCAGGCTCGCCTCCGAGGCAACGACGCCTGGATCGCTGCTGCTGCGCGGCAGATCGGAGCCACCCTCGTCACCGCCGACGAAGTGCTGGCGCAACGAGCCGACGGACTCGTCGAGGTGCAACTCATCACGACCTGAGCGACGTCCGACGCCGGTCCTTGCGGCTGGGAACGGGAGTCAGTCGGGCCCGAACCAGCCCAACGGCGGCCGCCCCGTACAGAAGACGTCGCGGTCGTCGCCGATCGCCCATCGCCGGTTGAACGCCGCCGACATGTGAGCGCTCTGGTCGAACCCCGTGAGTCGGAGGTCGTCCGTGGAGGACACCGCCGGGACGTCCAGCCCTTCCCGATCGAGTCGAGCGACACACTCGGCTCGCCATCCGATACTGAAGCCGCCGGGCACCATCTCGGGCGTCTCGACGACGAGGCCCCATCGACGGAGGATCTCGACGGCGAGATCGTCGACCGATTCGTACGGCACGGCGAACGCGTGCGTGACTCGGCTCTCCCACACGATGCGCTGGGCCGTGGTGTCGACGAGCAGCACCGTGCCGCCGACCTCGAGGTCGTGCAGGTGCCAGGGGCCGTCGGGCCATGAGATCAGCCACGACATCGCGGGAAAGTCGGATCGGTGGGTGGGCATGCGTGTGCCGGGGTCGTAGAGCAGGGCCATCGGGGTCTCCGTTCGGAAGTGCTGGTTTCAGAAGCTGACGAAATGGTCGTCGGCCAGGTCGGGCTCGCCATCCCATCGGTAGGCGACGAGCGGGCCGCCCTTGCCGGCGCTGTAGTCGACGCAGGCGACCTTGGGTCCGTAGACCGTCGGCGTGCCGGTCTCCCAGTAGTGCCCGACGATGACGGGCACGTCGCCGGTGTAGGCGTGGCTGACACCGTCGAGCGGCTCGTCGGGCAGGTCGGGAAACGGCTCGCCGTCGGTGCCGTTGGTGCCGCCGGGGATCAGAGCGGCCGACCGCAACGTGGTGGCGGTGGGGGCCCACCAGCGACGGCGGGCCTGCCGGCGCTCGTGGCCACCCTTGTCGAGGTACACCCGCCCGCCGAGGTCGACCTCCGGACCCTTGAGGACTGTCTCGATCGCCTTGTAGGTGGCGGTGTTCGCGTTCTGGGTCGGTGCCGTCGACGACGATCTGGTCGGTCACGCCACCGGTCGGCGAGACGAGCCCGGCGAGGTGGGCGATGTCGACGTCGCTCCAGCAGGCGTGGATGACGCGCAGCCCGCCGAGGTCGAGCCACAGCGGGATGGTCCGGAACCAGTCGAGCATGTCCCTGGCCTCGGCGTTGTCGAGGCCGATCTCGGCGATGAACTCCTCGTGCTGGTCGTAGTGCTTCTTGCCCCTCTCGCCGGTGCGTGACCGGCAGAAGTCGGAGCGCTCCTCGCTCCACGTGGCGTACGCGATCGCGTTGAACTCGTGGTTGCCGAGCACGATCTGCGCGGAGCCGGCCTCGACCATCGAACGGGCGATGCGCACCGTCTCGACGCTGCTGCGTGCCGCGGTCGACGAGGTCGCCGACGAACACCGCCTGGCGGTCGGAGTGCGCCAGGCGCCGTTGCGCTCCCGATAGCCGAGGCCGGCAGCAGCCCGACCAGCTTGTCTGCGTGCCCGTGCACGTCGCCGATGACGTCGTAGCCGGTCATGGCAGGACCGCCAGTTCCTCGGCGATCGTCGCCGCGTCGTTGCGTTCATGGAACCCGAGCCGCTCCCGTTCGGCGCCGTCGGCGTCGCCGAGGTGTTCGAGCGCGACCGACAGCACGAGGCCGGGATCGATGTCCGTGCCCGGCACGCCCGTCGCCCGCTCGGCCAGATCCTTCGCTGGCGCCCAACGATGGAGGTGTAGGCACGTGACCGCCAAGCCGTACTGGGCGATCGCGACGTCACACGGCCGACCAGCGGCGGCGAACCCGTCGATCGCTCGCGCCTGGAGCGAGGCTGCCAGATCGAACTGGCCGTCGCTGCGGGCGAGCGTGCCGAGCGAGCTGAGGCAGACCGCCTCGTCACCCGCCAGCCCGAGGTTGCGGTACAGGCTCATCGCCTCGAGGTAGCACTCGCGGGCCGCATCGCGTTCGTCGATCGCACCGAGCAGGTTGCCGAAGTTGACGAGCGAGTGCCCGAGGATTTCGGGGTCACCGGACTCGCGCTGGGCGCCGACGAGGCGTTCCATGACGATCCGCGCCTCGTCGAACCGCCGCAGCTCGCGCAGGGCCGGGCCCATCGACAGCCAGCAGGCGTGCAGGTTCGCCGGGTCGGGATCGTCGACGAACACCTCGGCGGCCGCGGTGAGCAGGTCGAGCGCCCGCTCGTAGTCGCCGACGTCGAGCGCCATGATCCCGATGTTCATGTCGACGAGCGCGGTGCCCTCGCGGTCGCCGACCGCGGCGAACAACGCGCCGGCGGCGACGTAGTGGTCGAAGGCCTCGTCGACCCGGCCGAGGTCGCTCAGGCCGTGGCCGAGTTCGAGCAACTCGTCGGCGTCGAGGCCGTCGCCGGCACCGTCGGAGCGGCTGGTGAAACGTGGTGGTGTGGTCATGGTTTCCTCCTCATCGGATCCGGCATTGGCACCGTGCCCCTGCGGGCCGGTTGTCTGACCGTCGTCGAGCCGGGTCTCTCGGGTCATCTGGATGAACACGAGCAATTCTACGCGAGGGGTGTCGCAGGGTTCCGGGGCCGTCGGGGCGCCGGTCGGGTCGGACCGCTCAGAGGTCGTCGAGCCCGGCGAAACGCAATCGTTCACCGACCTCATCGTCGGAGAGCCCGACAGCCGCCAGCTCGAAACGGACCTCGTCGACCGACGCCGCCGCGGTCGTCCCCGGAAGCTCGGTCGAGGGGGCCGGTTGATCGGTGTTGCCGTGCTGGCCGAGCGCCACGAGCGGGTGCTCGCCTTCGACCGGCACCTGATCACGCTCTCTGCGATCAGGCCACTGCTCGACGGTGCATCGGCGCGCGTGGTGGTGGCGACCGGTGCCGACACGAAAGCCCGCAAGAGCGTGAGTCGCTTGTTCGCCCGCGAGTCACAGGAGACGGCGATCGCATTGTGTTCCGACGCGATGAACGAAGGCTTGAACCTGCAGGGAGCCTCGGCGATCGTCCACCTCGATCTGCCGACGACGTTGCGAGTCGCCGAGCAGCGCGTGGGCCGAGTGGATCGCATGGACAGCCCGTACGACGTGATCAAGGCGTGGTGGCCCGACGACGGCGCAGCGTTTGCGACCAGGGCGAATGAGTTGTTGGCCGAGCGGGCCGCCGAGAGCAGCGCATTGCTGGGGTCGAACCTGCCCGTGCCGGGCGTCGACAGCGATGTGATCATCGACGTCGGCGAGGAGATCGAGCGGTGCGAGTCGGCAGCGGAGACGTGGGACGGCATTCACGACGCGCTCGACCCGGTTCGACAGTTGGTGCAGGGTCCGACGTCACTCGTGCCGGCGGTGGTCTACCGGGAGTATCGGCGCTCGACGTATCGGGTGCTTGCCCGCGTGAGTCCGGTCGCTGCGGGTGAGCCGTGGGCGTTCTTCGCGGTTGCAGGAACCCAGCACGGCGCTCCCCGATGGATGCTGTTGGATGATCGTTCGCCAGCTCCGATCGTCGAGTTGGACGAGATCGCCAATCGGCTGAGGTCCCTCTTGGGCGACGATCCACCGAGACTGCCGTTCGACCCTCAGGCCGAGGCAGTGCTCGATCGGTTCCTGTCGGCGGCAGCAAGAGCCGAGCGGGCGATGCTGCCACGCCGGATGCAGCGAGCCCTCGAGCAGATGGCGGTGCTGACAGCCGATTGGGCCAGGGCAGCCGACCGTGCTGGCGACCACGAGACTGCCGATCAATGGCGCCGGCTGCGGAAGCTGGCCATCGATGACGACCCCGCTGAGCGACCCGACGGCTATCTCGTCGCCCAGGCATGGTTGGACCTCGTGGCACCGGCGTTGGAGGAGGAGCGGGCGGCTCGCCGCCGGGCGGCGCTACGTGCTGCTCCGGCAGGCCGACGACCGGCTCCGCAACTCGCCCCTCACCCTGCGGGCCGTACAAGGGCGATGTCACGCCTCCCGATCGCTGCGCCGCTCGACCAGGGGATCAGTGCGTGCATCGTGGGGGTTCCGATGGAGTGAGCCCTGTGCGACGGAACGCTGCCAGGCGTGGGCGTTCGGTCCAGGCTCGCTACTGTCAGCGAGCGTGTCGGTCTTCCTCGACCTCGATCCCAGTGGCTGGGTTGGGAGCAACGAACTGGCCTTCGCAATTCGCGGACGCGTACCCAGTCAGCCCCGGCCACACACTGGTCGTTCCGCGTCGGCTCATCGCCGAGTGGTGGGAAGCGACGCCGACCGAGCGGCTCGCAATATTTGAGCTCGTTGACGACATCAAGCGCCGGCTCGACGCGGAGTACGATCCCGATGGGTACAACGTCGGCTTCAACACGGGCCAAGCCGCGGGCCAGACCGTTGGGCATCTCCACCTGCATGTCATCCCTCGGTTCGACGGAGACGTGCCCGACCCTCGTGGTGGTGTGAGGCACGTCATCCCGGAGCGAGGCAACTACAAGGTACCAACTGGTCCAAGGGCCCGGCCGGCTCCGACACTGATCACGCAGTTCGACGGGCACCTCCGCGTGGAACTACTCCGGTGTCTGATCCGGGCGGATCTCGATCGGATCGATCTCCTGGTGAGCTTCGTGATGCGGTCAGGGATCGACATCGTGAAGGGCCGACTCGATGACGCGCTCGCCCGAGGCGCCCACGTTCGCCTGCTGACGACCGACTATCTACAGGTCACCGACTCCGACCGCGCTCGGCTTCTTCCTCGACCGGCTCGACAGCGACGGACCGGGGAGGCTTGAGGCGCGTGTCTTCAGCGACCCTTCAACGAGCTTTCATCCGAAGGCATACATCTTCTCGTCATCGGAATCGGGCGCCGGCGTCGCCTTCGTCGGCAGCAGCAACCTCAGCTACTCGGGAATCAGCACGGGCGTCGAGTGGAACATCGAGACTCGGGAGGTCGGCAACTTGATCGGCCAGTTCGAGCGGCTCTGGACAGATGAGCGGTCCCTTCCCCTCACGGCGGGCTGGCTGGCCGAGTACGAGCAAACGAGGGCTGCTCGGAGGCTCGCCATTGATGACGGCGCCCAGGCGACCCCGGATGAACTCCCGGCAATTGCGGAACTTGAGGCCGAAGCAGAGAAGCCCATCCAGCCATGGAGCGTGCAGGTCGAAGCACTGAGCGCGCTCACGGCGACAAGGCTCGACGGGCACAGCGCTGGCCTTGTCGTCATGGCCACCGGCCTCGGCAAGACGTGGCTTGCCGCATTCGACTCGACGCGGCCAGAGTTCCGGCGGGTCCTTTTCGTCGCCCATCGGGATGAGATCCTCAAGCAGGCCCGCGACGTCTATCGCCAGATTCGACCCGGTGGCCAGCTCACGTTGTTCACCGGCGACGAACGCGACCCCGACGGAGACGTGGTGTTCGCCAGTGTGCAGTCGCTACACCGCAACCTTGGGCACTTCGACGCCGACGATTTCGACTACATCGTCGTCGACGAGTTCCACCACGCAGCGGCGCACACCTATCGCAAGGTGATCGCACACTTCCGCCCAGAGTTCCTTCTCGGCCTCACCGCGACACCGTCACGAGCCGACAACGCCGACCTCCTCGCGCTCTGCAGCGACAACCTCATCTACGACTGCGGGTTGGTCGAGGGCATCAACCGCCAACTTCTCAGCACGTTCCGCTACCGCGCGATCCCCGACGTCGCCGACTACGAGCACATCCCGTGGCGAAACGGCCGCTTCGACCCGGAGGAACTCACCGCCCAGATTGCGACCCAACAGCGTGCACAACAAGTGCTCGACGAGTGGGCTGCGCTGGACGGTTCCGCTCGGCGAGCGCTCGGCTTTTGCTGCACCATCGCCCATGCCGACTTCATGGCCGACTTCTTCCGCCGCAACGGGGTCGCCGCGGTCGCCGTTCACTCGGGCGGGAGCTCATCTCCTCGCGCCGAGTTGATCGATCGACTCGAAGAAGGCAGCGTTTCGATGATCTTCACCGTCGATCTCTTTAACGAGGGCCTCGACGTCCCCTCGATCGACCTCGTGATGATGCTGAGACCCACCGAGTCAGGTGTGGTGTTTCTCCAGCAACTGGGACGTGGACTCCGACGAAGCGAGAGCAAGCAAATCCTCGAAGTCATCGACCTCGTCGGCAACCACCGCAGCTTCCTGCTCAAGGCCCGGCTACTCGCTGAACTGGCTGGGTACCGCAATCTCACAGATCGGGAGGCAGTCCGACTTCTCGCAGGTGAGGGGGACCGGGTCGAGTGGACGACTCGACCTGCCCGAGGGATGCTCGATCGTCGTCGAGCCGGAAGTCGTCGACCTGCTTCAACAGCTGGTCGGTCCTGCAAGTGCTAGCGACCGGCTGGTCGAGCTCGCACGCCAATGGATCGACGAGCATGAAGGCCGTCGACCAACTGCTCTCGAACTCACGATGGTCTCCGGCGAGCCGTTCAAGCTGAAGCAGCAAGGTGGCTGGTTCGGATTGATGCAACGACTTGGTGTGCTCTCACCCGAGGAGGAGCAAGTCGTCGAACTGGCCGGCGAGTTCCTGTTGTCGATCGAACATGGCAGCTACACCAAGAGCTACAAGCTGATCACCCTGTTGTCGTGTCTCCAGTTGGAGAAGCTTCGATCCGGTGCACCGGTGCCGGAACTGGCCCGTGTGTCGAGGTGGATGACCTTCCGCGACAGCGATCTCGTCGCCGACGTCGCAGACGCCGGATCGGCGTTCGCCGACGTGACTCAGCCGACTGCGGCTGAGTGGGAGGCGTACTGGCGCCGAAATCCGATCGCCGCCTACACGACGAGCAACAACAGGACCCCAGCCTGGTTCTCCCTCGTCGATGACCGATTCACGCTGAACCTCGATGTACCAACCGAGCTCGGACCGGTGTTCGATGCGATGGTCGAGGAGATCGCCGAGTACAGACTCCATCGATATGCTCGTCGGTCAGAAGGCCCGGCGCGTGGGTGAGTCACGCCGCCCACTTCGAGAGGGCCGGGAACTCGACGCCACCTTCGTCGTCGAGACCAGCGGGGGCGTTCCAACGTCGATCGTGATCGAGTCGGCCGGCGGCACAGCGGGCTCGAAGGGCGCTCGCAACACCGACTACGTCGCGGGGTTCGACGTCGTGCTCGATCGCCTGCGGACGATCGGTGCCCAACTCGCGGATGTCTACATCGATACCCGATCGACCGCGAACCTCAGCGTCGCCGACCGGCGCCTCGACCCTGGCGAAGGCTTGCAGTTCCCAGTTGACCTGGTCACAGTCGACGACATCGAGGCCATTCGCCGCTCCATGCTTCGATCGATGGGCAAGGCCGGCCGGGCCCCGGGCGTGAAAGGTGGCGGCAATTCACGCAAGCGGACTCGGCTGGTGATCGCCCTCGACGACTCGTGGACAGCGGCCGGCCTCGCAGATGCGATCGCAAGTGGGAATCTCCCAACAAGGCGTGTTCCGCGGGACCGGCAAGATGAGGTTGGCTGAGCTCTACCACTCATCAGCTTTGGACTCGACCCGAGCGACAAGTGCCCTGAGAATCCGAATCTGCTCGATTGCATGTTCCTCGTCGCTCCCGCCAGCGACCTCACCCCACAACGAGCCGTCATCTTCCGGGAGGAAGACTGACCGTTCCGCCGAGGCAGGTCCAGTTCGGTCGTGTAATCCCAGTACTCCATGCTGCGCAGACCATCGGCGATCAGCATCGCCTCGCTTCGACTCACGCTGAGTCGCACAACATCGTGCTCCTGATGGTCCCGTGATCTCTCCACGGCTACAGGTTCTCGAGCGCCGACCTCGTTGTCAATCGAGTTCTCCTTGAGGTTGGCGCTAGATGATTGGTTCCAAGGGGTCGTTGGTCAGTGGTCGTAGGCGAGGCGTGATCGGGCGGGGCCTGCTGCCCCGTTCGTTTGGTTGTGCCAGATCGCGGCAGTAAGCGCGAGGATGCGTTGCAGGATCCGGGCGCATACGCCGGCGGGTTTGCGGCCTCCGTGGCGTTCCAAGTCGAGTTGTGCTTTCAGCGTCTTGTTGACCGATTCGATGATCTGACGGAAGGTTTCAGGAACTTGGTCAGTGTGAAGTTGCACCGGTTTCTTGGACACGGGGTTATGACAGATTTGGTTGTCTGAAGTTGCACCGACTGCGTTTGGTCGCTCTTCGGACCCCTCGTTGCCGAGTAGGTCCCACACATTGCAGGCTGGCCAGCGCATGGAGCAGCAAAGGGGAAGGGGAGAACTCCGCTCTGCTCGATCTCATCCTCGAACTCGACATCACTGATCACAACACCGTCCATGTGGCATCAACCGCAGAATCCGAGTGTCCCACGCTGAGCTACACATCGACCGATCGGACGATGTACCGGGCATCGCCGACGTTTGCGGCGACCTGCTTCTCGGGCGGGCGTCGACGCGGAGCATCGGCAGCAGCTGGTCGTGCCGACCAGAACGTGGGCTCACCGTGTCCGGTCATCCAATCCCAGCCTTGGCCGGGCAATGCCTCAGTAATGGAGGTCGCCACGCCGGCAGCTTCCAGATCGGCAGGAGCTGCAGCCGTGCCGAATGCCAGGCGCCGTTGATCTCGGGGGTAGCGATGCCGCGGACATAGGCGATGGCTGCGACCGTCGCCTCCGGTGGAGCTTATTGCTCAACCCTGGCGACTGCTTCCGTGGCAACAGCGAGGTCATCCGAGGAGCCAGCTACTGGATGAGCATCAAGGCTGGTGTACAAGGCAGGGCTCGCCGCTGTCGCTGCGCCGTTGGCTCGAACGATGAACGTATCGAGGGCGGTGGCCATGTCCGGGGTCATCGCCCCGCTGACGACCGAGACCAGGACGTAGTCATCGCTCTCCCGGTCGTCCTCCAGCACCATCCCCGCTGCCGACGCGCCCCCGAAGTCTTGGGCGACTGCCTCGATCAGGGAACCCAGGAGAGGGTGGCCGGGAGCGATCAAATCCGGAGCCACGATGCTCAACCTAGGACCTTCGGACCGCTCGAACGTCACTGCGTCGTAGCGCTGTTTGAGCGACGATCCGAAGCC
>CAVZGP010000021.1:0-9398 GCA_963774765.1 Ilumatobacteraceae bacterium
TGCTCGAGCGTCTGGAGGCAACCGACGTCGCCGCGTCGACGCAGGTGGCGTCAGCGCTCGACTGCGCGACGTGGCACGGCTGAAGGGATGCATCGCCGGGCTCGAAGCTGAGCGGCACGGCCTGCTGAAACCAGCTCTCCGACGCAGGTGCAGGACTCCGCCTACGAGCTGTCGGTCGCAGTCAGCCGATGTCACGACGGGAAGCAAGGCGCAGCCTCAGCGTCGCGGCCGAGATGCCCTGGGCGAAGTTCCCGCGCCGTTCTCGACAACTGGGAGCGGGGCGCATCCGGCGAGCACGCCGACGCCCTCGCCAGTGCAGCCTCCAAGCTCGACGACGGCGACCTGGTACTGCTGTTCGCCCTCGACGCCGAACCCGCGCACACGCCGCTTCCTCCACTCCCGAGCAGTTCCGACCGACATCGACCGCTTGTTCACCAGCTGGCTGCCGACCATGGCCTCGAACGGGCCGAGCGTCAGCGCCGATCGGCCACCCTGGCCAAGGGCATCAACCTCTACACCGGCATGTATTCGGGTCTGCGTGCCGAACTCGACCCCGAGTCGGGCGTCCTGCGTGTTCACTGCGCTCGACGCCGAACTCGCCGCCCTGGTCACCGCCGACCGACGAACTGATGCGGCAGGCAGACGCGGTCCAGACCCCTGTACCGCACCGAGCCGTCGCCGTACTCAACTCGCGGCACAGGCACTGGTCGGCCTCATCACCAGTGCACACCGCTGGCAGCGGCCCGGACGGGCCGAGATGCTGATGCTGGTCGACTACGAGACGATCGTCGACGATCTGCACGAGCACTCGATCTGTGCAGACGTCGATGAAGAACACCGCTCCTGGCTGCCACCGCGCGCCTCGCTGCGACGCCATCATCCAGTCGTCCTCGGCGCTGACAGCGTCGTGCTCGAGATGGGCCGATCCGCCGATCGGCGACACCGACTCAACGCCGGCGCGCTTCGCTCGATGTACCGGTCGTGCGGCGTTGGCGACTGTGAGGTTCGATTGATCCGTCTGTGAGATCGACGACCTCTAGATTCGGGCCGAGCACCACGGCCAGACCGACTCCATCCTGCTGATCTCCGTGTGCACCTGCGACCACCATCTCGCCCACGAGGGCGGGCGGCAGCTCGAACTCGACCCGACCACCCGGGAACTGACCGTCCGGCTCCCCGGCGGCACCGTCGCTCGCGTATCCTGACCCAGCCTTGTGCGGGCGAATCGGTTCAACGAGGCGCCACCCGGGCACCGACAACCCACCCGCTCCGGGACGGCACCGACCGTCGGAGAGGTGGCCTGACGGTGCACGCCCTCACGTCCACTGGCGGGCGCAGCGGCGACGACGATGACAGCCCCTCGGTAGCGTCGTGGGGATGGCCTCGCTGACGCGTCACCGGCCTGCGCACGTTGCGCAGGGGACGTGGCGCAGCGGCGCGCTGCACGTGTGGGGCTGGAACGGCCTCGAGACCGCCCGATGGCGTGGCTGTACGGCGGGTTCCGCCACCTCGACGCTGACGGGCTGCGCACCGGCTGGCACGACACGCCGGTGTCGTACGGCGTGATCGGGCGGATCAGCCTCGACATCGACGGCCAATCGTTGCTGCATGCGTCGTCGGTGCAGCTCGATGCGATGGGCACGACGGTCTGGCTGTTGGAGCTGCTCGGTTCGGAGTTCCTGTCCGACTCCCTCGCCTGGTTCGCCGCCTCGCCGAAGCTGCTCGTCGCACCGTGTCGGCTGGACGTATTCACCCCGTGATCGTTGACGAAGGCCCGTTCACGGTCGCTCGCTGGAAGCCGGTCACGACCGAGTCGATCGAGGCGACCATCGCCGCGCTCGGCACATCGATGCCGCCGATCTGCACTGCCGGATCGGGTGTCGAAGCGTTGACGAGTCTACGCGGAACTGGTCGACGGCATCGCCCGGTCGTTCCTGTTCCAGTACGGGTGGAAGGCCGATCTCGGCCGCCGACGCAAGCCGGAGATCCAGGCCCTCCGGGCGACGTTCGGCGCGGTCGCAAAACCCGACCACGTCGTGCGCGGGGGTACCGATGAATTCGACGACGCGTTGCGTCAACTCGGCGACGAACTCGACCGGCACCAGCGCCGCCTCGCCGGCGAACCGGTGGTCATCCCCCGCATCCGCCTCGTGATCTCCGACGACCCGCTCGATCCGTGGATCGTGCGCCTCGAACTGGTCGACGACCGCGACAGCGCACGCTGGTGCAGTGCCAACGACGTGTGGGATGCCAACGACACCGCGATCGAAGTCGCCAAGGGCGCCCAGCACCTCGATCGCCTCCGCGAGCTGATCGGAGCGACCGTCGACCTGGTCAAGGCGATTCCCGGCCTCGCCGACCTCGCGCTGGAACACGAGCCCACTCAGGTCGAGCTCGAACTCGACGTCGCCGAGGACTTCCTCGACATCGCGCCGGTCGAGTTGCAGCGGATGGGGATCGAACTCATCGGTCCCGAGCGACTGATCCGCACCCGTGTGAGCATCAACGGCGAAGCCACGCCATCGCCCGCCGACGACCGCAAGAAGCAGTTCGGCACCGAAGCGCTCGTCGAGTGGAAGATGGTGATCGGCGACGAGGAGATCTCCGAGGCCGAGATCGCCCGTGCCGAGGAGGCGGGTGCCACGCTGCTGCACACCGGCCACCGCTGGGTGCGCATCGACGCCGACGAGCTGCGCCGCAAGCGCGCCAAACTCAATGAACTCCAGACGACGAAGGCCGTCGTCACGCCGATCGAGTTGCTCCGCCTGGCGAACGACGAGAGCCTCGGAGGCGAACCGGCCGAACTGGGCAACCCCGGCGACGGCGACGGACCCTCACCGTTGATCACCCTCGGGGACGGGTTCGACGAGTCGACGTCGGCCGGCGCCGACTGGGTGCGCAACCTGCTCGCCGGGCTGCCCGACGAACGCCTCG
This sequence comes from Ilumatobacteraceae bacterium, assembly GCA_963774765.1. Classification (GTDB taxonomy): domain Bacteria; phylum Actinomycetota; class Acidimicrobiia; order Acidimicrobiales; family Ilumatobacteraceae; genus Sva-07. Next base: position 2,935 of record CAVZGP010000021.1, read on the forward strand.
ACGAGACCCACGAGTCCGCCGAGTTCGTCGGCGAACTGCGCCACTATCAACGGCGGGCATTGTCGTGGCTGCAGTTCCTCGCCAAGCTCGGCCTCGGTGGCTGCCTCGCCGACGACATGGGCCTCGGCAAGACAGCGACAACGCTGGCCCACCTCGTCGAACGCCCGGGCCCCCACCTCGTGGTGTGCCCGCTCAGCGTGGTGCGCAACTGGAGCCAGGAGGCCGCCAGGTTCACGCCGATGCTCGACGTCACGATCCACCACGGCGCGAATCGCACGCAGGGTCTCGACGACGACTCGCTGTTCGAAACCGATCCCGAACGACAACTCGTCATCACCACCTACGGCCTGCTGCCCCGCGACCTCGAACACCTCGGCGAGGTCGACTGGTCGACCGTGGTGCTCGACGAGGCCCAGACGGTGAAGAACCCGAACACGAAGGCCGCACGAGCGGTGCGTCGCTGCAGGCCCGCCAGAAGCTCGCGCTCACCGGCACGCCGGTCGAGAACCGCCTGAGCGAGCTGTGGTCGATCCTCGACGTCGTCAACCCCGGCCTGCTCGGCAACCGCAGAAGTTCCGCGAGCGCTTCGGCACGCCGATCGAACGTCACGCCGACGCCGACGCAGCCGCCCGGCTGCGCCACATCACGCGACCGTTCGTCCTGCGGCGCACCAAGGCCGACAAGCGCTGCTGCCCGACCTGCCGGACAAGGTCGAGCAGATCGCCTGCGCCAAGCTCACCCGCGAGCAGGCGACGCTCTACCAGCAGGTGGTCGACCAGCTGCTGGCCGACGCCGAGCAGGCCAAGGGCATGCAGCGCCGCGGTCTCGTGCTCGCCGCCCTGATGCGGCTCAAGCAGATCTGCAACCACCCGGCCCACGCTGCTCGGCGACGGCTCGCGGCTGGCCGGTCGCTCGGGCAAGCTCACCCGCTTCGACGAGCTGGTCACCGAGCTGCTCGACGCCGGCGAACGCGCCCTGGTGTTCACCCAGTTCCGCGAGATGGGTGAGCTGCTGCGCACCCATGTGAGCGAGCAGTTCCACTTCGAGGCACCGTTCCTGCACGGCGGGGTGTCGAGGACGGGGCGCGACCGGATGGTCGACGCCTTCCAGGACGGCACCGGCGCGCCGCTGCTCCTCGTGTCGCTGAAGGCCGGCGGCACCGGACTCAACCTCACCGCTGCCAGCCAGGTCATCCACTACGACCGCTGGTGGAACCCGGCCGTCGAGGATCAGGCCACCGACCGGGCGTGGCGCATCGGTCAGGATCGCACCGTGTTCGTGCACAAGCTGGTGTGCGAAGGGACCGTCGAGGAACGCATCGAGGTGATGATCGACGACAAGCGCAAGCTCGCCGAGTCGGTCGTCGGCACCGGCGAGGCCTGGCTCTCGGAGCTCTCCACCGACGAACTCCGCGATCCTCGTCGTGTTGGAGATGGACTCTGACCCGGCCCCGCAAGCCGTTCGGTGCCAACCATCCAGGACGGCTCCCGGCCACGATGATGAAGGTGCTCGCTGCCGAGATGAGCGACCCGTCACGCCTACGTCGCGGCAAGCAGTACGCGAAGGACGGTTCCGTGCTCGACATCGTGATCGATCCGGGCACCGTCACCTGCGAGATCCAAGGTTCGCGTTCGACGCCCTACATCGCGGTGGTCGCGGTCACGCCCGGCAACGGGATGCCGCTACGCCGCGACGTGAAGTTCACCTGCACCTGCCCCGACGACGACAACTGGGACAGCTACGCCTGCAAGCACGTCGTCGCCACGTTGTTCACGCTCAGCGACGAATTCCTCCTCGAACCCGAACTGCTCGACCTCTGGCGCGGTCGACCGTCCGACGAGGAGGATCTCGACGACGAATTCGACGAGGGCACCGACGACGGTCTGCCGCCCGTCGAGGTCGGGTCCGCACGGGCAGGGAGGCACCTGCGCCTGGTGCGGCCGGGCGAGAGCGCGCCAGCCCAGCGCGAGCCGGTGCGACCCCCGGCGGATCCGCTCGCGGACCTGCTGCGGATCCCTGACGGTACCGAACTGCCCGACGTGGGCGAGATCGACCGCATCGAGCCACAGCTGCCGCGCTCCGCGAACTCGCAGGTGTCCTGCGTGATGCGTTGGGTCATCTCCGCATCGAGTGGGACTGACCGCACCAGCGCCGCCGCACTTCTCGGCGGAATACGTCCCGGAATGCGGCACACATTCCGCACAGGAGTGTCCGACCCGCCGCGGAGGCGATCGATGGGGCGCGGTCGCGCTCTCCACCGAGCGTGGGCGCGCCCCTACACTCGGCGCATGGTCACCACCGCCGCCCAGGTCGCCGACGCACTGCTGAACAACGTCGACCGGGTCGTGCGCGGCAAGCGCGACGAGATCCGACTCGCGCTGGTGCTGTCTCCTGACCGAAGGACACCTCCTGCTCGACGATGTGCCCGGCACCGGCAAGACCAGCCTCGCCAAGGCGATCGCCAACTCGATCGCCGGTACCTGGACCCGCGTGCAGTTCACCCCCGATCTCCTGCCCACCGACATCACCGGGGTGATGGTGTTCGACCAACGCACCAGCACATTCACGTTCCGTGAGGGTCCGGTGTTCACCAACGTGTTGATCGGCGACGAGATCAACCGCGGCAGCCCCAAGACCCAATCCGCGCTCCTCGAAGTGATGGAGGAACGTCAGGTCACCGCCGACGGCGTGAGCCGCCCGGTACCCCGGCCCTTCTTCGTGATCGCGACCCAGAACCCGCGCGACTTCCAAGGCACGTTCCCGCTGCCCGACGTGCAACTCGACCGGTTCGCCATGCGGCTGGCGCTCGGCTACGCCGACCCGGACACCGAGGTATCGATCCTCGAAGGGTTCCACCGGCATCGTGCCGAGGACGACCTCTCGCCGGTCACAGACCCAGACGAACTCGATCGCGCGATTTCCGAAATCGATCGACTCGGAGTTGTCGCCTCGATCAACGACTACATCGTGAAGATCGCGAACGCCACGCGGATCCATCCCGACCTCCGCCTCGGCGTGTCGACGCGCGGCACGCTGACGATGCTGCGCGTCGCTCGCGCCTATGCCGCCACCGACGGTCGCGACTACGTCACCCCCGACGATGTCAAGTCGGTCGCAGTGCCGGTGTTCGCGCATCGCATGGCCCTCACCGCCGAGGCCGAGCTTCGCGGGGCGAGGGTCGAGACCGTGCTGGCCGACATCATCGACGACGTCCCGGTGCCTCGTACCCGAGAAGGCTGAACGTGCTCACCAAGTCCGGCCTCGGCGCGGTCGTCACCGCGGTAGTGCTGGCGATCGTCGGCTGGTGGTGGAACTACGAGGAGATCGTTGTTGCCGCATTCGCGATCGGAGCGGTGATGCTGATGGCGATCTGGGTCTCGCAGCGACCGTTGCGCGCCGAGGTCACCCGCCGCCTGCAGGCGGTACGCGTTCCACGCGGCGACCCGATCCTCGTCGGCTACCGGGTGCGCAACGCCACCCGGTTTCGCTCGGGGCGTGCAACGATCATCGACCGGTGCGACGACGCCGAGGTGCGAGTCGACGTCGCACCGGTGGCGTCGCACTCCGAACTGACCGTCACGGGCGCGATCCCGACGCGCCGACGCGGCGTGTTCGATGTCGGGCCGTTCGAGATCGAACGGATCGACCCGTTCTGGCTCACCGTCGGCAGCCGCCGCGACACGATGCGCACCTCGGTGATCGTGCATCCCAAGATCTACGACCTCGTCGGACCTCACGGCGCGGTGCGTGTCGTCGAGAACGAGTCGGTTCTCCGACGAGCCACCGCCGATCCGATGTCGGGATTCGTCTCGATGCGCGAGTACGTCGCCGGCGACGACCCGCGGATGATCCACTGGCCGACAACAGCACGAACCGGCACGTTGATGGTGCGCGAACACGTCGAGGTGCGCCGACCGGAATTCACCGTCGTGCTCGACACCGCGGCATCGGCAGGCACACCCGAGGGTTTCGAGGAGGCCGTGGATGCCGCCGCCACGCTCGCGGTGCACGCGATCCGATCAGGGCTCGACGTGGTGTTGCGCACCACCGACCGCGACCACGCCGGTCGCCCCACGCCGCTGGTCACCGATGCCGCCGTGCTCGACCTGCTGACCCCGGTGCCGCAATCCGATGAGCACACGCTGCTGTCGATCGCAGCGTTGTTCACCGGCGGGTTCGACCAGACGTCCGTGGTCGTGGTCACCGGACCGACGGGGCCGTCGAGCCGGTTCGCGTCCTCCGAACGAATGTCGGTGGTCCGTATCGGCGATGGTGCTCTGGGCGGACCCGGAATCGTGCTCGCGGCGAACGACGCCCCCGAGTTCGTTCGTCGATGGCGAACGTGGGGCGGCTGACCATGTCCGAGGCCGTCGTGAGTCAGAAGGCCCCAGCGTCGCGGGACGCTGGCCTCACCCGAGCGCGCATCGTCGTGATCACGATCGGGTTCGCGGTGGTCGGCGTCGCGTCCGGTGCCATCTTCGACCAGAGGGAATGGACGCTCGCCGTCGCCCCGATGCCGGCGGGAACCGTCGCGCTCGTCCTCGTCGGTCGACCTGCGTTCGCTCGACTCACCGGTGCCGCCGCCGCAGTGCTGCTCGCCGTGGTGGTCACGGTCGCCTTCGCCGACGGAACCCCGCACGACGTTGCGCGCGCGTTCACGTCGGGGATCCAGGGGTTGCTGTCGACCGACTGGCCCAGCCCCCAACGACCGGACCTGCTCGGCAGCGTCGCCGCAGCCTTGGCCACCCTGTGCGCGATCAGCGCCGAGATCGCGTCGCGCCGACGATTCCACCTGCTGGGATTGCTCCCGCTCCTGCTCGCCTACCTCGGCGTCATCGCGCTCAGCGCACCATTGGGCATCACGTGGACCTGGCTGATCGGCCTCGCCGCCGTGTCGATCGTGTTCGCGTTGTTGCGCAATGAGGGCACCCTCACCGAGCGCCTCGTCCTGCTGCGCGGTGAGCCTCGACTGCTCGCTCTGCTCGCTACAGCAATCGCCCTGGTCGTGCTCGTCGCGCTCCCCGTCACGCTCGACGCCCGCGCCGACCCGCGCCGAAACGATCCCGCCGAACAGACGGCGCCGCTCCTCGATCCGATCGAGGCGTCGTTGGCGATGCGCGACCTCGACCCACCGGTCGATCTACACGTCGCGTCGCCCACCGACGACGAAGTGCTCCCCGTGCGGTGGAGAACGGCTGCCCTCACGAACTATGACGGCCGACGTTGGTCGCCGAGTGTGACGTTGCGGCCGATCGGGGCCACGCTCGGCCCGGCGACCGGGCCAACCATCACCGCCGATGTCAGTTTCCTCGACAGCAACCTCAGCCTCGTGCCGCTCCCCGGTACACCGGTCGCTGTCGACGCCGCCGTGGAGACGGATCCCGAGCGCACCGTGGTCCGCCTCGCCGAGCGTCCGTCGCCCGGAGATGTCGTCGGGGTGGTGGCCAACGAGCCGACCTCCACGATCGACGCCATCGAGCTCGGTCTGGCGCCGCGCCTGGTCGACGAGAGCACCTCAGGTTTCACACAACTGGCCGGGGAACTGGCGGGTGCCGGCGATCCGATCGAACAACTCGCGAGGCTCGAAACGGTCATGCGCGAAGACTTCGTGCTCGACAACGACGTGCAGGGCGGCGGCCTCGAGATGGCATTGATCGATCGCTTCCTCCGCGACACCCAGCGTGGCACGAACGAGCAGTTCGCCACCTCGTTCGTGCTGCTCACACGTTCACTCGGCATCGAGGCTCGCGTCGCCACCGGTTTCTGTCGCGGACCGAGAGGGGGCCGCAGCAGTTGCAGAGGGTGAGCCGGTGGTATCGAGTTCCGGCCATGCCGAAGTGTGGCCGGAGGTCCAGCTCAACGACGGCAGTTGGATCGCGTACTCACCTGGTTCCCGAGAACGAGGCCGACGACGGCGGCGCGTTGCTGCCGCCGGCAGTCGCCAGGTCCAGACGCCCGCTGCACCTCAGCCGCCGATCGTACTCGCTGCCCGAGTCGGACAGTGCAACGACCGACGACGAAGCCGCGGCCGATACGGCATCGGATGGAGCGCTGTCGGCAGCCGTCACGTGGGTGATCAGGGGATCGTTGGCGCTGGCCGTGATCGTCGTCCCTGCACTCGCCGTCGCCGGTGCGATCATGGGAGTGAAGATCCGGCGACGGCGGCGTCGTCTCCGGGCACCCGACGCGGGAGCACGGATCCGGGGTGCGTGGGCGTCGGCCACCGATGCGCTCGTCGATGCCGGACTCGACATCGGGAGATCGACCACGAACTCGGAGATCGCCGTGTCGGGAGCGCCCGTCGCTCCGGACGCCGCGTCACAACTGCGGCGCCTTGCAACGCTGTCGAGCTCGGCGACGTTCGGGACGCCGCGGACATCCGGACATGCTCGCCGAGGACGCCGTCTCGTGTCTCGACTCGATCGAGCAGGCGATCGTGTCGATGCGCACGAGATGGCAACGAA
>CAVZGP010000022.1:0-8203 GCA_963774765.1 Ilumatobacteraceae bacterium
GACCATGCATGTCATTTAGCATAACCAGAGTTGCGATGAGGCCGCTACGAGTCCATCGCTCGCCCAACGTCGTTCGTGGCAGTCGCTCGATACGGGTGCTGATCAGGCCGGACCGAACCAGCCGAGCCTCGGCCGTCCCGTGCAGAACACCTCCGGTTCGTCGCCGATGGCCCATCGCTTGTTGAAGGCGTCGGACATGTGCTCGGTCTGTTGGAAGCTGGTGAGCCCCAGATCCTCACCGTCGTTCCCCGACACGCCATCGATCGGTTCCCGATCGAGACGTGCAACACACTCCGCACGCCATCCAATAGCGAAACCTCCCGGCACCATCTCGGGCGTCTCGACGACGAGTCCCCATCGTCGGAAGATCTCGACGGCGAGGTCGTCGACCGATTCGTACGGCACGGCGAACGAGTGCGAGACCCGGGTCTCCCAGACCATGCGTTGGGCCGATGGTGTCGACGAGCAGCACGGTGCCGCCGATCTCGAGGTCGTGGACGTGCCACGGGCCGTCCGGCCACGAGATCAGCCACGACATCGCAGGGAAGTCGGACCGGTGGGCGGGCATGCGGATGCCGGGGTCGTAGAGCAGTGCCATCGGGGTCTCCGTTCGGAGGGTGCGTGGAGTGGTCGGGTACGCGGCGAGCTGACGAAATGGGCGTCGACCAGGTTGGCCTCGCCGTACCATCGGTAGGCGACGAGCGGGCCGCCCTTGCCGGCGCTGTAGTCGACGCAGGCGACCTTGGGGTCGAGCACCTTCGGCGCGCCGGTCTCCCAGTAGTGCCCGACGATGACGGGCACGTCGCCGGTGTAGACGTGGCTGACGCCCTCGAGCTGGTTCGTCGGGTAGGTCCGGGAACGGCGTGCCGTCGGTGCCGGAGTGCCGTCAGGGATGAGCGCGGCCGACCGCAAGGTGGTCGCGGTGGGTCCCACCACCGGCGCCGGGCCGGCCGGCGCTCGTGCCCACCCTTGTCGAGGTACACCCGCCCGCCGAGGTCGACTTCCGGGCCCTTGAGGACCGTCTCGATCGCGACGTAGGTGGCGGTGTTTGCGTTCGGGGTCGGTGCCGTCGATCACGATCTGGTCGGTCACGCCACCGGTGGGCGAGACGAGCCGGCGCAGGTGTGCGATGTCGGCGTCGCTCCAGCAGGCGTGGACGACGCGCAGCCCATCGAGGTCGAGCCACAGCGGGATGGTCCGGAACCAGTCGAGCATCTCCGTCGCCTCGGGGTTGTCGAGGCCGATCTCCGCGATGAAGGCCTTGTGCTGCTCGTGGTGCTTCTTGCCCTGTCTCGCCGGTGCGTGACCGACAGAAGTCGGAGCGCTCCTCGTCCCAGGTCGAGTAGGCGATCGCGTTGAACTCGTGGTTACCGAGCACGATCTGCGCGGAGCCGGCCTCGACCATCGAGCGGGCGATGCGCACCGTCTCGCGCTGCTGCGTGCCGCGGTCGACCAGGTCGCCGACGAACACCGCCTGACGCTCGGAGTGGCGCCAGACGCCGTCGCGTTCCCGATAGCCGAGCGAGCCGCAGCAGCCCGACCAGCTTGTCGGCGTGCCCGTGCACGTCACCGATCACGTCGTAGCCGGTCATGGCAACACCTCCAGTTCCTCGGCGATCGTCGCCGCGTCGTTTCGTTCGTGGAATCCAATGTCGCTCCCGTTCGGCGCCCTCGACGTCGCCGAGGTGTTCGAGCGCGACCGACAGCACAAGGCCGGGATCGATGTCCGTGCCCGACACGTCGGTGGCCAACTCCGCCAGCTCCTTGGCCGCTGCCCACTGGCGCAGGTGCAGGAAGGTGATCGCCAGGCCGTACTGGGCGATGGCGACATCGCACGGTCGACCGGCGGCGGCGAATGCGTCGATCGCTCGGGCCTGGAGCGAGGCGGCGAGGTCGAACTGACCACCGTCGCGGGCGAGCGCGCCGAGCGAGCTGAGGCAGACCGCCTCGTCGCCCGCCAGCCCGAGGTTGCGGTACAGGCTCATCGCCTCGAGGTAGCACTCGCGGGCCGCGTCGCGCTCGTCGATCGCACCGAGCAGGTTGCCGAAGTTGACGAGCGAGTGCCCGAGGAGTTCGGGGTTGCCGGACTCGCGCTGTGCGGCGACGAGGCGTTCCATCACGATCCGCGCCTCGTCGAAGCGGCGCAGCCCGCGCAGGGCCGGGCCCATCGACAGCCAGCAGGCGTGCAGGTTCGCCGGATCGGGATCGTCGACGAACGCCTCGGCGGCGGCGGTGAGCAGGTCGAGCGCCCGCTCGTAGTCGCCGACGTTGAGCGCCATGATCCCGATGTTCATGTCGACGAGCGCGGTGCCCTCGCGGTCGCCGGCCGCGGCGAACAATGCGCCGGCGGCGACGTAGTGGTCGAAGGCCTCGTCGACGCGGCCGAGGTCGCTCAGGCCGTGGCCGAGTTCGAGCAACTCGTCGGCGTCGAGCCCGTCGTCGGCGCCGCCCGAGCGGCTGGTGAAACGTGGTGGTGTGGTCATGGTTTCCTCCTCATCGGATCCGGCGTTGGCACCGTGCCCCTGCGGGTCGGTTGTCTGACCGTCGTCGAGCCGGGTCTCTCGGGTCATCTGGATGAACAAGAGCAATTCTACGCGAGGGGTGTCGCAGGGTTCCGGGGGCCGTCGGCGCGCCGGTCGGGAACGGGTCAGTCGGCGTCGAGCCCGGCGAAGCGCAGGCGTTCACCGATCTCGTCGTCGGTGAGGCCGTCGGCGGCGAGCATCACTCGGAGCTCCGCCGGCGCCACCGCAGCACGGGCCCGGGGCAGGTCGGTGGTCGGGCCGGCGACGACGCTCGGCGTGATCGCGACACCGTTACCTGGTCGGACCCCGACGAGCCGGGCGCGCACCGGGCGGCCGAGCAGGATGGCGGCGAGCGAGCGGTGGTGCCCGGCCAGGATGATCGTGCGGTCCTTGGCGTCGGTGTACAGCAGCGGGTAGCGGTTGGCGCGCACGTGCATGTCGGCCGACGTGCGGCCGGTGCGCTCCCACACACCACTGAGGTAGTGACGCACGTGCGAGCGCAGCACCCAGGGCTGGGTGCACCACAGCGACGAGGGGTCGACGTCGACGAGCTGCGGTGGTTCGTCGACGAACGCGCCGACCACCTCGCGGTCGTACAGCGGCGTCGTCTTCGTGCGACCCGCCCGCGGCCACGGCGTCACGATCTGGTCCCGATCGCCGAACGCCGACGCGAGCAGCGCATCGACGTCGCGGTCCTCCACACGCTCAGCCATCGTCTTCGTCGCCACGCTCGAAGAGACCCCAGTCGAACATCTCCTCCGACGCCCGGCCCTCGGCTCGCTGCCTGGCCTCGGCCTCAGGAATCGAGCCATAGACGTCGAAGCCGCTCGTCTCCCACTCCGGTCCACTCCAGGAGCAGACGTACACATCGCCGTAGCGATAGAGACCAGCATCGACGCCGGAGTCCCCGTAGTGCTCGACCAACTCGAAGACGGCTTCGGGGTCACCGTCGTACATGTGCACGCCCGCGGTCGGCACCCAGTGGCCATCGATCTTCACCAGTCCGTCGGGTGACCATCCGAAGAGGTCCGTCATCCCCGCTTCGTCGGCCGCAGCGATCAGGTCGGCAACGGCGTGGAGGCGCATCGACTGCCACCGGTCCGAATCGTCCATCGACCCCTCGAATCTCCGGAGTGCGTCGGCCAAGATCGGGTAGCCGACGTGTTCGTCAGCTTCCACGACGAGCCAGCTATCACCGTCGACCCGGATCAGGCCACAATCCCACTCGGCCACGATCCCACCGCTCATGTCGAAACGGAATCCTCAGCCCGGATCGGTGAGTTTGGTTCGGGCGATGAACTCTTCGCGAGCCGTCGTCGTCACGGTGCGGCGCTTCGCCAAGATCGCCTGGTGGGCCCGCTCCTTGCGCGTCGGGTGGTCATACAGCGAAGCGGCATTCGGGTTGGAGAAGGTGACGACGCCGACTCCAAGTTCCTCGGCGACCCGCCGGACACGTTCGGGAATGCCGTCGCTGTGTGCGAACACCCAGGCGTACTCGGCGCCTCGGGCCTGCTCATGGGCCTGGTAGACCGATTGGACACCAAATCCGTTCTGCTGCTCGATCTCGAGACAGTGGATCTCGCGAGGCGCATCCGGCGCTGACCTTCTTTCTCGGGTGAGCGAACACCACGAGGTCAGGGTTCATCCAGTCGCCTCCACCCTTGGACGGCTGTCCGTTACACACGATCCCTTGGCCAGCGGCCGTCTTGAGCCCGAGGTGCTTCGGACCCCACTTCTGGGTGAAGGTCGTTTGAACTGCCTTGTACAGCGCGGGCTCCGAGTAGTTCTCTGCTCCCCAATAGACCAACTTCTTGCCAAGGGTCTTCGTCGCTCGGGGCGGGCGCCGTTCGTCCGAACCCTTCTTCGGCCGGGGCGGGGTTGTGACCTTCTCGATCGCCGCGTCGATCTGTTTGGTCGTCAGCGGGTTGGAACTGTCGGGCGACGACAGTGCTTCGTAGATCGACGCGATCGAGGCCTCCTGGCCCGACTGGTTGACGAGGAAGCTGATGACGCGGTTCTCATGAGACACGGGCACGGCCGGAAGCTAGCCGACGGGGAGGATTCGCTCAGGGGCAGTCGCCCGCTACGCGACGTCGCTTCCCTCGCACCTGACCGCCCACCATCTTGTCGACCTGCGGCTTGAGATCGAGAACCGTGTTGTCCGTGGACGCCAAGGCAAGATGTTCAGTCGCGAAGCGTCGCTGTACCGTCGGCAGCGCCTCCCCAACCTCTCCCACGACTGGCTCGGCGCCACACGAACAGAACGCGGCGAAGTGCCGTCTGCCTGGAGTCAAGGCCTTCATGTGGTCCAGCTGACAGCCGGTCGGACCTGCGAGAGTCCAGTCCTCCAGTCCATCGATCGAATTGGTCAGCACCCCCTGGAAGAAGGCACACCAATCGCCGTCGAGGACGAGGTGCCGCACCTCGAACCATTCACCGCGCACCTGATGCGGCCGCAGACGTCGGTGAATGACCCATTCACTCCAACGCAGATCCGGGAGGTCGATCCGGTAGCGACACAGCACTTCGAGTTCACGCCAGTTCCCGCTGCTCAGCCCCGGCCGACCAGTAGCCGAGTCCGATCCTGAATTCAGCCCGATCTTGACGGGCCCCTCCATGCCAGCCTCTGCGAGGACGTAGAGGTGAGGTCCTGTCGACGCCCGAGTCACTCGACGCCCCCAGCCACCGGTAGCTCGGCGTTGATTTCTCGCGAAGTCGCGACCATGGCAGTCCAGAGTTCGTCGAGGTCGAGCTCGGAGAGTGGAACGCTCGACGCCGAACCGCTCTCGGACTGACCCAGGACCTCAGCGACGTACCGAAAGCCCGAATGACCAGCGACACCCTCAAAGAGGTTCCACGCGCCATTCACCGTGGCTCGACCTGTGCTGTTGACCCACAACTGAACCGGAGGGAATCTCCGACCATGAGGATGCGGCTGGATACGACCGTCCGGACGAACACCGAACCAGAAGGCCTTCCGGTTCCCCTCGGGATCGGCAAGGCTCGTTTCCACGAGTTCCAGGAGCGTCTCGGCTCGGTGACGATCCTTCGGATTCGCAATCGACTCCAGATACGTCTGCCGAGTCCAGTGCTCGGTGGTCTGCCCGCTCTCACGGGCCTTCACGGCAGCGATCTCTCCACCGAAGGTCGTCGGCACGAGGATCTCCGCGTCGCCGTGCTTGGCATACTCGAGTTGGATCGCAGTCACCCCGACGTCGGATCGGCTGATCTCGTTCAGGTACTCGATGAGTCGTCGCAGGTCTTCGTCGATGCTGTCGACCGCCACACAGAGGTGGATTCGAGCCGACTCGATGTTCCCTCGAAGAGCCTCCAGGGCCTCGGCGTCGAGGTGGTCGGCGAGCGGCTCGCCACCTTCGCGCTGCCCAGCTCTGTGAGAACCCCTCGAATCCGGTCTGCCAGATCGCTGAGGCGTAGTCCTGGACCTGACCGATCACCTTTCGGCGCTCGTCACGATTTGCTCCTAGCTTGCACTCGACGACGGTGATGGTCCCGTCCTCGTCCACGGCCGTGACGTCGACGAAACCGGCTCCGGTAGGCAGCTCACGAACCGTCAGGGCTCCAGCGCTCACCCCAGGAATTCGACTCGGATCCGAAGCAAGCAGATCGCGGAGATGCGCCTCGTCGGTGTACGCCATCGTTTCGGGCGTTGTCCACGTCCCGGTACCGCCCACCCTGATCAGAATCTCGGTCCGTGCGACCATCAGCTCCTCCTCACTCGTTGAAAGTCATCGGGGCCGTCGCTCGCCGACTTGAGCGAGACCGGACGGCAGTCGGTTTCCCGAGGCACTTCGAAAGGCAGCGCACGAGCATTCGACGTCGGGCCGCGTTTCCGGTCATCGTTCAACTGCCGGCGATCACGATCCGGCTGGTGTAGAACGTCGATGATGGCGAAGCGCAAGGCGGCATCGGCTCCAGCGAACCCACAGGCCGATCTGTTCTCGGTCGACCCGACGTCGTACGTGCCGATCAATCTCTCGGAGCGTTCGTGGCCATCGCAGGGTCGGTTTCCCGTCAACCATGCCCAGGCCAACGTGTCGTATCCGGTGCGCGACGACCTCGTCGCCTCGGAGCACCCGATCGCCGTCGCCGGGTTCTCCTCGATCGACGAGTTCATGGCGCTCACCACTGCGTGGTCGGACCGCAATCCGATCGGCACCGCCCGTCTCTTGCTCGGTACGGAGCCGTTCGCAACGCAACGCACGAGCTTCGTGTCGGCGAAGGACAACTTCACCGACGAGGTTCGCCGGTACTGGGTGGAGGACCGGGGCGTGTCGCTGCGGCTGTCTGCCAAGATCGTGCGGGCCATCGAGTTGCTCGACGCCGGCCGTATCGACACGCGGTTCGTCCACGGTCGCACCCACCTCCACGCCAAGGTCTACGTCGGCGAGCAGGCGGCCACGGTCGGTTCGAGCAACTTCACCGCATCGGGGCTGCGGTTCCAGATCGAAGCGAACGCCCGCTTCGATCGAACCGAGGACTTGCAGCGGTACGACGAGGTCGTGCTCGTGGCCGAGAACCTTCGGGGTGAGGGCGAGGACTGAACGCGCAGTTCGCGCTGCCGCTCACGGTCATTGCTGCAGGTGGTGTCGTGGCAGGAAGCTCTGGCACGGGCGGCGGCCGATCTCCTCGAGGGTGAGTGGGCGGACCGCTATCTCGTCAGCGACGCCGCCGGTCGTCAGCTGTGGCCCTCGCAGCGCCTCGGGATCGCTCAGGCCCTCTGGATCACCGAGCGGGTCGGCAGCGTGCTCGTCGCCGATGCCACCGGGTCGGGCAAGACCCGGATGGGCGCCCACCTCGTCCGAGCGGTGCACGACCGACTCTGGAGCACCGGTCGCGTCCGCCGGGGTGGCACGGTGCTCGTGTGTCCGCCCCCGGTTCAAGCGACCTGGTTCGAGGAAGCGGTGAAGTGTGGCCTGAACATCGCCACCGTCTCGCACGGCCTCCTCAGCCGCGGGACGACCGACGGCTTGCGCCCCGAAGCCGAGGCGGTGCGATCGGCGCAGATCCTGGCCGTCGACGAGTCACACAACTTCCTCAGCCCGGGCACCAACCGCAGCCAGCAGGTGCGGTCCAGCGTTGCCGACTCGGTGCTGTTGTTCACGGCAACACCGATCAACCGTGATCGCGTCGGATCTGCTGCAACTCGTCGGGCTGCTCGGCGCCGACGACTTCGACGACCAGACGCTGGCGGTGCTCGATCGGCTGGATCGTCGCCGGGGAACAGCCGCCACGATGACCGCAGCAGAGAGCGCCAACCTGCGGCGACGAGATCGCCAAGTTCACGGTGAGGCGGACCAAGTCCGCGTTGAACGAGCTGGTCGATCAGGACCCCGATGCGTACGCCCATCCCGAGACGGGGCGGGTCTGTCGGTATCCCCGCCACGGACGCGCGCAGCGCTACGCAACCGGCGAGACTGCAGCTGATGAGCGCCACGCGATGCAGGTGCGTGAGCTGCTCGCCTCGATACGTGGCATCGCGCAGCTCGAGGTTCCGCGGCCCCGAACCCCTCCGGCGTGTTCGTGACGCGCGATGCCGGCCTCGCCGCCGCACTGACGTCACACCTCACACCCGACGTGGCCCTTTCCGCGGCTTCGGCCGACATCGGGTTCGTGCACCGCCGCATGGACGAGGCCGACGTCTACTTCGTCGCCAACACGTC
>CAVZGP010000023.1:0-154301 GCA_963774765.1 Ilumatobacteraceae bacterium
GACATCCGACCCCGCGAACCTCGACCCGAGCCCGAAAAATGCCTGGATCTGCCGCGCTGGGCGCGACAATCCAGGCATTTTTCGGGCCGGGTGGCTCCTCACGTCACGACGCTGCTGTCGCACTGATCAGCGCGAGCGTTTGGGCCAGCGGCAGGCCGATCACGTTGGTGACGCTGCCCTCGAGGCGTTCGACGAACGCGCCCGCGGCGCTCTGGATGCCGTACGCACCCGCCTTACCGGCGTGTTCGCCGGTGGAGAGGTACCAGTCGATCGCGTGATCCGACAACTCGACGAACCGCACCGCCGTCTCGACGACAATCGTGCTACTTCGGTCCTCCCCGGCCCCGTCCCCGCCCGGACCGACCACGGTCACGCCGGTGTGGACGAGGTGGGTGCGTCCGGACAGGAGGCGCAGCATGCGACGGGCGTCGACGTCGTCCTTCGGCTTTTCGAGGATCTGGCCGTCGACGTCCACCGTGGTGTCCGCGGCGACGACGATGCAGTCGGTCCCGACCCGTTCGGCGACGACGATGGCCTTCTCGGCCGACAACCGGGCGACGTAGCCGGACGGTGCTTCGCCGGGCCGCTTCGATTCGTCGATGTCGGCGGGCACGACGTCGAACTCCAACCCCACCGAGCCGAGCAGCTCGGACCGACGAGGCGACGCCGACGCCAGCACGAGCCGAACCCCTGGTGGCGGCTCGATCAGCGTCACGTCAGGCCCAGCACGGTGTGTCGCTCAGCCGCCCGAGAGCGCCATGACCTGGTCGTCGTCGGGGATCGAGACATCGTGGAGCAGCTCCTCGCGGCGATGGCCGTCGAGCCAGCCGTCGGGCAGGCTGACCTTGATCGGACCATTGGTGTGGCCCCGTTTGATCCGCTCGCCGCCCTCGACGATCCGAGCGGTCGGGTCGAGCCCGGCGACGATGTCGTCGAGTTCCATCATCGACTTGACCATCGAGAATCGGCGCCGCACCTCTGGGCCGACTGGATAGCCACTCATGTACCAGCCGGTGTGCTTGCGGAAGTCGCGCATCGCATGGTTCTCACCGAGGTGTCCGACCAGCAGACGGGCATGGCGCACCATCACGTCGCACACCTCGCCGAGCAGTCGACTCTCGGGCACGGGCCGACCGGCCAGCGCTTCGACGAGATCGCTGAACAGCCAGGGTCGACCGAGGCAGCCACGACCGATCACGACGCCATCACAGCCCGTCTCGGCCATCATCCGAACAGCGTCGGATGCCTCCCAGATGTCGCCGTTGCCGAGCACCGGGATCGAACCCACGGCGTCCTTGAGCTCGGCGATCGCCTCCCACCGGGCTTCGCCCGAGTAGTGCTGCTGCACCGTGCGAGCATGCAGGGCGATCGAGGCCACGCCTTCCTCGGCGCAGACTTCGCCCGTTCGGATGTGTGTGAGCCAGTCGTCGAACAGCCCCATACGGAACTTGGCGGTGACCGGCACGCCGTAGGGCGACGCGTTCGACACCGCGGCGCGCAGGATCGCCCGAAGCAGTTCGGGCCGCGCCGGCACCGCTGCTCCCCCACCTCGACGGGTGACCTTGGCGGCCGGGCATCCGAAGTTGATGTCGATGTGATCGACGCGTCCCGCGTCGCACAGCTTGGCGACGGCACTTCCCATGATGTCCGGGTCGCTGCCGTAGAGCTGCAGGCTGCGCGGGTGCTCGTCGGGGGCGAAGCTGATCATGCGGTCGGTCTTGGCGTTGCCGTGCACGACCGGGGTGGCCATCACCATCTCGTTGACGTACACCAGGCCGGGAGCGAACGATCGGCACATCTCGCGGAACGGCGCGTTCGTGACACCCGCCATCGGGGCGAGCACCACGGGAGCCGACAGCTCGAACTGACCGATCCGGAACGACATGACCGCCCCAACGGTATCGGCAGCGTGCGCGACGGGGTCGAGTCCGGACGAGCAGGGTGCCCGGTACGCCCGCGAGGGAAGCGCCAGCGACGAGCCGGAGTCGGGCCGACCTGACGTGAGGTGCTACGGCCTGCGGTGAGGCCCGACCTACAAGAACGGGAGGCGGAGGTTGGGGGTGGCGCCGACGTCGAGCGGGGTGGGACCGTCCGAGCGCAGGCGGTGCCAGCCGGCAGCCGCGATCATCGCTGCGTTGTCCGTGCACATCGCCCGGCTCGGCAGGAAGCCCTGGATGCCGTCGTGCTCGCAGGCGTCGAGGATCTGCTCGCGCAGCAACGAGTTCGCGGCCACGCCGCCGCCGAGCACGATGCCGGTCGCTCCGACTTCCGCGGCCGCACGGCGGGCCTTGGTGACCAGCACGTCGACGACCGCCGCCTGAAATGAGGCTGCGACGTCGTCGGACGACACGTCGGGGTTCTTGCGCACGTAGTTGACGACCGCCGTCTTGAGCCCGCTGAACAGAAGTCGTAGCCGTCGTCCATGCATCGCCCTCGGGAACCTGATCGCCTCGGGGTTGCCGTCGAGCGCTGCCCGATCGATCGCCGGACCACCCGGGTAGCCGAGGTCGAGGAACCGGGCCACCTTGTCGAACGCCTCGCCGGCGGCGTCGTCGATCGTCTGGCCGACCAGTCGGTACCGGCCGTGGCCCTGCATCTCGACCAGCATCGTGTGCCCGCCCGACACGAGCAGCACGACGCAGCGGGAACTCGAGCGTCGGATCCTCGAGCGAGGCGGCGTACAGGTGGGCCTCCATGTGGTTGACCCCGACGAACGGCACGTCCCACGCCATCGCCAACGCCTTGGCAGCCGACACGCCGACCAACAGCGCCCCGATCAGGCCGGGACCGACCGTGCAGGCCACGGCGTCGATGCGCTCTTCGTCGACGCCGGCCTCGACGATCGTGCGAGCGATCACCGGGTTGAGCACGTCGAGGTGCGCCCGGCTGGCGATCTCGGGCACGACACCGCCGAAGTCGCGCGTGCAGGTCGACCTGGGTCGACACGACACTCGACACCACGTCGTACCCGCCGAGCACCAGCGCCGCCGCGGTCTCGTCGCAACTCGTCTCGATGCCGAGCACGAGCGTCGAGTCGTCGAACGTGCGGATCGGCGGTCATGCGGTCCATCGTCGCTCGGCATCGGCGCGGATCGAGTCGAGCAGCGCTCCGGTAGTCGGCGCCCTGGATGTCGTTGCACCACATCACGATCGCGTCCTCGGTGTTCTCGTAGTAGCGCTGCCGAACGCCCGCCGGGTCGAACCCGAACCGTCGATACAGCTCCTGCGCTCCCGTCGATCGAGACCCGCACCTCGAGCGTCCAGGCCGACACAGCCGCGGTCGATCGCCGCCCCGGCCGACGCCAGCATCAACGCGGTCGCGAAGCCGTTGCGCTGCTGGTCGGGGTCGACGGCGACGTTGGTGACGTGCGCTTCGTCGGCGTCGAACCACAAGCCCGCGTAGCCGACGATCGGTCCTCGAGCGCGCCCCGAACCGGCCGAGCGTCGGGCAACGAGGTACCGGCGAGCGCCTGAGCGGACCTGGGCGAGCTCGCTCTCGAACACGCCCTGCGACCACGGCTTCGGATAGCTGACCACCTCGATCGCCATCACCCGCGTCGGAGATCACGCCGATGCATCGGCTCGATCACCAACCCGCCGACGACGAGCTGACCGCCATCGGC
The DNA here is from genome assembly GCA_963774765.1 of Ilumatobacteraceae bacterium. GTDB lineage: Bacteria > Actinomycetota > Acidimicrobiia > Acidimicrobiales > Ilumatobacteraceae > Sva-07. The sequence continues at coordinate 3,624 of CAVZGP010000023.1, forward strand.
GTCGCGGCGCAGCAACCGCTCGATCACGCTCATCGCGACACCCTCGTCGACCAGTTGATCTGTGCGTCCGGTGCTCGCAGGTAGATCGGCTCGATCTCCCACGGGTTCACCCACTCCTCGCGCAGCGCCCGGGCGTGGGCGAGTTGCACGAGCGGTGCGGCCGACGGGTGGGCGTCATCGCGCGATCTCACAGCGGTAGCCGTCGAGGATCTCATCGCGGTACCGCAGCGCGCCGTCGCCGACGCACAGCACGTCCTGACTTCGAGCGAGCAGGTCAGCCACGAGTTCGTCGATCGGTCCGACAGCCGGCTCGGACACCTGCTGGAGTCCGCCCGGCACCTGGCGGTACATCGCGTAGAAGACCTCGCTCTTGCGGGCGTCGATCACCGGCACGACGACACGATCGGTGTGACGGCACGGGAACGCCAGCAGGTCGAGCGATGAGATGCCGATCATCGGAATCCGCAGCGCCTGCGCGATCGCCTTGGCAGCGGCGAGCCCGACTCGCATCCCGGTGAACAGCCCGGGCCCGACGTCGACAGCGACCACGCTGATCTCGTCGAGGTCGATGCCGGCCTGGCGCAGCAGGAACTCGATCGCCGGAACGAGGGTCTCGACGTGACGACGACCCTTGGTGATCTCGAAGAGCCCGATCACCCCTTCGTGGCCACCGACGGCAACGCTGACGCTGCTCGGTGGCGGTTTCGATGCCGAGGATCAGCATCGAAACGCCTCGCACGCGTCAACGATCCGACTCCATCTCGGCGCCCAGTTCGGGCCACTCGCCGAGATCTCGATCAGCCGGGCGGAATCGGAGAGCCCATCGGCGTCGAACGCGCCGTCGGAATCGTCGCCGTCGAGCAGGTCGGATTCGAGGTGCACCACGAGATGATCACCGAAGAGCGCGTCGGCGACGTCGCCCCATTCGACGAGCACGATGCCCTGATACTCGGCAAGCTCCTCCAGTGCCAGGTCGGCGATCTCGGCGGTGCGATCGAGCCGGTACAGGTCCGCGTGGTGCAGCGCCTTGGCGCCATGACCGAACCCGGGCTCGATGTCATAGGTGTGCACGAGCGTGAACGTCGGCGATGTGATCGGCTCGGTCACCCCCATGGCCGCGCCGAATCCCTTCGCGAACGCGGTCTTGCCGGCTCCCATCTCACCTGACAGCACGATCAGATCGCCCGTGCGGCAGAGTTCGGCCAGTGCGGCGGCGATCGCGTGTGTGTCCACGAGCGAGGTGGCACGCAGTTCAAGCATCGTCACGACCCAACATTGCGGGGATGATGTTACGAGCATGGCGACGGGGCACGCGACCTCCGATGCCGCACACGATCTCGTAGCCGATCGTGCCGAGGAGGTCGCCCCACTCCTCGGCTCGGATGCGCTGCGGGCCGTCGGGGCCGTCCTGTTGCCCGATCAACACCACCTCGTCGCCGGCAACGACCGCGTTGACACCATCGGCGTCGCCATCACCGTCGCCACAGTCGACCATCAGTTGGTCCATGGTGACGACACCGACGATCGGGCGGCGTCGTCCGCCGATCAGCACCTCGCCGCCGACTTCGAACAGCCGCCGAGGTACCCCGTCTGCGTAACCGATCGGGATCGTCGCCACGGTCGTGTCGCGCTCGAAGGTGTGGCGCAGGCCGTAGGAGATCCGGCTGCCCGCCGCCGCCCTCTTCACGTAGGAGACGCGAGCCTTCAACGCCAGCGCGGGTCGAAGCTCGTCGCACAGCGTGTCGACGCCGTGACCCGGTGAGATCCCGTAGATCGCGATCCCGGCGCGCACGAACGATCGACGGGCGCCTGGATGAGCAAGTGCTCCCGCCGAGTTCGCCGCGTGCACCAGCAGTCCGGTCCTCCCTGGCCCCGTCCCCGGGAGGACCGACGCGAGCGCTGCGTCGAGATGCGCGAGCTGATCGCGGGTGGCGGGGTCGTCGGGGACATCGGCCACGGCGAGGTGGGTGAACACACCGACGAGGCGGAGCGTCGGCGTGTGCGATTCGAGTCGGGCCATCACCGAGGCGACGCCATCGGGGTGGACGCCGACGCGCTGCATACCTGTGTCGACCTTGAGGTGCACCGGCACGCCCTCGACGCGGCGATGCCGAGCGGCGGCGGCGAGCGCGTCGATGAACGCCGACGTGTACACGGTGGCCATCAGCCGAAACCGCACGATGTCGTCGGCCGCGTCGATGGGCTGCTCGCTCAGCACCAGGATCGGGGCGTCGATGCCGGCCCGGCGCAGTTCGACGCCCTCTTGCACCAACGCCACACACAGTCCCTCGGCCCCCGCCTCGAGCGCGGCGAGCGCCACCTCGACAGCGCCGTGGCCGTAGCCGGCGGCCTTGACGACTGCCCACAGTGCGCTCGGGGCGACGACGGAGCGGAGGTGCTCGACGTTGTGGTGGATCGCACCGAGGTCGACGTCGACCCAGGCCCAGCGCACCGGCGAGTCGGGCTCGGTCACAGTGCCTCGATTGCCGACGGGATCAGATCGACGATGTCACCGGCGAGCAACCCGCGACGAGGGCCTCGCAGCGCCGCGTCGGCGTGGAGCCAGGCCGCGCCGGCAGCGGCTCGTTCGGGGGTGACGCCGCTCGCGAGCAGCGCGCCGATCATGCCGGCGAGCACATCGCCGGAACCGGCGGTGGCCAAGCGTTCGTCGCCGTGATCAACCACCAGGACATCACCTCCGGGCGCCGCCACCACGGTGGTGGGCCCCTTGAGCAACACCACGACGTCGAGGTCGGCGGCCAGCGCACGTGCGGCACAGACCCGGTCGGGGCCCGGTGTGTGGCCGGCGAGCAGCGAGAACTCGCCGTCGTGGGGTGTGATCACCGTCGGGAGCCCCCGAGGACGAAGGAGCGGTCCGGCCCCGTCGGCGCTCCACGCGGCGGCGAAGATGCCATCGCCATCGATCACCACCGGCAGGGTCGCGTCAGCGATCAACGCCCGGGCCGACGCGATCGTGCCCTCCTCGCGGCCGAGGCCCGGACCGACCACGAGGGCTCGGAACCGGTCGAGGTCGCTGAACACCTCGTGGTGGAACTCGTTGGCGGGGATTCGACGCTGGATGATCTCACTGCGTGCATCCGGGTCGATTCCCGGGCTCGAGAGAGTCACGAGGCCCGCACCCGTTCGGGCCGCCGCCTCCGCGCACAGACGACCGGCGCCGAGCATCCCCGGGCTACCCGCGACCACACGGACGGCACCGTTCCACTTGTGGGCATCGGTCGACCGCGATGGCCACCAGGCGGCGACGTCGATGGCCTCGACGAGGTGCAGGGTCGATGACGAGACGTCGAGACCGATGTCGACGATGTCGATCAGCCCGCACAGCTCGCGCCCCGCCCCAAACACGAGGCCGGGTTTCAGCGCCTGGAACGTCACCGTGCAGTCGGCGCCGAGCACACCCGGGCCTGCCTCGCCGGTCGACGCGTTCACGCCGCTCGGGATGTCGACGGCGAGCACCAGCGGTCGCTGCCCGCGCGTTCCCACGATCTCGGGGGCGATCCAGTCACCACGGAAGCCCGTGCCGTAGGCAGCATCGATCACCAGATCGCACGGCGGCAGTTTCGGCGGGCACATCGCGGCGTCGATCAGGCGCACCTTGACCCCGCGACGCTCGAGATACATCGCCGCGGTGCGACCGTCGTTGCCGTTGTTCCCGGCGCCGGCGAGGACGTTGACGACGCGCCCGTACGCTCCACCGAGCATGTCGAGCGCCACCCGCGCGGTCGCGCGGCCAGCCCGATCGATCAGCTCGTCGACCGGTTCCGGCGCGGCGGCGTCGATCGCGCGCATCTCCTCCGGCGTCACGATCGGGATCACGTGAGCGAGCGTAACGAAACGAGTCCGACCCTCGGCAGGATCAGCTGCCGAGCAACGACTCCTTCAGGTCGCGCTTGACGAACTTGCCGTTGGCGTTGCGTGGCAGCGAGTCGTTGAGAAACCACACCCGCTCGGGGATCTTGAACTTGGACAGGTGCTCGCCGAGTCGCGCCAGCAGTTGTTCCTCGGACATCGAAGCGCCGGGCGTCAGCACGATCGCCGCGCCGACGATCTCGCCGAGCCGGTCGTCAGGCACACCGAACACCGCTGCCTCGGCGACGCCGTCGAGCTCGTAGATGGCCGCTTCGACCTCGGAGCAGTAGACGTTCTCTCCGCCGCGCAGCACCATGTCCTTGATGCGATCGACGATGAACACGAACCCGTCATCGTCGATCGTCGCCACGTCGCCGGTGTGGAACCAGCCGTCAGGGATCGCGTCGGCCGTCGCATCGGGCCGGTTCAGGTAGCCCTTGATGACGATGGCGCCGCGCACGCACAGCTCTCCAGGCTGGCCGGCGGGAACCTCGTTGTCGTTCTCGTCGACGAGCTTCGCTTCGAGCGTCGGAACCACCCGCCCGCACGAGGAGGGCTTGGCGACGTACAGGCTGCCGGAGTTCGCCGTGACGATGCCGTGGGTTTCGGTCAGGCCGTAGCCGGTGCTCGGAGCGCCGCCGGCGAGCGACTTGTCGATCTTGTCGACGAGGTCCGGCTGCAGCGGGGCGCCGCCGCCACCCATCCCGGCGAGCGTGGAGGTGTCGCGGGTCGCCCAGTCGGGATGCATCAGCAGTTCGCGGCTCATGGTTGGCACACCGGAGAAGTTGGTGACGCCTTCGCGTTCGATCAGTTCGAGCGCACGCCCGGCGTCCCACTTGTAGGTGAACACGATCCGGCCGCCGGCGATGGTGGCCGGATGCAACAGGCAGTTGTTGGCCGTCACGTGGAAGAGCGGCGTCGGCGCCATGAACACCGCCTGTTTCGGCTGGCCGTTGGCGTCGGTCGGCGCGGGCGGAGCGACCACTCCGGCCTTGGCCGAGGCGAGACCGGCGACGGTGGTCATGAACACGATGTTGAGCAGGTTGTGCACCGAACCGCGATGGGTGAGTTGGGCGCCCTTCGGGAAGCCGGTGGTGCCGGAGGTGTAGAAGATGCACGCATCATCGTCGGGGTCGATCTCGACGGTGGGGAGTTCGTCGGGTGCCGAGGATGGATCGATGACGTCCTCCCAACGCGCGGCGCCGTCGGGGAGGGCGCCGTCGTAGCGCACGGTCATCAGCGCGACCGGAGCGTCGGCACGCAGGCCGTCGAGCACCGGCAGGACGCGCTCGACGCGCTCGCCGTCGGCGATCAGCACCTTGGGACGCGAATCGGACAGGCCGAACGCCATCTCCTCGGTGGTCCACCAGGCGTTCATGCCGACGACAGCCGCGCCGATCGAGATCACGGCCCAGTAGCCGAAGACCCACTCGGGATAGTTGCGCATCGCCAGTGCCACCCGGTCACCTGGCTGCACGCCGTAGACGTCGACCAGCCGCGCGGCCAGTGCCCGGATGATCGCGTCGGCTTCGGCGAAGGTGTACTGCTCGTCCTCGTACACGACGTACACACGGTCGCCGTAGCCGCGAGCCATCTCCCACACGCTGCGCATGCTCGGCAGAGCCGATTCGAACACCTTGATCGGGACCCCTCTCACCTCGATCACCTTGGTCGCGAACTGCGCCCCCGGTGCCGTCAGTTCGTCCCATGCCTCTTGGAATTGCTCGATCATGGCGAGCATGTTGGCAGCGTCGCGCTTCGTTCTCCCAGTCGGGAATCGCGAGCGCCCGGTCGACGCGGTCGGCGCGAGCGCGTTCTCTCCGGAATGAGTCCCGGAATCCGGGATGGATCCCGGAATGAACCGACGTGGGGTGTGGCCGGTCAGTTGGAGATGCCGACGGTTTGGATCTCGTCGACGTCGTCGTCGATCGAGGTGCTGCGAGCGATCGGCCCCCGGCTCGACGAAAACGTCGCTGTTGATCTCGCAGGAGACCAGTTCGGCCATGTCCGGGCGATCTGGGAAGAAACTCGGATCCTGCAAAATGATCGCTCGCGACGGTGCCTGCTCGTTCAAGAGCAATCCATCCCTCCCGGGCGAAACCATCGAGTTGGCTGATCGTGAACTCCAGGCTGGGGCAGGTGTGGAGGCGCTCGATGTCGGCGCGGAGGTCGGGGTTGGAGGGGTCGCGAGATGCAGCGATGTAGGCGTCGAAACCGTCGAGGTAGGGCTGCTCGGCGGCCGCCAACTGGGCGTCGGTGTCGATCGTGGTGGTCGGTGCTTCGGTCGACGGTGCCTCGGCTCGATCGTTGTCGTGACGGCTGTCGTGGTCGGCGCATCAGTGGTGGTCGAGCCGTTCAATGTCGGAGCCAGAGATGCTGCACGCCGCGAGCAGCAGACACGACGCCACAACGATCGTGATGGCCGAGCGGCGCATCGCAGGACCCTTGACCGTTCGCAGCCGCCCATTTCCGGCGGAGAGTCGCACGATCCGACAGTGGGTGCGTCCCCTGACGGAAAGGGAACGCTCCAGCGCTGCCGAGGCCAATCAGCACCGGCTGGGTCGACAGGTGCACGACGGGATGCGATATTGGGGTATGGCCGTCAGCGACAGCGTGCGACTCGCCCGCCGGCTCGGCTGGCTCGACCCGAGGCAGGTGGTGGCAACCACCGCGGCGCTGGCCCGGTGGGGGCCGAGCCTCGCTGCGCTGTACACCGCTGCGGCGGTGCGGCACCGGAATCGCGCGGCGCTCGTCGACCATCGGGGCACGGTGACCTTCGGCGATCTCGATCGGGATTCCACGCGCTTGGCCCAGGGGTTCCGAGCGCTCGATCTCGCGGGTGGCGATCACCTCGGGGTGTTGTGCGCCAACCATCGCGACTTCGTCGAGGTGTCGATCGCTGCGGCGAAGGCGGGCCTGCCGTGCGTCTACTTGAACACCGGCTTCGCCGCGCCGCAGCTCGGTGAGGTTCTGCTTCGGGAGGGCGTGCGCGCTGTCGTGGTCGACAGCGACCTGCTGGCGGTCGTGGAGGCGTCGGGCTTCGATGGGCACGTCGTGATCGCCGACGTTGCCACGCGCTCGGGGCAGGGATCGCACCGGTCGGTCGATGACGTCCGCAGCCTCGGCTCGTCGAGGCCGCTGCTGCCGAGCAAACCGATCGCCCCGGTGCTGTTGACGTCCGGGACGACGGGCACCCCGAAGGGCGCTCGCCGGGATCGGCCCTCCGGGCTGTCGTCGGCGCTCGGGGTGCTGGAGCGCATCCCGTACCAAGCCGGTGACATCGCGGTGATCCCGACGCCGCTGTTCCATGCGTGGGGTCTCGCCCAGCTCACGGTCGCCGCGTCGACCGCATCGACAGCCGTGTTGGTGCGCCGATTCGAGGTGGGCGCGACACTCGACGCGATCGAGGCCGAGCGGGCGAACGTGCTCGCCGTCGTGCCGGTGATGATCCAGCGGATCCTGGCTGGGGACAGCGGTGGTCGGGATCTGTCGTCGCTACGCATCGTCGCCTGTTCGGGCTCGGCGCTGCCGGCAGCGGTGGCAACGGCGTGGATGGACCGCTTCGGCGACAACCTCTACAACCTCTACGGATCGACCGAGGTGGGCCAGGCAACGCTGGCCACCCCGGAGGACCTACGCGTGGCACCGGGCACCGCAGGCCGGGTCATCCCAGGCACGGTGGTGGAGGTCGTCGACGATCGGGGTGAATCCGTCGGGCCGGGCGAGACCGGACTGATCGTGGTTGGCAGCGACAGCCAGTTCACCGAGTACACGGGTGGAGGCACGAAAGATCGGGTCCGCGGACTGATGTCGTCGGGTGATGTCGGGTACTTCGACGCCGACCGTCGGCTGTTTGTCACCGGACGCGCCGACGACATGATCGTGAGCGGCGGCGAGAACGTCTTCCCCCTCGAGGTCGAGGAGGTGCTCCTGGCCCACGACGACGTGGTCGACGTGATGGTGGTCGGCGTCGCGGACGACGAGTTCGGCCAACGGCTGGCAGCTCGGGTCGTGCGCCAGCCCGGCGGGTCGATCGACGAAGACGGGGTCCGCTCGCTCGTCGCCACCCGGCTCGCCCGCCACAAGGTGCCCCGCGACGTCACCTTCGTCGAGGAACTCCCCCGCAACGCGACGGGCAAGCTGCTCCGACCCTCGAGCCCGTAGGGCGACACCAGCGAGACCTGAACATCGTTCGACGCTGGGGCTGAGATCCGCGGGCGCTACTCGGCGATCACGTACGCGGCGGCCATCACGTCGCTGTGTGTCAGCGACAGATGCCACGCGACGACGCCCGCTTCGGCCGCGAGCTCAGCAGCTCGCCCCGCGAACGCCAGCGACGGTTGGCCTGATGTTGCTCGCTCGACCCAGACGTCGTGGAACCCGAACGCACCGAGGCCGACGCCGAGCGCCTTCATCACCGCTTCGCGTGCGGCGAACCGGGCGGCGAGCGACGGCACCGGATCGACCTGCGGCGCCACGTAGGCCAACTCGACCTCGGTGAACAGCCGGGTCCGCATCGACGGCGTGCGTTCGAGGGAGCGACGGAACCGATCGATGTCGACCAGATCGACGCCGATCCCGATCATCGAAAGGTCACCGACGCCAGTGATCGGCGGTGTCGGAGATCGGTAGGATCAGGAGTTCGGCGACGGAGAGTTCACCCAGCAGCGACTCGTCGAAGCCGCCCTCGGTCTCCGTGACCCAGTCGACGAGCCGGTCGTAGCGACGGTCGTAGCCCTGCAGCACGCCACGCATCACCTCGGCGGGCAGCCGGTCGTGGAAGCGCGACGTGCAGCAGCGTGATCCCGGTCGTCTCGCCGCCCTTCACCTCGGGCACGACGATCACCGTTCGTCCGTCGCTGCGACCGACGGGCCACGAGCACCTCACGTTCGCTGGCCACGCGGTGCTTGGTGCCGCGCAGGTCGGCGCCGTGCTCGACCCGGCTCGGGAGGTCGCGCGAGATGCCACCGCGATCGACGATCGAGATCGTGTCGCCGTCGATTCGATAGCGGGTGAAGCCGACGTACGGCGTCGACCGCCGGATCGAGATCGGCGAGCACCTTGAGCGTGCGGTAGCTGAGCCGGTCGCGCCCGGCGCCCGCTGCCAGCACTGCCTGCACGAGCTGCTCGGTCGAGCACGCCCTCGTCGCTGCGGGAGATGCCGACGGTGACGGTCTTGGCCTGATGCTTGATCGCGTCGACGGGACGGGTGAGTTCCTCGATCGCCCGCGTGAGTGCGGCGACGAGGTCGTCGATCAGCGCAGCCGGCGTGCCGACCTTGCCCGGTGTCCTGCTGGTACGCCTCGAGCGGTCGCTCGGACGACACGTCGCGCAGCAGCCCGTACAGGCGCGCACGGCGGTCGACGCCTCGAGATGGCCGTCGTAGAGGCCCGACCGCAGTCCGTCGAGGAACGTTCGATCGGCGTGGCGCGACGCGCGTCTCGCAGCTGGGTCAACGACCTCGTCACCGGACAGCTGCTCACCGACGAGACGTGCTCGATCGACCTCGCGCGCCTCACGCAGCGGACGCGCCGACGCGTCGATGGCCAGCGCCGCCTCGTAGCCGAACAGGTGACCGACCATCGCCGACAGCACGAAGCCGAGCGCCGGGTCGACGGCTGGCACGTTGATGCGTCGCCGCGGCGTGGTGAACCGGTCTCGCCGTCGTTCGCGACGACGATCGGCGTGGCCTTGTGGGCCTTGTAGATCGCCACTTCCTTGGCGACGTCGTCGGCGGTGCGAGCCGACGAGGCCGGCCGCGCACACCAGGATCAGCGGTTCCGACGACAGGTCGATGTGCTTCTTGTCCTCGGTGACGTCGCAGGCGATCGACTTGTAGCAGAGCTCGCTGAGCTTGATCCGGACCTCTTCGGCGGCCACCTTGTTCGGGCCGTTGCCGACGACCGCCCAGTAGCGCTTCGGCGGGGCGAAGCCGCCGAGCCGCGTCGGCGATGGCCTCGCGACGGGTCGATCACCTCGCGCATCGCGTCGGGGAGCTCGCGCAGCGACGTGAGCAGGTCGTGAGCGTCGACGCGGCGTCGCCGATGCCCGGCGGCCTCGGCGATGGCACAGGCGAGCAACACGCCGGCGGCGACCTGTGCGTAGAACGCCTTGGTCGACGCGACGCTCATCTCGACGTCGCGGCCGTCGGAGGTGTACAGCACGCCGTCGGCCTTGTCGGTGAGGTCGCTGTTGCGCCGGTTCACGATCGCCGATCACGGCCGCGCCACGCGACGCGCAGCAGGTCGACGGTGCGGTTGGTGTCGGTGGTGGTGCCGCTCTGGCTGACCGCGATCGACGAGCGTGTCGCTCATGTCGAGTCGCAGCCCGAAGCCCGACAGCTCGGTGGCGGTGATGGCGTCGACGTCGAGTGTCGCCTCGGTCAACTCGTCGAGCACGCCGCCATGCTCTGCCCGGCGACCGCAGCGGTGCCCTGGCCGATCACCCGCACCCTGCGTGATCGTGCCGGCGGCGAGCCGGGCGGCGACGTCGGCGGGCAGCGCGCGCTCGCCGACATCGGCGTGGAGGCAGACCGTCACGTTCGACGATCTTGCCGCGCAGGGTCTTGCGGAAGCTCTGCGGCGCCTCGGTGATCTCCTTGAGCAGGAAGTGGGGAGCGTCACCCCGGTCGATGTCGCGGGTGGTGACCTCGGCGGTCGCCGACGTCAGCGGATGTCGACCGGGCAGCTCGGTGCCGTCGTAGGCGAGACGCACGACACCGGCGAGTTCTCCAGCGTCGGCGCCGTCGAGACGAACTGACGATCTGCCCGACCGCGCGTCTCGCCGTCGATACGCACGTACTGCGAGGTCTCCTCGACGACGCCGTAGGGCTCGCTGGCCACGATGTAGCAGTCGTCGGCGAGTCCGATGTAGAGCGCCTGACCGCTGCCGCGCAGCGCGAGGAACAGCTGCGACGGGCGCATCGGCGCTGGCGACGCCGATCGCCACCGACCCTTCGAACTCGCTGACCGTGCGTCGGAACGCCTCGGCCAGGTCGGTCGTGGCGGCATGGCGCGCCACGAGCGCCGGGATGACCTTGGCATCGGTGGTGATCGTCGAGGCGATGCGCAGCCCGTGCGTGACGCTGCAGATCGGCGTGGTTGTCGACGTCACCGTTCAGTGCGGCCACCACGTACGGCGGCTGCGCTCCACCGGGCTGTTCGAGTTCGAACGAGTTGAGCGGGTGCGTGTTCGGTTCGCTGATGATGCCGACGCTCGCCCAACGGGTGTGGCCGAGGACCGCCACCCGCGCGGCCGGCGACTGCAGCGCCCGCCGCAGCAGCGCGTCGGCGCTCAACGCCCGCCGCAACGCCGCGCGTGTTGTCGCCGAGCTCACCGATCTCGGCGGCCGCCTTGTACACGAACGACAGACAGTCGCCGGCGTCGACCACGGCACCGGACTGGAACAGCGGGTCGGTACCACGGTCAGCGACCAGCCTGGCGAGAGCGTTCGGTTCGATGTCGTGGCCCCACACGAACACGTGGAGTCCGGCCGAGTCGCGGCCGCGAACTTCGAGGCGGTCGATCGCGGAGAGCGCTTGCTGCACGGCGAGGTACCCGCCCAACGCCGACGGTGGCGCGTCACGTCCTGCGAGCGTCGCGACCTCTCGGGCCGTGCGGAGCCTGTCGTTGCGGATCGCCCACAACGCGTCTTCGAGGTCGATCAGCTCGGCGTTGGCACGTTCGAGCGATTCCGCATCGAGGAGGTCGGCGTTGGTGTCCAGCCGGCGTTCGATGTCGGAGGTCTCCGCATCCAGACGATCGAGCCGGGAGTTGAGCGCTGCAACCAGATCGACATGGCCCGCCAGCGCCAGCACACCGGGCAGCCCGCGAACCGCCTGGTCGACCGCCCCAGCGTGAACGGTGGCGCCGACCACATCGGTTGGCGTCGCGCAGATCGCATCGACGGCACGGTCGAGCCCGGCGACGAGTTCGGCGGCATCGGGCGTCGCCCGCGTCGGTGGCCGACTGACGATGCCGATGATGCCGCACATGGCCCGCCAGGCTACTGCCCGATCCGACCCGGTTCCGGCCGGCTCGTACAACCCACCGATGAGCGAACCGACCGGATACGGCGGTTTCGCGCATCGCAACCCGTGTCAACCGCCCACCGATGAGCGAACCGACCGGATACGGCGGTTTCGCTCATCGCAACCCGTGTCAGGTGTCGGGGAGGCGGCGGGCGGCGGCGGCGAGGGTGTCGGCGACAGACTGGGCCTGGTCGTGCGTCGTGGCCTCCACCATCACCCGAACGAGAGGCTCGGTGCCGCTGGCGCGCACCAGAATCCGGCCGGTGTCGCCGAGCTCTCGCTGCGCCGCCACGATCTCGACCGCGAGGCGGTCGGCGACGTCGGGCATGCGCCGAGCGACGCGTACGTTCACGAGCACCTGCGGCAGCGACGTCATCGCGTCGTTCGCGAGTTCGGCAAGCGAGCGACCGGATCGGCGCACCGCGTCGAGCAACGCCACAGCGGTGAGGATCCCATCGCCGGTGGTGGCGTGATCGGCGAAGATCACGTGGCCCGATCTGCTCACCGCCGAGCGAGTAGCCACCCGCGCCAAGCGCTTCGAGCACGTAGCGGTCGCCGACTGCGGTCTCGATGACCTCGATGCCCTGCCTCGCGCATGGCGAGACGGAAACCCAGGTTGGTCATCACCGTCACCACGACGGTGTCGTGGCGCAGCTCGCCGCGCGCAGCGCAGGTCGTTCGCGACGATCGCGATGATGTGGTCGCCGTCGACGACCCGACCGGTGTGATCGACAGCGATGAGCCGGTCGGCGTCGCCGTCGAGAGCGATGCCCACGTCGGCGCCAGCGTCCATCACCGCCGCGGCCAGCAAGCGTTGGGGACGTAGCGCCGCAGCGCCTCGTTGATGTTGCGGCCGTCGGGCGCTGCGGCCACGACGATCGCCTCGGCCCCGGCGGCGCGGAGCACTTCAGGACCGATCTGGTGGGCAGCGCCATTCGCGCATCGAGCACGATGCGCAGACCGGCGAGATCCAGCCCTTCGAGAAATCCGACGATGTGGGCGATGTACGCCTCGTGGTCCGCGCTCGGCATCGACGACTCGACCACGGGCGCCACTCGGTATCCGTGGCCCGTCGACGAGCACCGTCCAACTCCGATTCGATGCGACGTTCGACCTCATCGGCGAGCTTCACGCCTCCGCACGCGAACAGCTTGATGCCGTTGTCGGTGCCACGGATTGTGCGACGCCGACACGACGGCGCCGAGCGCGCCTCGACGTTGGGCTTCGAACGCGACCGCGGGGTCGGAGCGACACCCAGACGCACCACGTCGATGCCTTCGATGGCGAATCCCGTCACAGAGCGCCCGATCGAGGACACCGGTCGACTCGCGGGTGTCACCACCCACCACCACGCTCGTGACACCGTCGACGCCGAGTACACGTGCCGCGGCGCGGCCGAGCCGAGTGGCGAATTCGGTGGTCAGTTCGGAGAGGGCGACACCACGTACACCGTCGGTGCCGAACTGCATCGCGGCCGAACGCGCGGATCAGCGCTTGGTGTACTGCGGCGCCTTGCGGGCCTTCTTGAGGCCGTACTTCTTGCTCTCCTTCTTACGCGAGTCACGCGTGAGGAGGCCGGCCTTCTTCAGGGCCGCACGGCTCTCGGGATCGAGTCTCGAGGAGCGAACGGGCGATCGCCATGCGCAGCGCACCGGCCTGACCGCTGACGCCACCACCGTGGATCGATGGCGTCGACGTCGTAGTTCTCGTCGGTGTCGGTGACGCGGAGCGCCTCGGAGACGATCATCGCGACACGGCGGTCGGGAAGTAGACATCGAGCGTTTTGCCGTTGATCGTGAACTGACCGGTGCCGGGGCGGAGCTGGGCCCGGGCGACGGCTTCCTTGCGGCGGCCGGTGGTCTGGGTGAGCGGTTGGTTCCCATGTGTGTGTCTCTCTGGTGCAATCGGTCGTTCAGCGGGCCTTGGCGGCCGGGATCTCGAGCTCGGCGGGGGTCTGGGCGGCGTGCGGGTGTGTCGGGCCGGCGTACACCTTGCAGCTTCAGGAGCTGCTGGCGACCGAGCGGGCCCTTGGGGAGCATGCCGCGGATCGACTTGCGAAGCGCCTCTTCGGGCTTGCGAGCATGCAGGTTGGCGTAGCTCTCTGACTTGATGCCGCCCGGGTAGCCGCTGTGGCGGTACACCATGGTGCGCTCGGCCTTGCCGGCGGTCATCACGATCTTGTCGGCGTTGATGATGATCACGTGGTCACCGGTGTCGATGTGCGGGGCGAACGTCGGCTTGTGCTTGCCGCGCAGGACGCGGGCGACCTCGGTGCAGAGGCGGCCGAGCACGAGGCCGTCCGCGTCGACGACGTGCCATTCACGGTGGATTTCGCTGGCTTTCGGGGTGTACGTAGGCATGCCGCAATCAATCTGTCGAGAGTCGAAGAGTCAGGTATCCCGCATTGGGGAACCGTGAAATGATACGGCGGCGGACACCGCCCTCCAACCCGCGACGGATCAGCGTTGTTGCACTCGTGCCGCCGAGATCACGTCGAGGCACCACGCCTCGACGCGCTCGGCGAGTGCTTCGGTGGAGAACAGCTCCTCGACGCGCTGGCGGCATCGGACTCGTTCGATGTCATCGATTCGACCGACTGCGTCGATCATCGCTCCCACATCGTCGGCGGGCACGACGAATCCGGTCTCACCGTCGCTCACGATCTCGGCGGGCCCGCCCCGGTCGTAGGCGACGACGGGAACGCCCGTCGCCATGGCCTCGATCGCGACGTTGCCGAACGCTTCGACCCACTTCGGGGTCATCAGCAGGGCAGTGCACCCCCCGATGGCAGCCTGCAGATCGTCGGTGGCAAGAAATCCGCAGTACTCGAGCGTCGCCGTCGGGTGCTCGGCGCGAATCCACTGCCAGTACTGCGGATCCTGCATCATCCCCCAGACCTTCACCGGCCATCCGGTGTGAGCCGACAGTTCGGCGACATCTTCGAGCCCCTTCTCCGGTGAGATGCGACCGACGGCACCGAGGTACGCAGGTGTGTCCGCACTCAGATGCACGTCGTAGCGGTCGGTGACGATGCCGCTGGAGAGCAGCCTGAACCACGACGGGTCCTCGAAGGTGGCCGCCTGACTCAGCGTGTGTGCGCCGAGGCACCCAGGGTGGCGGGCAGCAACCGCGGCGATCGCAGCATCCATCGCATCGGTGAGCGAACCCATCGAGATGAAGTGCACCACCGGCACGTCGAGGAAGCGGGTGAGGTGAAGCGGCAACCAGTCGTAGGCGAGATTGATCACGATGTCGACATCGCGCTGGCGGTCGGCGACGAGGTCCCACATCGCTGCCAGGACGGAGTTCGCCGGAACGACGACCGGAGCCGAACGATCGGAGAGTTGGCTGCTGGCCTGGAGCACCCCGTCGACCTGATGCACCCTGGCGCCGACGTGCAGCGATCCGGCCGGCGCGACGATCTCGACGTGATGTCCGAGCGCGCCGAGGCCGTAGACGAGGCTGTGCAGTGTCAACTCGACGCCGCCACCGACCCCCGAGCCGATCGGACCGACCGGGGTCGATGCGATCAGGATGTTCATCGGACGACCCACGGGTACTTCGAACGCACGCTGGCAGCACCGTATTCCCCATTTCGGTTTGCCGGACGTGAAGGTGCCGACTGCAATAGTCTCAAGTTCGTGGGCCACCGAACCGATGAGTTGACATGAGTTCCGCCAACTCGAACGCGCCGTCGGTGGACCACCTTGCCGACCCCGTGTTCGCGGTCGATCCGGCCGGTGTGCTGCGATACGCGAACGACTGCGCTGCCGAGGTGCTGGGATGGGACGCCGTGGAGTTGACCGGCACCAATGTGCTCGACCTCGTGCATCCCGACGACCTCACACTCGCGATGTCGGCACTCGAGACGGTCCAGGACAAGGCATTCGGCGACCTTCTCACACTGCGGATCCGCACGGGACGCGGGACGTGGCGCTATCTCGAATTCCGCGGAACGCACCGCGCTCCCGATCCCGCCGACCCGCTGGCGGGGTTGATCGTGGTCGTGGCCCGCGATGTCACCGATCGTCACCGGCTCGAGTTCGACCAGGGCGACACCGAGGTACTTCGGGCGGTGATGGCAAACATGCACGGCATGGTCATCCTCGCCGACGACCGTGGCCGCGTCCGGTCCGTCAACGGCGCGGTGACCCGTCTGCTCGGCCACGACCCCGAGACCGTCCGCGGGCGCTCGATTCTCGACTACCTCCATGACGACGACCGTGACACCATCCTCGACGCTGCGCAACGCCTCGACCCTCAGGGTTCGCTGACGCTCGACGCGCGGGTGATCATGGCCGATGGGACCGCACTGATCTGTGAGTTCACGGTGAACAACCTGCTCGACGATCCGGCGGTCGCGAGCTACGTGATCAGCGCCCAGATCGCCACGTCGCTGGCCGACGCACGCGATCGGGTCGAGTTCCTGGCCGACCACGACAGCCGCACCGGCCTGCTCAACCGCGACGGCTTCATGAGAGCAGCACACACGATGATGCAGGGTGGCGCCGGGCTCGGCATCTTGATCGTCGACATCGTCCACTTCCGATCGATCAACGAGCTCTACGGCGAGCCTGTCGGCGACGCCGTACTGTCGGCGGTCGCCGAACGCATCGACCAGATCCGCTGGCCCGACCTGATCACCGCCCGGTTCGGCGGCGACGAGTTCGTGCTCGCGATTCGTGCGTCGAGTCCGAGCGCGGTCGAGATGCTGCGCGAACGAGTCCGCCGCGACATCGCCCGGCCTCTCGACGTCAACGGGCAGGAGGTCAACTTCGACGTCCGCACGGCGATCGCTTTCGAGGCCCGGCCGGAGGTCCTCGACGCGCTACTCGTGACCGCCAGCAACGACCTGATGTCGGCCAAGCGGTTCGCCGATCCCGAGACCAGTGGGATCTCGGTCGACGCGATCAACGAGCGCCGTCGGCAGCTCGAGCTGCTCCGAGCTGCTCTCGACGACGGCCAGATCCGGCCGTATTTCCAGCCGATCTGCGCCGTCGACGGCACGATCACCGCGATCGAGGCACTCGTTCGCTGGGTGCATCCGCTGCGAGGGGTCCTCGGCGTCAGCGAGATCCTTCCACTGGCCCGCATGGCCGGATTGGCCGAAGCCGTCGACGATCAGGTGCTCGACCAGGCCTTGAAGTTCGCCACGCGTCTGGTCGACGCCGGCCATGGCCAGATCGAGGTGCACGTCAACATCGACCCGAAGGCGATCTCGCGTGCGTCGTTCGGGGCGTCATTCCTCGAGCGTTGCCGCCGATCGGGAGCGAACCCGACCCAGTTGGTCATCGAGATCACCGAGACCGATCTCCTCTCGCCCGGCGCGGCGTCGTTGGCCAACATGCAGAAGCTGCGGTTCGCCGGCATCCACGTGTCGATCGACGACTTCGGCACCGGCTACTCGAGCCTTGCGCACCTGCTCGAGCTGCCGATCGATGGCGTGAAGATCGACCGTCGATTCGTCGCCGGCATCGACATCGATCCAGCCGCGACCAACCTGACCACGGCGATCCTCGGCCTCAGTGCCAACCTCAAGCTGTCGTGCGTGGCCGAGGGCGTCGAGCAGCCGTACCAGCGCGATCGACTCGCCGAACTCGGATGTGAGTCGTTCCAGGGTTGGCTGTTCGCACCGGCGGTCTCGGCCGACGAGCTGCTCGCGTTGTTGCCGCGCATCGACCTCGGTGAGGCGGCCGGGGCGCCGGACGGTGCTCAGGCGTCCCAGCGTTCTCCGCTGTAGTCGACAGACCACAGCACCAGCCCGGCCGGCGGGGCGACCTGCCCCGCTGCGTTTCGGTCGAACGCGGCGAGCGTCGCGGCGACCGACTCCGTCGAGCGTCGCCCCAGTCCCACGTCGACGAGCGTGCCGACGATGCTGCGCACCATCTGGTGACAGAACGACGAGGCGCTGATCTCGAAGCGCAGCATCGACAGACCCCATTGTGCGTCTTCGGGCCGCGTCCACAGCGCCGAGTGCAAGCGTCGCACCATGCTGGGTTCATCGAATCCCGCGGCCGGCTTGGGTCGGCGGCAGAACGACGAGAAGTCGTGTTCGCCGAGCAGCGAGACCGCGGCCCGATTCATCGAGTCGACGTCGAGTCGCCCGGGTACGTGCCACGTGGTGCGAGCCAGCAACGGATTCGCCGCCGCGTCGTTCCAGACGTGATAGCGATAGGTGCGACCGGTCGCGGAGAACCGCGCCGAAAAGACTCGTCGGTCCACTCGACGTCGCGCACGGCGATGTCCGGACCGCACAACCCGTTGACGCTGCGCCCGAGGCGCCGCAGATCGGTCGCGACAGGGAGTTCCCCGGAGACCACCTGGCCCCAGCCGTGCACGCCGGCGTCGGTGCGGCCCGCTCCGGTCAACTCGACCGGACATCGCACAACGGTCTCGACGGCTCGGCGCAGTTCGCCCATCACCGTGCGCACACCGTCGCTCTCGGCGAACCCACGGAAATTGGTGCCGTCGTAGGCGACGGTCAGTCGGGCAGTGCGCGTGTCGGGCACGCCGCCGTCATCCTCAGACGAGTTCGATACGGGCCATCTGGGCGTTGTCGCCGTGGCGCGGACCCATCTTCAGGATCCGGGTGTAGCCGCCATTGCGCTCGGCGTAGCGCGGGGCCACGTCGTGCACGAGCTTGTAGGTCATCTCCTTGTCGCCGAGGAACGCCTCGATCTGACGGATGCGATGGACCTGCATCGGGCCTTCCTCCTGCGCCTTCTTCGCCTTGGTGATCAGCTTCTCGGCGATCGGGCGGAGGTGCTTGGCCTTGGCCTCGGAGGTGGTGATGGCCTCGGCAGCGAACAACGACGCGGCGAGGTTGGCCATCATGAGGCGCTGGTGGGCGGCGGAGCTGCCGAAGCGGCGGGAGCGGCGTGGAGTGGGCATCGTTCAATCGTCTTTCGTTGTGTGCGTCGCAGCGATCAGCCGCGCAGCGTGAGGCCGCGCTCGTCGAGCTTGGCCTTGACTTCGTCGAGGCTCTTCTGGCCGAAGTTGGTGATGTTGAGCAGGTCGTCCTCGGTCTTGGTCAGCAGTTCCCCGACGGTGTTGACCTGGGCCCGCTTGAGGCAGTTGTTCGGACGCTCGGACAGGTCGAGATCCTCGATCGGGAGGTCGAGGTCGGGCGAGCTGACCGCAGCGTCGACGATCTCGCCGAGTTCGAGACCCTTGGGCTCGTCGGACATCGTGGCGACCAGATCGACGAGCGAGCGCAGCGTGGCGCCTGCGGAAGCGAGCGCCTCGGCGGCGGTGATCGAACCGTCGGTCTCGATCTCGATGACGAGGCGGTCGTAGTTGGTGGCCTGCTCGACGCGGGTGGGCTCGACCTCGAACGCCACGCGGCGCACCGCACTGAAGATCGCGTCGATCGGGATGACACCGATCACCCGGTTGTCGTCTTCACGGTTGCTCGACAGGTAGCCACGACCCTGCTCGACGGTGAGATCGATGGCGAGACGGCCCTTGGAGTTGAGTGTGGCGATGTGGAGGTCCTTGTTGAGCACCTCGACGTCGGCGGGGCACTCGATGTCGCCGGCGGTGACCGCACCGGCACCGCGTGCGTCGAGACGCATCGTGACGGGCTCCTCGGACACCGAGGTGACCACGATGTCCTTGAGGTTCAAGATGATGTCGGTGACGTCCTCGGCCACGCCGGGGATCGTGTCGAACTCATGGAGCGAATCGTCGAACCGTGCGGTGGTGATCGCCGCACCGGGGATCGACGACAGCAGGGTGCGCCGCAGCGAGTTGCCGAGCGTGTGGCCGAAGCCTGGCTCGAGTGGACCGACGGCGAAACGGCCGCGGTTGTCGGACTCCTCACCGAGAGCTTCGATGGTGGGGCGCTGCATGACGAGCATTGGGGCCGGGACCTTTCCGGGTGTTCGAGTGACGTGCTGGACGAACGGGGAACGTACGAGAGACGGGGATTACTTGGAGTAGAGCTCGACGATGAGCGACTCGCGAACGGGCACGTCGATGTGCTCACGCTCGGGGAGGCTGCGGACCGTCACGGCCTTGCCGCCGTCGCTCGCTTCGAGCCATCCGACGAGCGAACGGTCGAGCGTGTCGATGTTGTGCTGGACCACGATCATCTTCTGCGCCTTCGGCGACAGCGAAATGACCTGGCCCTTCTTGCAACGGAAGCTGGCGATGTCGACGCGCTTGCCATCGACCTGGATGAGGCCATGGTTCACGAACTGACGGGCCTGCGGACGGCTGGATGCCCAACCGGCGCGGTAGACCACGTTGTCGAGGCGCTGTTCGAGCAGGCGCAACAGGATTTCGCCGGTCGGACCCTGCATCTTCTGGGCCTCGACGTAGGTCTTGTGGAACTGCTTTTCGAGCACGCCGTAGATGTACTTCGCCTTCTGCTTCTCCTGCATCTGGGCGAGGTACTCGCTGCCGGCGTTGCGGCGACGGGTGCGGCCGTGCTGGCCGGGCGGGAAGGGGCGGCGCTCGAGCGCCTGGCGACCCTTCTCATTTTCGAAGATGTTGACCGACAGGCGGCGCGAGATGCGCACCTTGGGTCCGGTGTAACGAGCCATGATTCAGTTGCTCCTCAGCCGCGCCGACGCTTGGATTGGCGGCATCCGTTGTGGGGAACCGGGGTGACGTCCTTGATCGAGGTGACCTCGATACCGGTTTGTTGGATCGAGCGCACGGCGGTGTCGCGTCCAGAGCCCGGGCCCTTGACCTGCACCTCGGCGCGGCGCAGGCCGTGCTCGATGGCTGCCTTGCCGGCCTTCTCGGCGGCCTGCTGCGCGGCGTAGGGCGTGCTCTTGCGGCTGCCCTTGAAGCCGACGCCACCTGACGACGCCCAGGCAATGACGTTGCCCTCGGTGTCGGTGATCGAGACGATCGTGTTGTTGAACGAGCTCTTGATGTGCACGATGCCCGTGCTGACGTTCTTGCGGTCACGCTTGCGCGGACGGCGGCTCGCGGTGGGCTTTGCCATTACTTCCTCACTGCCTTCTTCTTGTTCGCCACCGTGCGCTTGGGGCCCTTGCGGGTGCGAGCGTTGGTGTGGGTGCGCTGGCCGCGGACCGGGAGGCCCTTGCGGTGACGGACGCCCTGTAGGCAGCCGATCTCGATCTTGCGCTTGATGTCGCCCTGCACGTCGCGGCGCAGGTCGCCCTCGATCTTCAGGTTCTGGTCGATGTAGGAGCGGATGCGGTTGACCTCGTCCTCGGTCAGGTTCGAGACCTTGGTGTTCGGATCGAGCTCGAGTTCCGCGCAGATCTTCTGCGACGTGGGCAGACCGATCCCGAAGATGTAGGTGAGCGAGATCTCCAACCGCTTCTCGCGGGGGATGTCGACGCCGGCGATACGTGCCATGTGATTACTCCTGTCAGCCCTGACGCTGCTTGTGGCGCGGATTGGGGCAGATGACCATGATGCGACGATGGCGACGGATCACCTTGCAGTTGTCGCACATCGGCTTGACGCTGGGTCGGACTTTCATGGTTGCTCTCTTACTTGTACCTGTACGTGATGCGACCTCGGGTGAGGTCGTAGGGGGTGAGTTCCACCTGCACCTTGTCGCCGGGAAGGATGCGGATGTAGTGCATGCGCATCTTGCCGGAGATGTGGGCCAAGACTTCGTGCCCGTTGTCGAGCGCGACCTTGAACATTGCGTTCGGAAGCGATTCGAGGATCTTGCCTTCCAGCACGATCGCGTCTTCCTTTGGCTTCGGCAGGGGCTTCTCCTCACTCGTTCGTTGTACCGGCGGGAGCCGGTGGCGGGCACGACAGCACACAGCTGCGGGCACCAGGGACAGAATTTCTCGGCCTGCGAACAGACCGGCGTGTCATGCTAGCGGCGCCTTTTCGCAGATCCAATGGCCTGATCCGCCGGATTTCTCCCGCCGTGTGCTATGCCCCGGATCCCGCACCGGACACCGCACGGGCGCTGCGGCTGATTGCGATGCGAAGCGCGAAGAAGGCCAGCAGTGCAGCGACGAGACAGGCTGTCGACAGCGGCGTGATGGTTCCGTCGAACTGCCGATCGATCACCGATCCGATCACCGATCCGACCACCATCGGCACCATGCCGAGCAGCGCTGCACCGGACCCCGCCACATGGCCGAGGGGCACCAATGCTGCGGTGTTCGCGTTGATCATCGTGATCTGGACCGCCATGAGCGCGACCAGCATCAACGGGGCGAAAAGCGCGAACGATGGCAAGCCGTCGGTCACGAGCGCGACGACGAGCATCAACGCCGATGCGACGACGAAGGCCCCGGACGTCACCATCAGCATTCGATCGAGACCGACGCGGCGAACCACCCGTCCATTCGTGATCGCGGCGGCAGCGAGGCCGACCGCCATGGCCCCGAAGATGATCGGGAACCAGTCGCCGAGGTCGAACACCGTGTCGAACAGGTTCTCCGACGACGCGAGATACGACAGGAAGACGCCGTTGGCGAACGTGAGCGCGGCGAGGAACGCGATCGATCCCGGTGTGGTGAACACGATCTTCCAGCTCGCCCCGACCTCGCGGACGCTGAGCGACCGACGTCGTTCAGGCGGCAGTGTCGCCGGCAGTCGCATCGAGAGCGCGAACACGACGGTTCCGACCGCCACACACATCCACACCGAGTAGCGCCACGACCCCAGCGCCACCATGGCCGCACCCGCGCTGGGTGCGACCATCGGCACCAGGAGGAAGATCGCCATGATGTTCGACATCTGGCGAGCCATCTCTTCGCCCTGGAAGGCGTCGCGGATCATCGCGGTGACGGCGACGCGCGGCCCGGCAGCGCCGAACCCCCAGACGAATCGTGCGAGGGCCATCGTCGCCAGCGTCGGTGCGAGCGCTGTCCCGACCGCTCCGACGATGTAGATGATGACCCCACCCCACAACACCGGCCGACGGCCGAAGCGGTCCGCGAGCAGTCCGGCGGGAAGCTGGCCGAGACCGAGACCGATGATGAAGGCGGTCACGAGCACGGCGACATCGGTCGCGTCCGGATCGAGACCGAGCTGGCCCCGGATCGAGTCGAATGCCGGGAGCATCGAGTCGATCGCCAACGCGGTCATCGCCATGGCGAGCGACATCACCACGGTGAACGCAGCCGAACCGGGACGCAACGTCCTGGTTGGGGTCGATTCGAGCGTGATGGCGGTCACCCGACCAGAGGCTAGGTGGACGATCCCGATCAACGTCGTCCGGTTCAGCGCAGACAGGCCGGTTCGTTACGGTTGGCGCATGCACGATCTGGTGATCCGCAACGCGACGCTGGTCGACGGCACCGGTGAGGGGCGTCGTCTCGCCGACATCGCCGTCGACGGCGAGCGCATCACCGCCGTCGGGCACCGCGACGGATCGACAGGCGATGGCGACCCCATCGACGGCGGTCGCCGGGAGATCGACGCCGACGGGCTGTTGGCCACGCCCGGCTGGGTCGACATCCACACCCACTACGACGGCCAGGTCACCTGGGATCCCGACGTCGCTCCGTCGTCGGTCAACGGCGTCACCTCGATCCTGCTCGGCAACTGCGGGGTCGGATTCGCCCCGGTCAGGCCCGACCAGCACGACTTCCTGATCGAGTTGCTCGAAGGCGTCGAGGACATCCCGGGTACCGCACTCAGCGAAGGCATGACGTGGGGATGGGAATCGTTTCCCGAGTACCTCGACCTGCTCGACCGTCTGCGCTGGACCGTCGATGTCGGCACCCAGGTCCCCCACGCAGCACTTCGCACCTACGTCATGGGCGATCGCGGTGCCGACGTCGAGGCCACCGCCACCGTCGACGAGATCGCGAAGATGTCACAGCTGTGCGAGGAGGCCATCCGCGCGGGCGCCTTGGGCTTCACGACGTCGCGAACCTACGTCCACCGAACGTCACGGGGCCAACAGATCGGCACGCTGCGCGCCAGCGCCGACGAGGTGCTCGGCATCGCGACCGCTCTGCAACGCGCCGGCACCGGCGTGATCCAACTCATCTCCGACGCCTACCAGTCGACCGACGAGGAACTCGTCGCCCACGAGATCGAACTCCTCGGACGAATCGCCACCGAGGTCGGCCGGCCGCTGAGCTTCACCGTGCAACAGAACGACGATGCGCCGAACCGGTTCCGCCAACTGCTCGGCGCGATCGACGAGTGGAACGCCGCCGGCGCCGACGTCAAGGCCCAGGTGGCGGTGCGCCCCATCGGCGTGTTGGTCGGGCTCCAGGCCACCGCCAACCCGTTCATGTTCTGCCCGTCGTACCGCCAGCTGCACGCGCTCTCCCATGCGGAGCGGTTGGTTCGCCTGCGCGACCCGGATGTCCGCCGGACGTTGATCCAAGAACACGCAGCGTCCAGCCCGGAGGGATTCGTCGGCATCCTGCACTCGGGCTACGACCGGATGTACCCGCTGTCGGATCCCCCGAACTACGAGCCGACACCGGCAGACAGCGTCGCGGGCCGCGCCGCTGCCATCGGCGCCGCACCCGACGAACTCCTCTACGACCTGTTGCTCGACGATGACGGCGGCCGCCTGCTCTACATCCCACTGATGAACTACGCCCGGGGCGACCTCGCCGACGTGCGTGAGATGCTGACGTCACCGAACGCGATGTTCGGCCTGTCCGATGCCGGTGCCCATTGCAACTCGATCTGCGACGGCAGCTTCCCCACCACCGCCATCACCCACTGGACCCGCGACCGCGACCGCGGTGAACAACTGACCCTCGAGTACGTCGTGCACCAACAGACCCAACGCACCGCCCACCACGTCGGCTGGACCGACCGCGGCGTGATCGCACCAGGGATGCTCGCCGATCTCAACGTGATCGACCATGCACGCCTCACGCTGCACCCGCCGACACTCGTCGCCGACCTGCCCGCCGGCGGCACCCGGCTGATGCAGGCTGCCGACGGCTACGTCGCGACCGTCAAGCGTGGTGCGGTGATCGCCGAGGGCGGCGAGCTCACCGGCGCCCGGCCCGGACGCCTCCAGCGCGGACAGGCCTCCTGAACGGTCCTCCCCGGCCCCGTCCCCGCCCGGACCTCGGGTCCTCCCCGGCCCCGTCCCCGGTAGGACCCGAGGTCGCATCGATTGGGCCGGGGACGTGAGTGACTTCGTCGCTGCGCTCGCCGTTGCCTTCGGTGTCGTCTTCGTCGCCGAACTCGGCGACAAGACCCAACTGCTCGCACTCGACTTCGGGGCGCGGTACTCGCTGCGCACCGTCGCGATCGGTCTCACGCTCGGCTACGGCGCCGCCAACATCGTCGCCACGATCGTCGGTGGTCTCCTCGGCGCCGCGCTCCCCGACCGGCCCATCCAGATCATCGGTGGATTCGTCTTCCTCGGATTCGCAGGGTTCGCACTCCGTCGCGCTGTGTCGGGTCAAGTTGAAGGGGACCAGGGGGAGCACCCAACGACCGTTCGAGGCACGAGCACCGTGGCGGTGATCGCCTCCATCGCTTCGCTGATCGCGGTGGCCGAGACGGGCGACAAGACCCAGATCGCCACGGCCACGCTTGCCTCCCAGTCTGCGCCCGTCGGGGTGTGGATCGGAGCAACGCTCGGTGCTGCGTCGAGCGGGATGGTCGGGGCGATCGCCGGGAATCTGATCGGCGACCGCATCCCCGCTCGTGCCCTCCAGTTCGCGTCGGCGGCGCTGTTCAGCCTGTTCGGCGTGGCGATGCTCGCCGGCTGGTTCTGATCCTCACGGGGTGGGCGCGCGCGAGCAGTTCGCCACGCAGAAGGGCCCGGATGGCGTCGATCGCACAGCGGTGTTGAGCGGTTCCTTGTGACGTTCCTTCGGTGAGTCCGATCAGCATGATCCGGATGAACTCGACCATGCGCTCGCGGTCGCCAGGACGCACCTCACCCGTGGCGAGGCCGTTGTCGACGACAGCAACGAAGAACCCGTCTCGTGCTGCGTCCGCTCGAGCCAGACGACGTGCGATCTCGGGATAGCGTCGCATGTCGTTGCGCACCGTGCCGACGAAGAGCGCCAGCGACGGGTCCTCGATGTTCATCGCATGCGCGGCCTCGAGCATGCCTTCGAACTGGCCGAGGAACGTGTCCGATGCCTCGACCGCCTCGACGAACCGGCCGTAGACCTGTCGCTGCATGTCGTGGTGAACGGCGACGTACAGGTCGAGCTTCGACTCGACGTAGTGGTACAGCGCTCCCGTGGTGATGCCCGACGCCGACGCCAGTTCCTTGTTGGTGACACCGCCGTAGCCCCGCTCGGCGAACAGCCGCCGAGCGTTGTCGATGATCGCCCGGCGGGTGTCGGCGGAATCGGTCGCCGGCGGCCGCCCCCGCCGTCGTGCCCCCGCCGCTCCCCCATCGACCATCTCGCGAGTATGACGGCCGACACCTGCCCGTGTGCCACCGGAGCGACATCGCGTTCGCCGAACCCGATCTGCGCCCCTGGCGTCCCGGAATCCGGGACGGAGGGGGCGCAGATGCCGTCATGGGACGCAGGGGGCGCAGATCGTTCAGGTCACAGCGCGTTGCGGTTGGCTTCGACGGCCTTCACGAGCCGATCGAACACCGCGTCGGGGTGACCGATGCCGTTGATCACCACGAGGCGGTTCTGGTCGCCGTAGTGCTTGATCAACGGGAACGTCTGCTCCTCGTACAGATCGAGACGACGGTTCACCGACTCCGGGGTGTCGTCGGCGCGTTGTTGCACGTCACCGCCGCACACATCACAGATCCACGGGTCCGGGTCGCTGCCCGCCGAGGTGTAGTTCGTGCCACAGTCGCGACACACCCGACGGGCCGAGATCCGCTCCAACACGATCTCTCGTGGAACGTTCAGATCGAGGACCACATCGATCGGGCGGTTGTCGGCGATCGCGTCGAGGGCGTCGGCCTGTTCGATGGTTCGCGGGAAGCCGTCGAGGATGTAGCCGCGGGTCGATGCATCCGGCGCTGACAACCGCTGGTCGACCAGGCCGATCATGATCTCGTCGCCGACGAGACCGCCGGCATCCATCACCTGCTTGGCCATCAGCCCGAGCTCGGTGCCTTCCCGGACGGCGGCGCGCAGCATGTCGCCGGTCGAAATGTGTGGTACGACGAAGTGGCGTGACAACCGCACGCATTGCGTGCCCTTGCCGGCACCCTGTCGCCCGAGGATGATGAGGCGGGCGCCGGGGATCACGGCCGACCTACTTGAGGAATCCCTCGTAGTTGCGCAGCGTGAGCTGACTGTCGATCTGGCGCATCAGTTCGAGCGCCACGCCGACGGAGATCAGCACGCTGGTGCCCGCGAATCCGAAGGTCCTCACATTCGCGATGATCAGCAGGATGTACGGCAGGACCGCGACGATGGCGATGAACACCGCTCCGGGCAGGGTGATCCGGTTGACGGCCTTGGCGAGGTATCGCTCGGTCTGCGGGCCGGGACGCACGCCCGGGATGAATCCGCCCTGGCGACGCAGCTGGTCGGCTTGGCGCACTGGGTCGAAGGCGATCGAGTTGTAGAAGTACGCGAAGGCGATGATCATCAACGCGAAGAGCGTGATGTACACGAAGTTCTGCGGGTTGACGATGTACTTGTCGACGAACGAAGCGATCTCGCCTCGCCAGCCTTCGCCCGAGCCCAGGAACTGCGAGAAGATCACCGGCAGGAGCAGGATCGAGCTGGCGAAGATGATCGGGATCACGCCGGACTGGTTGACCTTGAGCGGGATGTAGGTGTTCTGGCCGCCCATCATCCTGCGGCCCACCACACGTTTGGCGAACTGCACCGGAATCCGGCGTTGGCCGAGTTCGACGTACACGACCGCGATGATGATGCCGATCGTCAGGAGGACCATCGCCGTGAACCAGAACGGACCGTTCAGCTGGAGAATGCTCCAGAACCCGCCGGGCAGGCTGGAGACGACGGAAGCGAAGATGATCATCGACATGCCGTTGCCGATGCCGCGCTGGCTGATCAGCTCGGCCATCCACATCAACACGGCGGTGCCGGCGACGAGCGACGGAATGATCAGGTACCCGCGAGGCCAGACCCCATCGGGCAGCAGCGGCACCGTGGGTGCGGCGCTCGCGGCGGAGAAGAACGCTGTCCCTCGGCCCGTACCGAAGATGAACACGAGACCGGTTGCCTGCAGCGTGGCGAGGCCGATCGTGACGTAGCGCGTGTACTGGGTGATCTTGCGCTGGCCGACCGCACCTTCGTTCTGCAGTTCCTCGAGCTTCGGGATCACCACGCCGAGCACCTGCATGATGATGCTGGCCGTGATGTACGGCATGATGCCGAGCGCGAAGATCGAGAAGCTCTCGAAGGCGCCGCCGGAGAACAGGTTCAAGAACCCCAGTGCCCCCTGCTGGCCCGCGGACTCACGGAGCTGCTCAATGGCGATCGGGTCGACACCCGGAACGCGGATGAAGACGCCGATGCGGTAGACGGCCACCATGACCACGACGAACAAGAGCTTGTTGCGAAGGTCGTGGACCCTCCAGATGTTCGCCAGCTGCGACAACACTCAGAACACTCCTGTGCGGTGGGGGATGGTGGGTGGACGGACGATGCAGATCAGCGGTTGGCGAACTGGTTGCCCTTGACGGCGGGCCGACCGGCCTTTCCTTCCTCGCGGAAGGGAAGTTCGATCAGGGTCACCGTACCGCCTGCGGCCGTGACGGCAGCTTCAGCGGCAGCAGAGATCGCGTGCACGTGGAGGTCGACCTTGGTCGAGATCTCGCCACGGGCGAGCACCTTCACGAACGACTTCTTGCGGACGACGCCGTTGGCCACCAGGACCTCGGGGTTGACCGTCGTCTCGCCGGTCGCCTCGACGAGTGCGCTGAGCGCATCGAGGTTGACGGCCTGATACTCGACGCGGAACGGGTTGTTGAACCCCTTCAGCTTCGGCACGCGCTGCTTCAGTGGCGTCTGGCCACCTTCGAAACCGCGTGCAACCGTGTTGCGGGCGCGCTGGCCCTTGCTGCCACGCCCGGCGGTCTTGCCGCCCTTGCCGCCGGTACCGCGACCGACGCGCTTCGCGTTCTTCTTGGCGCCGGGTGCCGGCGCGAGGTCATGGACCTGCATGGGTCAGCTCTCCTTCTTGGCGACGTCGGACACCTCGAGCAGGTGTGGGACCCTGGCGATCATGCCGCGGATCTCCGGACGGTCGGGCAGGGTGTTGGTCGAGCCGATCCTGCCCAGGCCGAGTGCGCGCAACGTACCGCGGTGCTTGGGCTTGGTGCCGATCGACGACTTGATCTGCGTGACGGTGATGGTCGACTCGCTCATTCGGCACCCCCGGTGGTGGCGGCCGCACCGGAATGGCTCTTCTGGCGCTCGTTGTAGGCCTTCAGCAGACCCTTGGGCACGAAGTCCTCGGCAGGGAGACCGCGGCGAGCCGCGATCTCGTCGGGGCGCTGCAACGACTTGAGGCCGGCCACGGTCGCACGGGCGACGTTGATGTGGTTGGCCGAGCCGAGCGACTTGCACAGCACGTCATGGACACCGGCCTCTTCGAGGATGACGCGGGCGGCGCCACCAGCGATGACTCCGGTACCGGGCGCGGCAGGCTTCATCATGACCTTGCCGCCGCCGGTGGTGCCGAGGACGGGGTGAATGATCGTGCTGCCGGCCATCGGAACCTCGAACAAGTTGCGCTTGGCTTCCTCGGTGCCCTTCTGGATGGCGAGCGGGACTTCCTTGGCCTTGCCGTAGCCGAGGCCGACACGGCCGTTGCCGTCGCCGACCACCACGAGCGCGGTGAAGGAGAACCGACGACCGCCCTTGACCACCTTGGCCACACGATTGATGGTGATGACGCGCGACTCGCGCAGCCCGCTGTCGTCGCCGTCGCGGCTGTCACGACCGTCACGCCCGCGGTTGTCGCGGCTGTCGCGACCACCGCCGCGATTGTCGCCGGGATTGTTGGTGGGGAATGCCATCAGAACTCCAGTCCTGCTTCACGGGCGGCGGACGCCACGGCGGCGATCCGGCCGTGGTAGGCGAACCCACCGCGGTCGAACACGACCTTGTCGACACCGGCGGCCTTGGCACGCTCGGCGATCAGTTGGCCGACGCGGGAGGCCGCCTCGACGCTCGAGCCCGAGCCTGCAGCGCGCAGGTCGGCCTCGTTGGTGGACGCAGCGACCAGCGTGGTACCAGCATCATCGTCGATGACCTGCACCGACAAGTGCTTGTTCGACCGGAACACGGCCAGACGAGGACGTGCGGCGGTGCCGTGGATCTTCTTGCGGACGCGACGGTGGCGGCGGATGCGGCCACTGCGGCGTGCTTCGGCGATCTTGGTCATGGGACGCTCCGTTACTTCTTTCCGGCCTTACCGGCCTTGCGCAGCACCCGCTCGCCCGCATAACGGACGCCCTTGCCCTTGTACGGCTCTGGCTTGCGGATGCTGCGGATGTTGGCGGCCACCTGGCCGACCACTTCTTTGTCGATGCCCGACACGATGACCTGGGTCTGTGCGGGCACTTCGAACGTGATGCCCTCGGGCGCCTTGACGTCGACCGAGTGGCTGAAGCCCAGGTTGAGACGCAGAGCGTTGGGGCCCTGCGCCTCGGCGCGGTAGCCGACGCCGACGATCTCGAGGTTCTTGCTGAACCCGTCGGTGACGCCGATGACCATGTTGTTCACCAAGCTGCGGGTGAGCCCGTGCATGGCCTTGGTCTTGTTCTCGTCGTTCGGGCGCTCACACACGAGCGTGTCGCCGTCCTGGGTGATGGTGATGGTGCCGGGGATCTCGCGTTCGAGGGTGCCCTTGGGCCCCTTGACCGAGATGGTGCGACCGTCGAGCTTGACGTCGACGCCTGCCGGCACCGTGATGGGTGCTTTTCCGATGCGGGACATGGTTCCTACTTCTCCTTGGTTCCGGCCCGGGTCACCAGACGTAACACATGACCTCGCCGCCGACGTTGCGCTTGCGCGCCTCGCGGTCGGTCATGAGGCCCTGAGAGGTGGACAGGACGGCAACACCGAGGCCACCGAGAACTCGGGGGACGGTGCCGGCGTTGCGGTACACGCGCAGGCCCGGCGTCGAGATACGACGCAGCCCCATGATCGTGCGGTCACGATCGGGCGAGTACTTCATCTTGATGGTCAGCACGTCACCGACGCCCTTGGGGGACGGTGCGGTCTCGAAACTCTCGATGTAGCCCTCCTTGCGGAGCACTTCGGCGAGGGCGACCTTCTGCTTGGACGAGGGCATGCGCACCTCGTCGTGCTTGGCGGTGTTCGCGTTGCGGACCCGCGTGAGCATGTCGGCGATGGGATCGGTCATCATGATGGTTGTCTCCTCACCAGCTCGACTTCGTCAGACCGGGGATCTCGCCGGCGTGTGCGAGCTCGCGCAGGCACAGACGGCAGAGGCCGAACTTGCGGTACACCGAACGGGCCCGGCCGCAACGGCGGCAGCGGGTGTAGCCGCGAACCTTGAACTTCGGCTTCGCGTTGGCCTTGTTGATCAATGCTTTCTTTGCCATGTCGTCGCCTCAGCTCACTTCCGGCCGTAGCGCGGGCCACGGTTCTTCTTCTTGCGCGGCTCGTTGTCGGCGTCGGCGCCCTTCTTGAAGGGGAAGCCGTACGCATCGAGCAGCGCTTTGCCAGTGTCGTTGTCGTGGGCGGTGGTCACGATCGTGATGTCCATGCCACGCTGCTGGTCGGCCCGGTCCGGGTCGATCTCGGCGAACATCGTCTGCTCGTTGAGCCCAAAGGTGTAGTTGCCGTGCCCATCCCACGAATGGGCGGGAAGGCCGCGGAAGTCACGGATACGGGGGATGGCGACCGAGATCAGTCGGTCGAGGAACTCCCACATCCGGTCGCCACGCAGCGTCACCTTGACGCCGATGGCCTGACCTTCACGCAACTTGAAGTTGGCGATCGAGGTACGGGCCTTGGTGACGATCGGCTTCTGGCCGGAGATCACGGTGAGGTCGGCGACGCAGCCCTCGATCAGCGACGGCTGACCGGCGGCGCGACCGACGCCCATGTTGATGACGATCTTCTCGAGGCCGGGGACCTGCATGACGTTCTGGATGTCCAGTTCCTCTTGCAGC
Organism: Ilumatobacteraceae bacterium; assembly: GCA_963774765.1. Taxonomy (GTDB): domain Bacteria; phylum Actinomycetota; class Acidimicrobiia; order Acidimicrobiales; family Ilumatobacteraceae; genus Sva-07. Next base: position 35,518 of record CAVZGP010000023.1, read on the forward strand.
TTGGCCTTGATCTCGTCGTTGTAGCGCGCCTTCAGGCGCGGAATGTCGGGAGCGACCGCGGTGCTCATCCGATCACCTCTCCGCTCGGACGGGCGACGCGCACCTTCGTGCCGTCGTCCTTGATCTGGTAGCCCACTCGGACCTTCTTGCCCTTGTGCACCAGCATCACGTTGCTCACGTCGAAGGGCAGATCCTTCTCGATGATCCCGCCGGCCTCGTTGGCGCGGCGTGCCTTCTGATGCTTCGACGCGGTGTTCACGCCGTGCACGATGATCTTGTTGGACTTCGGGAAGACGAAGGCGACCTCGCCCTGCTTGCCCTTGTCCTTGCCGGTGATCACCTCGACGGTGTCACCCTTCTTGAGTTTCATCACAGCACCTCCGGTGCCAGCGACACGATGCGCATGAACTTGCGGTCACGCAGCTCGCGGCCGACCGGGCCGAAGATGCGGGTACCACGGGGGGTGAGATCGTCCTTGATCAGCACGGCCGCGTTCTCGTCGAAGCGGATGTAGCTGCCGTCGGGACGACGCTTCTCTTTCTTGGTACGAACGACGACGCACTTGACGACTTCGCCCTTCTTGACGCCGGCGCCAGGCATCGCGTCCTTGACCGTGGCGACGAAGATGTCGCCGATCGAGGCATAGCGGCGACGGGTGCCACCGAGCACCTTGATGCACAGCACTTCTTTGGCGCCCGAGTTGTCCGCCACGCGAAGGCGAGATTCCTGCTGAATCATCGTGAACCTCCCAGGGACACGCGGGAGATCCGGTCGGCTGCAAGAACACCGGTCTGAATCGCCGTAATGATGGTTCGCTCGCTGCGCTCGCTCACTTGGCACGCTCCAAGACGTCGGTGATGCGCCAGCGCTTGTTCTTGCTGAGCGGACGGGTCTCCATCACGCGGACCTTGTCGCCGACGTTGACGTCGTTGGTCTCGTCGTGGGCGTACAGCTTCTTGGTACGCAGGATGAACTTGTTGTACTTGGCGTGACGCACGCGGTCGACGACGGCGACAACGGCCGTCTTGTCCATCGCGTTCGACACCACGACACCTTCACGCGTCTTGCGAGCGTTGCGCTCGGGAGCGTTGGTGGTGGTTGCGTCCGGGGTTGTGGTTGCTTCTGGCATGTCCGTCACCGTCACTGTCCGGCCTCGGCCGCAGCGATTTCGCGCTGGCGGATGAGGGTGTTGATACGAGCGATCTGCTTGCGCACCTTGCCGATCTCGGCAGTGTTCTCGAGCTGACCGGTCGCGTTGCGGAAGCGCAGGTTGAGCGCCTCCTGCTTGGTGGCCTTCAGTTCGTCGATCAGTTCACCGAGGCTGAGCTCGACGAGTTCATTGGTCTTCGCCATGTCAGATCCCCTCCTCACGGGTGATGATGCGCGCCTTGATCGGGAGCTTCTGGATCGCCTTCTCGAGCGCGGCCTTGGCCATCTCCTCGTTCGGGTACGACAGCTCGAACAGCGTGCGACCAGGCTTGACGACGGCAACCCAGAACTCGGGGTTGCCCTTGCCGGAGCCCATGCGGGTCTCGGCCGGCTTCTTCGTGACCGGCTTGTCCGGGAACACGTTGATCCAGACCTTGCCGCCGCGCTTGATCGAGCGGGTCATGGCGATACGGGCAGCCTCGATCTGGCGGGCGGAGAGCCAGCCCGGCTCGAGCGCCTGGATCCCGTACTCACCGAAGTTCAGGCCGGAGCCGCCCTTGGCGAGGCCCTTGGTGCGGCCGCGGTGGTGCTTGCGATGGGCGACCTTGCGTGGCATCAGCATGGTTCGTCCCCTTTCAGTCCTCGCCGCGGAAGTGCGGCGTCTCGTGGGCCTCGCCTTGCGCGGTGCGCTTGGCGATTGCCTCTTCTTCGTCGAGCAATTTCTCGAGTTCCGGATCAGCCTCACGGATCAGCGGCTGCGTCTCGGCAACCGGCGCAACGTCGCGCGGTCCACCCGACGACACGACCTTGCGGGGGCCACCCTGGCCCGACGTCTCGCCGACGGCCATGGCGGCCTCACGGGCGATCTTGTCCTCGTTGAGCTTCTTGTACGGGAGGATGTCTCCCTTGTAGATCCACACCTTGACGCCGACACGACCGCTGGTCGTCTTGGCCTCACGCATGCCGTAATCGATGTCGGCACGCAACGTGTGCAACGGCACCCGACCTTCGCGGTACCACTCGGTGCGGCTCATCTCGGCGCCGCCGAGGCGACCCGAACACTGCACCTTGATGCCGAGAGCACCGGCGTGCTGTGCGTTCTGCACGGCACGCTTCATGGCACGACGGAACGCGATGCGGTTCACGAGCTGATCGGCAACGCCCTGGGCGATCAGCGCAGCGTCGAGTTCGGGGTTCTTGATCTCGACGATGTTGAGCTGGATCTTCGGGTTGCCGGTGATCTTGGTGATCAGCTGGCGGAGTTCGTCGGCCTGGGCACCACGACGACCGATGACGATGCCGGGGCGGGCGGTGTGCACGTCGACGCGGAGCTTGTCACGGGTGCGCTCGACCTCGATGCGGCTGATCGCCGCCGACTCGAGACGCGTCATGATCTCGCGACGGATCGTCCAGTCCTCGGTGAGGTACTCCTTGTAGTCGCGCTCGGAGAACCAACGCGACTTCCAGTCGGTGGTCACTCCCAGACGGAAGCCGTACGGATTGATCTTCTGACCCATTACTTTTCCTCGGCCTCTCCGGACTCGTCGGCTTCGTTCTCGCTGGACGCCTCGTCCGCGGCGACCTCGTCGGTGTTGGCGGCTTCTTCAGTGGCGTCTGGCGTCGTTGTGGTGTCTGACACCTCGGCGGCGCTGTCGGACGATTCGACGTCGTCGGACTCGACGGTGGTGTCAGACACCTCGTCGGTTGCGTCGTCGATGATCTCGGCGTCGAGGATTTCTTCGTCGGCGTCGATGGCGTCGATGGCCTCCTCGGCTCCGGCGGCCTGCTGACGGCTGCGCTCGACGCGGGCACGGCGGCTGGCGCTGCTGCTCTGCGGGCGGCCACGACCGGTGGTGCCACCGGCGCGCTCCTGGCGGGCCTGGATGATCGCGATGCGGTCATCGCTCATCCGGGCGACGATCACGGTGATGTGACAGCTGCGCTTGTTGATGCGAGTCGCACGGCCACGCGCACGGGGGCGGAAGCGGCGAAGCGTCGGGCCCTCGTCGGCGAAGCAGGCAATGACGAACAACTCGTCGGCGTCCTGGTCGTCGTTGTTGACCGCGTTCGCAACGGCGCTGGCGAGCACCTTGCGGACGTCACGGGCGATGTGGCGATCGGTGAACTGCAACACCTCGTCAGCGCTGCGGACATCGAGGCCGCGGATCAGGTCGAGCACGGCACGGGCCTTCGAGGCCGACGACCGCACGTAGCGAGCGGTGGCCTTCGTGCCGGAGCGCTCACCGGCGACGAACGACTTCTCGTTGAGCTTCGGTCCGGTCATCAGCGGCGACCCTTCGAGTTGCGCTCCATGCCGGCGTGGAACTTGAACGTGCGGCTGGGGCTGAACTCACCGAGCTTGTGGCCGACCATCGACTCGGTGACGTACACCGGGACGTGCTTGCGACCGTCGTGAACGGCGATCGTGTGGCCGACCATGTCGGGGATGATGGTGGAGCGACGCGACCAGGTCTTGACGACCTTGCGTTCGCCGGCGGCGTTCTGGGCGTCGATCTTCTTGAGAAGATGGTCGTCCACGAACGGGCCCTTCTTGAGACTGCGAGACATGCGGAGTTACCTTCCTTGCCGCGTCAGCGGCGACCCTTGCTCGTACGGCGGCGGCGAATGATCAACTTCTGACTCGCCTTCTTCTTGTTGCGGGTGCGGCTCTCGGGCTTGCCCCACGGCGACACGGCGGGACGACCACCGGAGGTGCGGCCCTCGCCACCACCGAGCGGGTGGTCGACCGGGTTCATCGCCACACCACGGGTCTGGGGCTTCTTGCCCTTCCAACGGTTGCGGCCGGCCTTGCCGATCTTGACCAGCTCGTGCTGGCTGTTGCCGACCTCGCCGACGGTGGCGCGACAGTCGATCATCACGCGGCGCATCTCGGTCGAGGGCATACGCAGCGTGGCGTAGTCGCCTTCCTTGGCGACCAATTGGACGGCGATACCGGCCGAACGGCCGATCTTGCCGCCCTGTCCGGGGCGCAGCTCGACGTTGTGTACGGTGGTGCCGACGGGGATGTAGCGCAGCGGCATGGCGTTGCCGGGCTTGATGTCGGCACCGTGACCGCTCTCGACAGTGTCGCCGACGTTCAGGCCGCGGGGGGCGAGAATGTAGGCCTTCTCGCCGTCGTTGTAGTGCAGCAGTGCGATGCGACACGTGCGGTTCGGGTCGTACTCGATGGCGGCGACCTTGGCGGTCACGCCGTCCTTGACGCGTTTGAAGTCGATGATGCGGTACTGCTGCTTGTGGCCGCCGCCGCGATGACGCGAGGTCTTGCGGCCGTAGCTGTTGCGGCCACCGGTCTTGGTCTTCTTCGCGAGGAGGCTCTTCTCCGGCGTGGTCTTGGTGATCTCGCTGAAGTCGGAGCTCGTCTGGAAGCGACGGCCGGGGCTCGTGGGCTTGCGGGAACGGATAGCCATGATGCGCTCAGTTCTCGAACAGCGGGATCTCGCCCACTGCCAGGGTGACGATGGCCCGCTTGGTGTCGGGACGCTGACCGATTCGGTTGGTGCCACGGGTGCGCTTGCGCTTTCCCGGGCGGTTCAGGGTGTTGACCTTGAGCACTTCGACACCCCAGATCGCCTCGACGGCGTCGCGGATTTCGGGCTTGGAGGCCTTCGGACTGACCGTGAAGGTGTAGACACCCTGCTCGATGAGGTCATAGCTCTTCTCGGAAACGACCGGAGCGATGATGATGTCGCGAGGATCCTTCATCAGGAAGCTGCTTTCTCGTCGGTGCTCGACTCGGTCGACACGGGGGTACCGGCCGGGAGCACGTCCTTGGTGAAGATGACGTACTCGTTGCAGAGCACGTCGTAGGCGTTGAGTTCGCCGGGGCCGATGATCTGTACCTTCGCCAGATTGCGGAAGCTCAACGCCGCGGCTGCATCGTCACGACCGACGACCACCAGTGCGGTGCCGGTGATGCCGAGTGCGTCGAGGGCAGCCTTGGCGTCCTTGGTCTTCGGGGACTCGAAGCCCCACGAGTCGACCACCACGACCTTGCCTTCGCTGGCTCGGTCGGACAGTGCGGACCGCAGTGCGGCTTTCACCATCTTCTTGGGGGTCTTCTGGTCGTACTTGCGCGGCTTCGGGCCGAGGGCGACGCCACCACCGACGAAGTGCGGTGCGCGGATCGAGCCCTGGCGGGCGTTGCCGGTGCCCTTCTGGGCGTAGGGCTTGCGGCCACCACCGCGCACGTCGGAGCGGGTCTTGGTGCTCTGGGTGCCAGAGCGGCGGGCGGCGAGCTGGGCGGTGACGACCTGGTGCATCAGCGACACGTTCGGCTGCACGCCGAAGACCTCGTCGTCGAGCTCGATCGTGCCGTTGTCCTTGCCGGCCGCGGTCTTGAGGGTGAGATCGGCCATGTCAGCCTGCCTTTCCTGCGAACTTGACGGCGTTGCGCACGAGGACGACACCACCGGCGGGGCCGGGGACCGAGCCCTTGATCAGCAGCAGGTTGCGCTCGGGATCGGATTGCACGACCTCGAGGTTCTGCGTGGTGACCTGCTCGTGGCCCATGTGGCCCGCCATGCGCTGGCCCTTGAACACGCGTGCCGGAAAGGCACACGAGCCGATGGCGCCAGGCTTGCGGTGGCTCTTGTTGTTACCGTGCGACGCGGGCTGGCCCTTGAAGTTGTGACGCTTCATGACGCCGGCGAAGCCCTTGCCGCGGCTGGTGGCCGTGACATCGACCTTGGTGCCGACGGCGATCTGCTCGACGGTCAGCTCCTGGCCGACCTCGAAGCCGTCGACCGAGTCGAGCCGAAGCTCGACGAGGCGCTTGCCCGGGGCGACGCCGGCCTTCTCGAAGTGGCCAGCGGCCGGCTTCGTGAGCTTCTTCGCGTCACGGTGGCCGTAGGTCACCTGCAGCGCGGTGTAGCCGTCGCGTTCGTTGGTCTTGATCTGCACGATGCGCATCGGTTCGACACGAAGCACAGTGACGGGAACGACTTTGTCGTCGACCCATGTCTGTGTCATGCCGACCTTCTCGCCGACGATCGATTGTTGTGCCATGGCGGCCGGTTCCTTTTCGTTGTCCAAGCCCTGATTTCGGGCTCTCCACGCAAATGCTCCGCCGCTAGCCGTTCCTGGGTTCAGGACGGACGAGCGTGCGGAGCACGAGATCTTGTAGTCGCTGGGCGGTTCCGTTCCGGACGTTGCGGACGGCCTACACAGACATCGATTGCTGAATGGTCTGGTGATCGGAATGCCTCCCGATCACGGCCATGCAATGCTATGGGCGCCGTCTGCGCCTTCCAACACGCGCGCTCACCACGTTTTCGTCACACCTCGGTGGCTCGGCTCGCCGGAGTACACCTCAGCAAATCGGTGCGGCCCGATAGCATGTTTCCATGCTGATTGATGGTACACCGTTCCCGCATCAGGGTCCGCTGGCGCCAGATCGGGTCGGTGGGCGTGCCGAGTTGATTGCCGACCTGGTCGAGCGGGTGACAGCGAGGCGGATGACGGCACTGCTCGGGCCGCGGCGCTTCGGCAAGACCAGCGTGCTCGGAGCCGTCGCCGCGCGGCTCGAGGACGCCGGCACCTCGGTGGTGCATCTCGATCTCTACGAGACGCGTTCGAGCGCGGATCTCGTCGTGCGCCTCGATCGGGCACTCGCTGCAAGCCAGGGCCACGTCGGCTCACGGTTGGCGTCGTTGGCGGTGGGGAGTTCGATCAATCTCGGCGTGCTGAAGTTGGAGTTCGCGAGGCCGCCGGCGCAGCGGCCCGACGCCGACGCCTCGCTCGATCTGTTGCTCGATCTCCTCGTCGAGGCGGCGGCCGCGGAGCCGACGTTGTTGGTGATCGACGAGTTCACGGGGATCAACGGCGTCAACGGCGCCGCCGGTCTGCTGCGCACCAAGCTGCAGCATCACGTGCAGGAGATCGGGGTGCTGTTCGCCGGATCCGAACCGTCCGCGATGGCGGCGATGTTCACCGAGCAATCACAGCCGTTCTACGCCCAGGCCGACATCATCGAGATCCAGCCGTTCACGTTGAGCGAACTCGCCGACGTCATCGGTGACGGCTTCGCCAGCACCGACCGGCGCAGCGGCGGCCTGGCGGGTCTCGTGCACCACGCCACCGGTGGCCATCCCCACCGGGCGATGCAACTCGCGGATGCCGCGTGGCTGCGCACCGATCCTGGCGGTTCCGGCGAGGTGGCGTGGGGTGACGCGCTCGAGGCCGTGCGACGCGGCATCGCTCCCGGCCTCGAGGTGTTGTTCAGCACGTTCGGCAACGCCGACCAGGTGGTGCTTCGAGCCCTCGCGACGGGCCGACCGCTCTTCGGCGGCACGTTGGAGCTGTTCGCCACGTCGTCCGGCGCTGTCCAATCCGCCCGTGATCGCCTCATCGGCAACGGCACCCTCACCCGCGACCTCGCCATCGTCGACCCGCTACTGGCCGATTGGATCCGCACGACGCTGCCGCTGTAGACGCCAGATTCCGGCGATCTCGAAGGCACGGTCATCGGCGGCGTCGGGTGACGCGAGCAACTGGTGATCGTTTGTCAACATCTATCGAATATTCGTACGCTCCGCGATCGACGCCGCGAGGGGCTCAGCGGAACGTTGGGCTCTGCCGCTGAAGGCGATCGCGACGACTCCGAACCACGCCCATCCGACCGCGAGGCCGGTGACGACGTCGGTCACCCAGTGCACTCCGAGCAGCGCACGGCTGGACGCGACCAGACAGGCGATCGCAACCGCTGCTGCGTACAGCCAGGGCCGCGCTCGCCGCGGCATCCACCCTCCGACGACGAACGAGATGGCGAGCCAACACGCGGCGGCCGACGCCGAATGCCCGGACGGAAACGACGAGCCGGCCGCCTCGACGAGGTGTTCGACCGGGGGGCGCTCTCGCATGATCAGCCGCTTCAGCGTTTTGTTGAGCAGCACGATGCCGATGCCGACCGTCGCCAGGAACCACGCTGCGGTCCAGGTGTGTCGGCGACGCCAGTCGATGACGGCGACGGTCGACATGGTCGGTATCAGCACCCAGCCCGAGCCGAGGTACGTCACCACCTTCATGAGCGACGCACCGAAGGACCCTGTGTGCGACGGGCCCCAACCCGCGACCAAATCGTCCCAACGGGCGAGGCCGCTGTCGGTGTCGATCGTCGAGAAGACCCACCCGACGAACAGCGCCGCAGCGAGGATCACACCGAACGCCGCCGCGATGGCCATGGCGCCCGCGAGGCGACGTTCGGTGTCGTCGACCGTGTTGCTGGCCGTCATGGGCCTACGGGAAACGAGCCGACAACCACTCGGCCACCCGCGCCATCGCTTCGGGGCGGTGACCTTCGAGATAGTGGGGGGCGCCCTTCATCTCGAGGTAGGTGACGTCGTCGGCGCCGGCAGCGTCGACGATCTCCTTCGCCTGCCACACCCTGATCTCGGTGTCGGCGGTCGGATGCACCAGCAGTGTCGGCACGGTGACCTGAGGCATCGTGTCGGCGAGTTTGGCGCCGCTCGACAGACCGGACCACGTGCTCAGCCAACCCCGGGCGGTCATCGTGCGGGCGAGACCGCCCCGGCCGTAGTTCGCGTCGAACGGGTCGGGAAACGCGAACAACGACCCCATCGGTCGGTCGTCCGGATCGATCGTCAGGTCGAGGTATGCCGGATCCGCGAGCGTGCGGTAAATCGTGAGGTACCTGGTGAACACCGCTCGGCGGCGCAGTTCGCGCCATCGCACCGGATCGGCATCCTTGTCGACGCTGCGCAACTCGGGCACCACCTCGGCGGCCTCGACGATCGACGCCTTCGCGATCGCGTCGATGCGCTCCACCCTGGCCCGCTGCGCCGCCCGGTACCGCTCGACCCATGCCGGGTCGTAGCTGCACGGTTCTGGCCACGGCCGCCACCCGTTGTCGGGGTGGTACATGTCGAGTTCGGGCACCGTCGAGAACGGGTCGTGTTCGTCGGCGACCGACGGATCGATGACCTGCAGCATGAACACACCCTCACCCGGATGTGCCGCCATGCCGATCCATCCGTCGCCGATGCCGAGTTCGGCGTTGGCCATCGCCATGAGCGACCCGCCACCGGAGTTGCCGAGCAGCACGACCGCCTCCGCACCGCGCCGGATCATCTCGTCGTGCGCGGTCTTCACGTCGGTGATGCACGATTCGTGGAGACAATCGGTGTCGTTGTTCATGTAGCGCGTGCCGAACCCGAGAACCGCGTGACCGGCGGCGGCAAGCAGCGGGCAGGCATAGTGCACGCTGAAATCGCCGCGGGGATGCGAGAGGATGACGGCGGTCTTCCACGCGGTGCCGATCGGCGGCGTCCACAGGATTCCCCGCACGAGCGCGCCGTCGGGGGACACGAGTCGAACAGGTTCGCGCTGGACCGCTACTCCTGGGTCGTCCTGCGGGAGCGGCCAGTATCCGAGACCGAACGGTCGAGCAGCGCCGAGCATCGCGTCGAGTGCTTCCATGATGGCACCGTACGCGACCGCCACCCCGAAAGCCCCTCCAGCGATGAGCCAATCGACCGCATACGGACACTTCGCTCATCGCATGCCGGAGCGGCGACGAGGATCCTCAGTCGGCGGGTCGTTCGACGAGCGTCACGGTGATCTCGATGGGCTCGCCATCGCGCAGCAGCGTCAACGTCGTCGAGTCGCCGGGTGCGAGATCGCGAATCGCCGCGATGAGACCCGTCGCGCCGTCGATCGCCGCGCCATCGGCCGCCACGACCAGGTCATCGGCCTCGATGCCGGCGTCGGCCGCGGGGGTGTCGTCCCGCACCGCCGTGATGACGGCGCCCTGGCCGCCGTCGCGCCGTTCGCCGAGTTCCACCCCGAGGTAGCCCTCGGTGCGGGGGTCGCCGCCTGATTGGACGCGCAACGCTTCGATCACCGGCAGCGCCTCACCTGCGCTGATCGCGAACCCGACATTCGTCGCCGCCGACGTCGCCGTGTCGCGGGCGACTGCAGTGTTGATGCCGACGACCTCGCCTCGGGCATTCACGAGCGGCCCGCCGGAGTTGCCCGACGAGATGGCGGCATCTGTCTGGATCAGCCCGTCGAGGAAGGCACCGTCAGTTCCGATGGTGCGGTCGAGCGCCGAGACGATTCCGAGGGTCACAGACGGGTCACCGTCGAGGCCGAGCGCGAATCCGATCGCGACGACTTCGTCACCGATGCGGACGCTGTCGGGATCGGCGAAGACGGCGGCATCGAAGTCGTCGCCGCTCATCCGCAGCAACGCGAGGTCGTTGCCCACGTCGGATGCCAACAGTCGCGCCTCGCGCGGCTCAGTCTCGCCGGCGAGCCGTACACGGATCTCGGTGGCGCCGTCGACGACGTGGGCATTGGTGAGGATCTCACCGTCGGACGACACGATCACGCCGGTTCCGGTCGACTGGCCCTGCCCGAACTCGTTGTCGACGTCGGCGCTGATCGTGACGACGGAGGCGGCCATGTGGTCGATCACCTGGGCCACGTCGAGTCGGCCCTCGATCGGCCCGCTCGGGTCGGACACGTTGATCGGTTCGTCGCTCGCACTCTTGGGTGGCGAGTCGATCCAGTCCGAGAGTTGATTGCCGACCAGCGCACCGCCCAGCGCTGCGGTCCATGCCACCACGCCGACGACGGCGACGATCGCCCAGTTCCGTTGCGTGCGCGCCCGGGACTCGCGGCGCGGCGCGGGCGCCGGCAGGCCCGGGCTGACGCCGGGAGCCGGTGGCGGCAACGAAGTCATGGAGCCTGTCTACCTGCAAACGAGAACAGCGACCCCGTTCAGGGCCGCTCTTCTCACCTCGTTCACAACACACGATTTCACCAGGGGTCAGACCCCTGGTGAAATCAGCCGTTCTGGATCTTGATCTCGATGTCGACACCAGCGGGCAGTTCGATGCGCTGCAGGCTGTCGATGGTCTTGCCGTTCGGGTTCACGATGTCGATGAGGCGCTTGTGCACCCGCATCTCGAAGTGCTCGCGGCTGTCCTTGTCGACGTGCGGACCACGGATGACCGTGTAGCGGTGCTTGTCGGTGGGCAGCGGGATCGGGCCACGCACGGTGGCGTCGGTCCGGGTGACCGTCTCGACGATCTTCTTCGTCGACTGGTCGATGATCTCGTGATCGAACGCCTTCAGGCGGATTCTGATGCTCTGTGCCATGTCAGTCAGCTCTCTCGGTCACTTCAAGATCTTGGTGACGCGGCCGGCACCGACGGTACGGCCACCTTCACGAATAGCGAAACGCAAACCCTCGTCCATCGCGATCGGCTTGCCGAGCTCGACGGTCATCTCGACATTGTCACCGGGCATCACCATCTCGGTGCCCGACGGCAGCTCGATCGTGCCGGTCACGTCGGTCGTACGGAAGAAGAACTGCGGACGGTAGTTGTTGAAGAACGGCTTGTGACGGCCACCCTCGTCCTTGCTCAACACGTACACCTGGCCCTCGAAGTTCGTGTGCGGCGTGATGCTGCCGGGCTTGCACAGCACCTGTCCACGCTCGACGTCCTCCTTGGCGGTGCCACGAAGAAGCGCACCGATGTTGTCGCCGGCCTGGCCCTCGTCGAGCAGCTTGCGGAACATCTCGACGCCGGTGCACGTCGTCTTCTGCGTGTCACGCAGACCAACGATCTCGATCTCGTCACCCGTGTGGATGATGCCCTGCTCGACCTTGCCGGTCACCACGGTGCCACGACCCGTGATCGTGAACACATCCTCGATCGGCATCAAGAACGGCTTGTCGAGCTCACGCACCGGGTCCGGGATGAAGGAGTCACACGCAGCCATGAGCTCCATGATCTTCTCCTGCCACTCAGCATCGCCCTCGAGCGCCTTGAGCGCCGAGACCTGGATGACCGGGGCGTCATCGCCCGGGAACTCGTACTCCGTGAGGAGTTCGCGAACCTCGAGCTCGACGAGCTCCATCAGTTCCTCGTCGTCGACCATGTCAGCCTTGTTCAAGGCGACCACGATCGACGGCACGCCGACCTGACGGGCCAGCAGCACGTGCTCACGAGTCTGTGGCATCGGACCATCGGTCGCCGCGACCACCAGAATCGCACCGTCGACCTGCGCGGCGCCGGTGATCATGTTCTTGATGTAGTCGGCGTGACCCGGCATGTCGATGTGGGCGTAGTGACGGTTCTCGGTCTCGTACTCGATGTGCGAGATCGAGATCGTGATACCACGAGCCTTCTCTTCCGGCGCCTTGTCGATCCCGTCGAAGTCGGTGAAGTCGGCCAACCCACGCTCCGACAACGTCTTCGAAATCGCCGCCGTCAATGTGGTCTTGCCATGGTCGATGTGGCCCATCGTGCCAATGTTGACGTGCGGCTTGTTGCGCTCGAACTTCTGCTTGCTCATGATGCGTGCGACTCCAATGTCGTTTCTTGCTTGTCAGATGTGGGTTGTCAAAGAACTGCTGTGCGATTCGAGAACCTCGGCGATCACTCGCCGCGGACCCGCTTCACGATTTCCTGGGCGATGGCTTCGGGTACCTGCATGTACTCCGAGAACTGCATCGTGTAGGTCGCTCGCCCCTGGGTGCGAGAACGAAGATCGGTACTGTAGCCGAACATCTCCGACAGCGGCACCGTGGCGTTGACGACCTGGGTGTTGCCCCGGGCCTCCATGCTGCCGATGCGGCCACGACGGCTGGACAAGTCGCCCATCACGTCGCCCATGTACTCCTCGGGGGTGACGACCTCGACGGCCATGATCGGCTCCATCAGGACCGGCTTGGCCATCTCGGCGGCCTTGCGGAATGCCATCTGGCCGGCGATCTTGAACGCCATCTCCGACGAGTCGACGTCGTGGTACTGGCCGTCGACGAGCGACACTTTGACGTCGACGGTCGGGTAGCCGGCGAGCACGCCGTTGTCGAGCGAGCTCTGCAGACCCTGGTTGGTCGGGTTGATGTACTCGCGCGGGATCTTGCCGCCGGAGATCTTGTCCTCGAACTCGTAGCCACCGCCCGGATTCGGCGCCATGTCGATCTTGACGACGGCGAACTGGCCGGAACCACCGGACTGCTTGATGTGGCGGTACTCGACGTTCTTGACTTCCTTGGTGATCGTCTCGCGGTAGGCCACCTGCGGCTTGCCGACGGTGGCCTCGACGCCGAACTCGCGCTGCATGCGGTCGACGAGCACCTCGAGGTGCAGTTCGCCCATGCCCGAGATGACGGTCTGGCCGGTCTCCTCGTCTGAGCGGATACGGAAGGTGGGGTCTTCGTCGGACAGCGACTTGAGCGCCTTGCCGAGCTTCTCCTGGTCGGACTTGGTCTTCGGCTCGATGGCCACGTGGATGACGGGCTCGGGGAACTCCATCCGTTCCAGGATGACGGCGTGGTCGCGGTCGCAGAGCGTGTCACCGGTGGTGACGTTCTTGAATCCGAGTCCGGCGACGATGTCTCCTGCCATGGCGACGTCGAGGTCCTCGCGCTGGTTGGCGTGCATCAGAAGGATGCGCCCGAGGCGTTCGCGGTCTTCCTTGGTCGAGTTGTAGACCTCTTCACCCTTGCTGATCTCGCCCGAGTAGACCCGGAAGTAGGTGAGCTTGCCAAAGGGGTCGGCGACGATCTTGAACGCCAGCGCGGCGAACTCCTTGTCCTCCGGACCGCGGGTGGTGTCGATCTCCTCGCCGCCCTTCATCACGATGCCGTGCGCCGGCTCGATGTCGAGCGGGCTGGGCAGGAAGTCGATGACCGCGTCGAGCATCGGCTGGACACCCTTGTTCTTGAACGCCGAACCGCACAGGATCGGCACGAAGTCGAACGCCAAGGTGCCCTTGCGGATCGCCTTCTTGATGTCGGCCTCGGAGAGTTCCTCGCCGCCGAGGTAGGCGTCCATCAGTGCCTCGTCCTGCGTGGCGATGGTCTCCATCATGGCTTCGCGATACTCGTTGGCCTGATCGACCATGTCGGCGGGGATGTCCTCGATCTCGTAGGTCGCTCCGAGGTCCTTCTCGTCGATGTCGCGCCAGACGAGCGCCTTCATCCTGACGATGTCGACAAGACCCTCGTAGGCCTTGACCGCTTCAGGACCACCGGCACCGATGGGCAGATGGAGCACGAGCGGATTCGCCTGGAGACGGTCGCGCACCATGTCGACAGTGCGATAGAAGTCGGCGCCGATGCGGTCCATCTTGTTGACGAAGCACATGCGCGGCACGTTGTACTTGTTGGCCTGACGCCACACGGTCTCGGTCTGCGGCTCGACGCCGGCGACCGAGTCGAACACGGTGACCGCGCCGTCGAGCACCCGCAGCGAGCGCTCGACTTCGATGGTGAAGTCGACGTGGCCCGGCGTGTCGATGATGTTGATGCGGTGGTTGTTCCAGACACAGGTGGTAGCAGCGGAGGTGATCGTGATGCCGCGCTCCTGCTCCTGGGCCATGTGGTCCATGGTGGCTGCGCCGTCGTGGACTTCGCCGATCTTGTAGCTCTTGCCCGTGTAGAAGAGGATGCGCTCGGTGGTGGTGGTCTTACCGGCGTCGATGTGCGCCATGATCCCGATGTTCCGGGTGCGCTCCAGGGGGAACTCTCGCTTGGCCATGCTCTACTACTTCACTTCCGTGTCAAAGGGCGACGTGGGGTCCGCAATCAGTCTGCTGACAGCGCGGTGACGTGATGCGCACTCCGGCGCAGGCACGGGCATCGAGTGTACCGGTCGGCAGGCCGCCCCCACCACGACGTGACGGGTGTTTCGATCGGGCGGACCGAACGGAGCTGACGACGGCGTCAGCAGTTGGCAACGACCTCGCCATCGACGGCCTCGTTCGAGATGTCGCCGCCTTCGAGGAAGCTTCCGGTCCCGCGGATCGTGGATCCGTCCAGCGAGAGTTCGACCTCCGACCCGAACATCGAGTTGGCCTCCCAGAGCGTCTCGTAGTCTCCGTCGTACACGGAGATCGAGGCAACCCCGGTGATCGTGCCTTCGTCGCCGAACTGGGTGATGTCGAGTCCTGGATCGTCGTACGACGTCACAGTGAACAAGATCTCCGAACCCGCTGCCATCTGCGGTTCGAGCGCGGACAACACCGAAGCGAACTCGATGGTTTCGCCGTTCGCGAGCGTCAGGGTTGCTCCACCACCTTCGCTCGCTGGCGGGGCCTCCGTCTCGGCGTTCGACGCACTGGGCGCCGCCTCGGCGTTCGATCCACTGGGGGCCGCCTCGGACTCAGCCGAGGGGTCTCCGTCGCTTCCACATGCGCCAGCAGCCAGGATCATCGGGACGAGGATCAGCATTCGCGTTGTTGTAGCCATGGCCACCAGGGTCGCACACCTCGCCAACAACCTGGGGCCACCGACGACGGACACGGTGCCGGGCGCCGAGGGGACGGCGTCGTCAGCGGGCCTGGATGTAGTCGTGGAGTTGGTCGTTCTCGTGTTCGAGTTGACCGACTCGGGCCTTGACCACGTCGCCGATCGAGATGATCCCATCCAGCTTTCCGGTGTCGTCGACGACGGGGAGGTGTCGGATGCGGCCATCGGTCATCATGCTCATCAGCCGATCGACGGTGTCGTCGCCGCGGCATGTCGTGACCGAGGTCGACATCGCGGACGACACCTGATGGCCGAGGGTCGACGCGCCGTGGGCGGCCAGCGCTCGAACGACGTCACGTTCGGAGATGATTCCGTCGATCGTTCGACCGTCGCGGCTCACCACGAGCGCGCCGACGCCATGGTCGCGGAGTGACGCGGTGGCGTCGGCGAGCGATGCGTCGGGCGCGATCGTCGCGACCGCCGATCCTTTGACCTTCAAGACGTTGTGGACGTGCATCGAGTTCCCCTCCCGATCCGGTGACCGTCGAGCGGTCAGGTTGCTGTCCTCCCCGAGGTGGCCAGCGTAGTGCATTCGCGCGGCGTGCGAATTCGGGGCGGTGGAAAACGACGGAACCCGGAGCCTGAGCCCCGGGTTCCGTGCGAATCGTGGATCACCGACGGCGTCGGCGAGGGTTCACCAGCGGTAGTGGGCGAACGCCTTGTTCGAGTCGGCCATCTTCTGGATGTCGTCGCGCTTCTTCATCGCGGCGCCCAGACCATTGGCGGCGTCCATCAGTTCGTTGGCGAGGCACTCGGCCATCGTCTTCTCACGACGGGCACGGGCGTAGTCGACGACCCAGCGGATCGCCAGCGTGGTCGCACGGCGCGGACGAACCTCGACCGGCACCTGGTACGTGGCACCACCGACGCGGCGGCTGCGCACCTCGAGGGGCGGCTTGACGTTCTCGATGGCTCGCTTGACGGTGTCGATCGCCATGTCGTCGCCGTCGAGGCGGGACTGGATGATCTCCATGGCGTCATAGACGATCTTCTCGGCCACGGTGCGCTTGCCGTGCAGCATCACCTTGTTGGTGATCTGAGTGACGAGCTGCGACTTGTGGATGGGATCCGCGACGAGTTCGCGGCGGGGAGCAGGACCTTTACGTGGCATCTCGGGTCACTTCTCCTTCTTGGCGCCGTAACGACTGCGCGACTGCTTGCGGTTCTTCACGCCGACGGCGTCGAGTGCGCCGCGGATGATCTTGTAGCGCACACCGGGGAGGTCGCGGACACGACCGCCACGCACGAGCACGATCGAGTGCTCCTGCAGGTTGTGGCCCTCGCCGGGGATGTAGGCGGTGACCTCGATGCCCGAGTTCAGGCGAACACGGGCCACCTTGCGCAGCGCCGAGTTCGGCTTCTTCGGGGTGGTGGTGTACACGCGAGTGCAGACACCGCGACGCTGGGGTGAACCCTTGAGCGCCGGCGTCTTGCTCTTGGTGACTTTCGAGCTACGTCCCTGACGGACGAGCTGTTGGATGGTTGGCACTGATGAAACCTCGTTCGTTCAGGTCGTTTCGACGGCGAGCGCCACCGAAATGTGGTGAGTTGGGCTGATCGCGGGTTGCGACCCGCCCGCCGTACACCGGGAGTTCACCCGATGAGAGGACCCTGCAAGGCTACGGGCGCCCCACCGGTCGCGCAACGCACCGGTCGCACACCGCTGCGATGAGCCAAACCGCCAGATACGGTCGGTTCGCTCATCGCGACCGGGACCGAACCTCCACCGATGAGCCAAACCGCCAGATACGGTCGGTTCGCTCATCGCGGACACGCAACCGACTGTTCAGGTGCGCGGCGAGCCGACGTGACCGGAGGGTGGTAGAACCGCAGCCATGGGAGTGTTGACATCCGACCCGCTCCTCGTGTTGTTCCTCGTCGTCGCGCTCGGTGCTGCGTTGGCGCGGGTGCGCATCAAAGGTGTCGGCCTCGGACCCGCCGCTGCACTGTTCGCAGGACTCGCCGTGTCGGCAATCGAGCCGGATCTGGCCGACCTCCCAGCGATCATCCCGCTGTTCGGGCTCGCGCTGTTCATCTACACCGTCGGCCTGGCATCGGGCCCGGCGTTCTTCGGTGGGCTTCGCCAGGACGGTCTACGCGTGAGTCTCGCCGTCGTGATCCTGCTCGGGGCGATCGGCCTCACGGTCGGCGGCGTCAGCGCCCTGTTCGACTTCGACGCCGGCGCGAGGGCAGGATTGTTCGCCGGTTCGCAGACGAACACCCCGGCACTGTCGGCGGCGCTCGAGCAACTCGCTCCGCAGATCGCCAGCGGCGAGGTCACCGATCCCGTCGTCGGCTATTCGCTCGCCTATCCGCTCGGGGTGATCGCGATGATCGTCGCTGCGGGGTGGTCACTTCGTCGCGTCCGCCATCCCCGTCGCGGTGAGGCGACGCCGACCAGCGAGCCGAGGCAACGCAACGCGACGAGCGCCACGGTGATCGTGGCCCGAGACGGACTGCCGACGCTCGGCGAGCTGCGGTCGTGGCGCGGCGAGCGCCTGACATTCTCGCGGGTGGAGCACGGCGGCAGCGTCGACCTGGCGACCAACGACATGGTGCTGCAGCCGGGTGACCTCTGCACCGTCATCGGTACCCCCGACGTGGTCGATCAGTTCGTCGAATGGGCGGGCCACCGCAGCGAGCGTCACCTGGCCCTCGATCGCAAGAAGCTCGACTTCCGACGCATCTCGGTGTCGAAGCGTGAACTCGCCGGAGCAAAGCTGCGCGACGTCGACCTCGAGGGCCGCTTCGGCGCGATGGCGACGCGGGTCCGGCGAGGCGACGCGGACTTGATCGTCGACCGGGATTTCGTGCTTCGACTGGGCGATCGCATCCGGGTGGTCGGGCCGACCGACAAGATGGGCGAAGTCGCTGCGGCGCTCGGTGATTCGGACCGGGGCCTCAGCGAAGTCGACGCGCTCGGCTTCGCAACCGGACTCACCCTCGGGCTGTTGTTGGCCCAGCTCACGATCCCGCTTCCGGGGGGCGGCGAGATCGAACTCGGCGTGGGCGGCGGACCGCTGATCGTCGCATTGGTGCTCGGCACGATCGGGCGTTCCGGTCCGTTCACGTGGCAGATCCCCTACGCGGCGAACCTCACGATCCGCCAACTGGGCGTGTCGTTGTTCCTCGGCGGAGTGGGCATCCGGTCCGGCGCGACGTTCGCCGACGCCGTCGGCACGGGCGTCGGAGCGCAGCTGGCACTTGCCGGCGTGTTGGTGACCGCAGCGACCGCCGCGCTGGCGACGATCATGATCAGGTTGCTGCGGCGCGATCCGGTCGACGGCGCGGGCATGATCGCCGGCATCCAGACCCAACCTGCCGTGTTGGCCTTCGCGGCCGAACGCGCGGACGGCGACGAGCGCGTCGACACGGGCTACGCGCTGGTATTCCCCCTTGCGATGATCCTCAAGTTGATCATCGTCCAACTCCTCATCTGACCCGCGACCTCCACCGATGAGCCAAACCGCCGTATCCGGTCGGTTCGCTCATCGCACGGGGATCTGAACATCACACGGGTGTGGGAACGGGGCTCGCGAACACGATCGGGTCGAAGAAGATCCAGGTGCCCTCCAGGCCGGCCTCTGTCTGTACGAAAGCCACCGGCTGGTCAGCCGTCGTCGTGGAATCCGGTGGGTCACCACACGTGTTGGTCCAGTCGTACACCTGCGTTCCACTCGCCTGGACCCTCGACTGATCGCCGCTGTACAGCTGACCGACGCCGGTGTAGGTGTAGTGGATGGTCTGCGTGCATTCCCCGTCGACCCCGTACGGCTCGATGTAGGTCAGCGACAGCTCCACGTCGAAGTCGTTCGTGCCAGGTCGACGCGTCATGACGGCCATTCCCGGCACGCTCACCGTCGCCGTCGGCGAGGAGCTGAAACCGAACTCCGCCGACCACACCTCCTGGTCGTCTGATGACTCGACAGTGGGCTCGTCTGGCGGAATCGAGTCGCCGGAATCGACGTCGGCCGACTCACTCTGCACACCGGAGCCGGCATCACCGGCGGGGCGTTCACCATCGAGGATGCAGTCCTCGAACGTACCGAATCCAACTTCGAACTTCTCGCACATCAGTACGGTGCCGAAGACCACGGCGTCGATGATCTGCTCGGCTGAGTACCCCTCATCGACCAGCCGCGCGATCTGAATGAGCCTGGCCCGACCCCTCACCAACGCTTCGTCGGAGACTCCCCACCGGACCGGTCGCTCATCCTCCGGCGGCGCGACTCCTGGCCCGTAGCCCACGTCTGCTTCCACCAGGTCACGTTCGAGACTGGCGCCGAGTTCAGCGACCGTGATGCCCGAGTTCTGACGTGGGAGCGACCTCAGCGCGTACACAAGCAAGGTTGCACCAAATGACTCCTCGTCGACCCGAAGCGGTGCCTTGTCGACCAGGATCTCGGTGTCAGGTCCCTCAGGTTCGACAAGGTCACCCGACGCCGCAGCGACGACGCCGTCCATCGAGAAGCGGTCCTCACCCACTGCCGCCTCGATCGTGGTGAGCTCATAGCCGCGATCCAGTGCCGCCAACAAAGCGACACCGGCAACAGCAAACTGCTCATCGGCCTGGACCATCAGATCGTCGACGAATGCCGCACGATCCTCGGCGGACGGCGATCCTGGCTCCGATCGGGAATC
The DNA here is from genome assembly GCA_963774765.1 of Ilumatobacteraceae bacterium. Taxonomy (GTDB): domain Bacteria; phylum Actinomycetota; class Acidimicrobiia; order Acidimicrobiales; family Ilumatobacteraceae; genus Sva-07. Next base: position 55,613 of record CAVZGP010000023.1, read on the forward strand.
CGAGTCACCGCTCGATCCGCATGCGCTGAGCACCAGGAGTGCAATCGCAACCATCGCTCGCTTCACGTCGAACCTCCCGACTCGCGCACGACCGTAGCAGTCGACGCCCCGACGCTCGTCCGACCCGCCTGCCACACCAAACCTCCAGCGATGAGCCAAACCGCCATATCCGGTCACTTCGCTCATCGCAAACCGAACCGAACCTCGACCGATGAGCCAAACCGCCATATCCGGTCACTTCGCTCATCGCTGCCCGAAAACGGGAGCGACCCGGGCACTCGGGCCCGGGTCGCTCGCGTTCTCGAGTTCGTCGGCTCAGCCGATGGGTTCGGCGGCGGCCTCGGGCTCGTAGGTGCCTTCGAGGCCGGCCAGGAATGCTGCCGGATCCTCTTGCTCACCGTCGCTCGAGTAGAACGACATCGGCTCGTAGTCCGGCGCTTCGATGCCGAACTCGCGGTACTTCATCATGCCGGTACCGGCCGGGATGAGCTTGCCGATGATGATGTTCTCCTTGAGCCCGATCAGGCTGTCGCCGCGGCCGTCGATGGCGGCCTCGGTGAGCACCCGGGTGGTCTCTTGGAACGACGCCGCGGACAGCCACGACTCGGTGGCCAGCGACGCCTTGGTGATGCCCATCAGTTCGGGGCGACCCTCGGCGGGGCGTGTGCCCTCTTCGACCATGCGACGGTTGGTGTCACGGAAGCGCTTCGAATCGACGCGCTCGCCCGGCAGGAACGCGGTGCCACCGGGCTCCTGGACGCCGACCCGACGGGTCATCTGACGCACGATCAGTTCGATGTGCTTGTCGTGGATCGACACACCCTGGTCGCGGTACACCCGCTGCACTTCCTCGACGAGGTAGAGCTGCGTTTCGCGGATGCCCTTGATCTCCATGATCTCCTTCGGATCGAAGGGACCGTCGGTGAGAGGCTCGCCGGCCTTGATCTCCTGGCCGTCCTCGACGATCGGACGAGCACCGAGCGGTAGCACGACTTCGTGCTCCTCGCCGGCGTCATCGACCACGACGACCGGGATGCCCTTGCCCTCGTCCTCACGCAGGCGCAGGACACCGCTCGCCTTGGCGAGACGGGCCGAACCCTTTGGAGTACGAGCCTCGAACAGCTCGACCACGCGGGGCAGACCGCCGGCGATGTCCTTGCCCGCAACACCACCGGTGTGGAAGGTCCGCATCGTCAGCTGCGTGCCGGGCTCGCCGATCGATTGGGCGGCGATGACGCCGACGGCCTCGCCGAGTTCGATCATCTTGCCGGTTGCCAGCGAACGGCCGTAGCACATGGCGCACACCCCGAGTTCGGCGTCGCACGTCAGCACCGACCGGACACGCAGGCGAGTGATGTCGGCGTCGTCGCGCAGCGCCTCCATCTCCTCGTCACCGACGATGGTGTTGCGCGGGAGCAGCGAGATCTCTTCGCCGTCCTTCACCATCGGCGAGGCCAGCTCGGTGTCCTGCAGGAGCGCACGACCATAGAGCTTGGTCTCGAGATACGAACGACGGTTTGCCGTGTCGGGAGAGACGTTCTCGATCCACACGCCGAGCGTCGAGCCGCAGTCGTCCTCGCGCACGATCAGCTCCTGGGCGACGTCGACGAGACGACGCGTCAGGTAGCCGGAGTCGGCGGTACGCAGCGCCGTGTCGACGAGGCCCTTGCGGGCACCCGGCGTGGCGATGAAGTACTCGAGGGTTTCGAGGCCCTCACGGAAGTTCGACTTGATCGGGCGAGGAATCATGTCACCGCGAGGGTTGGCCACGAGGCCGCGCATCGCGCCGATCTGGCGCATCTGCGTCATGTTTCCTCGGGCACCCGAGTCGACCATCATCTGGATCGGGTTGAAGCGCTGCTGCTCGAACTCGGCCACCATGGCTGCCTGCACCTGTGCGGTGGCGTCGGTCCAGATACGCACTTCCTGCTGACGACGCTCACCATCGGTGATGATGCCTCGCCGGAACTGCTTCTCGACCTTGTCGGCCTGCTCCTCGTAGTCGTCGAGCAATGCCCGCTTCGCTGCCGGGGTCCGGACGTCGTCGATCGACACGGTCAGACCCGACTGGGTGGCGAATCGGTAGCAGAGGTTCTTCAGCTTGTCGAGCGCCTCGGCGACGACCGACTTGTCGTAGTTGTCGGAGAGGCGCTCGACGATGACGCCCATCTCCTTCTTCTTGACCGTCTCGTCGAAGTGACCGAACTGCTCGGTGTAGTCCTCGGGCAGTGCCTCCTCGAACAACACACGACCGACGGTGGTCGGGAACGGCTCGCGCCCGGGCGGGCGCATCGTGATCTTCGCGTGCAACTCGAGGGCGCCTTCGTCGTACGCACGCAACGCCTCCCACAGGTGGCGGAACGTGCGACCTTCACCCTTGCCGCCGTCGACGGCCTCGGTCAGGTAGTAGCCACCGATGATGAGGTCCTGCGACGGGGTCACGATCGGGCGACCCGATGCCGGCGACAGGATGTTGTTGGCGCTGAGCATCAGCACGCGGGCCTCGGCCTGCGCTTCGGCTGACAGCGGCACGTGGATGGCCATCTGGTCACCGTCGAAGTCGGCGTTGAATGCCGTGCAGACGAGCGGATGGATCTGCAGCGCCTTGCCCTCGACGAGCACCGGCTCGAAAGCCTGGATGCCGAGGCGGTGCAGCGTCGGTGCACGGTTGAGGAGCACCGGATGCTCCTTGATGACGTCTTCGAGCACGTCCCACACCTGCGGGCGACGACGCTCGACCATGCGCTTGGCGGTCTTGATGTTCTGCGCCAACTCGAGGTCGACGAGACGCTTCATGACGAACGGCTTGAACAGCTCGAGCGCCATCAGCTTCGGCAGACCGCACTGGTGCAGCTTGAGCGTCGGGCCGGCCACGATGACCGAACGGCCCGAGTAGTCGACGCGCTTGCCCAGCAGGTTCTGGCGGAACCGACCCTGCTTGCCCTTGAGCATGTCAGACAGCGACTTGAGCGGACGGTTGCCGGGGCCGGTCACCGGCCGGCCGCGGCGACCGTTGTCGAACAGTGCGTCGACGGCCTCTTGCAGCATGCGCTTTTCGTTGTTGATGATGATCTCCGGCGCGCCGAGGTTGAGCAGGCGCTCCAGGCGGTTGTTGCGGTTGATCACGCGGCGGTAGAGGTCGTTGAGGTCGGACGTGGCGAAACGGCCACCGTCGAGCTGGACCATCGGGCGCAGTTCCGGCGGGATCACGGGGACGGCGTCGAGGATCATCGCCTTGGGGTCGTTGGTACGACGACCGTGCTCGTCGCGACGGTTGAACGACGCGACGATCTTGAGACGCTTGATGGCCTTCTGCTTGCGCTGCGCACTGAGCGGCTTCTGGCCCTCTTGGGGGTCGATCGCGTTGCGGAGCTTGATCTCTTCTTCGTCGAAGTCGATGCGGTCGATGAGCGACTTGATCGCCTCGGCGCCGGTGCCGCCCTCGAAGTACTCGCCGTACTTGTCGCGCATCTCGCGCCACAACATCTCGTCTTCGATGATCTTGCGGGCGTGGAGGCTCTTGAACTCGTCCCAGGTGCGCGCGATGAGGTCGAGTTCGATGTCGTAACGCTCGCGGATGGCCTCGACTTCCTTGTCGGCCTCCTTCTGGATCTTCTTCAGATCGGCAGCCTTGGCGTCTTCCTTCTCGGCCTCGGCAGCGGTCTCCTCCAGTTCTTTGAAGCGCCGGTCGATCGCGAGTTCCATCTCCTTCTGGATGGCGTCGCGCTCTTCGAGGTACTCGGCCTCGAGGTTCGCCAGCGCCTCGTGGCGGCCCTCCTCGTCGACCCAGCTGACGAGGTGCGCCGCGAAGTAGATGACCTTCTCGAGCATCTTGGCCTTGAGCTCTTCCTTCGGCTCGATGCCGGCGAGGAGGTAGGCGAGCCACGAGCGGGTGCCGCGCAGGTACCAGATGTGGACGGCCGGTGCCGCGAGCTCGATGTGGCCCATACGGTCACGGCGCACCTTCGAGCGCGTGACTTCGACGCCACAGCGTTCACAGATGATGCCCTTGAAGCGGACGCGCTTGTACTTGCCGCAGTAGCACTCCCAATCGCGCGTCGGCCCGAAGATCTTCTCGCAGAACAAGCCGTCCTTCTCGGGACGCAGCGTGCGGTAGTTGATCGTCTCGGGCTTCTTCACCTCGCCGTGCGACCAGTTGCGGATCTGGTCCGCCGTGGCCAGGCGGATCTTCAGTTGGTCGAACATGTTGACGTCGAGCATGTTTTTCTCTTTCGCGTCGGTCTTCTTGATCTTCGTTCGGGGCTTCGATCACGCCAGGGGTCAGACCCCAGAGGTGATCGTTTGGCGGCGGCGTGATCGTCCGGTGAACGATCACGCCTGGGGTCTGACCCCTAGTAGCGGTTGGCGGCGCGTTCGGCCTTTTCCCTTTCGCGGCGGGCGTCGTCTTCGTCGGTGCCGCGTTCGGGGCGGGAGATGTCGATGCCGAGTTCCTCGGCGGCGCGGTAGACCTCGTCGTCGAGGTCGCGCATCTCGATCTCGTGGCCGTCCTCGGTGAGTACTTCGACATTGATGCAGAGTGCCTGCATCTCCTTCATCAGCACCTTGAAGCTCTCGGGCACACCCGGTTCGGGGATGTTGTCGCCCTTCACGATCGCTTCGTACACACGGACACGGCCGAGCACGTCGTCGGACTTGATGGTGAGCAGCTCCTGCAGGCAGTACGCCGCGCCGTAGGCCTCGAGGGCCCACACCTCCATCTCGCCGAAGCGCTGGCCACCGAACTGGGCCTTACCACCGAGCGGCTGCTGGGTGATCATCGAGTACGGACCGGTCGAGCGGGCGTGGATCTTGTCGTCGACCAGGTGGGCCAACTTCAAGATGTACATGTAGCCGCAGGTGATCTGGTTGTCGTAGGGCTCACCCGTGCGACCGTTGTACATGGTCATCTTGCCGTTCATGCCGACGAGACGGTCGCCGTTGGCCGACTCGGGGTTCAGCTGCTCGAGGATCTCCTGGATCGTCGGATGGTCGATCGACTTCTCCTTCTCGTCCCAGTTGGCGCCGTCGAACACCGGTGTCGCCACGAACGTGGCGGGCTTGGTGTTCGGCCGTGTCTTGGTCTCGGTACCACGGATCGGCTCGTCGCCGACCTTCGTGCCGTCCGGGTTCGTCCAACCCCAGCGAGCGCAATAGCCGAGGTGCGCTTCGAGCACCTGACCCACGTTCATGCGGCTCGGCACGCCGAGCGGGTTGAGGATGATGTCGACCGGCTGACCGTCGGCGGTGAACGGCATGTCCTCGATCGGCAGGATCTTGGAGATGACGCCCTTGTTGCCGTGACGGCCGGCGAGCTTGTCGCCGACGCTGATCTTGCGCTTCTGGGCGACGTAGACCCGCACGAGCTGGTTGACGCCCGGCGGCAGTTCGTCGCCGTCGTCACGGTTGAACACCTTGACGTCGATGACCTTGCCGACCTCGCCGTGCGGAACCTTCAGGCTGGTGTCGCGGACCTCGCGAGCCTTCTCACCGAAGATGGCGCGCAGCAGGCGCTCTTCGGGGGTCAGCTCGGTCTCGCCCTTCGGGGTGACCTTGCCGACGAGGACGTCACCGGGGCCGACTTCTGCGCCGACGCGGATGATGCCGCGGTCGTCGAGGTCGGCGAGGATGTCGTCGCTCAGGTTCGGGATGTCCCGTGAGATCTCCTCGGGGCCGAGCTTGGTGTCGCGGGCATCGACCTCGTGCTCTTTGATGTGGATCGACGTCAAGACGTCGTCCTTCACCAGGCGCTCGGACAGGATGATCGCGTCCTCGAAGTTGTAGCCCTCCCACGGCATGAACGCCACGAGCAGGTTCTTGCCGAGCGCGAGCTCGCCCTCGTCGGTCGACGGGCCGTCGGCGATGATCGAACCCTTGGCGATCTTGTCACCCTCGACCACCCGTGGCCGCTGATTGATGCAGGTGTCCTGGTTCGACCGGCGGAACTTGGCGAGGCGGTAGACCCGCTTGCCTTCGGTCTTGTACTGCACGGTGATCGACTCGCCGGACACCTCGGTGACCTCGCCGTCGTCGATCGCTTGGATCAGATCGGCGGCGTCACGTGCGGCGCGGTTCTCGATGCCGGTACCGATGTACGGCGCCTCGGCGCGAATCAGCGGGACGGCCTGACGCTGCATGTTCGCACCCATCAGTGCGCGGTTGGCGTCGTCGTGCTCGAGGAACGGGATGAGCGCCGTGGCGACCGAGACGATCTGCTTCGGCGACACGTCGATGAAGTCGACTTCCTCGGGCGGCACGTAGCCGATGTCGGTGGTGGCACCGAAGAAGCTCTCGGCTTCGAGCATCTTGCGGAGATCCTCGAGGCTGGCGGCCTGCGGCGAACGACGTACGAGCGTGCGCTCGTCGCGGATGCTGCCGTCGTCCTTCAGCGGTGTGTTGGCCTGGGCGACGACGTAGTTCTCTTCCTCGTCGGCGGCCATGTACACGATCTTGCCGGTGACCTTGCCGTCTTTGACCTCGCGGTACGGGCTCTCGATGAAGCCGAACTCGTTGACGCGGGCGTACGTGGACAGGCCACCGATCAGGCCGATGTTCGGACCTTCAGGAGTCTCGATGGGGCACATGCGGCCGTAGTGACTGAAGTGCACGTCGCGGACTTCGAAGCCTGCACGTTCACGCGACAGACCGCCCGGGCCGAGCGCCGACAGGCGGCGGCGGTGGGTGAGGCCTGACAGCGGGTTGACCTGGTCCATGAACTGCGACAGCTGGGAGGTTCCGAAGAACTCCTTGATCGCAGCGACGACCGGGCGGATGTTGATCAGCGTCTGCGGCGTGATCGCCTCGACGTCCTGGGTGGTCATGCGCTCGCGCACGACGCGCTCCATGCGGCTGAGGCCGATGCGCACCTGGTTCTGGATCAGTTCGCCGACCGAGCGGATACGACGGTTGGCGAAGTGGTCCTGGTCGTCGAGGCGGTAGCCGGGCTCCTGCTTGACGAGGTGCAGCATGTAGGTGATCGACGCGAGCACCTCGCAGCGGCTGAGCACGTTCTGGTTCTCGTCGGGGTAGTCGAGCAGCGGCTCGCCCTCGGAGTTGACGGCGCCATCGAGACCGAAGAGCGCACCGAGCTGGCCGACCTCGTCGCCGAGCTTGCGGTTGAGCTTGTAGCGGCCGACGCGGCTCAGGTCGTAGCGACGGCTCTCGAAGAACGCGTTGCGGAAGTAGGCCTTGGCCGACTCGACCGTGGGCGGCTCGCCGGGGCGCGCACGCTTGTAGATCTCGACGAGCGCTTCGTCCTGGGTCGGAGCGATGTCGCGTTCCTTGTCCCACTGCCCCTCGAGGAAGTCGAAGTGAGCGACGAACCGGTCGAGGAAGCCCGGGGCGTTCTCCTCGTCGTAGCCGAGCGCCCGCAGCATCGTGAAGATGCCGAGGCGACGCTTGCGGGCCACGCGGGTGCCGGCGGTGACGTCCTTGCCGGGCTTGTGCTCGACATCGAACTCCATCCACTCACCGCGGTACGGGTGGATCGTGCCCTTGACGAGCTGGTGCTTGGTCAGGTTGCGCAGGCGGAAGCGCTCGCCCGGCTCGAAGATGACGCCGGGGCTGCGCACCAGCTGCGACACGACGACACGCTCGGTGCCGTTGACGATGAACGTGCCCTTGTCGGTCATGATCGGGAAGTCGCCCATGAAGACGGTCTGTTCCTTGATCTCACCGGTGTTGCGGTTCATGAACCGGGCGCGCACGAACACGGGCGCGCTGTAGGTCATGTCCTTCTCCTTGCACTCCTCCACCGTGAACTTCGGTGGCGGGCGCAGGTCCTCGTCGAACGGGTCGAACTCGAGCTCGAGCTGCAGCGACTCGGAGAAGTCCTTGATCGGGCTGATGTCGCGGAAGGTGTTCGCCAGGCCCTCGTTGAGGAACCATTCGAAGCTTTCCCGCTGGATCGCGATCAGGTCGGGGAGTTCGAGCGGCTCCTTGAGGTTGCCGAACGAATAGCGTTCACGGGACACGGGACGAGTCGCCACGGATCACTCTCCAGAAAATCGAGGGTGGACGACGCAGAATGCTGCGACGTGAAACCGGACGCGCTGAACCAGACCGAAGGGACGGTGGGGGAACAGGGAACGCACGGCAACGGACGATCCTATCGGCGTCGTGCGCACAACGTCAACCGCCTTCGGCGTGTTCGCCGACCGGGACGATGTGTTCACTGAATTGCCGCATAACGTAAAGAAGCTGCGGCCTGTTGTCAAGCATTGTCTCGGGTCCGGAGTCGAACCGCAACACACCCTCGGCGGTCGCCCGGACACAGCGGTGCGGTCCCGCCGCCGGACGACGCCTCCACGCGCGTCCCGCTCGCTCGTCAGTCGCCGAGGATGTTCTCGAGGAAGAACTGGATGCGCCGGTTCAACCGTTGGCCCTCTTCGGTCGCGTTGTCGGCAATCGGTTCCGTTTCGCCGCGGCCGATCGTCGACAACCGGGCAGGGTCGATGCCGTTGTCCGTGAACCACTTCTTGACGGCCTCGGCCCGGGCCTCGGACAGTATGAGATTCGTCTCGTCGGTGCCACGTGAATCGGTGTGCCCGACGATCGTGATCGTCATCGCCGGACGGATCGTCATCAGTGCGAGACCTTGGTTGAGCAACCCGAACGACGACTCCTGGATGACTGCGCTGTTGGTGGGGAACGTGATCGTGTCCTCGACAGTGATGTTTCCGAGGTTCGGGTCACCGGCTCGCGGGTCCACGACGTAGTTGTTGAACACGTTCTGCGGTCCGAGGATCTCGGCGGCGAGGGCCTCGATCTCCGCGCCGGCTTCGGCTGTCGGCACGGCGCCTTCGAGGAAGATCTGTCCGCCGCGGACGACGGCCTTGGACTCGGGAACGCTTGGATCGGACGGTGTGCTGTCGGGCACCGTCACGGGCACGGTCGCGGCCGGTGCCACCGTCGTCTCCGGGACGAGCTCGACGGCGATGGTGACTGGGACGGTCGTGTCTGCGATGGCGGTCTCGCTCGGGGTCTCGATGGTCGTCTCGGGTGTGTCGACGATCGTCGTCGCGGTCGTCTCGATGGTGGCCGGCGTGCGTGTGGCGACCAAGTCAGCGGCGTCGTCGCCGCCGAAGGCAGCCACTCCACCCACGACAACAGCACCAGCGATGGCGACGGCGCCGACGGCCTTCACCAGCGTCGAGGTGCGGCCGGTCGCGGCAGGTCCCGTCGGTGTGGGAATGGGGCTGCCGACAGAGGTGGGGCTGGTTGCGTCGGTGGTTGCGTCGGTGGTTGCGTCGGTGGCGGTGTTGGCTTCGGGTGGTGGTGCGAGACGAACAGCATCCACCGTTGCCACGACCGACCGGGATCCGGCCGGCGGACGAGGTGGTGGTGGTGGTGGCGATGGTGTTGGTGGTGGTGGTGGTGCCGGCGGCGTTGGGGGTGCCGGTGGCCTTGGTGGTGGAGGTGGGGGTGGTGTGTTCATCGTGATTCCCGGCTGAGATGCGGCGGGTTGCCCTGTCGACCATGAGGTCGACGGGAGACGACCAACACTTGAGGGAACCGACGAACACTTGAGGAAAGACGCGACGAGACCCGGCGTTTGACGCTGTGCGTAGTCGCCGGGTCTCGTCGGGCTTGATCAGCAGCAGACGCTGCCGCGCGTCACTTCAGTTCGACAGTGGCGCCGACCTCTTCGAGCTTGGCCTTGGCGGCTTCGGCATCGGCCTTGTTGGCCTTCTCCAGCAGCGCCTTCGGTGCGGCGTCAACGAGGTCCTTGGCGTCCTTGAGGCCCACGCCGAGCAGGTCCTTGACGACCTTGACGACCTGGATCTTCTGGGCTCCGGCGCTCTCGAGGACGACATCGAACTCGTCCTTCTCTTCCTCGGCAGCGGCGTCGCCGCCGCCACCGCCGGCCGGAGCCGCGGCAGCGACTGCGACCGGCGCAGCAGCGGTGACGTCGAACTTCTCCTCGAAGGCGTCGAGCAGTTCCTTGAGCTCGATGACGGTCATGTTGCTGATCGCTTCGAGTACTTCTTCCTTGGTGGACATTTCTTGATTCTCCTGGTTTCGAAAAGGTCCGAAATATGCCTGGATTGTCGCGCTCAGCGCGACGAACGGGGCATTTTTCGGGGGAAATTGGGGTGTTCGGGGTCAGGCGGCCTCGGCGGCTGCCTTCTGATCGATGAGTGCGGACAGTCCGTACGCGAAGTTGCGTGGGAGCGCCTGGAGCAGACCAGCGGTCTTGACCAGGGGCGCCTGGAACGCGCCGGCCAACTGGGCCAGCAGAACCTCGCGCGACGGCAGGCTGGCGAGCGCCTTCACGTCATCAGCGGACATCGGCGCAGCGCCGAGCATTCCGCCCTTGATGACGAGCAGCGGGTTCGTCTTGCTCTGGTCGAGCAGCGCCTTGGCGGCCGCCACCGAATCACCGGTGACGAACGTGAGCGCGGACGGCCCGAGCAGGTACTCGTTGAGGCCCTCGAAGCCGGCGTTGGTCGCGGCGATACGAGCCAGGGTGTTCTTGTACACCTTGTGCTCGGCGCCGGCGTCGCGCAGCGGGGTGCGCAGGTCGGCCAGCTGGCCCACCGACATCCCTCGGTACTCCGAGACGAACACCGCGACGCTGTTGTTCAGCTTGGCGGTGATCTCCTCGACGATCGCGACCTTGTCGGCGCGGGGTTCGCTCCGTCCTGTCGTGGTCTCTGTCGTTGTCGTTGTCATGTGTGCATACCTCCTTTCGCTCAACTCGTGGTGCTCGCATCAGATGCGAACACCGACGAGGAGCGCACACGCCGGACCAGCGGTCGGACGTGTGGTTCTTCGGCGATATGCACCTCGGTTGGCGGGCGAACCCATTACCCCCTCGCCGGCTGGCGGTTCGGGAACCAACGGTCTCAGGCGAGCGACCGTCTTCGTATGTGGAACTGGATGCTACGGCTCGGGGCCGCAGCTTCCTCAGACCGTCTCGGGCTTGAGGCGACCGGTGTCGACGTGGACGCCGGGGCCCATCGTGGATGAAACGGTGATCTTCTTGAGGTATCGGCCCTTGGCCGAGGCCGGCTTGGCGCGCTGGATCTCGTCGATCACGGCGCGGAAGTTCTGCTCGAGTGCGGCCGGCTCGAAGCTGGCCTTGCCGAGCGGCACGTGGACGTTGCCGTAACGGTCGGTGCGGTACTCGACCTTGCCGCCCTTGAAGTCCTCGACGGCCTTGCCGACGTCGGGGGTGACGGTGCCGGTCTTGGGGTTCGGCATCAAACCGCGGGGACCGAGAACGCGACCGAGACGACCAACGACGGGCATCATGTCGGGGGTCGCGATCACGAGATCGAAGTCCATCTTGCCGCCCTCGACCTCGGTGGCCAGGTCGTCGGCGCCGACGATGTCGGCTCCCGCAGCGCGTGCTTCGTCTGCGGCTTCGCCGGTGGCGAACACGGCGACGCGGATGTCCTTGCCGGTGCCGGCAGGCAGCGCGACGGTGCCGCGCACCATCTGGTCGGCCTTGCGCGGATCGACGCCGAGACGGATCGACACGTCGACGCCTTCGTCGAACTTGGCCGACGCCATCGTCTTGACGAGCCCGACAGCCTCGGACGGACCGTAGAACTGGTCACGGTCGAACTGCTTGAGTGCGTTTGCGTACTTCTTGCCTGACATTGTGTGTCTCCCTCAGGTGGTTGGCCCGCCGGGCGAGGTTGTCCCGGTCGTGACGTGAATGGATTGCATCAGGGGTCAGACCCCTGGTGAAACTACTTGACTTCGATGCCCATCGAGCGGGCGGTGCCGCGGACTTGGAGTTTGGCGGCTTCCATGTCGTAGGCGTTCAGGTCGGGCATCTTGATGGTGGCGATCTCCTCGAGCTGAGCCTCGGAGATCGAACCGGCCACTTCGGCGCCCGGATTGTTCGCAGCCTTCGCGAGGCCCGCCTTTTCGCGGATCAACACCGCGGTCGGCGGCGTCTTGAGCACGAAATCGAACGTGCGGTCCTCGTAGATCGTGATCTCGGTCGGCACCACGGTGCCTGCCTGGGCCTCGGTCTTGGCGTTGTACGCCTTGACGAAGTCCATGATCGCGATGCCGTGCGGGCCGAGCGCCGTGCCGACGGGCGGCGCGGGACTGGCCTTGCCGGCCTCGATCTGGATCTTGACAACCGTGAGTATTTTCTTCTTCGCCATAGCGATGTTCCTTTGTTGTTGTGTGTCGCCAGTGGCGAATCAGAGTTTGGCGACCTGGCTGAAGTCCATCTCCACCAAGGTCTCGCGACCGAAGATGTTGACGAGGACCTTCAGCTTCATGTGGTCCGCATTGATTTCGGCGATCTCGCCAGTGAAGTCGGCGAACGGGCCTTCCTTCACGCGAACGCTCTCGCCCTCTTCGTAGTCGAGCTTGGCCTTGCGACGCGGTGCCGCGTCGACGCCATCGGTCTTCGGCGTGAGGAACGTCTTGACCTCGCGAACGCGACAAAGGGGTCGGCTTCTGGCCGTGACGGCTCTGGCCGACGAAACCGGTGATGCCCGGCGTGTTGCGCACGCAGTACCACGACTCGTCGTCCATGACGCAACGAACCAGCAGATAGCCCGGGAAGACCTTGCGCTGCACGGTCTGCTTCTTGCCGTTCTTGAACTCGTCGACCTCCTCCATGGGGATGACGATCTCGTAGATCTTGTCCTCCATGTTCATCGACTGGATGCGCGCCTCGAGGTTGGCCGTGACCTTCTTCTCGTAGCCCGACTGCGTGTGCACCACGTACCACTGGCCCGGACGCATCGTCGGGTCGTCGAGAACGCTTTCCGCAATACTGTCGGGTTCGTCGTCCGCTTCGCTTGCTCCTCGCGCCTCGTCCGACTCGTCGCTTGCGCTTGCCTCGTCGGCTGCGCTCATGTCGGTGTCGTCGGCGTCTGCCTCAGCGGGCGCTTCCAGATCAGCGTCACCCGTTTGAGCGAGTTCTTCGGTGTCATCGTCGTCGGCCAAGACGTTGGCGGTGCCGACGGGGAGGAGGTCGGCGGGGGCGGCCGACGTCTCGGCGACGATCTCGTCGGTGGCGGTGGCGGATTCGTCGGTCATGTCAGTGGTCTCAGTCAGATCGTCGGTCATGTCGGTGTCAGCTCGAGTAGAACCACTCGGACAGCATGCCGAACAAGTAGTCGAAGCCACCGACGAGCGCGGTGTACACCACGACGGTGATGATCACGATGATCGAATAGCGCTTGACCTCGGGGCGATTGGGCCACGCCACCTTGCGCATCTCGTCGCGCACCTCGCGGAGGTACTGGCGAGGGCCGACTCGTTCGGACTTCTTCTTCGGCTGTCGCTGGGCGCGCGTCGGCTTGCCCTGCTCGTCGAGGGCACCCATCTTGCGAAGCTGACGCTTCTGCTCGCGGTTCAAATCGTCCAGTGACATGGTTTCTCGTTCGGTGGTGGGCAGGGCAGGAGGGACTCGAACCCCCGACCGTCGGTTTTGGAGACCGATGCTCTACCAGCTGAGCTACTGCCCTCGGGCGGGACGCCGAGTACCCGGTGGAGGGTACCAGCGATCGCAGAAGGCTGACCGCGGCCGTTTGCCGGCCGCGCTCGCTGCCCGTGAATCAGCGCCGTGGGATCAGCGGGTCTCCTTGTGGAGAGTGTGCTGACGCTCGTTGGCGCAGTACTTCTTCATCTCGAGGCGCTCACGGTCGTTGATCTTCGACTTCATCGTGATGTAGTTGCGCCGTTTGCACTCGGTGCACTCGAGGGTCACTTTGACCCGCTTGTCACTCTTGGCCATGTGAGTTCCTGCTCTCTTACTTCAAGATCTTGGTGACGCGGCCGGCACCGACGGTACGGCCACCTTCACGAATAGCGAAACGCAAACCCTCGTCCATCGCGATCGGCTTGCCGAGCTCGACGGTCATCTCGACATTGTCACCGGGCATCACCATCTCGGTGCCCGACGGCAGCTCGATCGTGCCGGTCACGTCGGTCGTACGGAAGAAGAACTGCGGACGGTAGTTGTTGAAGAACGGCTTGTGACGGCCACCCTCGTCCTTGGTCAGGATGTACACCTGGCCCTCGAAGTTCGTGTGCGGCGTGATGCTGCCGGGCTTGCACAGCACCTGTCCACGCTCGACGTCCTCCTTGGCGGTGCCACGAAGAAGCGCACCGATGTTGTCGCCGGCCTGGCCCTCGTCGAGCAGCTTGCGGAACATCTCGACGCCGGTGCACGTCGTCTTCTGCGTGTCACGCAGACCAACGATCTCGATCTCGTCACCCGTGTGGATGATGCCCTGCTCGACCTTGCCGGTCACCACGGTGCCACGACCCGTGATCGTGAACACGTCCTCGATCGGCATCAAGAACGGCTTGTCGAGCTCACGCACCGGCTCGGGGATGAAGCTGTCGGCAGCGTTCATGAGCTCCATGATCTTTTCCTGCCACTCAGCATCGCCCTCGAGCGCCTTGAGCGCCGAGACCTGGATGACCGGGGCGTCATCGCCGGGGAACTCGTACTCGTTGAGCAGTTCGCGGACTTCGAGTTCGACCAGTTCGAGGAGCTCCTCGTCGTCGACCATGTCGGCCTTGTTCAAGGCCACGATGATCGACGGCACGCCGACCTGACGGGCCAGCAGCACGTGCTCACGAGTCTGTGGCATCGGACCATCGGTCGCCGCGACCACCAGAATCGCACCGTCGACCTGCGCGGCGCCGGTGATCATGTTCTTGATGTAGTCGGCGTGACCCGGCATGTCCACATGCGCATAGTGACGGTTCTCGGTCTCGTACTCGATGTGCGCGATCGAGATCGTGATGCCACGAGCCTTCTCCTCCGGCGCCTTGTCGATCGTGTCGAACGCCGCGAAGTCAGCCAACCCACGCTCTGACAGCGTCTTCGAAATCGCCGCCGTCAAGGTGGTCTTGCCATGGTCGATGTGACCCATCGTGCCGATATTCACATGCGGCTTGTTGCGCTCGAACTTCTGCTTGCTCATTGCTTCCTCGACTCCTGAGGTTGATGTCTGACTGTGATGTATTTCTGGTAGCGGCGATCGGACTTGAACCGATGACCTTCCGATTATGAGCCGGATGCTCTGACCAACTGAGCTACGCCGCCAGGGGTTTGGCTCGCGACCGGACGGTTGCCCGACCACTTGGTCGAGCCCTCTGTGGGAATCGAACCCACGACACCAGCCTTACCATGGCTGTGCTCTACCGACTGAGCTAAGAGGGCGTTCTTGACGGGTGCGGACACCGTTTGTAGCGGTACCCGGGGCACCCTTCGGGACGCGGCGCTGCCGCGGACCAGTCGACGAGTGTACCGTCCGCGTCCGGACAACCACCGCGGAGTTCGGGGCATGGGGCACTACTCTGCGAGGCCGTGTCGACCCCGCCGCTCAGACCTGAAGGCGGCCCGCCTCCCGTCACGGTTCGCCTCGCCACGCTCGACGACGCCGCGGCGATCATGGCGATCTACAACGTCGAGGTTCAGAACCACACCAGCACGTTCGATCTCGTCCCTCGCACACTCGACGATCAGCGGCGATGGATCGCCGAACGCTCGGGTGCCTTCTCGGCGGTGGTCGCGTCGATCGATGCCGAGGTCGTCGGGTTCGCGTCGCTGTCGCCCTACAAGGAACGAGCCGCGTACCGCACCACCGTGGAGAACTCGGTGTACGTCTCGCGCGAACACCCGCGGCTCGGAATCGGCCGCAGTCTGATGGATCACGTGATCGGAATCGCAGCCGACTCGGGATTCCACTCGATCATGGCGCGCATCGAGGCGAGTGGCACGGGATCTCGAGCGCTGCACGAGGCGTGCGGGTTCGAGCTGATCGGCGTCGAGCGCGAGGTCGGACGCAAGTTCAACCGCTGGCTCGACGTCGCCGTGATGCAACGCATGCTCTGACGCCGGTGCGGATGTCGGCGATGTTCACGACGCGGGCGCCAGTTTGCCTCCGAGGTAGTCGGTGGCGAACGGTGGCAGGACGTCGAGGACGAACGTGACGACCCTCTGAGCAACCGGCCCAGCCATCCCTGCACGGTTGCCGAGGCCCAGCGTTGCCAACGCGACCACTGCATTGCTGGCAGCCACGGACGGCAAATCGCAGAGTGCCGCCTCGAAACCCGCTGTGGCGATGCAGCTGCTGAGGATGCCGAAGAAGATCGACAACGCGATGTAGATACCGAACACGACCGGAATACCGACGGCCACGACGAGGATGATTCCCGCCAGACCGCCTCCGACCGACGCGGCAAGGCTGCCCAGGATCACCGCTCCCAGCGAGATCGTCAGATAGGTGACGGCGAGTGTGGACAGTGCAGCCAGTCCTGTTGCCACGACGAATCGCTCTACTCGTTGCTTGGCGTGGGTCCCGACTGGGACGAAGATGGCAGCGCTGATCCCGGAGGCGATGACCGAGACGACCGAGATCTCTACGAGGCTGACTCGTCCGGTGGGGTCGGTGTAGGTGAGTGGGGCTGCTTCGGCGTACAAGTACGGGTGGCGTGTTCGGGGGTCGTCGAGGGTGCCGGTGTCGGGGTCGACGGTGGTGAAGACGCCGGTGGTGGGGTCGTATTGGCGGGCGCGGAGGTGGTAGAGGCCGGTGCCGGTGTCTTGGCGTTGCCCGCCGAAGCCGTTCGGCCATGGCATGGTGCCGGTGCTGCGCAGCACCTCGCCGAACGCCGTGTAGTCGGCGGTGGCCACGACCGCCCCGGTTTCGTCGGTGGCGAGGCGGATCGATCCGATGTCGTCGGTGTGGGCGTACGTGGTGGCCCCGTCGCGTTGTACGGAGATGAGGTCGGTGCCGTAGGTATAGCTGGCGAGTAGGTCGCCGTCAGCGTGTTCGAGGAGGACCTCGGGTACGCCGGTGGGTGCGAGGGGGTCGACGAGCAGCGAGATGCCGTCTTCGGCGTTGCGGAGTCCGAGCGTGTCGAAGTCGTAACCGACGGTCGACCCGTCCGGCAGCAATACGCTCGTGAGCAGCCCGCGGGAGTCGTAGCCGAACAGGCTGGTCACGCCACCGTTGCCGGCTGAGAGCTGCGAACCTCGACCGTCGTAGGTGAAGGTGACACTGCCGGCGATGAGCATGCGGTCGTCGGGGTCATAGCTGTACGCGGTCGTCACACCGTGCATTGCATCGGTTTGCGCCACCCGGTTGGACACCGCGTCGTAGCCGTAGGTGCGATCCGCGATCACCGTGGCGTCGGTGTGGGTCTCGCTGACGAGACGCCGGCCTGCATCGTAGGTGAAGGTCGACTCACTGGCGTTGGCCTGGGTGACCTTGGTGGGGTCCCCCGTCAGATTGCGTTGGTAGTCGAACTGTTCCAACACCGCAGCGCCAGCGTCGTGGCTGATGCTGGTGGCCCGGTGCATCGTGTCGTAGGCGACTGCGGTGGTGGTGCCATTGGGGCGGGTGATGGTGTCCTGGCGACCGGCCGCGTCGTAGGCGTAGGTCGTGGTGGTGCCGGCGTCATCGGTGACACCGACCATCCGACCCGCGGCATCGTAGGCGTAGGTCGTCACGCGGGAGGGGCCGTCGGGGAGGCTGCCGGTGACGCTGGTGCGGTTCCCGGCGGGGTCGTAGGTGTAGGCCAGCCCGGTCCCGTCGGGATTCGCGATGGCAGTCACGCGGTCCATGGTGTCGAGGTCGTAGGTGGCGGTTCCCTGGGTATCGCTGCTGCTGACCAGCGCTCCGGTGCCGTCGTACACCAGCGACTGCTCCTGCCCGTCCGGGCCTCTTCGGGTGAGCGGTCGGCCCATCGGGTCGTAGGTCCAGGCGGTGACCTCGCCGTTTCGGTCGGTCGTCGTGGCCGGCAGGCCCCGTGCGTCGTAGCTGGTGGTCTCGGTGACGCCGGTGGGGAATGTGGTTGCCACCAGGCGGCCGACGGCATCGTAGGCGTAGCGGGTGGTGTGACCGTTGGCGTCGGTGATCGAGGTCTGGTTGCCCACCTTGTCGTAGGTCGCTGTGGATGTCTCACCCAGCGGATCGGTCACCGCGATCAGACGGTCTGCCGCGTCGTAGGTGTAGGTCGTGATGGCACCCCCCTGATCGGTGATGCTGGCCAGATTGCCGCCGGCGTCATAGGTCCGTTCCTCCGTCGTCGCGTCCGGGAAGGTCGCGCGGACCAGGCCGTTGCGGGCATCGAGATCGAACAGGGTGCGACCGCCGACGGGGTCGATCCGCTCGATGAGGTTGCCGAACCCGTCGTACACATAGCTGGTGGTGCCCCCAGCGGGGTCGGTGACCGACGTCCGTCGGCCCGCAGCATCGTAGGTGTAGGTGGTGCCCTGGCCGTTGCGATCGGTCTCGCTTGCTACCTGCCCGGCCAGGTCGTAGGTGGTGGAGGTCTGCGAACCGTCGGGCCAGGTGGTGGCGATGCGACGATCCAACGCGTCATAGACGTGCGTTGTCACACCGCCGTCGCCATCGGTCTCGGTCTCGAGCTGCCCGGACGGGGTGTAGCTGAACGTGCGACGTGTCCCATCCGGCAGGTCCACCCCCGTGGGATTGCCGGCAGCGTCGACCTGCTGGCTGATACCCGCGCCACCGGGGCCGGCCACCTGGAGCGGAACGCCCTGGTAGTCGAGGGCCAGCTCCGTGGTCGCCCCCGAGGCATCGATGATCTGGGTCGGGTGGCCGCGGCGGTCCACCTCGATCTCCTGCCGGCCGCCGTCGGGACCGATCAAGGCGGTCGGGTTGCCGACCGCGTCGTACTCCGTGGTAGTCGTCGCACCATCCGGCGCGGCGGTGCTCTTCTGGCGTCCGAACTGGTCGTACGTGCTGATCGTCGTGGCCCCGTCGGGTTCGGTGACACTGATGACGTTGCCGTCGGTGTCGTAGGAGATCGCTTGCACCGCGCCGGACGGGTCGGTCGTGCGCAGGAGGTTGCCCCGAGCGTCGTAGGCACGCGTCGTGGTCCGCCCCAGGGCGTCACGCTCGGTCAGCAGCCGACCTCCGGCGTCATAGGTGCGCGTCACCAGTCCACCGGCGGCGTCCAGCATGGTCAGCTCGTTGCCGTCGGCGTCGAAGGTACGGGTGGTCGTTCGGCCCAGCGGGTCGGTGGTGGTGAGTTGGTTTCCGTCAGCGTCGTAGGTGTTGACCGTGGTCGCGCCGAAGGGGTCCTCCACGGACAGCACATTGCCGTCGAGGTCGTAGCTGAACACCGTCTCGTTGCCCTCGGCATCGGCGACGACCTCGCGCCTGCCGGTGAGGTCGTGCGTGATCGTCGTGCGTGCGCCGCCCGAGGAGATGATGGCTGTCAGCCGTCCCTCGCTGTCGTACTCTCGTCGCTCGATCAGGCGTCCGAGCAGGTCGATCACCTCGACGATGTCGTGCACACCGGTGTAGCGGAATCGGGTGACGGCACCCTCGGCGTCGGTGTGGGAGACGAGGTCGCCGACGGCGTCATAGCTGTAGGTCTGCCGGTTGCCTGCCTGGTCGACGATCGCGGTGATGCGGTCAAGGGCATCGCGCTCGAAGGCCACCGACGACCCCGCAGAGTGGGTGATGCCGTTGCGGCTGATGGTGACGGTGTTGCCGTTGGGATCAACGATGGACTCCACCGTCCCGTCGGCGTCGATGGTGAACGTGGTGCCATCGGCAGCGATGTACCGGAAGCCCTGCGGTTCCCACGTCCTGAACGTCGTGTCGTCGACCAACTCTGCGCCCTGTGCGCCGCCTGGGAAGATCGTCACGTTCGTGTTGCCGGTCGGCACCAGCGAACCGCGCGTTCCCGGCCGAGCCCGATATCCCATCACCGCCGCCGAAGGTGGCACGAACGCCGTCGCCGACGGCGTGGTCGTCGCCTCGAACTCCTCGGTGGTCCCATCGGGCAACACGATCGTGATCGTGTGGGGCCGGGTTGGCTGCAGCAGATAGCTGAACCGGGCGCGGGTGATGTCCCACCCCTCACCCTGAGTGCCCGATGACGTCACCCGCAGATTCGACAGACCGAGCCGCCACCCGTAGCCGAAGTCGCCGAGTTCGTCGTCGCGGGCGTCGTAGTCACGCCGCACCTCGATCGGCAAGCCGGGCGCCGGCACCACCAGATCGGTGAACGACAACGCGAACGTGCCGACCTTCAGCTGACCGGTGATCGTGATGGGCTGGCGGGCCGTCGAGGTGTTACCTGTCACGTCGACGACCGTCAACACCAGCTCGTAGGACCCGTTGATCAACACCGATGGATCGAGACGCCCGAGCACATCGTCCGCCACACCGTTGGTGGAGGTAGCGACCTGGGTCACCACATCGCCGCCGTCAACCAGATCCAACGTCCAACGCAACAGCTCCGCGTCGGTTGCCGTGCCGACCACATCGACAGGCCCGGTCACCTCCGCACCGGCACCGGGCGTGACGATCGCCGCGGTCGTCGGAGTCTGGTCGCCGGCGGGCGCAGGCGCGCGCACCGTCACGGCGACGTCCTTCTGCTCCCCGCCATAGGTCACCCTGATCGTGCCCGACCCGGCCGTGACACCCGCGACCCGACCCCGGGTGTCGACGCCGACGACGCCAGGGCTCAGCGACGTCCAGGCGCCGAGAGCGGTGACATCAGCCGTCGTCCCGTCATCGAACACGGCGCGAGCACCAAGGGTGAATGTCTCGCCCACCCGGATCACGGGTGTGTTCGGGCTGACATCGAGCCGAGTCAACACGGGGGGAGCCCCGTCGAACCCGTCACAATCACTGTCGACGCCGTCGCCGGCCACCTCAGCGGCGCCGGGATGGATCGCAGCGTCGGTGTCGTCGCAGTCACCGTGGTTCGGGCTGAACGTGTCGAGATCGACATCCTCGTCACCCGGAGCAGGACCACTCGACACCACCAGATCCACCTCGTCGTCCGGTGCCACCACTGCCCCACCCACGGGACTCTGGGAGATGACCTGTCCGGCTGGAACGACTTGGTCGGCAACCGTTTCGACCTCGCCGACAGCCAGGCCAGCACCATCCACATCGCTTCGGGCGTCCGCCTCGTCTGTCCCGACCACGTCGGGCACCGTCACCGGATCGACCACGGTCACCGTCAGCGTGCGCGTCGCGGTACGCCCCGTCGAGTCGGTGACGGTCACCGAGACGGTTCGATCACCGAGGTCGGCCGACGTCGGCACCCAGGTCACGACCCCGCTGTTGAGGTTGATGGACGGGCCGCCTTCGATGCTGTAAGTGAGGGTGTCTGCGTCGTCGGTGTCGTATGCGCAGACCCGACCCGAGTAGTCGAAACCGACGACCGCAGTCGTTGGAGGCAGACAGGTGATCTCCGGGGCGTTCTCCGGGTCGCGGATGTCGATGTAGGCAAAGGCTTCGTCGACGTCGATGCCGTCGGTGACGCGATAGGTGAAGCGGTCCAGCGCACCGACCTCGCCCTGGGGGAACGCATTCTCGCGATAGTTGTTGAGTTGGGGATCGAGCCAGTTCGGCGCCTCGACAGCGGGGATGGTGCCATCCGCGTTGACGTTGGTGACGTGGTAGCTGTGTTGGTTCCAGATCGGGCGAGCCCGAACCCAATCGCCCAACGGACTGCCGAACGCATAGAGGCCGTTCCGCTGCGTCGTTCCGTCGGGAAGCGTCGTATCCAAGTCGGAGGGAACGACGATCTCTGCGTGGCCATCGGCATCGATGTCGGCAACGATCGGGTACTCGATCAGTGTGAGCGAACGCATCGGAGTCTGAGAACGGACCGCTCCCGTCGGGCCGTCATAGATCCAGAGATGCTGCTCGTCGCGGTAGACGACCTCGGTCGTGCCGTCGTTGTCGAAGTCGAAGATCGTGGAACCGGTGAAGCCCGAGCTGCCGTCAACAGTCGTGGCATGCCACAGCTCGACCCCGTTGGTGTCGAGCACCACATAGCGGGTGGCGCTCGCAACGCCGATCTCGGGTTGGCCGTCGGAGTCGAAGTCACCGACCGTGGGGGGCCCGCCGACCGCGACCTGATGGATGGGGACGGGTACGGGCCCCCAAATGACGGACAGGTCGTGGTTGAGAAGGCGGACCCTGCCGTCCGATACGTGGACGATCTCGGCCTCTGGGTCCGAGTCGAAGTTCCCAGTCGCGACGAACCCGTCCGGGAGGGCGACGTCGTAACGCTCGGTCGTGCCGTCGAAGGCGATGATCCGGTTGCCCATGACGATCTCGGGCTGGCCGTCGAGGTCGATGTCTGCCACCGACGGAACGCAATAGTTCGGGTAGATCGGCTGGCTGCCACAGCCGCCTGCGCCTGTCGTGCGCCAGCGCTCGGCAATGGTCATCGTCCCTGTTGGACCCGTTTCCACGCTCAGCGCGACGACTTGGGTGTTGGCGCCCGGTCCCGTCACCGTGATCGGGGTCACGATCTCGGGAACACCGTCACCGTCGAGGTCCGCCAGCGCCAGGTTGGCGAGGTTGCCACCGGTGTCGAACCGGACGCGCTCGACGCCGTCGTAGCCGAGCACGACCACGACTCGGCGGTCTGCCGCGACCGCCACGACCTCGAGCCGACCGTCGTTGTCGAGGTCTCCCAGCACGGGCGACGAGATCGTCTGGAAGCTGTTGGCCCCGGTGCTCCACTTCACCGACCCGTTACGACCATCGAGGGCGTAGAGCCTCGACGACGTGGTCGGTGCGGCCGTGGGGGGCGCAGAAAGGAACACGACCTCGGGCCAACCATCGCCGTCGAGGTCGCCGACCGTCGGCGAGACCATGCCGGCACCGAACGGGCTCGTGCCCGTCCACGACCACTCGATGTCGGGCGACAGGTTCCGGCTGGGGCCCTCGCCGGTCAGCTTCACGTCGCCGAGGCCGGGACGATCGCCGTCGGTGTCGACCACGTCGATGACCACGGTGCGCACACCGGCCGGTGCGGTCCCGCCAGACTCAGCCACGAGGTCGATCTCGAGATCAGCATCCCGTCCGTCGCCCGCCGCATTCAGCGGGAGCATCTGGCCCGGGAGCGCCAGGATCACGTCATCATCCGCGTCGAGCAGTTGAACGTCGACCTCGCGCAGCCCGAGCCCCGTGTCGGCGCTGGTCCCGCGTATCCCGATCAGCTCGAGCTTCGTGGGCGTGACGGGTGCATCGAATGCGAGCGTGATCGTGCCGGTCTTGCCCACGCTGTCGTCGGACGCCCAGAAGGTCTGGGGGTAGCCATCGACGAGGTTCGACGCCGGAGAGCCCGCCTGTGTTGGTGAGGCCTCGACCGTCTGGAGGCTGAACCGGGTGAGGTCGATGCCCGGGTAGCGAGTCCCGTTCGGACCCTGCCGGAACGGGGTATAGGTGAAGCTGCCGTCGTCTGCCTCCTCGACGCGCCCGTTCGAGGGTTGTTGGACGATCGCGGCGAGGACGAGCTCGTCGTCGTCGGGGTCGGTGTCGTTGGCCAGCACACCTGCGGCCGCATTGACAGTGAGGACGTCGTCGATCTCGACGGAATACACGTCGTCGACGGCCTCGGGGGGCCGGTTGGGGACGGTGACGTGGAGGGTGAAGGACTGTACGTCGATGCCGCCTCGCCCGTCGGAGACGCGCACGGCGAAGTCGTGGGGTCCGGCATCATCGGTTGTCGGGGTCCAGGTGATGACACCGGTGGTTGCGTCGATTGTGGCGAGGGGTACACCAGTTGCGCTGGTGGGGCCGGCTTGCAGACTGTAGGTGAGCGTGTCGCCGTCAGGATCGCTGGGTTTGACACCGTCGGGGTCGGTGGCATCGACGTCGTAGGTGTAGTCGCTGCCGGTGGTGTGCGAGGTCACCGGCGGCGAGGTGATCTCGGGTGGATCGTTGACCGTGCCGGTGGTCATGACGATGTCGACAGGTGTGCCCGGCAACGCCTCTTGACCACCAAGGGGGAGCTGGAAGTTGACCTCACCGATGGCATACACATCGGACTCACCGGCACCGACATCACCAACGACGAAACCGGCGTCCACGATCCTGGCGCGGGCTTCGTTCTCGTCGAGTCCCAACACGTCAGGGATGACCGCCAACTCCGGACCGAGCGACACCACGAACGGCACCGCACTCCCCGCGTCGACCTTCGTGCCAGGCACCGGCGACTGACTCAACACCTGACCGGCCGGGGCCGGATCATGCACCGCACCATCCGACGCCGCCCGCAGCGTCGCCGCGTCGAGACGCGTCATCGCGTCACCCTGCTGCAAACCGACCACATCAGGAACCGTCACATCACCAACCGGCGGCAACGTCGTCGTTGTGGTTGTCGTCGTCGTTGTTGTTGTGGTGTCCGTCGGCGGCCGTGGCGCGATCAGGACGTAGCCGGTCACATCGATCAACAGATCCGACGTCGCCAACGTGAACAGACACACCTCACCCGACGCGGTCAGCTTCGCAATCACCTCATTCGGCACGATCCCACCAGCCGGAGAGTTCAACGACGACGCCAACGGCCGCTCACCACACGGAAACACCGTCACAAACGTCGAACCCGACGGTGACACCGCCGTCACATTCATCACCGCCGCCAACGCATCGGTCGGCACCCCGCCACGACCCGTGATCTGCACCCGCTTCACCACACCCGCCGCGACCGCACCCTCACCCTCGAAACGGCGATCAATCGTGCGTTCCGTCGCCCCGACCCGTGTCTCCAACAGGCGTGCCGGCTCCAACGTCTCCACCGCCGACACCTTCGGCACATACCCCGTCACATCAATCAACAAATCCGACGTCGCCAAACTGAACAAACACACCTCACCGCTCGCCGTCAACTTCGCGATCAACTCATTCGCCGCGATCGCACCCGCCGACGCATTCAACGACGACGCCAACGGCCGCTCACCACACGGAAACACCGTCACAAACGTCGAACCCGACGGTGACACCGTCGTCACATTGATCACCGCAGCCACCGCATCAGCAGGCACCCCACCACGACCCGTGACCTGCACCCGCTTCACCGTGCCAGCCGCAACCGCACCCTCACCCTCGAACAAACGATCAATCGTGCGTTCCGTCGCCCCAACACGCGTCTCCAACAGGCGCGCCGGCTCCAACGACACCAACGACGTCGTCGAACCCGCCGGCACATACCCCGTCACATCAACCAACAAATCCGACGCCGCCAAACTGAACAAACACACCTCACCGCTCGCGGTCAACTTCGCGATCACCTCATTCGCCACGATCCCACCCGCCGGCGCGTTCAACGACGACGCCAACGGCCGCTCACCACACGGAAACACCGTCACAAACGTCGACGCAGCCGGCGCCACCGCCGTCACATTCATCACCGCCGCCAACGCACCAGCAGGCACCCCACCACGACCCGTGATCTGCACCCGCTTCACCACACCAGCCGCAACCGCACCCCCACCCTCGAACCGGCCATCAATCGTCCGTTCCGTCGCACCAACACGCGTCTCCAACAACCGCACCGGCGCCAACGCCACCACCGCACCATCAGGCAACTCCAACCCGCCCGACCCACCCGGCACCGGCTCGACCTGGGCGACAACACGCTGATCTCCCCCACCCACCACCAACACACCCACCACCAACGCCAACAACACAACCCACCCGGTGACAACGATCGTCTGTCGCTTCATGCCCCGCCCTCTACTCGTCGCACTCCAACGCCGAAACCATAGGGGTCACCACTAACAACCCGGTAACAGACACCCGCCAGCAGGCCCCGAATTGACGGACCCCAGAACTCGGTCGGCAGGAGTCGGGGACCGCGGGATCCGTGCTGTCCGGGAAATGCGAAACGCCGGTGCAGTGCACCGGCGTTTCGTCGTGGTGGGCCGGGAAGGATTCGAACCTTCGAAGGCAATGCCGGCAGATTTACAGTCTGCTCCCTTTGGCCGCTCGGGCACCGACCCATGAGTTGTGTACGTGCCTCGGGCAAGCGATGAACGAGGCGGCCTGAGCGTACCGGTCGCCGCAGCGAGCGCCACGTCGAATCCGCCCCGTTCGCTAGCCTTGCCGTCATGCCAACGTTCGATGTCGTGTCCGAAGTCGACGCCCAGGAAGTCCGCAACGCGGTCGATCAGGCCCAGCGCGAGATCGCCAACCGCTTCGACTTCAAGAACACCAACTCCACGATCGAACAGAACGAGATGGTGATCACGCTGCACACGGTCAGTCGTGACCGCCTCGACGCTCTGCGCACCGTGCTCGAGGAGAAGCTCGTCAAGCGTGGCGTGTCACTGCGCGGCGTCGACTACGGTGACGTGCAGGACGCCACGCAGAACACCGTCCGCCAGGTGGTCACGATCAAGGTGGGGATCTCCTCCGACAAGGCCAAGGAGATCAACAAACTGATCAAGGAGAAGGCACCCAAGGGCACCTCGAGCCAGACCCAGGGTGAGTCGATCCGGGTGACGGCCAAGAAGCGCGATGCCCTGCAGGATGTGATCGCGATGTTGAAGGCCGAGGACGTCGGCATCCCGTTGCAGTTCCAGAACTTCCGGGACTGACTCGCGCCCGCGGGCCTCCTTGCCTTCGTCAGCCGAGCGTGGCGAACAACGCGCCGACGGCTTCCCGAGCGGCGGTGGCCATCTCTGCCGGTGTCGCCGATGCGGGAAGCGCAATGAGGCCTTCTGCGACGGGTGATGCCTGCACGAAGGCCCACGCCGAAGCGAGATCCGCTTCGCCGCCGCCAGACCGAACCGCCTCGGCGGTTGCCAGCGCAGCCATCCGCCACGAGAGCAGTTCCCGAGCGACGCCGGGACGAACCAAGGGGTCGAATCCGGCGCCGGGATCACACGAGACGAGTTGCAACGCTCCGTCGGGGAGCACCTGGAACGAACTGGCCATCTCCGCGGGGGCGGCGCTGGCCCATGCCGTGAGCGTCCAGCGCAACATGGCCGTCTGGTCGACGTCACCGCCCGCGAACGTGGCTGACACGCAGTGCGTCGTGCCTCGGGTCGCGGTGGTCAGTGAGTTCTCGACGACCGCCTCGCTGGCCGCGTAGGCGGTGCGGGTGTCGACGTAGCCGGCGAACACGAGGTACCAGAACGAGCGGTCCATCGCGACCGGCGCGGCAGTGGCGACGTCGCCTTCGAGCATCACCGGGCCTGTTGCCATGGTGGTGGCGTCTCCGGCGACGGTGCCCGGCCCACTGGTACCGAGCCCGGCGAGAGAATTCGATCCGTCGGGCGCTGCGACCGCTCCACCGAACTCGGCGAAGACCTGCGGCGCCAACATCTGGTAGCCGATCACCGGAGGCATGGCATCGACGTTCTCGGTCGGCACGGGCGGCACCGGACCGGCGAAGGTGGACGCTTGCTGAATGGCTCGGGCCTGGCGCAGCACTTCGGCAGACGTCGCGGCGGCGGCGTCGAGTGTGCGATCCGGCTGTCCGACCGACCATCCGAACTGCTGGTCGAGCGATGCCGCGGCCATCTCCTGGGTGAGCTGAGCATCGAGTTCCGGGCCCACGACGCCGGAATCGTCGTACACCTGGCCATCCAGCGTCGAGTACACGGCGTCCTGCCACCCCGCAAGCTGCTGGGCGAGCGTGGCGTCGTCGACCGTGCCGGTTGCGAGTCCCAGCGCCCGCCACTGCGCCATCTCCTCGGGGAGAACCGACGCGAACTGGGCCTGCATTCGTGTCGCGAAGTCGACGGTCGGTTCGGCCACGATCGACAGCGGTTCGGCGAACTCGACGCCGCTGGCCGCCTCGACCGCGTCGGCGTAGGGGGCGGTTGCGGCGTCCCATTCACCCGGGAACAGATAGGCCTGCCCGAACACGACGCCGGCGACGACGAGGCCGCCCAACACGACGAACGTCGCCACGAGTTTGATGCCACCTCGCTTCTTGCGTCGGCGAGGTTGCGGGGCGGGCGCTGGAGCCACCGACCCCGGATCGAATTCGAACGGTGCCACCACCGCCGGACGCGTCTGAGGTGCCGGAATCGACGGAAGCAGGGGCGAGGTCGGCTCGACCGGGGTGGCTTCCTGGATCTCCGGCAGCGCGTCGGTCACGGGGTCGGGGGCGAGGACCGCCGGGGCAGCGATGGAGGCGATCTCGTCGGGGCCGGAGGTGACGTCGCCGATCGCCGGAACGATGACGGCAGGAGGCGTCGTGCGGATCGCGACAAGTTCATCGGCCGCCGGCGGCGAGCTCAGTTCGGCCGGGTACGGCGCCAGAGGTGGGGCTGGAACCGGTGCCGAGAACGTCGTCGGAGCGTCGAGATGGAGCGACTCGGATCCGGGTTCGTCGTCCGGTTCGTCGGTATCGACCGGCGCCGACAGGTCGAGTGAGAGGGGCGCCAGCGTGACCACGTCGGTATCGGACGCGAGCACGTCGTGATCTTGATCGGCGCCCCCGACGGGCCTGTCAGCGGTGTCGACGACGGAGTCCCACGACAGGGTGGGGATTCGCTTGGCGCGTGCACCATCTGGCAGGACCATGAAGCTTCATCGGCACGCCACTCGACGCGCTTGAGACATGATCGACTGAGTTGCCCGTTGTCAGTCCTCGGCGGTGGCGGCGGCTTTGGCCTGGAGTTCGTCGACGATCGATGCGTCGGCGAGCGTGGTGGTGTCGCCGATGTTGCGGCCCTCGGCGACGTCGCGCAGGAGGCGTCGCATGATCTTGCCCGACCTGGTCTTGGGCAGGTCCGGGGTGATGTAGATCTGCTTGGGCTTGGCGATCGCTCCGATCTCGTCGGCGACGTGCGAGCGCAACACCTCGGCGTCGACATCTTCTCCCCCGCGCAGGATCACGTAGGCGATGATCGCCTGGCCGGTGGTGGCGTCCGTGGCGCCGACGACCGCCGCTTCGGCCACGGCGGGATGCGACACGAGCGCCGATTCGACCTCGGTCGTGGAGATGCGGTGCCCCGAGATGTTCATCACGTCGTCGACCCGACCGAGCAGCCACAGGTAGCCGTCGTCGTCGAGCTTCGCTCCGTCGCCGGCGAAGTAGCGCCCTTCGAAGCGCGACCAGTAGGTCTCACGGAAGCGTTCGGGGTCGCCCCAGATTCCTCGCAGCATGCCCGGCCACGGCCGGGTGAGCGTGAGGTATCCCCCGCCGACATCGACGCGGTTGCCGTCGTCGTCGATCACCTCGGCAGACACACCGGGCAGCGGGAACGTCGCGGAACCGGGCTTGGTGGTGGTGGCTCCGGGGAGCGGGCTGATCATGATGCCGCCAGTCTCGGTCTGCCACCAGGTGTCGACGACCGGGCAGGTCCCGCCACCGATGTGCTGCTGGTACCACATCCAGGCTTCGGGGTTGATCGGTTCGCCGACCGAGCCGAGCAGGCGCAGCGACGACAGGTCGTGCTTTGCCGGTTCGCCCGCACCCCACTTCATGAACGTCCGGATGGCGGTGGGCGCCGTGTAGAAGACGGTGACGCCGTACTTCTCGATGATCTCCCAGAACCGGTCGTTGCCAGGATGGTTCGGGACGCCTTCGTACATGACCTGGGTGGCACCGTTGGAGAGCGGCCCGTAGACGATGTAGCTGTGGCCGGTGATCCACCCGACGTCGGCGGTGCACCAGAACACATCTGTGTCGGGGTGGAGATCGAACACGTACTTGTGGGTGTAGGTGACGTGGGTCAGATAGCCACCGGACGTGTGCATGATGCCCTTGGGCTTGCCGGTGGTGCCCGAGGTGTAGAGCAGGAACAGCAGTTGCTCGGAGTCCATCGGCTCGGCGGGACAGTCGGTCGACGCTCCCTCCATCAGGTCGTGGTACCAGCGGTCGCGACCGTCGACCATCTCGACGTCGTTGCCGCCGCGCTTGACCACGACGACGTGTTCGATCGTGGGCGTGTGGATGCACGCCTCGTCAGCGGCCGCCTTGAGGGGGAACACCTCGCCGCGCCGGTACCCGCCGTCCGCGGTGATCAGCACCTTGGCCTCGGCGTCGTTGATGCGGTCGGCGAGCGACTGCGACGAGAACCCACCGAACACGACACTGTGGGCGGCACCGATGCGAGCGCAGGCGAGCATCGCGACGGCCGCCTCGGGGACCATCGGGAGGTAGATGTTGACGCGGTCACCGCGCTCGACGCCGAGGCCCTTGAGCACGTTGGCGAACTGGCTGACCTCGTCCAGCAGCTCCCGATACGTGATCGTGCGGGTGTCTCCCGGCTCGCCCTCCCAATGGATGGCCACCTTGTCGCCCTTGCCGCCGAGGACGTGACGATCGAGGCAGTTGTAGGCGACGTTGAGTCGACCGCCGACGAACCACTTGGCGTCCGGGAGGTCCCACTCGAGGATCGTGTTCCACGGCGTCGCCCAATCGATGAGACCAGACGCCTGGCGGGCCCAGAACGCCTCGTCGTCCTCCGCGGCCTGGTCGTACAGGAACGTGCCGGTGACGAGCGAGTTCGCCGTGAACTCGTCCGACGGCGGGAACTTGCGGTTCTCGGCACTCAACGCGTCGATCGTGTCGTGGTTTTCGCCGTTTCCCTGGTCAGCCATGCCTGCGATGGTAGATCACGAGGCGGCCGTGCCGTCGGGGCGCGCGGAAGCTTGCCGGCCGTGACGCTGAGTGCCGTGCAGTTCTGTGCGGATCTGGTTTCGACTGTCGCAATCAGATCCGCAGAGTTCTGTACTCGCCGACGAGGGCACCGTGGCGCTTCGGCACAATGCACGGGTCGTCGAAGCGCCGCGTGCCATCATTCGTCGACTCGACGAAAGGACGACGGAGTGTCGAAGAGGAACATGATGTGGCTGGTCGCGGTCGTCGTCATCGGCGTGCTGTCTTGGCTCGCGTTCGGTGTGATCGCCGGGGTCGTCGCTGCAGTGATGACGCTCGTCGTCAGCGAGGTCGTCGAGCGCCGCGCGCGCCGGAAACGCCGGGCCACTCAACCGTCCGCGTGAGGCGGCTCAACGGTCGGGTCGGCGTGCGGCCGGCCGGCACAGCAGCGTGCTTCCACCGAGTGCCACGAGTTCGCGGTCACGGGTCCAGATCTGACCGGTCGCTGCGACCAGGCCACCGGTGGCCACCGGCGCACCCGCTTCGCTCAACAGCCACGGTTCATCGGTCGTCGACCCGATGAAGCGGGCGGTCAGTTCGATGGTCGGCGCGAAGTGTTCGAGATCGCCGAGGTGCGCTCGACATGCCGACGGCCACGAATCGAGGTCGATGAGGATCAGCGAACGACAGGCGTCGACCCAGGGATCGGCAAACGTCGCCGTCGGCACGAACCGCACCCAGGTGCGGGTGGCCGGTTCGGCGACCTCCCGGTTCTCCCAGTCGTCGATCCACTCCGTCGGGCGCTGCTCGATGTTGTCCCAGAACGGATGACGCGCAGGTTCGGCGCTGTCGCCGTCGTTGTCTGGATCCTGCGACCGCAACAGTTCGGCGGTGCTGGGAAGCGTCTCGGGGTCGGCGACGTCGTGCGGGCCGAGCGAGGTTTGGTGTTCGAGGCCGTCCAGGTCGTCGTCGACACCCCAGACGGTCGCGACCAGCAGCGGGCGTCCCTCCTGCGAGATCCGAGCGGTCACGGATGTCGCCACCTTGGTCTCCCGGTTGACATCCACGGAGATCTCGACCGCAGCGCTACGACCGGCCCCGACGAAGTGGGTAGTGATCGACGCCGGCCGTGCGCGTCCGCTGGCGAGCCCGGCTGCACGCATCGCGACCGACGCCAGGTAGCCGCCGTTCGGGCCCCAGATCTCCCAGTCGGGTGACAGGTCGCAGCCGTAGGCCCCTGTCCCCGTCGCCTCGACGGCAGTGTCGATCGCCAGATCACCCATGAGGTGATCCTGCCAGACCGCCGAGCGTGCAGCGCAGAAGATTCTTGGTGGGACCTCAGCGGATTGGCGACCGACAGTTCGAGGTTCTCGCCCCGCGGGTTTGTGCGAGCGACAACGCACTCGCAGGCGATCGTCGCTCACGCAAACACCGACGACCAGCATCCTCGACGATTTGGGTGAGCGACAACGTCCACCCAGACGATCTGTGCTCACACAAACCGCACCAGCAGGAGTGCGCGCTGTGCGCCATCACTCGTCCTGAAATGCCCAAGTCCGCTGAGGCCCCTGTCAGGTGGCGAGGCCGATGGGGCAGCTGACGCCGGTGCCGCCGACGCCGCAATATCCGTTCGGGTTCTTGGCGAGGTACTGCTGGTGGTACGGCTCGGCGTAGAAGAAGCCGGTCTCGAGATCGAGCGGGAGGATCTCGCTGGTGATCTCGCCGTATCCGGCCGCGGCCAGCCGTTCCTGGAACAACGCACGAGACGTTTCGACCAGCGCTTCCTGCGACGGCTCGGTGATGAAGATCGCCGAACGGTATTGGCTGCCGACGTCGTTGCCCTGACGCATCCCCTGGGTCGGATCGTGCTGCTCCCAGAAGGTCTGCAGCAGGCGTTCGTAGCTGACGACATCGGGGTCGTAGACGACGACGACAGCTTCGGTGTGCCCGGTCATGCCCGAGCAGACCTCCTCGTAGGTGGCGTTGGGGGTGTGGCCGCCGGCGTAGCCCACGAATGTGGAGTGGACGCCGTCGAGTTGCCAGAACTTGCGCTCGACGCCCCAGAAGCAGCCCATCGCAAACGCCGCGGTACGCATCCCGTCGGGCCACGGGCCGGTGAGCGGGTGCCCGTTGACGAAGTGAGCGTCCGGAACTGGCATCGTCTGATCGGTCCGGCCGGGCAGCGCGTCCTCGGCGGCGACCGTGGCGGCGTTCTTGCGGAAAAGCATGCGTCCAGCCTACGAGTGGTTCCTTCAACCCGCCCGTCGGGTGACCGTGGTTCCCCGACGTCAGCGGAGCAGGAGTCCTTTGATGCGGCGCGACGTGATGCCGAGGCCGATGAGCGCGAGCACGACCAGCACGGCGAGGTGGACCAGCATCGTCCAGTCCAGTTGGCCGAGATTGAGTCCTCGCACGACGGCGACACCGTGGTAGAGCGGGCTCAACTGCACGACCCACGCCCATTCGCCGTAGCTCGACACCGGATAGAAGGTGGCCGAGAACAACAGCAGCGGCAGCGTGACGGCATTGACGTACTCGAGGTCGGACCACGTGCGCATGTAGGTCGTGTAGGCCATGCCGGCAGCGGCAAAGGCGAACCCGATCAGTGCGCAGACCGGTATCGCCAACACGATCCACGCGGAGCCGACGAGACCCAGTGCCCACATCGTCACCACGAACGCGACCGAGTAGATCAGCGCCCGGCTCACCGCCGACAGGATCTCGCCGACGGCGACGTCGGCGGCGGTCATCGGTGTGGCCAACACCGTGTCGTACAACTTGCTGTGGCGAAGCTTCTCGAACACGTTGCCGGTCGCGTCGAAGATGGCTCCGTTCATCGCCGACGCAGCGAGGAGTGCGGGTGCCACGAACTGTGCGTAGCCGTACGAGACACCATCGACCACGACGTCGCCGACCAGCGCAGCGAACCCGACCTGCACCGACAACAGGTAGAACAACGGCTCGAAGAAGCCGGACACCAGGATCATCCAGGCGTGGCGATAGAACATCACGCCGCGCTCGACCATCCGGTGCGGTCGTCGAGCCTGGGTGAGAACCTCGATCGGCAGGATTCGCAGCGCGATCGTCACGGTGCCAACCGCCTCGCGAACGTGATCCGACACGCCACCGAACCGGCGACGATGTACGCGCCCAACACCGCGAGATGAACTCCGACGTTGCCGGCGCTGACCGAGTCGAGCACCGCGCCGCGGCAGAGTTCGATCCCGTGCCACAGCGGTGTGAGGTACGCGACCGGTTGCAGCCAGTCGGGGAGCTGGTCGATCGGGAAGAACGCACCACCGAACAGGAACATCGGCAGCAGACCGAACCGGACGATCGTCGGAAACGATCCTCCGCTGTATCGCGTCGACGACCACGATGTGATGGGGAGTGCGAACGCGAGGCCGGTGAGCACCGCGGCTGGGATCGCCACCAGCAGCCCCCACGATCGTGTCTCGTCGAACAACGCGAGCACTGCGGCGACGCCCGTGACACCGATCATCGCTCGGGTCGCATGCCACAGCGTGAGGCCAGACGCGATGTCGTTGGACGACAGCGGTGTCGCCGCCATCGCTCGATACCGGTTGCCCCAGAAGAAGCCGTCGAGCACTTGCCACAGCGACGCCTGACCGGCGCTGATCATCGCCGTGGTCGCGAGCAGGGCCGGTGCGAGGAATTCGAAGTACGTGAGACCGTCGAGCGACGCCGTCGAAGCGTCGTTGACGTCGATCAATGCGCCCACCCCCAGGCCCATGCCGACGAGGTACAGCAGTGGCTGCACGAACGCCAGCAGCACGTGCGACTTCCAGATCTTGCGGTAGACGGCGAACTCGCTCTCCCAGACTCGAACCGTCGTTGGTGTACCCATCGCCGATCAGCCGCTCAGTCGATCAGGGTGCGGCCCGTGAGGCGGAGGAACACGTCTTCCAGCGAGCTGCGGCGCACGAGGCTGCCCAGTGGTTCGACCCCGCGTCCATGCACCTCCGCCAGTGCCTCCTCGCCGTCGTGGGCGTAGATCAGCACACGGTCGGGGAGCACTTCCTGGCGATCACCGATGCCCTCGATCGTCGCCATCGCCGCTGCCTCACGGTCGGACTGTTCATCGGGTCCGCCGACCGTGTCGCGATGCAGTCGCAACTCGAGCACCTCGCCGCGTCGCGTGCTGTTCGATCAGTCCACGCGGCGATCCCTCGGCGACGATGCGGCCGCCGTCCATCACCACGAGCCGGTCACACAGCTGCTCGGCCTCGTCCATGTAGTGGGTGGTCAGCACCAACGTGACGCCGCGCTGCTTGAGCCGGTAGAGGCGGTCCCACAGGATGTGCCGGGCCTGCGGGTCGAGGCCGGTGGTCGGCTCGTCGAGCAGCAACAGGTCGGGTTCGCTCATCAGCGAGCGCGCAATGGTGAGACGGCGCTTCATTCCTCCGGACAGCGGATCGACACGCTCGTCGGCGCGTTCGGTGAGTTGCACGAACTCGAGCAGTTCGGCCGCTCGGCGTCGACACTCGGCGCGTGGGATGTCGAAGTAACGCCCGTAGATGACCAAGTTCTCGACGACGGTCAGCTCCGAATCGAGCTGATCGGCCTGGGGCACGACGCCCATGCGGGCGCGGATCGCCGGGCCGTCACGCTCAGGATCGAGGTCGAAGATCCGCATCGTGCCCGACGTGATCGGCGACACGCAGCCGATCATTCGCATCGTGGAGGTCTTTCCCGCCCCGTTCGGCCCGAGGAATCCGAACGACTCGCCGGGAGCGACGTCGAAGTCGATGCCGTCGACGGCGACGAACTCACCGAACTCCTTGCGCAGGTTGCGGGCACTGATCACCGACGTCACGACTGCGCACCGTATGGCAGTCGGCAACGCCCGACCAACGCAGATACGGTGCGCCGATGCCCGCCGAGCCCGACATCGTGATCCGCTCGATCGAGAACGCCGACCTCGCCCGCATCCTCGAAATCAACCAGGCCAACGTGCCCGAGGTCGGATCGGTCGACGGCGAGCGGATGGTCTACCTCGTCGCCGAGAGCCCGATCGCGCTCGCGGTCGAAGTCGGCGGACGCATCGTCGGGTTCTGCCTCGTGATGCCGTCGGACAGCGGCTACGACTCGGTCAACTACTGCTGGTTCACCAAGCTCTACGACGACTTCATGTATCTCGACCGCGTCGCGTTCGATGCCGATGCGCAGGGTCGCGGCCTCGGCACACTGCTGTACGCCGAGGTCGATCGCCTGATGGTCGAGCGGGGTGACTCGCAGCTCGCGCTCGAGGTCAACGTCGATCCGCCAAACGAGGCGTCGCTCGCGTTCCATCACCGCCGGGGATTCGTCGAGGTCGGTCAGCAGGACACGCCCTACGGCATCCGCGTCTCGATGCAGATGCGCCCGGCCGGCACAGCGGGCTGACGACGTTCACGCTGCACCTCACACGATCCCGGTTTGCGATGAGCGAAACCGCTGTATCCGGTCAGTTCGCTCATCGCTGGGCGACGACCCCGGTTTGCGATGAGCGAAACCGCTGTATCCGGTCAGTTCGCTCATCGCTGGGAGAACTCGCGACGTCAGCGGCGGTCTTGGAGGAAGCGGAAATGGGTGCGGGTCGAGGTGACGTGGGCGGCGTCGAGGTCGGCGACCAGGATCGTTTCGACGCCGGCACCGGTGGCGAGCACTTCGCCGAGCGGATCGATGATCGCGCTGTCACCGGCGTAGTCGAGTCCACCACCTGAGCCCACACGGTTGACACCGACCACGTACGCCTGGTTCTCGATCGCCCGCGCCCGCAGCAGGCTCGACCAGTGCAACCGCCGCTTCGCCGGCCAGTTGGCGACGACCAAGTACGCGTCCACATCGGCCGCCAGCGCCCAGAACTCGTCGGCGAAGCGCAGGTCGTAGCAGACGAACAACGCACAGCGCAGCCCCTCGAGGTCGACCGTGACGAACTCGGTTCCCGCGCGGACGTATCGCTCCTCATCGGCGTGCGAGAACGGATGGATCTTGCGGTATCGGGTCGCCGAGCCGTCGGGCGCCACGAGTACGAATACGTTGGACGGACGCTGATCGTCGGCGGGCGCCTCCGGCGCGATCTCGGGGCACGAGCCACCGACCCAAATGCCATGCGTCGTCGCCATGTGGGTGAGGAACTGCGATGAAGGACCGCCTTCGGGCTCTGCGATGTCCGGCGAGTCGAACGAGAACCCGGTGGAGAACGTCTCGGTCAGGAGGACCACCCGCGCACCGCCCGCCGCCGCGGCGGCGACCATCGAGGCGAGGTCGCGCGAAGTTCGCCTCCCGCTCGTGCCAGACGATGTCGTGCTGAATCGCGGCAACACGCACGACCGTCACGATCCGAACCCCGCGACGAGTCGCTCGACCGCCTCGTCGATCACGTCGATGCGTTTGCAGCACGCGAACCGCACGAGGTGGCGGCCGTGCTCGGGTCGGGCGTAGAACACCTCGTTCGGCACGGCGACCACGCCGCAGCGTTCCGGCAACGACCGACAGAACGCCATGCCGTCGCCGTCGGGCGACTTCGAACGGATGTCGACCGTCGCGAAGTAGGTGGCCTCGGGCTCGTAGACGGTGAAGCCTGCCTCGCGCAGGCCCACCACGAGGTGGTCACGAGCGGTTTGCAGCGTGGCGGCAAGGGCCTCGAAGTACGTATCGGGGAGCGCGAGGCCGACGGCCATGGCCGGCTGGAACGGCGCCCCGTTGACGTAGGTCAGGAACTGCTTTGCCGTTTTCGCCGCGGTCACCAACGGTTCCGGACCTGACATCCAGCCGATCTTCCAGCCGGTGGTGTGGAACGTCTTGCCACCCGACGAGATCGTCAGCGTGCGCTCGGCCATGTCGGGAAACGTCGCCAACGGGACGTGCGTGCGCCCGTCGAACAGCAGATGCTCGTAGACCTCGTCGGTGATGACGATGAGGTCGTGGTCGACGGCGACACGGGCGATCGATTCGAGTTCGTCGCGGGTGAACACCTTCCCCGTGGGGTTGTGCGGCGTGTTGACAAGGATCAATTTGGTGCGTTCGGAGACGGCGGCCGCGAGTTCTTCGGGGTCGAAGACGTACCGACCGGTGGCATCGGGAGCGAGCAACACGGGCACGGCTCGCGCGCCGGCCAGCGCGATACATGCCTGATAGCTGTCATACATCGGCTCGAAGACGACCACCTCGTCGCCGGCGTCGAGCATTCCGAGCAGCGCTCCCGCGAGCGCCTCGGTTGCGCCGGCAGTCACGACGATCTCGCTCGCCGGGTCGAGCTCGATCCCGTACCAACGCCGTTGGTGCTCGGCGATTGCCTGACGCAGAACGGGCATTCCCGGGCCAGGTGGGTACTGGTTCACGCCGGAGCGAATCGCGTCGACGGCGGCGTCGAGGACCTCGATCGGACCGTCGGTGTCGGGGAAACCCTGGCCGAGGTTGATCGCTCCGGTCTCGACGGCCAAGGCGGACATCTCCGCAAAGATGGTCGTTCCGAAGCCTTCGAGCTTGAGCGTCAACGGATCGGTCGGGACCACAGCGCAACTGTACGCGAGCGGTACCTGGCCTTGGTCACGCCGGTTGACCGCGACGTCTATGCTTCTGGCACACAGCGGACGAGACACACGTGCACGACCACGGCGACCATCACCAGATCGAACCTGAGAGAAGCCGCCCTCGGCTCAGCCGTCGCGGGCTGATCATCGGTGCGTCCGTCGCGGCGACGGCGCGACTGCTCGCTGGCTCGAACTCGTCGGTGCGTGCCGACGAGGCTGCGGCGACGATCAACGGGCGTGCCGCCGGGACGCTCGTTCCCGCAGTCCGCGGCCAACAGGTCCAGATCACACCGGCACCGCCACCTCCGCCACCGGCGTGGCGACCTGGTCAGTTCATCACCCATGTCGACGTCGAGGGCCGCCGTATGGCGCTGACATTCGATGACGGACCCTCCCCGTACAACACGCCGAGTGTGCTGGCAACCCTTGCCGCCCACGGCATCAAGGCAACGTTCTTTCTCGTCGGCGTCAACGTCCAGTCGTTCCCGGCTCTGGCGAGGAGGATCGTCGACGAGGGTCACGAACTCGGCAACCACAGCGTGTATCACTCGCCGTACAGCTCGTCCGCGCTGGCCAGCCAGATCGGCCCGAACCAGGCCATCATTCGCAACGCCACCGGCGTCACCCCGGTCGTCAACCGGGCGCCCGGCCTCACGAAAGGCGGAGCGATTCTCTCCGCCTGCGCCCAGTACGGCCTGTACGAAGCGCACACCCACATGTCGACCTTCGACTACCAGTCGCCACGTCACTCTTCATCGGCGTTGATGAACGAATTCGTTCGGTACCACCGCAACGGAGCCTTCGCCCTCTACCACGACGGCGGCAATCGACGGCCGACGCCGGACGCTCTTCCCGGGATCATCAACTACGGCTTGAGCGTCGGCTACACGTTCGTCACTGCGACCGAACTCGTCAACAGCGGTCGGCCCCAGCCTTCCGGTGGTTCCTACCTCACCGCTGGCCTACTCGCCGACAGCCCGGTGAGTGAACCGGCCTATGTCGACGTGTGCGGCTACGACGCCGCCAGTGAACTGACTGGCATCCTCGAACGCGACGACCTGGCCCTGACAGCGCTCGACCGCAGCCGCATCACGGGCGCGCTCGCTGACATCGATGCCGTCAGTCGCGACTGACGCCGTCCACCTCGGCGGGGTTCCGGCGCCGGTCCGGGCCCGCGTACACCGACGCTGAGCGCAGCTCTTCCGACGCCAACTCCACGGCGTGGACATCGGCGAGACGATAGGTCACCCCGGTCGACTTGGCGCTGTACATGGCCAGGTCGGCAGCGCTGATGAGGTCGTCGAGTTCTCGACCGTGCCGCGGGAACAACGCGGCGCCGATCGCTGCAGTGACGGTGACATCGCCGACCATCGGGGTGGCGCCGAGCGATCGACCGATGCGCTCGGCACTGGCGCGCACACCCGTGCCGTCCTCGATGCCGGGCAGCAGGATCACGAACTCGTCGCCGCCCCACCGACCGACGACGTCGGTGTCGCGAACGGCCGACCGCAGCCGGTCAGCGGCGGCCTGCAGGATGAGGTCGCCGAACTGGTGGCCGAGCGTGTCGTTGATCTGCTTGAAGCCGTTGAGGTCGATCAGCATCAGACAGACGCCCGTATTGAAACGTTCGGCGGCGAGCAATTCCTCATCGGCGACGCGTTCGAACTCGCGACGATTCACGAGCCCGGTCAGCTCGTCGGTGGTGGCACGCCGTTCGAGCGAACGTCGGTCGAGGAGGAATGTCCACCCGGCGAGCGCCATCAGCACGGTGGCGAGGGCGAGCAGGACGAGGTAACCGACGGCGCCGTCGCCGAGGAGGCTGACGTCGTCGTCGACCGACGCGGTCACGACGATCGAACCACCGTCGTTCGGCAAGCCGAGCGTGTCGGTGACGACCCGCTGGCCGTCGGCCGTCGATGGCCCCTCACGCTCGCCGTATCCCGCCGGTACGTGGGACAGCGTGATTTCGACCTCGGCGCCGTACACGTCGAGCGTTGCCGCGGCGCGTGCGCCGATCAGGGTCTCTGCAGCGAGCCCCAACGCCGAGGTGACCTCCTGACGGTTGACCATGAGGAGTGCATCGGTCGTCTCGTCGACGACGACGGCCGGCTTTCCGAGCTGCGCCGACGCACCTGCGGCCTCACCGAAACCGGACAGCGCGAAGAGATCGACGGCGGTGCAGCGCTGATCATCGCCGACCGAAACACACGCGGGGACGTCGGCGCCGAAGGACTCGGCGAGGTCGGCGGGATCGGTCAACTCGTTGGCCATCTCGGACACGGCTGCGGCACGAGCGATCGTGCTCTCGATGGACTGGTCCGCCACGATCACCGCTGCGGTGACGCGAGCATCCTGTTCGCTCCGCAATTCTGAGCGGTTGTTGAACATCGAGACCGTCGTGGCCACCAGCAGCACCAAGCTGCCGACGAGCGCGCCGAGCCGGATCAGTCTCATGAGCGCTCATCGGCACGCCGACGTTCGGACTTGAGGAAACGTTGACGATCCATCTCTTCTGAGTTTCCCACGAGGACGATGCCGAATCCTGCCAGAAAACGACTCAGGGGCTTCCCGTTGCCGGAAAGCCCCTGCGTGTCCTGCGCGCTCGGAGAGAGTCGAACTCCCAACCGCTTGATCCGTAGTCAAGTGCTCTATCCATTGAGCTACGAGCGCAATTGCGACGGGCGACAGTGTAGACGCAACTCGTCGAGTTGCCGACCGCGACTTTTCCGGGTCAGCCGCCCCAGGGCCCGAAGCCCCCCGACCGCTGATACAGCGTGAGGGCCGCGGTGGCGTTCACCGTCGGGTCGTAGAGCTGCGTCGCTGACGTGACACCGATCGTCGCGAGCCAACTGCGATGCGCAGTCCAGTGAATCTGGAACAGGCCGTAGCAACATGAGTTGTTGACGTTGGATCGGTGGTTGCTCTCGCGCCAGGCGATCTCGAGGGCGCGGTCTTCGAGGTCGTCGGGCCACACGTCACGGATGATCTGGGCTGCCTGCGATTGGGGAACGGCCGCAGGGCGGCTCGGCGCCGTCGTGGTGGGGGCGGGCGCGGCGGTCGTCGTCGGCGTTCGATTCGCGGCCGCCGTGCTCGGCGCAGCGGTCGGCGTCGGCGCTGGCGGTGCCGTGGTCGGCGGGGCTGGAGTCTCCGCGCCGACGGGAAGGCAGATCGTGCGACCGGGAACCAGAACTGTGTCGACCGACGAATCGTTGACGGCGAGCAGTTCCGACAACTCCACCCCGGCCGCGTCGGCGAGACGGATCCAGTAGTCGCCCGCCGCGAGTTCGTAACGAGCGCCGCAGGCCGGCGTTGTCTCGGCGGGCTCCAGATCGGTCGTCGCGTCGAGCGATGCCGCCGATGCCGACGTCGGATCGATGGCATCCGAGCCAACCGGCCCAGCTTCGGAAGCGGAAGCGGAGGGAGACGGGTCACCGGTCTCGGAGGCGGGTGACGGCGGCTCGGTGGCCGTGGCCGGATCGATCGGCGCCGCGGTCGGCGCCGCGTCCGTGGGTGCGGCCGACGCGTCCGCGACCGAGTCCGGCGTGGCGCCCGCGATGGCGACCGGTGGCGATTCCGACGACGCGGCATCATCGCCCGAGGTGGTGAATCCCACCACCACAGGCGCGGCGAGTGTGATGATCACGGCGAGACCACCGAGTCGCGCGATCAGGGGGTCGACACCACCGCGACGCTCGGGCTGCGGTTCGGGTTCGAAGGTCCACGCGTCGTTGTCGTCGTCCTCCTCGACCGATTGACGGGGATCGGTGGCCCGGTCAGGATTCTCCGGCGGCGACTCGACGGTACGGATTCGTCCGTGTGCTCGTTCGGCACTGACACCCCCACCGAGGAGTCCGTCCCACCACTGCCCGATGGCGGCGCCGAGACCGCGGCGCTCGGCCGACGGTCGGCGCTGCGGGGTCCATTCGGTCTGCTCACCCCAGAACTCATCGCTGAGTTCAGGCGTGGCGTCGGGGTCGTGTCGGTCGGTGGTCATGGAACGACCACCGGTCTACTCCGTTCGTCATGAAACCGCAACATCACCGTCATCCAAACGACATGGTTGTCATTCGAAGGGGTCCGCGCTCGATCAGAAAAACGAACGACCGGCGCACCGCGCAGGTACGCCGGTCGACCGGCGGAGAGGGTGGGATTTGAACCCACGGATCACATTGCTGCGATCAACGCCTTAGCAGGGCGCCCCATTCGGCCGCTCTGGCACCTCTCCCTGGGAGCCCCGGAGTGTAGCCCGGTAACCTCGTGACCGGAACGGTGGCAG
Organism: Ilumatobacteraceae bacterium; assembly: GCA_963774765.1. Classification (GTDB taxonomy): domain Bacteria; phylum Actinomycetota; class Acidimicrobiia; order Acidimicrobiales; family Ilumatobacteraceae; genus Sva-07. Next base: position 97,712 of record CAVZGP010000023.1, read on the forward strand.
AGTGGACGAATGCAGCCGCCTTGAAAGCGGCCGGGCGCAAGCCTCGGGGGTTCGAATCCCTCCCGTTCCGCCAACGGTTTCCGGGCGGAACCGGCAAGGTCCGCGCCCCAAACGCTCTGAGCAGGTGGGACGTTTCGGACCACCATGGCCGGCGGCCCTCTGACGCGACGACGGCGATCGACGAATGTGCGCGTGTTCGGCAGTGGCGCCCGCAGTGATGACACCGAGTCGAGCGACGTCGACATCCTCGTCGATCTCGCTGACGGTGTCGGCGCGGTCGGGTTGGTCGGTCTCGAGCGAGCGGAACGAGATCCTCGAGCGACCGGTGGATGTCGTTCCTGCAGCGGGACTCGAGCCGGCTGTCGCAGAGCGCGTTGCACACGAAGCGATCGCGCTGCGAGGAACGACGGCCAATGACTCGCCGACGTGCTCGCCGCCGCGGAACCCGAAGTGCCGTGGCCGGACGTCGCCGGCATGCGCAACCATCTCGCGCACCGCTACTTCGACACCGACCACGCGATCGTCGCCGCCACCGTCGAACACGACGTCCCTCCTCTCGTCGCGCCAGCGCGTCGGCTGCTCGACGCGATCGACGACTGAACCTCAGCGGACCCCCCACGAACGTCGACGCCCGCCGCTGAGGGACCCGCGATTCCGCCTCGCCAGGTTCGTTCTCGTTGCTCTCGCGGTTGCTCTCGGATCGAACGGATTCAGCAACCGATACCGCAGCTGAACTGGCACTTCACGGGGACAGCGGACAATGCCTGGTAAAGAGCCCGACGTATGGCGCCGGTCGCTGGACGACAGTGGCTACGCGACGCTCCGGGCGGTCCAACCGAGCCGTCAATCGCCGTGGAGCACCGGTCGGATTGCATCGACGGCGTCTCCGTATGCGGCCTTTGCCGCTGGCACGGTTCCCGAGAGGTTGACGAAGATGTGCTGGAGCGCGGGATAGAGCTTCACGGTGACATCGACCCCGACCCGCCGGAGCTTCTCGGCGTACTCGAGACCTTCGTCGCGGAGCGGATCGAAACCTGCAACGAAGATCGCCGCCGCGCACACCCCTGACACATCGCCGAGCATCGGCGAGGCGAGGGGATCGAGCGCGTCGGCCGCTTCGTTGAGGTAGAGCGCCGTGTACCACTCCATCTTCGGTTTCTCGAGCATGTATCCGAGATCGAAGATCTCGTAGGAGGGCCGCTGCGTGCTCATGTCGAGCCACGGCACCCAGAGCACCTGGAGACAGGGAGGGTGCAGTGCGTTCTTGCGCTGTTGCGCGACGACCGCCGCGATGTTGCCACCCGCAGAGTCCCCTGCCACGGCGATGCGATCGGGGTCGAGCCCGAGCTCTTCCGAGCGGACGACGACCGCATCGAAGGCAGCGAGACAATCGTTGATCCCGACGGGAAAACGGTGCTCTGGTGCGAGCCGATAGTCGACGGCGATGACGGCGCATTCGAGATCGACGGAGAGCTGGCGGCACAGCGCCCGGTGTGATGCGATCGATCCGCTGACGTGGCCACCGCCGTGGTAGTAGAGCAACGTGGGGGCGACCTGATGCCGAATGGCCGTTGGCCGATGCATCTCGCACGGGATCGGCCCGACCGGACCGGGCACACGCAACCGGTCCACCTCGACATGGGGCGCGGGTCGATGCCCGAACCAGCTGCCCTGCACATCGAACTGAAGTCGTTCCTCCTCGGGGGTCGGGAGGTACCCGGGCTCGGCGCCGGCAGCTCTGGCGAGGAGCTGAACGACCGGATCCATCGTCTGGCCGTCGACGGCAATCGGCGTCCCCGCGAGCAACCGGGCAAGTGGCGCTGGGAGCCTGGTCATCGCGCGACCAACGCGCTTCTGAGCAGTTTCGGCAAATGGGCCCATAGTGGGCCAGATCCTGTCAGCTCACGAATCAGCGGAGCGTCATCGGCGAAGCCGGATCTTCAACGCACCGCACAACCAAATCCGGAGGCACGAGTGGCCCGTCCGTACCAACAAGCGCTCCGGAGGGGGTTCGAATCCCGATCTCGGCAGTGCGAACGCTCGGCCATCCTCGACGCCGCATCGCCGCCGGTGCTCGGAGCGGAGCCGGTGGGAACTCACGGCAAACTCACAGCTTCGCTTCCTACCGTCGCTGACATGTTCCCCTCGAAGGTCTCCCACTCCCGCTACCTGCAGACCGCCCGTCGCTCGTACCTCCGCGCCGTCGCCATCGGCACGCTCACCCTGGTACCCGTCGCATGCGGCACCGACGACGCCGGCACCTTCGCCACGTCGAGCAACACCCTCGACACCACGACGAACACGCCAGACGGACAAGCCACCACGACCGAGTCGGACGCCACCGCGCCGACCACCGACGCACCGACGACTGACGCTCCGACCACCGACGCGACATTCCCGGCGGGAGGCGAGATGGTGGTCGACTTCACGTTTGCGGCCACCTCGAGTCGACAGGTCAAGAACCCGTACGTCGCCGTGTGGGTCGAGGACACCGACGGCAACCTCGTTCAGACCATCAGCCTGTGGTACGAATCGGGCAAGGGCACCAAATACCTGACCGATCTGCGCGCGTGGGCGGCAGCAAGCGGCGGCACCGTCGACGCCACGACCTCTGGAGCAACCCGCACCGCCGGCACCTACAGCGTCGTGTGGGACGGCACCGACATCGACGCCAACCCGGTCGCCCAAGGCGACTACGTGCTCTTCGTCGAGGCCGCCCGCGAACACGGCCCCTACGAGATCACCAGCACCCCGATCACCATCGGCCACGACGGGTTCAGCGTCGCGCTCGCCGACAACGGCGAACTCGCCGACCTGTCCGCGACACTCACCGTCTGAGGCACGCCGTGACCGTCTCCGAAGTCCCCGAAGCTCCCGACCTCGACATGCCGTCACCGAACGGTGACGCCGAACGCCCAGCACCTCGACGCCGCGGCACCAGTCACAGCGATGCCGCCAAGCGGACCGCCAACCGGTGGACACGCTGGATCCACGTCTACGCCAGCATGATCGCGTTCGTCATCGTGCTGTTCTTCGGGATCACCGGCATCACCCTCAACCACCCGAACTGGACCTTCGGCGACGACGTCAACACCACCACGACCACGGGACAACTCGGCATCGACACCACCCTCGACGACGGCTCGGTCAACTACCTCGCGATCTCCGAATACATCCGCAACACCTACGACGTCAGCGGCCAAGTCGATTCGTTCTCCGACACGAACGGACAAGCGTCGATCGCGTACAAGAACCCGGGCTACGCCGCCGACCTCTTCGTCGACATGGACACCGGCGAGTACACCCTGACCGTCGAGCAGCAGGGTTGGGTGGCCGTCGTCAACGACCTCCACAAAGGCCGCGACACCGGCTCAGCATGGAAATGGGTCATCGACCTGTCCGCAGGCTTTCTCGTGTTGATCTCACTGACCGGTCTCACGATGCAGTTCTTCCTCCGCAAGCGGCGCCGCTCGGCACTGATCACCGCCTGCGTCGGTGGCATCGTCGTGCTTGCACTGATCGGGGTCACGCTGCGCTGAGTTCGGCTGCGACTGCGGCCACCACGTGGACCATCGTCACCGTGCAGCGCTGGCTCGATCGCGGGCTCAAGCAGTGATTGCGTACCAGCGGTCGTTGGCGACATGGGTACCGCTGTCGTCGATGACGAGGCACCCCGCCCCGAGCGTCGTAGCGAGCGACACGGCGTCGGTGGGGTCCAGCACGCCCACGATCGTGGCGACCACATCCGCCGTCGCCGCGTCGTGGGCGACCACGCTGACCGACGCGACGAGCTCGACGGTGCCAGCCGTGCGCGGGTCGATCACGTGGCTGTGCCATCGGCCGGCGACGCGAACACCTCGTCGGGCGCGTCCGCTCGTGGCGAGGCCGGCGTTCATCAGGAGGATCTCGGCCACGGGTGGTTCGTTGTCGTAGGGGCGCAGCGGGTTCTCGATGCCGACCCGTAGCGGGTCGGGACCTCGGTGGAGCAGGTCACCTCCCGCATTGACCACGATTGACGTGTCCGGGAACTCGCTGACGACCCGCTCGACGGCTCGGTCGACGATCCAACCCTTGGCGATTGCGTTGAGATCGAGGACCGAGCAGTCGCCAACCGCAACGGGCCGCCCGAGGTGATCGACGCGGTAGCGGGGCTGCACGATCGACGCCGCGAGTTCGTCGAGTTCCGATCGTGATGGTTCGCGTTGCTCGCCGGCGGCGGTGCGCCATCGCGTCGAGACGACTCCGACCGCCGTGTTGAACGAGCCGCCCGAGCGCACCTGCCAGTCGAGCGCAAGGGCCATCACGTCACGGAACTCGCTGGACGGGTCGGGAACCTCGTCGCGCTTCCAACGTTCGAACTCACTGTTGGGATCGAAGATGCTGAAGACGCGCTCGAGACGCTCGATCTCGGCGATCACCACCGCGTCGAGGCGACCGGCCCAGGAGGACGGGCCGGCAACATCGATCTCGACGACCGTCCCGAGCAGGCGATCGTGTCGGAACCGGTGACGTTCGATGCTCACCGCCGATCACCTCTGCTGCGATGAGCCAAACCTCCGTATACGGTCGGTTCGCTCATCGATGTCGCTGGTGCACTCAGGGGCGAGCGATCTCGACCTGCGAAACGAGCAGAGCGGTCACTTCGCGACACTGCTGTTCAATGGCGACGACGGCGGCCTCGAACGCCCGGGGCATCGATCCGGTCGGATCGGCGACCTCGGGAATCGGCTCGCGAAGGTAGGCGCCAGCCGTGCGATCCTCCGTGAGCGACTCGACCCACGAACGCACGTCGAGGTCGGAATCCAGTCCGGCCGCCGACGCAGCGGCGAGGAACTCCGGCAGCGTCATCGCCCGCCGAAACGCCACAGGTGACAACGCCGCGATCTTGACCACATGATCGCGCTCGGCAGTGAGGATGAGATCGGCACCGTCGGCGAGCGACGCCGTGGTCGTCGAGCTGCGATGCACCGACACGTCGAGTCCGCGCCGATGCATGGCATCGACGGCGTCGTCGATGGCCGGGATGTCCACCGGACCGAAGCCCGACGATCGGATCTGGACCGAGCCGTCACCGAGTCGTTCGACCAGCATCGACCGCAGCATCGCCGCCATCATCACCGACCGGGTCCGGTTGTGACTGCACACCGTGAGGATCCGCAGCGGCGGGCTCGCCGACCGGGTCAACGCAAGTCCAGGCCGAACACGTCGTGGAACGCCCGGTAGTACTCGTCGTCCTCGTCGATCGCACCCATCGCGATCCAGTCGCTGTCGTCGATGCGGTCATGCAGTTCCGAGAGTTCGGCGCCACCCCAACTGACCGGGTAGCGGAGCCGATGCTCGTCGGCGGTGATCGCCTCGTGGATCACCTCGGCCACCTCGAACGGGTCGGTCGCGTTGGCCATGCCAGTCATGTAGAACTGGAACATGCGCCGGTAGTGGGCGTCGTACGCGCCCGTCGAGTTGGGAGCGTCGACGTTCTTGGCGAAGATCGCCGACTTCGTGACACCGGGCTCGATGATGGCCACCCTGATCCCGAACGGCGCCAACTCCTGCGCGAGACCCTCGCTCAGGCCCTCGAACGCCCACTTCGACGCCACGTAGGGCGACTGTGCCAGCGCGGCGATCCGTCCGGCGACCGAGGTGATGTTCACGATCGTGCCACTGCCGCGCTCGCGCATCTGTGGGAGCACGGCCTGGATGCAACGGACAGCGCCGCACAGGTTGACGTTCATCACCGACAGGTAGAGCTCGCTCGGGCACTCCTCGGCGACTGCGTTGCCACCGACGCCGGCGTTGTTGACCAGGTGGTCGACTCGACCGGTCGCCTCGAGGATCCGTTCGAACCCCACGCGCACCGACTCGTCGTCAGCGATGTCCAACTCGAACAACTCGACTTCGGCGTCCGCATCGGCGGCCATGTTGCGAAGCTTGTCGGCCTTGTCGATCGAGCGGACGGTGCCGATGACGCGATGGCCCTGCCGCGCGAGATGGATGGCGGTCGCCCGACCGATCCCGGAGTTCGCGCCGGTGACGACGCTCACGGGTTGACCGGCGTTGGGGTGCTGCTCGCTCGACATGACGCCGAGCGTACGTGGCCCGCTACGACGACGGCGACGCCCGCTGTGCTACTTCGCGATCGATGCCTGGATGTCGCGCACCCAGTCGTCGGCCTCACGCCACTTGGCGTCGGCGTGTTCGCGGGTCGACTCGGAGTGCTCGTCCGCAGCCGGGTACGAGCCGAGGAACTTCACTGCACCCTGCTTCGCGTGCAAGGCGCGCATCGTGTCTGCGAGCAGTTCGTCGGACACGTGAGCCTCGGCATACACGATGAAGCAGTAGTCGCCGAGACCTCCCGCTTTGGTGGGCCGGCTGGTGAGGTTCGACAGGTTGATGCGGCGCGCTGTGAACTCCTGCAGGATCGACACGAGACTGCCCGGCTCATCCGCGCGCTGGTAGATCACCAGGGCAGTCTTGTCGTTGCCGGTCGGCGCCGGTACGCCGTCGCGGCCGACGACGACGAACCGGGTCTGGTTGCCGTCGTGATCGGCGATGTCGGCGGCGAGTACCTCGAGGCCGTAGACGGCGGCGGCGACCCGTGGGCCGAGCGCGGCATTGTTCGTTCCATCACTCTCGGCAACCAGCCGTGCGGCGTCGGCCGTGCTGTACGCGGCGCGGATCTCGGCGTCGGGCAGTTGCTCGCGCAGATAGCGGTGGCATTGCGCTGTGGCGACCGGGATCGAGAAGACCTCGACGACGTCGGCGAGCTCGACCCCAGGCTTGGCGAGCAGGCAGTGTTCGATGTCGATCACGATCTCGCGTTGAATCAGCAGGTCGTGGTCGAAGGCAAGCGCATCCTGGGTGAAGTTCACCATCCCCTCGATCGAATTCTCGATCGGGACCACCCCGAGGTCGATCTCGCCCTGCTCGACGGCATCGAGCACGTCGGGCACCGTGCGGAAGGCGACGTGTTCTGCCTCGGCGAGATCGGGTTGCGACAGCAGCGCCTGTTGGGTGAACGTGCCGAACGGCCCGAAGAACCCCACCCGTTTCGCTGTGCTCGCTGCCATCGGGGCCAAGACTACGGCCGCGACACCCACGAGAGGTCGCCGTCCGATTGCACCAGGGATCAGACCCCTGGTGCAATCGGTGCCGTTGCTCGGCCGACGTGGCACGATGAGCGGGTGGACGAACTGGGCCTGCGGGCGCTCCTCGACGACGTACAGTCCGGCGCGATGACGCCCGACGACGCCGTCGTGCGTCTCCGACGGCTGCCGTTCGCCGATGTCGACGGTGCGACGGTCGACCATCATCGCCACCTCCGATCGGGCCTGCCCGAGGCGGTCTACGGTCCCGGCAAGAGCCCTGCGCAGTGCGTGGCGATCGTCGGCGAGCTACTCGCTCACGGCATGGGTCCGGTGCTGTTGACCCGGACCGACGAGGCCCAACGCCTCGCCTGCACCGACGCCCATGGCCCGTCCGTCGAGGCGAGCGGAAGCATGGTCTGGCGCTTGCCCGAGGTCTCCCGGCCCGCCCGGATCGCCGTCGTCACCGCAGGCACGAGCGACATCCCTGTCGCCGACGAAGCCGCGCTTGCGCTCCGGGCCTACGGGTTCGATCCGACTGTCGTCACCGACGTCGGCGTCGCCGGACTCCACCGACTCCTGGCACGACTCGACGATCTCACCGAGGCCGACGCGTTGATCGTCGTCGCGGGCATGGAGGGAGCGCTCGCGAGCGTGCTCGGCGGCCTCACCGGCGCGCCGGTCGTCGCCGTGCCGACCAGCGTCGGCTACGGCGCCGGACTCGACGGGGTCACGGCCCTGCTTGCCATGCACGCGTCATGCGCGAGCGGGGTGACCGTCGTCGGCATCGACAACGGCTTCGGCGCTGCCTGCGCGATCGCCCGCATGTTCACGTGGCCGAACCGATGAGCGGCGAATCCAGAACCGCCTGGTTCAACTGCCAGGCGGGCGTGGCGGGCGACATGACGATGGCGGCGCTGGTCGATGCCGGCGCCGAGCCCGGCGTCATCGCGTCGATCATCGGCGGTCTCGGTGTCGACGGCTACGCGCTGCTGTTCGAGAAGGTCCAACGGTGCGGAGTGCGTTCCACCTGGGCCAACGTCGTCGTCCACGATCATTCCCCGGGTTCCCCGAGCCCGGCCCTCGGGGAACCAGAGCCCGCTCACGTTCCGCATCGGCCGCTTCGCGAGATCCTTGCCATGCTCGATGCAGCAGATCTCCCCGAGCGGGTACGCCAGCGGGCGCGCGCTGTCTTCGTGCGCCTCGGTGAGGTGGAGGGCGCGATCCACGGCGTCGACCCGGCGGACGTCGAACTCCACGAGGTCGGTGCGCTCGACTCGATCATCGATGTGGTCGGTGTGTGCGCCGCACTCGAGGCGCTCGACGTCGACGAGGTGTGGTGCAGCCCGATCGTCGTCGGGCACGGATCCGTCCGCAGCGCCCACGGCGTGATTCCCAATCCGGCACCCGCCACCGCCGCCCTGCTCACCGAAGCGGGCGTGCCCACCGTCGGTCTCGACACGTCCTTCGAGGTCTGCACACCGACCGGTGTTGCGTTGATGACCACCTTGGCCAGGGGTTTCGGACCGATGCCGACGCTGACCCCGCAGGCGGTCGGATACGGAGCCGGCACCGCCGACACCCGCGAACGGGCGAACGTGGTACAGGTGGTCATCGGACAACGAGCAGGCACCCAAGATCTTGCGGGCACCGCCGTCGCCCTCCTCGAAGCGAACCTCGACGACGTGACCGGTGAGGTACTCGCCCACGCTGTATCGACGCTGCTCGCCGCCGGAGCTCACGACGCGTGGCTGACACCGATCCTCATGAAGAAGGGCCGACCGGCACACACCCTGACGGTGCTGTGCGATCCTGCTGCGGTCGCCGAGATGCGCTCCGCCATCGTGCGCGAGACCGGCACGCTCGGTGTGCGGATGTCGACGTTGTTTCGATGGCCCCAACGACGCACGGAGACCACCGTCGACGTCGACGGGCACCAGGTCCGCGTGAAGATCGCCGACGATCGCGTGAAAGTCGAGTTCGACGATGCGTCCGTTGCCGCCGCCGCGCTTGGCGTCCCGGTGCGCGAGGTGCTCGACCGCGCCGCCCGCCTCGTCGAGAAAACCAGCCACGAGATCGGTCCATCGGCACCGTAGGGTCGTCCCCTCGTGGGATCGATCGCCGTCAGCAGGCTCGCCTGGCAGTTGCCGGGCGGCGACGAACTGTTCCGAGACGTCAGCTTCCGAGTCGGCGACGGCGACCGCGTGGCGATCGTCGGAGCGAACGGCGTCGGCAAGTCGACGCTGTTGAAGCTGATCACAGGCGACCTGAACGCCAGCGAGGGCACGATCAGCATCGACGGGCAGATCGGGGTGATGCATCAACTCGTCGGGACCGCCGACCATCACGCGACGACCGTGCAGGAACTCCTCCTGTCGCTCGCGCCGGAGCGTCTCCGCACGGCCGCAGCACGACTGGCGAACGCTGAGCAGCATCTGGCCGACGCACCGATGGAGTACGCGGAGGCTTTGGCGGCGTGGGGCGACGCTGGTGGCTACGACCTCGAGGTGACGTGGAACGAGTGCGTCACCCGGTCGTTCGGGGAGGACCTCGCCGCGGTGCGCAACCGGTCGCTCCGGACCCTGAGCGGCGGCGAGCAGAAGCGGCTCGCGCTCGAGGCGCTCCTTCGCAGCGAGTTCGACATCCTCGTGCTCGACGAGCCCGACAACTTCCTCGACGTCCCCGCCAAGCGCTGGCTCGAGGGCCAGTTGAACGGCACCCGCAAGACCGTGCTGTTCATCAGCCACGACCGTGAACTTCTCGCGGCGACGGCCACCAAGATCGTCACAGTCGAGGCATGGGGTGCGTGGACACACGGCGGCTCGTTCGCCGGGTACTCCGAGGCGAAGGAACGCGAACAGAACAAGCGCGAACGTGACCGGGCGCTCTACGACGACGAGCGCCAGCGCCTCGAGGACTACGTGAAGCTGATGCGGGTTCGTGCGAGCGTCTATGAGTCGTTCGCTCCCAAACTCAAGGCGGCCGAGACAAAGCTGCGTCACTTCGTCGAGCGGAACGAGCGTCCACCCGAGGTTCGTGATCAGCAGATCGATGTCCGACTACGCGGCGCGCGAACCGGAAAGCGAGCCGTGATCTGCGAGTCGTTGGAGATCGCGGGGCTCACGGATCCGTTCGATCTCGAACTCTGGTATGGCGAACGGGTGGCGGTGCTGGGCGGAAACGGCGTCGGCAAGAGCCACTTCCTTCGGCTCCTCGACCAGGTGGCCAACGGTGGTGGCGCTGACGATCGCGTCCACCACGACGGTGTCTGTCGGCTCGGGGCAGGCGTGGTGCCCGGGCTGTTCCATCAGACCCACGAACACCCGGAGTGGCACGGCCGCACGCTGGTCGACATCCTCTACGGCCACGACGTCGTGCTCGGCCCGGCGATGGGGATGCTGCGACGCTACGAACTCCATGGATGCGCGCAGCAAACATTCGACACGTTGTCCGGCGGTCAGCAGGCGCGTTTCCAGATCCTGCTGTTGGAGTTGTCGGGAGCGACGCTGCTGTTGCTCGACGAACCGACCGACAACCTCGATCTCGTGTCAGCCGAAGCGCTCGAGCATGGCCTCGCCCAGTTCGACGGCACGGTGATCGCCGTCACCCACGATCGCTGGTTCCTCCGCGGCTTCGAGCGCTTTGTGGTGTTCGGCGACGACTGCACCGTCACGTCGCACGACGCCCTCCCCGCCGCGTGGGAGTAGCGATTTCACCCGGGGTCTGACCCCTGGTGAAATTCAGGTGCTCGTGGCGAGGGCGCCTTGGATCCAGGTGGCGAGCTCTTCGGCCGACTTGGTGCCGCTGGCCCGGTCGAGCAGGTTGCCGTCGGCATCGACGACCATCAGGTAGGGGAATCCGCTTCCGCCGTTGACGACGAAGCTGGTCGACTCGGCACTGTCGGCCATCACCGGCCAATCCGTCGGCCAGTTCGTCTCGACGATCCACTCCGACGGCGGGTAGTTCGGCGCCGTGCTGTCGACCGCGGTGCTGATCGCGACCACGTTCAGGTCATCAGGAACGCCACCGCGGTTGCGCAACTCGATCAGTTCGGGGATCTCGTCGTTGCAGTGCGGGCACCAGTGGGCGAGGAACACGTACATCGTCGGCCCGTCCGTGGTGCCGCCGATCGTCATCGCATTGCCGTCGAACGTGGCCCCGTCGATCACCGGCATCGGCGTGCCGATGGCGACGTCGTCGTCGCCCACCGAATCGAGGCTTGGTAGCGGGTCACCGGACACCTCGACCGGACGGTTCTCCTGCACGTCGTCGCCGTACGTTGGCCGGGTCGTCTCGCCGGGAGCGAGCACGCCGCCCGAGCTCTCGTCGTCGCCACCCGCCAGCAGCACCGCGGCGCCTGCCAAGCCCAGCACGAGGACGATCACTCCCACGACGATGATGACGGTGCGGTTCTTCACGAGGGGGGCTCCAATTCGGGCTCGGATGGGGAGGGGTCGGGTGTTGTGTCCAGTCTCGCCGGAAAGCGCACCAGCAACAGTATGAGGATGGTGAGAAAGCCGATCAGCGCCATGTTGGCGAGGCTCATTCCGAACTCGCGGAACCACACGAACGTGCACGACGGGCCCTGGAACTCGCACTCGCCGTTGTCGAGCGACGGCCGCCATTCGATCAGGCTGTGCCACGCCGAGATCACCGCGCCGATCAGCGCCAGCGGTGCTGCGTACCAACGCACATTCGGATCCTTGCGGAGCGCACCGACGAGCAGGATCACCGACAGCGGATACATCGCAATCCGCTGGAACCAACAGAACCGGCACGGGTTGAAGTTGGCCACCTCGGAGAAGTAGAGACTCCCGAGCGTGGCGCCGACCGCGACGATCCACGCCAGCCACACACCAGAGTCGCTGATCGACGAGCCCAACCGCGACGCGCCGTCGTTGCCTGCCGCAGCGAGCACCCGGAGCACGACGACGACGAGCGCGCCGAGGCCCGCGGCGATGGTCAGCAGCCCAACAAAGAGCTGGACTGTTTCGGTATCCACCACACAAGTATGCAGCGACGCCAGTACGTTCTCTCGGCGATGTCGTCAGACGCGTTCGCGGAGCCCGTGGTGGTACCCGATCAGCACACATCGAAGGCCACCCTGGCCGAGCTCCGCAAAACCCGCCAACGTCGTCGTCTCGGTGACACCGACTGGTACGACATCGCCTACCGGGTCTACCTGTTCGCACTGATCGGGCTGACACTCGTCGTCTGGGTGTCCGATGCCATCGACGGCGTGATCGGCGATGGTGTCGACACCGCCGATCTGCTCGAACGCGGGCCGGCGATCATCGGGCTGCTCGTGGTGGCGGCCTTCGCGCTCGGCGTTCGCAGCGGCGCCGACGGCGGGCCGATCGCGATCGAGGTCGCGGACATCCGCCATGTGTTGCTCTCGCCGATCTCTCGGCGCTCGGTGATGTTGCGCCCTGTCGGCCAGCGGCTGCGCGCCGCGGGCTTCGCGCTCGGGCTCGGCGGTGCCGTACTCGGACAGTTGATCGCCACAGAGGTCGAGGGTTCGCGCGCCTCGTGGGCCGCGGCGTGTGGCGCGTACGGCGCGATTGTCGGTGCCACGTTCGTCTCGACCGCCGTGATCGCTCACACCGTGCGCATGCCCCGGTGGCTCGCGACTGCGCTCGCATCGCTGGCGGTCGTCTGGCAAGGGGCAGTCGCCTGGGGTATCTGGAACGACGACACATCAGGTCTGGCCCGAGTTGCGCCCGGCAACCTCGCCGGTCGGCTGGCGTTGTGGGGAATCAACCAGCGTCCGCTCGACGTGATCGCCATCATCATCGCGATCGCGATGGCCGCGGCTGCACTCGCTCTGGGTGGACGCCTGCGCGTCGAGGCCCTCGCGCGGCGAGGCGAGCTGGTGTCGCAGCTGCGATTCGCCGCGACCGTGCAGGACCTGCGCACCGTCGTGCAACTGCGCAGGCAGTTGCGCTCGGAGACGCTGCGCACCCGGCCGTGGGGACAACGCGGCCGGCCGAGGCGGCCCGTGCCCGCCGGCACAGCTCGCGGCCGAACGCCGTCGGCGGCGGTCGCCGATGCACACCCGTCACCGCTCGTCGTGTGGCGACGTGACAGCCGATCGCTGCGACGCCTGCCGGTGGCCCGCTTCACTCGCATCGCGCTGCTCGCCGTACTCGGTGGCATCGGGGGCGCGCTGTCGATCGCCGAGTCACCGCTGTTCGGGCTCGTGCTGCTCGGCGCTCTGTTCTTCGTCGGGCTGGAATCGCTCGAACCGCTCTCTCAGGAGATCGACCGCCCCGACCTCACCGACGCCATGCCGATCGAACGGGGCTGGATCTACGTCCACCATCTCGCAGCCTCCGCAGTGCTGCTCGTCGGCGTTGCCGTGATCGGGGCGGCGGTGGCCGTCGCAGTCGACCGCGACCTCGGTGCGATGACGTTTGCCGTCGCCATCCCGATGGTGTGGGCGGGCGCACTCGGCCCCGTCGTCGTCACCGTGCTCGACGCTCCCACCGCGCCGTCGCCGACCACGCTGCTCGGCACGCCGCGCGACTCCGAGACCAGCTTCGTGCCGCCCGAGTTCGCCGGGTTCAGCACCGCGCTCAGGACGCTGCTGCCGGTGATCATCAGCGCAGTCGGCACGATCCCGGTGTTCGTCGCCCGCTTCTCAGACGACGCCGCCGACATCAGCCGGTCGCTCGTAGCACTCGGACTGTTCACAGCGCTCGTGGTGGTCTGGGTGCGGCGCCGCGACCCGTGGGGCGCCAAGGTGCGAGCATTCATGGAAGAAGGCCGAGCAGCAACGACATGACCAACTCACGATCGAACCGACCGCCGTCGCAGCGCACGCGATCCAAGGGCGCTACGCAGCCCACGACGAGCCCCCGCTCCGGCGCAGAGAAGTCGCCGCCCACGGCCTCGCCGGCGCCACGATCCGAACGCGCCGCTGGGCCACCACCCGCCATCGAGACGGTGGGCTTGGCGAAGCGGTACGGCGACGCTCCGGCATTGTGGCCGCTCGACCTACGTATCGGTGCCGGCGAACGCATCTCACTCATCGGCCACAACGGCAGCGGCAAGACCACGTTGATGCGCATGCTCGTGGGCATGCTCGAGCCCACCGAGGGCGAGGCCACCATCACCGGACACCCGATCGGATCGATCGAAGCTCGTGCCGCAGTTTCGTTTCTCGCAGATCAACCGGTGTTCTACGACGACCTCACCGTGTGGGAACACCTCGAGTACATCGCACGCCTGCACGGCACCGACGACTGGGAGCAGCAAGCGGTCGACCTCGTCGACATGGTCGGGCTGATGGACCGCGTCGACGACCTGCCGATGACGTTCAGCCGCGGGCTCAAGCAGAAGGCGGCACTCACGATGGCCTTCGTGCGGCCGTTCGACGTGATGCTCATCGACGAGCCGTTCGTCGGCCTCGACCGACTCGGACGCGAGGCGCTGCTCGAACTGCTGACGCTCGCTCACGGCGAAGGAGCCACGCTGGTCGTGGCCACCCACGAGCTGTCGAGCGTGAGGGAGAGCAGTCGGCTGATCGCGTTGAGCGCCGGCGAGGTCACCTACGACGGCGATCCGGGAACGGCAGACCTCGCTGCGTTGACCGAGGGCGTCCGACAGGATCGCGACTGACCGTCAAGAGTTCATTCAAGAGAGCCTCAAGCAGGTGATTCGTGGTCTAACATCACCGGCATGCAGGAGTTCTCATCGGTCACCGCTTCGTCCTACGACGCCGATTCATTGGCACCGCTGCTCAACGAGAAGGCGGCCGATGGCTGGTCGGTCGTCTCGATCGTGGCAGCCGGCACCAACATCGTCGCCTATCTCCAGCGCGAGGCCGACGACGCGTCGCCGACCGCTGAGGCCACCGCGGTCGAGGCTCCCGCCGACGACGAGGCGAGCATCGACGAACCCGCCGTCGACACGCCGTTCGTCCCGGTGGCTGCGGCCGTCGTCGCCGCCGAGGAGGAGGCCCCCGCCGCGGTCGACGAACCGGCCGGATGGGCAACTGCGCCGGAAGAGACGCCAGACACGCCCGAAGAGGCCTCCGTCGCCGACCTCGCCGCTCAGGTCAGCGAGCCCGAACCCGAACCCGAACCCGCCGTGGCCGAACCGGCCGCCGAGGCAGCACCCGCCGCCGAGTCGGCGGTGCCGGCCGGCTGGTACGCCGACCCGTCGGGTCGATTCGAGCTGCGCTACTGGGATGGTGCGGCGTGGACCGAGCACGTGTCACGCGCCGGCCAGCAGTTCACCGACCCACCCGTCGCCTGATCACCCGAGTGTGACGTCTGGGGTCAGGCCCCAGATGTACCAGTCGCCGTAGCCTGAACGCATGCGCGCCACGTCGATCGGTCATGCCGGCATCCTCATCGAGACCGAGGCGGGCTCGATCGTCTGCGACCCCTGGTTCGTCCCGGCGTTCTTCGGTTCATGGTTCGTGTTTCCGCGCAACGACCAGCTGAGCGACGATCTCCGCGAGCGCATCGAGAATGCCGACTTCCTCTACATCTCGCACCTTCACGGCGACCACCACGACGAGCCGTGGCTGCGCGAACACCTGCGCCGCGACATCCCGATCCTGCTGCCCGGATTTCCCACCCGCGAGCAGCAGCGCACGCTGCAGGCGCTCGGCTTCACCGAGTTCATCCGTACGATCGACACCGAAGAGCTCGAGATCGCACCTGGCCTGGCCATCGCGATCCACGTCGAGACGTCGATCACCGACGGCCCGGGCGGCGACTCGGCGCTGGTGGTGTCCGATGGGACATCGATTCTCGTCAATCAGAACGACTGCCGCACCAACGACCTCGCCCAACTGCGTGCCCACGGCCCGGTCGACCTGCACTGGCTGCAGTTCTCGGGAGCGATCTGGTACCCGATGGTGTACGAGATGCCCGACGACGACAAGCGGCGCCTGTGCGAGGCCAAGGTCGACGCCCAGTTCGCACGCGCGATGCGCTACGTCGAGAACATCGACGGGCGCTACGTCGTGCCGAGCGCTGGTCCACCAGCGTTCCTCGACCCGGACCTGTTCGCCGTCAACATGATCGACGGCGACGAGCTGAGCATCTTTCCCGACCAGACCGAGTTCCTTCGCCGCCTCGACGACGCCGGACGCCACGGCGTGATGAACGTCCCTGGCACGACGATCGACATCGGTCCCGACGGCATCGAGGTCACCCATCCGATGCCGACCGCCGATGTCGAGGCGGTCTTCACCGACAAACGCTCCTACCTCGAGCAGTACCAGGCCGATTGGACGCCGTGGCTTGCCGAGTTGAAGGCGTCGTGGAATCCGCCGAGCACCGATCTGCTCTCGACGCTGCGCGAATGGTGGGAACCGCTCCTCGCGATGGCGCCGACCCTGCGCGCGCAGGTGGGAGCGAACGTGCTCATCAATGCGGGCGACCTGCCGATCCTGGTCGACTTCCCCAACGGCGAGGTCCGCCGTCACGACGGTGAGCCGCACTCGTTCCGCTTCGACATCCCCCGCGAACTCGTCGAGACGGTCGTCGCCCAGCGGGCCGTCGACTGGAGCAACTCGCTGCTGCTGTCGTGTCGGTTCACAGCGTGGCGCGATGGCGAGTTCAACGAGTACGTCTACAACTTCTTGAAGTCGCTTTCGCGAGAACGGATGCGTCGCACCGAAGCCGAAGTGGTGCGCAAGCTCACACCGGTCGATGTCCTCGAGTCGCTCCACGAGCCCGACATCCGCATCGGCGACTACATCGTCCAACGTCGCTGCCCGCACCGCAACGCCGATCTCGTCGCGTTCGGTGAGATCGAAGGTTGCGACCTCGTCTGCACGCTCCACGGGCATCGCTTCGATCTCGAGACCGGCCGGAACAAGACAGCCGCCGATCAGCCCCTGCGCATCCGGCCCGCGGACTGACTTCCACTCATGTTCCCACACGCCACGGCGTGACGATTCGGGGGCAACCGGTCACCAGAAACGCAACGCGAACGGAGGCTGGGATAGGTTGGCCAGGTGCTGGACCTCGGGATCGACCTGAACCTCTGGCCATGGATTTGGCTCGGTGTCGCGGTGTTCTTCGCCGTGATCGAACTCACCGTGCTCGCCGGTTCGTTCGTCCTGCTGCCGTTTGCCGTGTCAGCACTCGCCGCAGCGCTGCTCGGCTTCTATGGCGTGGCGATCGAGATCCAATGGTTCGTGTTCGCCGTCGGTGGTGGCGTGCTGTGGGTGCTGCTCTACCGGTACGCCAAGAAGTTCGCTGGTGAGAACGACCTTCAACCCGGTGTCGGTGCCGATCGCCTGATCGGCCTCGCCGGCATCGTCACCACCGCCATCGACCCCGACGACAGCGATCGCCGTGGCCGCGTCACCGCTCACGGCGAAATCTGGGGCGCCACCTCGGAGAACGGGGAGCCCCTCGCGCTCGGCACCCACGTCCGGATCGTCGCCGTCAGCGGCACCAAGGTGATCGTCGAGTCGACCGACGTCACTCCCCCGGGCGCTCCACCCGCCAGCCCACCGACCGCGCCTCCGCCACCACCGACCTCGCCGCCAACACCACCGACCTAGACCACAGACCAACCGGGAGCTCCCATGAACCCCATCGCCATCGTCCTGATCGTCGTCGCACTCATCGGCATCGGCGTGCTGGTGAGTGCCGTCAAGATCGTGCGGCCATACCAACGCGGTCTCGTCGAACGCCTCGGCAAGTACAAGACCACGCGTGAACCGGGCCTCAACCTGATCCTGCCTTTCATCGAGACGATGCAGCTGATCGACATGCGCGAACAAGTGGTCGACGTGCCGCCACAGGAGGTCATCACCGCGGACAACGTCGTGGTGTCGGTCGACGCGGTCGTCTACTACGAGGCCACCGACCCGCAGCGCCTGGTGTACAACGTCGCCGACTTCTTCATGGCGCTCACCAAGCTCGCCCAGACGAACCTGCGCAACCTGATCGGTGACCTCGAGCTCGATCGTGCCCTCACCTCGCGCGACACGATCAACACCCAGCTGCGCGACGTGCTCGATGATGCCACCGACAAGTGGGGCGTGAGAGTGGTTCGTGTCGAGATCCAGCGCATCGATCCACCGCCGGACATCGTGTCGGCGATGCACGCCCAGATGCGAGCGGAACGTGACCGCCGGGCAACCGTCACCGAGGCCAAGGGTTACCAGGAGGCGGCGATCGCCAGAGCCGACGGCGAACAGCAGGCGGCTGTGTTGTCAGCGCAGGGTCGCAAGCAGGCCGCCGTACTCGATGCCGAGGGTCAGGCGCAGGCCATCGAGCTGCGGGCGACTGCCGAGAAGTTGCAGCTCGAGCTGATCGGCCTGGGCGAGGGCAACGCGGCTCGCTCCCGCCTCACCGGGATCAAGGAGGCGGCCGCCGACAAGGCCGTGTTGACCGTCGAGTACCTGCAGGCGTTGGAGCGCATCGGCGACGGGCGCGCGACGAAACTGGTGATTCCCGCCGAGTTCTCCGGCCTGCTGGGCACGATCGCTGCGCTCGCCGCAGCGACCGGCGACGACGACACCGACGACGAGGTGCGTCCCAAGGGCGGACTGCCAATCCCCGCCGATGACGATCGCGTCGATCTGCCCGAGCCGGACCGGTCCGAGACGCGCCGCTAGTCATGCGCCGCATCGACGCACCGCAGGCCGGGTGGTATCCGGACCCCGAGAGCCGCACGAACCTGCGCTACTGGGACGGGCTCGACTGGACCAACGCTTGGCGGTCGCCGCCGAGCGCGGCGGAACTCCTGTCCTACGAGCAGCGCGAAGCGTTCGAGGCCGCTCACCAGTACGTGCCACCCGTCGCCGCCGAGGACTTCGCCTACCGTGGAGGGCGGGCCGAGAACCAGCAGATGGTCGAGGACATGCGGCGTGCTGCACGGACCGAGGTCGATCGAGCCGCTGACCTGTTCTCGCAGCGGGCCCGCCAGATGCAGCGCGACATCGTGCCGCTGGTGTCGGAGTACACGAGCCGGATCGTGCGGTGGATTCGGTTCGCGGCGATCGTCGCGATCGTCCTGCTCGTCGCCTACTTCGTGTTCCAGGTCGTCGCCCAAGCGAGCCTGTTCGAGTGGATCGGCGACCGCATCGACAACCTCACCGACAACCAGTCCGGCGCTGCGTTCACATCGATCGCTCGCCCCACCGCGTAGTCGATTGCACCAGGGGTCAGACCCCTGCTGCAATCGCGGTCACCGCGCGTCATCGCGATGCGGTCGTCAGTCGGTAGGTGAAACGATAGGTGCCGGGTCGGATGCGGTAGCGGTCGAGGACGTCGGGGCCGCAGCTGCCGGTGCCGAGGCCGCGGTGGGCGACATCCGCGTGGACGATCAACCCTCGGCGAGGTCGCAGGTCGGTGTCGTGGCCGGCTGTATACAGGTCCTGCGCGGTGAAGCGAGTCGCCGAAACGTGCATCGAGACCGGATCGAGGACGTCGAGACGCACCGACGCTCCGCTCGTCGGATCGATGAACTCGAACCAGCGACAATCGGTGCGCAAGCCGAACTCCTGTGGCACGAGGTACGGCGACCGATCGACGTCGGATTCCCACACCCCGAGCAGCGCGCCGCGATTGCGGTCGGGGTAGTTCTCGAGTGGGCCTCGGCCGTAGTAGCGCAGCCGGTCGAAGCCCGGCGGGAGTTCGAACGTCACGCCGACGCGGGCGATGTCGTCGAGATCCTCCGGCACGACCACGACATGCGTGTGGAGCTCGGACCCGTCGTCGAGGATGGTGACCTGATGGTCGTGGTCGACGAGGTCATGGGCAGCGCGCCGATCGAGACCCGCATCGAGCCAGTGGCCCAGGCCGTCGCCGCCCACGCCAATCTGTCGACTCGCGGGCAGCAACTTGAACCCGTCGTTGTCGACCGGCGCCCGGAACAGCGCCAACTCCACCCGTGTGAGATCTCCACCAGCCCGAAAAATGCCTGGATTGTCGCGCTGAGCGCGCACTTCCAGGCATTTTTCGGGCTGGTGGAGGGTGACCTGGTCCCAGGCGACGAGGTGGCCCTTGGGGGCCAAGGGGTTCGAGCGGCGATGGGCCCAACGCACCGTGACGTGAACGTCGGCGGTGCCGGTCCCGGGAACGGCGCACGGCAGCGGGACCTCGACGGTGGAGCCCGGCGCGACGTCGCCGACCTCGAGCACGCCCGACGACTCCACCGACCCGGCCACGAGCAACTCCCAGGACGCGACGAGGTCCGACAGATCCGTGAAGCTGCGGCGATTCGTGACCATCAGCATCGAGCCCGACAGCGACACGACGACTGGCCGATACACCCACATGACCTCCTGCACACCAGGATGAGGCTGCAGGTCGGATGACATCAGACCATCAGCGACGAAGTTGCCGTCGTTGGGTTCGTCGCCGAACTGACCTCCGTAGGCGAAGCCGCGCTTTCCGTTCGGGAGTCGGGTGAGCAGGCCGTGGTCCTTCCACTCCCAGATGAACCCACCCTGCAGGCCCGGCGTCGTGGCGATCACGTCCCAGTAGTCGGCGAGCGAACCATTGGAGTTGCCCATCGCGTGGCTGTACTCGCACATGATCAACGGCCGATCGCCGGAACCGCTGCGGCCGTACTCGGCAATCGAGTCGATCGTCGGATACATCGGGCACACCACGTCGCTCGACGCCGTGCCACCGTCGACCCAGCCGTCGTGGAACACCGCCCCCTCGTAGTGGAGCGGTCGCGTCGGGTCGGTGCGGCGGATCCATCCGGCGAGGGAATCATGGTTCGCGCCGTATCCGGCCTCGTTGCCGAGTGACCACATGATCACACTCGGATGGTTCCGGTCGCGTTCGACCATGCGAGCACCACGCGACAGCCACGTCGAGCGGTACCTCGCGTCGTCGCACAGGCTCGTGTTGTACGCGTGGCTCTCGATGTTCGCCTCGTCGACGACGTACATCCCGATCTCGTCGCAGAGGTCGAGGAAGACCGGATCGTTCGGGTAGTGCGAGCAGCGCACCGCGGTGATGTTGTGACGTCGCATCGCGAGCAGGTCATCGCGCATGTCGTCGGCGGTGACCGCCTTGCCCCGAGTCGGATGATGGTCGTGACGGTTCACACCGAAGACCCAGATCGGCTCACCGTTCACCAGCAGTTCGCGGTCGCGCACTTCGACCGAGCGGAACCCGACCAGCTGTGCGTGCACCTCGGTGACGACGCCGTCGGGGTCGAGCAACTCGGTGGTCACGCGGTAGCGGTTGGGTGATTCAGCCGACCACGGATCGATGTCGGGCAACTCGAAGCGAGCACTCGCAGCGTGCCCGCTGAAGAGGTACGGCGTCGCGAAACGATGCGGAACCGCGACGGTCTGCACGCGGTCAAGGCGTCGCCCGCGCAGCGTCTCGACAGCGAAACGGACCCGCCATCCCGGCCCGGGTGAAGTCAGCCCGGCGAGGGTTGCGCGAGCGACGAGCGTGCCGACGACCTCACCAGATCCACACCCGCGCAACCCCGCATCGCACACGAGCGACCCGACGTGCACCGCACCACGCGCCTCGACGCACACCGTGCGATGCAGACCGGCCATCCACCACTGGTCCTGGTCCTCGACGTAGCTGTGCGCGCTCCACCGCATCACCACGATCGCGACGTCGTTCGCGCCAGCGTGCACGAATGGGGTGACGTCGTATTCGCTGGCGAGGCGGCTGTCGGTGCCGTAGCCCACGAAGCCGCCGTTGACGTACAGCGCATGGACGCTCTCGGCACCACCGACATGCAGCACCACCTGCCGATCGAGCCATCGCTTCGGGATCTGCATCGTGCGGCGGTACACGCCGGTCGGGTTGCGATCGGGCAACCGTGGCGGTGGCCCGTGGAAGGGCATGCGTACGTTCGTGTACTGCGGAAGGTCGCCGACGCCCTGCAGTGTCCAGTTTCCCGGCACGGCAACGGATGACCACCTTGCACCATCGGCCGGCTTCGACACGGCGGAGGCGGGAACGTCGTCGGGTCGATCGAACAGGCGGAACCGCCAACGCCCATCGAGCGAACGACGCCACGGAGAGGTATCAGCGGCTGACCTGGCCGCCTCGACCGACTCGAACGCACGGGTCGGCGGCCGCATCGACAGCCGGTTGATCGACGAGACGTGCGGATCTGCCCACGGACGGACGGCACCGATGGCGGGGAGCATCCCGCGAGTCTCCCAGATCAGCGCCCGTCAGCACCCTGCCGTCGTTCTCGTGAACAAGTGCGCCTCCTCGAGGTGCTCTTGTTCACGGGAACGGAGGGTTCAGGCGCCGTCGTGGACCCAGACCGGGGTGCGCAGCGGCATGATGCCGCTGTCCCAGACCCAGTCCATCGCGGGCACGCTCACCCGGACGCAACCGTGCGAAGCCGGGTAGTTCGGAATGCTGTTCGATCCGTGCACCGCGACACCGCCGACGAAGTACTTCGGCCGGTAGATCTCGCCGAGGTCGCCTTCCCACCAGCCCTCTGGCCGTTCGCGGTTCACCTTGTGCAGGCCACTCGGAGTGAGCGACACGCCGGAGATCACTTCGCCCGGGGTGTTCTTGTCCTGCTCGGTGTATGACTCACCGTTGCCGGTCGACGTGTTGAGAATCCAGTCGGTACGTCCATCGATCACGAAGAACAACAGTTGCTTCGCCTTGTCGACTTCGACCAGCGTGCCCGAGTTCGCCCGGGCGATCGGGCGGAGGGTCATGGCGGTCAACGCGTCGGCCGTGCGCTGATCGACCTTGCCGTCGGCGTCGAAGCCCATGTACTTCTCGAAGGCCATGACGGCCTGCTTGGTGGTGAGCCCGTAGTCTCCATCGGCGGCGGACAGCCAGAAGCCCAGTTCGAAGAGCCGCAGCTGGATACGGGCGGTCTCCTGCCCGCCGTTCGAGCCGACGGCCTGGAGCGGCGGATCGACGACCGGGACCGCGATGATGTTGGGTGGAACGGTGGTGGTCGGCGGCAGCGTCGTGGGCGACTCGGTGGTGGTCGGTGGCACCGTCGTGGTGGGCGCGGCTGTGGTGGTCGGTGCTGCGGTCGTGGTGGGTGTGTCGGTCGTCGGCGCGTCGTCGACGTCCTCGAGGGACGATTCCTCGGCCGCCCCCGCACCGTCGCCACCGGTGCCGCTGGTCACCGCTGTCGAGCAGCCGACGAGCGCGAGGAGCCCGAACGCCATGGCGGCGCCGATCCAGGCTCGGGTGCGTTCGTTGTCGACCACGGTGGGTGAGCCTAACGGGCTCGCCGGAGGTGAGGTCGGCACCAACTCGAAGTTGCGCGTGTGTTCACCTCGACCGAGCGAATTCCGGCAGCGGGCACGGCTCCGTGGGCACCAGCGCTGGATCGAATCCATCGAAGAGGTCACCCAGCGTGAGATTCGAACGCGAGGGGCGTTGGCCGATGGACTCGGCGATCCAGCCCACGACGGCGTCGGCACCGACCCCGCACCCATCGAGTTCGGGCATCGTCAGCGCAAGTCCGTCGCGTTTCGCGAGCCGTTGACCGTCGGCGTCGACGACCAGCGGGACGTGCATGTACACGGGTCGTGGCAGTCCGAGCAGTTGCTGCAGATGGATCTGACGGGCGGTCGAGGCCAACAGGTCGTCGCCACGCACGACCTCGGTCACGCCTTGTGCGGCGTCGTCGACGACCACGGCGAGGTTGTAGGCGGGCACACCGTCGTTGCGTCGCAATACGACGTCATCGACCAGCCCCGAAACCGTGCCGTGAACGAGATCGTCGAACACGACCTCCTGACCGTCGGTCCGCAGTCGTAACGCCGGGCGGCGGCCGGAGGCCAGACGCTCGGAACACTCGCGCTCGGTCAGCCGACGACACGTCCCCGGATACGATCCTGGCGGGCCGTGCGGAGCGTGAGCTGCGGATTCGATCTCGACGCGGATCTCGCGGCGGGTGCAGAAACACTCGTACACGAGGTCGTGTGACGCGAGTTCATCGATCGTTGCGTCGTACCGGTCGAAACGTTCACTCTGGCGAACCACATCGCCGTCCCAGTCGATGCCGAGTTCGCCGAGATCGCGAAGCTGGGCAGCTTCGATGGTGACACTCGCCTGTTGACGGTCGAGATCCTCCATCCGCACCACGAAGGCGTCACCGCGCGACCTGGCCGACAGCCAGGCAATCGCCGCGGTGCGCAGGTTCCCGAGGTGGAGGTCACCGGTCGGCGAGGGTGCGAAACGTCCGGCCACGACCGACAGTGTCGCTCACAGGTGCGCGGTTTTCCATGCGATTCGCGACCACCGACATGGAGGTCGAGGCACGATCTCCTACAGTCGTCACATGGTTTGCCCTCGCTGCGGGATCGAGGTTTCGGAGCATCAGAAGTTCTGCCACGACTGCGGCGCCCCGATCACGACGCCCCTGCCCGATCCGGTCGATGCCAACGCGGTGACGCAACGGGTCGAAACCACCGACCACGAGGGCGTCGCCGAGCAGGTCCACGAGGGCGTCGCCGAGCAGGTCACCGAGCCGGACGGGGTGGCGGTGACCGAGCGGTCGACCGAGCAGGTCCACGAGCCAGACGGCGTGGCGGTCACCACGCAGATGGCCGAATTCTCGGCGCCGACGGAACCGGTCGAGCTGCAGCGTCCGGACGTCGCGGAACCACCGTGGTTCCCGGAGGAAGCGCCCGAGACAACCGCGGAGATGCCGGCGGTGTTCGACGGGCACGGCGACCTGATCGAGTATCCGGCACCACGCGAGCCGTTCCGGGTACGTGCGATCTTCCTGCTCGCCGTGTTCGGAGCCGCCGCCATGCTGATGACGCTGGCCGCCGATGTGATCGACATCCGCACGACGCGACCGGCACCGGGAATCGGCACGGGTGTGCGCACTCTCGAAGATCTGGGATCCGACCTGGGCCTCGCCGGATTCATCGGCGCGGCGATCATGGTGATCGGCGGCCTGCTCGCCTGTTTCGGCCTGCGCTGGGGCGCGGGCCTCGCCGGCGGCGCCGGGCTCGCGGTCGCAGGATGGGCCGGGCTCTCGATTGGTCTCGCAGAACTGCCGATCGCCATCGCCGAATCGATCACCAGGACGTCGTCGATCGAGTTCACGCTGCGGGTGACCCGCGATCTCGGCTGGTGGCTGATCGTCGGGGTCGGAGCGGTCGGCTTCATCGTGTTCCTCGCGTCGCTCCGATCGATCGGCCGCGGGAACCGGGCCGCACTGAACCCCCTGGTCGCGGCGATCACGGCGGTGGCGATGGTGGTACTCGCGTTCGGGCCGCTCGTGCCGGTCAACGACGCGGTGTTCGCCGACAACTTCCGGTCGGTCGACCCCACCCGCGACCTCCCCGCGGCGTTCTTCGCGGGACGGCTCGGTCAGGTCGGCTTGATCGCGCTCGCCGGTGTCGCCGGCATGTTGATCGTGCGCAGCTACGGCCTCGGGTTGGCCGTCGGCGGTGTGAGCGTTCCGGTGTGGCTCTGGATCGCATCGCTCGCCGAGATCGGTTCGAACCCGGTGGGCATCGCCGACCGCAATCCAGGCGCCGACAACACCATCCCCCATGCGGTGACCACCGTCGGGATGATCGCCTCGCTTGCGCTGTTGGCGATTGCTGCCGCACTCGCGACCTACCGCCTCAATCGCGACCGCCCGGCGTGAGTGCTACATCTGGGGCCCGACCCCAGATGTAACACCGAGATGGCAGGCGACCGTGTGGTCAGCGGTGACTGGATCGAGTGAGGGATCGTCGCCGGTGCACCGATCGAGGATGCCGAGACGTTCGGCCTCACCTGACGCGACCACCGGACAGCGAGGATGGAACCGGCACCCGGTCGGTATCGCGGCCGGGTCGGGCGTCTCGCCCTCGAGGATCTGCTGCTCCATCCGATCCGCTTCGGGGACCACCGACAACAGCGCCTTCGTGTAGGGATGCTGCGGTTCGGCGAGCACCGCTTCGGCTGGCCCGAGCTCGACGATTCGGCCGAGGTACATCACGGCGATCCGGTCGGCGATGTTCCATGCGAGCCCGAGATCGTGCGTGACCGCCACGATCGAGATGCCGGTGTCGTCGACGAGCGAGCGCATCAAGGCGAGGATCTCCCCACGGATCGAGGCGTCGAGCGAGGCGACCGGCTCGTCGGCGAGCAGCAGCTGGGGGGCCAACACCATCGCTCCGGCGATCAGCACCCGCTGGCGTTGGCCGCCCGACACCTCGTGCGGATATCGAGGCAGATACCGCTCAGCGGGTCGCAACCCGGCGCGGGCGAGCGCCCCGGCCACGAGGTCGACTTCTCGGCCGTCGATGCGGTGGATGCGGATGCCCTCGGCGACCGCCTCGTAGATGGTGTGTCGTGGATTGAGCGCGCCCGTCGGATCCTGGAAGATCATCTGCACCCGTCGACGAAGCTCCTGCTGTGCACCGGCACGGCTGCTCACCGCCTCGCCGTCGAACTCGATCGAGCCCGACGCCAGCGGTTCGAGCCCGACGACCGAGCGGATCAGGGTGGTCTTGCCGCAGCCCGATTCACCGACGAGCGCCAGCACCTCACCGGACTCGACCACGAGATCGACCCCGTCGACAGCGCGCACGACACCGGACGCCCGACGGGCCGGGAATGTCACGTGGATGTCGCGGAGGCGCAGCAGCTCGGTCATGTCACCGCCTCGATGTGCACGCACGCAGCGCGCCGCGGGACTGCGGAACCATCGCCGGTTGGGATGGCGCGCAGTTCGACGTCGACCGTCGAGCAGATGTCGATCGCGTCGGCGCAGCGCGGATGGAACGGGCACCCCGTCGGGAGCGCGGCAGGGTCGGGCGGGTCGCCCGGGAGTCCACTCGGTCGCATCCGCGACGCCGGGTCACCGATCGTCGGGAATGCGTGCGACAGCGCCTTGCCGTAGGGATGACAGGGATCGGCGAACAGCGCCTGGCTCGGCCCTTCCTCGACGATCCGTCCGGCGTACATCACCACCAAGCGCTCGCACACGCTGTTGAGCACCGACAGATCGTGCGTGATGAAGAGCAGCGCCAGACCGCGATCGGCCTGCAACTCGGCGAGCAGTTGGAGGACCTGGGCCTGGACCATCACATCGAGGGCCGTGGTCGGTTCGTCGGCGATGAGCAGGTCGGGCTCGCACGCGAGCGCCAGTGCGATCAGCACGCGCTGGCGCTGTCCGCCCGACATCTGGTGCGGGTAGTTGCTCGCCCGTTCGGCTCGCAGACCGACGCGCTCGAGGAGTTCGCCGACGCGCCGCTGCGCCTGGCCCCGATCGAGACCGAGATCCGCGGCGTGCAGCATGATCGCCTCCTCGATCTGCGTACCGACCCGACGCACCGGATTCAGCGAGTGCAGCGCCCCCTGGAACACGATCGCCGCGCCCGTCCAGCGCACAGCGCGCAGGCGTCCCGGCTTCATCGCGTACACGTCCTCGTCGCCGAGCAGCACCGATCCCTCCACGAGGGTCTCCTTGGGAAGCAGCCGCAACACAGCGCCGGCGATCGTCGACTTACCGCACCCCGATTCACCGGCGAGGCCGACCGTCTCGCCACGCTCGATCGTGAGATCGACACCTCGGACCGCCGGCACGTCGCCGCGCTCGGAGCGATACGTGACGTGCAGGTCGCGCAACTCCAGCAGGCTCATCGCCCGCCCCCTCTGCGATCGCGTAGACGCGGGTCGAGGATCTCCTCGAGGGCCCGCGCGAACAGGGTGAAGGCGAGCACGACCGCCACGATCCCGAGCCCGGCCGGCAGGTAGTACCACCACGCGTTGCGGCTGATCGCCCCCGCCCCGAACGCTTCCTCGAGCGTCTTACCCCACGATGTCTGGTTCGGGTCGGCGAGTCCGAGGAACGCGAGCGTCGTCTCGGTGAGGATCGAGATCGGCACCGCGAGCGTGACGCTGGCGAGAATCAGCGGTGCCACGTTCGGCAGGATGTGGCGCTTGACGATGTGCACCCGGCTGGCACCGAGCGCCCGGGCCCGGTCGACGTAGAGGCGTTGTTTGACCGTGAGGACCTGGGCGCGCACGAGCCGGGCCGTCGACGGCCATGTCGTGACGCCGATGACGAACACGATGTTCCACAGCGACCGGTCGAGGATCGTCGCCAACACGATCGCCAGCGGCAGGAACGGGATCACGAAGAACCAGTCGGTGAGCCGCATCAGCACCGAGTCGGTCCGCCCGCCGAAGAAGCCGGCCGTGATGCCGACGACACAGCCGATACCGACGGTGAGCACCGTGGCGGCGAAGCCGACGAACAGACTCACCCGCGATCCCCACACGAACTGGGCCGCCACCGACCGTCCGAGGTTGTCGGTGCCCATCGGGAAGCCCCGACCCGGCGGGGCCCACGCCGGATTGTCGACCGAGGCGACCGCGCTGAGGCCCGACTCGGGACTGATCAACGGCGCGATCACCGCCATCACCACGAACCCGAGGAGAACGATGAACCCACCAAGCGCAATCCGGTCGGCACGCACGCCTCGCGCCAACCGCACGAACGTCGCCCGTCGACGCGCCCGCGCCGCGGAGCGTGGCGAGTAGTCGACCGGCTCGCCGCCGGTTGCAGGTTCGAGCACGGCGTCACTCATGTGGCACCGACCCGGGGGTCGAGGTAGCCGTAGAGCAGATCGACGATCAAGTTGGCCACGATCAACGATGTGCTGAACAGTAGGAACAGGCCCTGCAACATCGGGAAGTCCGGACCGCGGATGGCTTCGAGGGTCGCTTGGCCGAGCCCGGGCCACGAGTAGATCGCCTCGACCGCGATCGACCCGGACAGGATGAACCCGAAATTGAGCGCCGCCAGGCTCACAACGGGCAACATTGCGTTGGGCACCGCGTGACGCGAGCGCACCGCCGCGTCGCGCAGACCCTTGGCCCGCGCCAGCTGGAGGTAGTCCTCGCTGACGGTGTCGAGAATCGACGAACGCATCACGATCGTGTACTCGCCGATGTAGGCCAACGTCAGTGTCAACGCCGGCAGGAACATGTGGTGCAGTTGGTCGAGCAACGCCGGCAGTCCGGTGGCGGTGCTCCCGGCGTCCTCGAAACCTCCCGTCGGGAACCACCCGAGCCGCACGGCGAAGAAGGCAAGCAACAGCATGCCGAGCCAGAAGTCGGGTACCGAGTACGTGAACATCGAGAACGACGTCGAGGCCACGTCGAACCGGCTGCGCCGTCTCCACCCGGCGTAGATGCCCAACGTGATGCCGATCATCATGGCGAACACCATCGAGGTGCCGACCAGCGCGACCGTCGGCCAGATCGCCTCGCGGATCTCCGTGGTGACCGGTCGGTTGCTGAGGAACGAGTCGCCGATGTTGCCGCGCAGGGTCTGTTGGACGAACGCGACGAACTGCTCGAATTGGCTGCCGGTGAGGTTGAACTGCTCACGCCGCGCCTGGATCTGGTCGGCGGTCATGTTCCGTCCCCGGAACATCGAGGCAGTCGGGTCGTCGTTGACGACGCGGAACAGGAAGAAGTTGACGACGAGCACGAACGCCAGGGTCGCGAGGGCCCCCGCGACCTTGCCGAGAACGAACCGTGCCCGCACCGGCCTACTCGCGGTCGTCAGCGCTGCTGCGGGACCGCTTGAGGGCGTAGGCCGCGCCACCGATCAGGATCACGCCGATGCCGACCAGGGCGATCAGGAGACCGGTCGAGATTCCGTCGTCGCTGCTCTCGCCGCCCTCGATCAGGCGGAGGTTGGCGTAGGTCGGCGAACTGTTGGAGAACAGCACGGGGCCGACCTCGGCGGGTTGGCGCAGCCAGCCCTCGAAGCGGTCGGTGCGGTAGGCCTGTGGGTCGGCGTCGGCGAGCAGTACGACGTAGGTGCCGTTCTCGTGGAAGAACTTCACCATCTCGTGGACGATCTCGATGCGCGTGTCGCGATCGAGTTCGACCTTCTGGCGCTCGTACAGCTCGTCGTAGACCGGGTCGCACCAGTTGGCGTCGTTGTTGCCGGGAGACTCGAGGTCGGTGGTCAGCTGATCGCACGTGAAGTACCCGAGTTGCGGGTCGGGGTCGACGTACGGGGTCCACGCCCACACGAACAGGTCGTAGTCGCCGGCGATGCTGGCTTCGTAGAGCTGATCGTCGTCCATCACCGACACCTCGGTGCCGATGCCGATGTCAGAGAGCCATTGCGTCACGAACTCACGGATCGCCGGTGCGACGTCGGACTCGGACCGCTCGACATACCGGAAGTTCAACGGGTCGCTGCCGTCGGGCATCTCGCGGATGCCGTCGCCGTCGGTGTCGAGGTATCCGGCGTCGTCGAGCATCGTGTTCGCGAGTTCGGGATCGAACGCGAAGGCCTCGTCGTCGGAGAGCTCGGGGGTCCATGCCGGGTCGGCCGATGGAACCATCACGGAACCGACCGCTCCGGTGCCGAGGGCCACACGGTCGAACAGCACGTCGCGGTCGATGGCGTGGGCGATGGCGTGACGTACTTCGAGATCCGCCAGCGCCGGGTGGCCGTCGCCGAGGCCACCGGCGCCGCCGTTCATCGCCAGTTCGGTGAACGAGCCCTGCTCGCCGGCGATCGTCTCGATGTTCGTATCGCCCTGGAGGCGTTCGAGCGCCGAGCGCGGCACCTCGTGGGCTGCGTCGATCTCGCCGGCCTGCAGTGCAGCGACCATGGCGTCGCCGTTGGTGAAGACCCGGTACACGATGCGGTGGATGCCATTGTCGTCGCCGTACCAGTTGTGGTTCTCGGTCATCGTCCAGTCCTGACCCGAGCGCCACTCGGTGAGCGAGTACGGGCCGGAGGCCACGCCATCGAGTCCGTCGTACGAGGAGAGATCGTCGGCGGAGATGTCGGCATAGATGTGCTCGGGCACGATGTACACGTCCATCGTCGGCAGCTTCGGATCGGGAACCGACGAGGTGATCTCGACGGTGCGCTCGTCGATCACGACCGCGTCGAGGTTCTGAACGGTCGAGTAGTGGTTGCTCCACTCCTCGTCGCGCGACCGGTTGATCGTGTAGGCGACGTCGTCAGCGGTCAGTGGTTCGCCGTCGGACCACTCGAGGCCTTCGCGCAGGGTGTAGGTGTAGGTGAGGCCGTCGTTCGACTCGGTCCACGACTCGGCGAGCCCCGGCGTGGTCGCGAAGTCGTCGGCAGCCTTGTCGGTGAGCGACGCGTACTGGAGGTTCCACACCTCGAAATCGGGCACGAGGTAGCCGACGGTGACGTTCGGCGATGACAGGTCCTGCAGCAGACCAATCGTGAGTGTGACGGTGTCGCCGTTCGAGGCGTCATGCGCGAGCGCCGTCGACACCACACCACCAGACAACAACACGCCGGCCAGCAGACCGACGCCCATGAGACGCCTCGACATCACTACCCCTTTGGGGAACGGGCGCCGAGGCGCCGGATTGGTGGGCCGCATTCTCCTCCGACAGCACCCGATTCTGCAAACGACAAGTGCCGCGAGCTGCATTCCACCGATGAGCGAACCGACCGGATACGGCGGTTTCGCTCATCGCAACCCACTCGAATCTCCCACCGATGAGCGAACCGACCGGATACAGCGGTTTCGCTCATCGCAACTCACGGTCGCGAGAGACGCACACGATGCGCCAGGCACGTCGTGTACGCCGGTCGGTTCGGCTGGTGGTAGAACTCCGCGATGAGCGCGTCCGACAGCCCGATCGACACCCACTTGGCACGATTCGACGGACCGCAACGCGACACCTTGTCGACGCTGCGTGACACGCTTCGAGAACTCCTGCCTGACGCCGAGGAATGCATCAGCTACAACATGCCGTGCTTCAAGCTCGACGGTGAGGCGGTCGCCGGGTTCGACGGTTTCAAGAAGCACTGCTCGTACTTCCCGCACAGTGGCGGCGTCCTGGGCAGAGTCACCAGCATCCCGTCGTGGTGCACGGTGTCGTCGACCGGAACGTTGCAGTTCCCCGTCGACCGCCCGCTTCCCAAGGCGCTGGTTCGCCGGCTCGTGCAGGCGCGTCGCCGCGACATCGCCGAACGGCGGGCGTCGAAGGCTCGGTGAGGCCGTCACTGTCATCGACGGATGAGCTCCCACTCGCCCGACGCGAGCTGCTGTGGCGTGACGGTCAGCGTCGGCACACCCGGCAGGGAGTAGTAGTCGAGCGCGAGCGTGACGGCATCGGGAGTCGCCTCCTGGATGCACACCACCTGCTCGCCGCCGGTCCCGCCGTTCCTCAGCGTCCATCGCTCGGCGAGCGCTGAGAGACACTCGCTCAGCACCTGCTCAGCGGCGGCTTCACCGTCACCGTGTCGACCGAGCACGGCTCCGAAGACGCTGAGCGCACACCACTGCTCAACGCGCCGGTCGACGTACCCGCAGAGTTCGCCGTCGTCGTGTCGTCTCACCTCGTCCACGTCGGTGAGCTTGACACGAGCGGTCGCGTGGAACTCGCAGGATTCGAACAGCCGGCGTGAGGTGGCCCCCCGGCGGTTGCCGCCAGGTCACGCCGCGCCTCCAGTGCGTGACCGCTCACGTCGCGGCCGATGGTCGTTGTGCGTTCCGTCCGTCCGGGTGACGAGTTACGTCGTCGTCGTCGAAAGCACAACGCTTCGATTCGACGAGCGCACGGCGCGCGCTGAACTCGATCGACGTTTCGCATCGGTTCCGAAGCCGTACGAAGTGGTCGGATCGGTTGAGATCTCCAGCCAGGTGTCCGCGTCCACGAGCGCGTGTACGCCAAGTGTCACGCCTGGGCAGGCGCCAATTGCCACCGCCGCAAGCACCCTGGATCGACTTTGCCGGGCCGTGCGTCGACAAGGATGGTGCCGTGCAGACCGCGACCCGGATGGGAGTTCTCGTCGCCGCCATGTCACTCCACACAGGACCGTTCGCCGAGATGCATTCCTCGCGCCGACATCGGTGCTCGGTGACGTCGAACTCGACGAGCGGGTTGCGGTGCTCGCCTGCCTGCTCGAGCGGTCGCTGCGCGCCGCGACAGCCGCCGGAATCTCGTCAGTGAACGCTGAGTCGACTCCCCCTACGAGGATCTCGCTGCGCTGTTGACACTCATTCCCTCGACCGCCGTCGCCGGTCGCCGCGTCTGGATGAAGCGAGGATGACCCAAACGACAATCAGGTGCGCCACTCGGCGACCAGGAAGCCGCCGAGACCAACAGGGTCGAGCAACGCCTCGGCTTCGCTGATTCGACTCCGCATCTTCATCGCCTCGAGACCGGGCCGAGCGGCCTGTTCTTCCCAGATGCGCTTGCCCTCTGCCACGAGGTCGTCGATGCCCCACCGCTGAAGGAACTGGCCCTGCGAGCGCACCGCGTCGGGTTCGGGGAGTTGATCGATCGGGACGTCGATCGTGATGTCCTGGGTGCCCGGCGACGCGAGATAGTGATCGCCTCGCTCGTTGCTCCGGTACGTACGGAGCCAGTCGCGGTATGGCCGTCCGGCGAGCAGTGCGGTGAGCGGTGTGCCGTAGTCGATCACCACAACCGAGCCCGAACGGACCAGCCGCCGGGCGTCGTCGACGAACCTCGCCGCCCGGTCGACCAGCGGGGCACGTGCGCCGAAGGCACCATCGACGGGCAACCAGGTCGGCATCGGGTCGAACGGCGCCGACAGCACCTCGACGAATCGGCCATCGCCGTCCAGGCCGACGAAGGCCTCACGCCACCCGGCGTCGAACACGGCCAGGCGGAACGGCAGGTTGTCGAGGAGTTCGTTGGCGATCACGACACCGTCGAACGCGTCTGCGGGCATCGTCGCGACCGACTCGACACCGCCGGGGTGACGCTCGCGCTGGCCCGCCGACACTTCGACGGCCACGTAGCGCAGCGCGTCGCCGCACGACGGTCGAGCGGCCAAGATCGAGCGGGCCAGCGTGCCCGGACCGGCGCCTGCGTCGACGACGGTAAACACATCAGGTCGACCGATGCGCGCCCATTCGGCGTCGAGGTAGCGGGCAATGACCGCACCGAACAACGGCCCCACTTCGGGTGAGGTGATGAAGTCTCCGCGCCGACCCGCCGATCCCCCGTCAGCCCGCGTGTAGAACCCCTCCGCCCCGTACAACGCAAGATCCATGAATCGCTCGAACGCAATCGGTCCGTGGGCACGAATCGCGTCGTCAATCCCCTCCGTCACGCGGGACCTCCTCGTTCTCGTGAACAAATGCGCGCTCTGGAGGCGTAGTTGTTCACGAGATGCGGGCGGTCAGCCCACGAATGCTCCGGTGAGGGCGTCCAACGCTCCCACGCGCGCCACAAGGTTCGGCAGGACGCCGAGGGCGATGGTGCCGATGGCGGTGATCGCCAGCGCGGCAACGACCGGAGCGGGCGGATTGACCGGGGAGACGTCGCCGTCGGGGGCTTCGTCCATCCAGGCGACGCGCAGTACCCGCATGTAGTACGCCGCGGCGATGACGGTGT
Source organism: Ilumatobacteraceae bacterium (assembly GCA_963774765.1). Lineage (GTDB taxonomy): Bacteria > Actinomycetota > Acidimicrobiia > Acidimicrobiales > Ilumatobacteraceae > Sva-07. The sequence goes on from CAVZGP010000023.1 coordinate 132,090, forward strand.
TGACGGCGGCGATGCCGGCCATCACGTAGGCCGAGGTGGTACCGGCGTCGAGGACTGCCTTGAAGGCATTGAACTTGGCGAACCAGCCCGCGAGCGGCGGGATGCCGGCGAGCGATGCGAAGAAGATCGTCAACGCCACCGTCAGGCCGGGCGCGTACGAGAAGAGCCCGCCGAACGACGAGATCTCACCGCTGCGGGTCTTGCGAGTCACGGCGATCACGACGGCGAAGGCACCGAGGTTCATGAACGTGTAGACGACGAGATACACGACGATGGCGTTCAGTGCGGCAGCGCCGACTCCAGGGTCGCCGGCGAAGGCGAGCGGCATCAGGATGAACCCACCCTGGCTGACCGAGGAGTACGCCAGCATGCGCACGATGTTGGTCTGGCGTAGGGCGAGCACGTTGCCGACAGTCATCGTCAGCACCGCCAGCACCCAGATGAGCGGTTCGTACACCCCGTCGGCGCCCGGGAACGCGATGAACACCACCAACATCAACGCAACGAAGCCGGCCGCCTTGGTGGCGACCGAGAAGAACGCTGTGACGGGAGTGGGTGCCCCCTCGTAGGTGTCCGGTGCCCACTGGTGGAATGGCACCGCGGAGATCTTGAACGCAAAGCCACAGATGACGAACACCACGGCAACGACTTCCAAGCCGATCAGGTCACCGTCGCGGAGCGAGGCACCGATATCGGTGAGGAGCGTCGAGCCGGTCATGCCGAACAGCAGGCTCATGCCGTACAGCAGGATCGCGGAAGCGAAGACGCCCATCAGGTAATACTTGACGCCGGCTTCGTTGGACTTGCGGTTGCGCTTGTTCCAGGCCGCCAGCATGTAGCCGGGGATCGACAGCAGCTCGAGGGCGACGAAGATGCTCACCAGGTCTCGCGACGACGCCATCATCACCATGCCGAGCACGCTGCACAGCATGAGGACGTAGAACTCGCCTTGGTAGTAGCCGCCCTCTTCGAGTTCGGTCTGGCTCAAGAGCACGACGACGTACGCGGCGAGCACGAACAGCGCTTTCAACAACAGCGCGAAGTCGTCGACGACGTAGCGACCGTCGAACAGCGAGGTCGGTCCGTCGTTGGTGGCAGCGAGGACGGCGATCGCCACGAAGCTGCCGAGCAGGATGAAGCCGGTGATCGTGGCGATCATCCACTTCTTGGACTCGGCCAGCTGCAGGTCGAGCAGGAGGATGAGGTTGATGCCGATCGCCAGAACGATCTCGGGGGCGAGCGCGGCCCAGTCGATCGTTGGCGACACCCAGTCGCTGGCTTGGCCAAGGAGCGTGGCGAGCATCAGCCCAGCGTCTCTCCGAGGCGCGCCACCAGCTCGGTGACAGCCGGGTCGATCACCTTGAACATCAGTTGCGGATACACGCCGAACACGACGATGGCGATCAGGAACGGCGTCCACGCGATCCACTCGATCGGCGTGACGTCGTAGATCTCGTCGTGGTCGTCGTGGTCGTTGGCGGCCGAACTCAGCGAGTGGGCGACGCCAGCGTGTCCTCCGCCATTCCCCGCGCCGTGGCCGGAGAACTCTTCACTCGGCTCGCCGAACGCCGTGCGCTGATAGAGCCAGAGCAGGTAGCCCGCGGCGAGGACCGTGCCGATCGCCGCGATCACCATGAGCGTGCGGAACAGTGCGGTGCTGAGCCCGAAGCCGGGGTTGTACGCCGACAGGATCGCGGGGAACTCGCCCCAGAATCCGGCGAGGCCGGGCAAGCCAAGCGACGCCATCGCTGCGAATCCCATGATCCAACCGAGTCGCGGCGCCTGGATGAGCATGCCGGAAAGTCGGCTGATCTCGAGCGTGTGGTAACGGTGCTTCACCGACCCGGCGACGAAGAAGAGCATGCCGGTGATGAGCCCGTGGGCGACCATGCCGAACAGCGCCGCGTTGATACCAAAGGTGGTCAGCGTGGAGATGCCGAGCATCACGAAGCCCATGTGCGCAACCGATGAGAACGCGATCAGGCGTTTCATGTCGGTTTGCGCGAGACATCCGAGCGCGCCGTAGATGATGCCGATGACCGCGAGGATGCCGATGACCGGCGCCCAGGCCTTGGCGCCTTCGGGCAGCATCGGCAGCGCGATCCGCACGAAGCCGTAGGTGCCGAGCTTCAGCAGGATTGCGGCCAGGATGACCGAGCCCTGCGTGGGCGCCTGCGTATGGGCGTCGGGGAGCCAGGTGTGGAACGGGAACATCGGCACCTTGACGGCGAAGCCCAGGAACATGCCCGCGAAGATCCAGATCTGCACGTTCTTGTCGATGCCCGCTCCGGCATCCATGAGGTGGGCGAAACCGAAGCTGACGGCGTCGGTCTGGAAGAACAGGGCCAGGAACGCGACCAGCATGAACGCCGAGCCGAACATCGTGTAGAGGAAGAACTTCAGCGAGGCGTACTTGCGCTGCTCGCCGCCCCACACGCCGATCATGAAGTACATCGGCAGCAGCACGACTTCGAAGAACACGAAGAACAGGATCAGGTCCTGGGCGATGAACGTACCGGCCATACCGGTCTGCAGGACCAGCATCAGGATGAAGAACGCCTTGGGGTTGCCCGCGTCGGGCATGTTGTCCCAGCTGTAGATCATCACGAGGAACGTGACCGCCATCGACAGGAAGTACAGCGGCAGGCTGATGCCGTCGAGGCCGATCGTGTAGTTCGAATGGATCACCGGGATCCACTCGGCGTCGACGAAGAACTGCAGCTTGGCCGACTGGCCGTAGTCGAATGCGAACAACGTGACGACACCGACGGCCAGAGTGGCGCCTGCGGTGACGATGCCGATGAGCTTGTGGGTGGCCTCTTCGCTACGCGGGATGAACAGCATCACGAGCACGCCGACGAGCGGCAGGAAGGTGCCGACGCTCAGTAGCCAATTCTGATCGGTGAGAGTTTCCATGGGTTCAGAGTTGCTTTCAGCTCACGTTGACGAGGACGAGGACGATGGCGCCGACCGTGGCAGCGCCGAAGAGCAGCGCGCCGTACTGGCCGATCTTGCCGGACTGGGTGGGTTGCAAGGCGTGACCCGCTTCGGAGGCGGCCCAGCCGGATCCGTCGACGGCACCGTCGACGATCTTCTGGTCGATGTTGTCGTAGACCCACTCGCCGGTCTTGCGGGTTCCGGCACCAACGGCATCGACGGTCGCATCGAGGACGTTCTGGTTGATCCAGTACGCCAGCTTGGCGATCGGATGGGCGACAGCCCGAACGATGACGTTCTCGTAGAGAGCGTCGAGGTAGTACTTGTTCTGCAGAAACAGCAAGCCACCGCGCAGCACCTTGTGTCGTTCGGTGAGCCCGACGAGGTGCTTGTTGCGCCGCCCGTAGAAGGCCACGTTGAAGGCGATGGCCACGAGGTAGGCGACCCCGACGACACCGAGTGAGAGCAAGATCTTGGTGAACGCAGGCTCGGCGTGGTTGACGCTCGGGAAGAAGCACACCGTTCCGGGTTCGGGAGCATCGAAGCCGCAGCCACTCGAGTGGCCACCTTCCTCGCCCTCGTGGCCACCTTCCTCACCGCCTTCATCTGCGGTGGGCGTGACCGATGGGGCAGACGCGACACCGTCGACGAGCACGACCGACTCGCCGGGACCGGATGCGATGTACTCCTCGGTGACGACAGGCGTCGGTCGCGGTTCGACATAGGTCTTCATCAACTCGACGCCTTCGCCGAAGCGGGACGCCAGCGGCGTCGGGTTGGCGAAGCCGGCGAACAGCGCGAAGAAGGCCAGGATGAGGATCGGAACAAGGATCAGCGGTCCCGACTCGTGCGGTCCCGCGTGGTCGTCGTGGTGGCCGTCGCCGTGATCGTCGCCATGACCGCCACCGTGATCGCCATGAGCAACGTGGTCATCGTCGACGTGAGCGTTCGCCGCCGCCCCGAGCGACCGCGGTTCGGGGGCGCCGACCGAGATGTGCTCCATCTCGTGTTCTTCACCGTGGACGTCGTCGTGGCCAAGGCCGGCGGCCGCACCGCGGGGCTCACCGAAGAACGTCAGGTAGGTCGCTCGGGTCATGTACATCGCCGTCAGAGCCGCGCCGGCGAGGGCGACCCACATCAGCACCGAGTAACCGTTGTGGCCGACGTTGTCGATGATCTCGTCCTTCGACCAGAACCCGGCGAACGGGAACACGCCGGTGAGGGCGAGCGTCGACACGATCCAGGCGGTGAACGTGATCGGCATCTTCTTGCGAAGTCCGCCCATGTCCTTCTTCATGTCGAACGAGTGATGCGAGCCCGAATGGCTCACCGAGCCGGCGCAAAGGAAGAGCGCACACTTGAAGAAGGCGTGGGTGAAGATGTGGAACACCGCCGGGAGCCAGGCGCCGGTGCCGAGGCCGAGCATCATGTATCCGAGCTGCGACACGGTCGAGTACGCGAGCACCTTTTTGATGTCGTCCTGCACGAACGCGAGCAGCGCGGCGATGATGATGGTGATCGCACCGATGATGGCGATGAACGACAGTCCGCCGGTACCGATGTTGAAACCCTCCCAGAACACGGGGTAGACCCGCGCCACGAGGAACACGCCGGCGACGACCATCGTCGAGCTGTGCAACAGCGACGACACCGGCGTCGGGCCGGCCATCGCGTCAGGGAGCCAGGTGTGCAACGGGAACTGGCCGGACTTGCCGATACAGGCGATGAACAGCGCGACCGCACCCCACAACAGGAACTGGGTGTTGGCCTCGCCCGACAACGCCCAGGCCTGGATGGCGGCGATGTCGAAGCCGTTCGAGTCGAGGTTGTCGACCGCCCACTGGTTGGCGCCGAAGAAGATGATCGCCGTGCCGACGAGGAGGCCGACGTCACCGACGCGCACGGTGAAGAACGCCTTGAGCGCAGCGCGGCTGTTGGCCTCCTCCTCCCACCAGTGCCCGATCAGCATGAACGAGGTGAGCCCCATGATCTCCCAGCCCAGAATGAGCTGCACCATGTTCTCGGCCATCACCATGATCAACATGCCGCCGGCGAACAGTGTGATCGCCGCGAAGAAGTGGGTGTAGCGGCGATCGTCGCGGACGTAGTCGAGGCTGAACACCTGCACGAGCAGGGCGATGAACGCAACGAGCGCGAGGATCATGACGGCGAGGCCGTCGACGCTCGACCCGATTCCGAACTCGAGACCGGAGTTCTGCCACCACACCCACGTCGTGACCACGGGTTCGATGAACGGCTCGGCCTCGCCTTCGGTGGCGCTCGGCAGTGACCGTCCGAATGTCTGGAGCAGGCCGGCCGCCTCAACGTGGCTGTCGGCGGAGTCGGTGCGTTGCATCCACTGGATGCAGGCTCCGACGGCGACCACCAGCGACGCCGCCATCGACGCGAGGCCGATCTCGGCACCCTTCATCGGAAGGTGCTTGCCGAAGAAGATGATGATCGCGAAGCCGATCACCGGGATCAGACCGGTGAGCCAGGCGTTCTCCAGGAACCATCCAGAGGTGAGTTCGAGTGCTTCTGCGGCGAGCATCTCAGCCCTTCATTTCCGAGAGCTCGTCGAGGGCGATCGTCTTGCGATTGCGGTAGATCATCAGCACCATCGCCAGACCGACGCCGACCTCGGCGGCAGCGATCGCGATCACGTAGAGGGCGAAGACCTGGCCGTCGATGGCGCCGGTCATCAGGGAGAATGCCACGAGGTTGAGGCTCACCGCGTTGAGGATCAGTTCGATCGACATGAGCACCATCACCGCGTTGCGGCGGGCGATGACGCCGTACACGCCGATCGCGAACAGCGCCGCGGCCAGCAGAAGAAAGTTGACAGCGAGCACGGGTCAGTCCTTCCGTGCCAGGACGATGGCGCCGATGGCGGCGGCGAGCAGGACGAACGAGATCGCCAGGAGCGGCACGAGGTAGATCGACAGGAACTGGTCGCTCAGTGCGACGGTCGGTGCCGGGCCACGATCGGGGAGGACGTCGTCGCCGAACGCGTCGACGATCACCCAGGCGAGCAGACCGAACAGCACGAGGCCGACGGGGATGCCGATCGCCCAGCCCTTGTTGTTGAGATCGGACTCCTTGCCGATCTGGGCGCGGGTGAGCATGATGCCGAACAGGAACAGCACCATCACGGCGCCGATGTAGACGAGCACCTGCGAGATGGCGACGAACTCGGCGGCGGCGAGGATGTACTGCGCGGCGACCCCGGAGAGCACGACGACCAGCCACAGCGCGGCATGCACGACGTTCTTCGTGGTGACCACGTTGAGCGCGGCGAAGATCATGATCGCGGCGATGATGCCGAAGCCGACGTTCTGTGCGACGTTGACGTTGTCGGCGGCGAGCAGCACGGCACTCACTTCTTCTGCGCTCCCACTTCGAGTTCGGGAGCCTCGGGGACGGTTTCCATCCACTCGCTGAGCTTGTCCTTGTCGTGGAGGAGGTCGGCGATCTTCGGCTCGGAGTACTCGTACTCAGGGCTCCAGAAGATGGCCTCGAACGGGCACACCTCGACGCAGATGCCGCAGTACATGCACAGCGCGTAGTCGATGTCGAAGCGGTCGAGATGGTTGACCTGGCGCGGCTTGCCACCCGCGCGACGAGGCGGCGCGAGCTGCTTGTGGCCTTCGATGTAGATGCACCAGTCGGGGCACGACCGCACGCACAGCATGCACGCGGTGCAGTTGCCCTGGTGCAGCCCGATCACGCCACGGGCACGGATCGTCGGCGTTTCCTTCTCGTGCGGATACTGCACCGTGTTGGCGCCATCGACGACGGTGTCCTTGAGGATCCCGAGCGTGATGCCGAGACCCTTGAACAGACCGGGAACCTTGGGCTTGTCGGGCATCAGAACGTGACCTTCAAAATGGCGGTGATGGCGGTGTTGGCGAGCGCCAGCGGGATGAGGACCTTCCAGGCGAAGGTCTGCAGCTGGTCCTCACGGAAGCGGGGGAAGCTGAATCGCACCCACATGATGATGAACGTGAGCACCAGCATCTTGGTGAACATGATCAGCGGACCGACCACGTTCATCCAGTTGTCGACGCTGTCGACGGTCGTCCAGCCGAACCATTCGAACGGGATGCCCCAACCGCCGAGGAACAGCACGGAGGCGATGAGGGCGAACACGCCGGCGGTGGCGAACTCGGCGATGAAGAAGATCAGGAACCGAAAGCCCGAGTACTCGGTCATGTAGCCCGACACGAGTTCGGACTCGGCGATGGGCATGTCGAACGGCGCCTGGGTGAGTTCGGCCTGCACGGCGATCATGAAGATCAGGAATCCGATGAACTGGGTGAAGATGTACGGGTTGCCGATGCCGCCCCAGCCGAAGATCTCGCCGGTGTTCTGAGCGACGGTGATGTCCTGGAGGTTCATCGACCCGGCCTGGATGACCACGCCGAGCGTGGCGAGCACCATCGGAAGTTCGTAGGCGATCAGCTGGCCGGCGGCACGGAGACCGCCGAGCAGCGAGTACTTGTTGGCGCTCGCCCAGCCCGCGATGAGAATGCCGAGCACGCTGACCGACGCGACCGCCAGACCGTAGAAGATGCCCACCGCGAAGTTGGTGAACAGCGCGTCCGGGCCGAACGGGATGACGACGACGAGCAGGAACGTCGACAGCAGCACAACGAGCGGCGCGATCTTGAAGATGCTCTTGTCGGCGGCCTCCGGAGCGAGGTCCTCCTTCTGCATCCACTTGCCGACTTCGGCGACGAGCTGCAGCGAGCCGTACGGACCGGCTTCCATCGGGCCGAGGCGGCTCTGCATGAACGACATCATCTTGAACAGGAACAGGTACACGATGGTGCCGGCCGGCAACAGCACCGCGACGAGGCCACCGAGCACACGTAGGAGCGACTGCCCCCAGTAGGGGATTTCAATGGCAAGCTGGATCACCGGTCGATGTCTCCGAGGATGAAGTACAAGCTGGCGAGGATCGTGATGATGTCGGGCACGTAGACGCCCTTGAGCGCCCATGGCACGATCGAGATGTTGTTGAAGCTGGCCGAGCGGATCTTGACGCGGAACGGTCCGAGGTCGCCCTTCGAGACGACGTAGTAGCCCATCTCGCCGAGCGGGTTCTCGGTCGACACCCAGGCTTCGCCTTCGGGCACCTTGATGATGCGCGGCACCTTGGTCATGATCGGGCCGGCAGGGATCTGGTCGAGGAGTTGCTCGACGATCTTGCACGACTCGCGGGTCTCCTGCAGACGCACCCAGCAGCGCGCCCAACTGTCACCGTCGGGGTGCGTCCAGACCTTCCAGTCGGCCTTGTCCCACGCCATCGGAAGTTCCTGATCGCGGCGCAGGTCGAAGTCGACGCCGCTGGCGCGCAGGTTGGCGCCCGACAGGCCATAGTCCTTGGCGACGTCGGCAGGAATGATGCCGATACCGCGCATACGGCTCTGGAAGATCTCGTTGCCGAACAGCAGGTCTTCGATGGTGTCGCAGAACTCGCGGAGCTTCACCATCACCTGACGGGTCTCGTCGATCCACCCCTTCGGCAGGTCCATGTACAGCCCGCCGATGCGGTCGAAGTTCGGGTGGAACCGACCACCCGTGGCGCCTTCGATCAGGTTCAGCACGTACTCGCGGTCGCGGAACGCGAGGAATACCGGGGTGATCGCGCCCATCTGAACGCCGAGGTCGCCGAGGAACAGCGACACGTTGGCGATCCGCGACAACTCGAACAGGATCGTGCGGATCACCTGCGCGCGCGGTGGCGCCTCGATCTCCATCAGCTTCTCGGCGGCGAGGATGAACGGCACCTCGTTGGCGAAGCTGCCGAGCCAGTCGATCCGGTTCACCAGCGTGGTGACCTGCGGGAAGGTGCGAACTTCGGTGAGCTTCTCGTAGCCGCGGTGCATGTAACCGGCCGAGGGTTCGGCCCACACGACCTGCTCGCCGTCGAGACGACAGATGATGCGCAGCGTGCCGTGGGTGGCGGGGTGCTGCGGGCCGATGTTGAGGGTCATCCCCTCGGTCTCGAGTTCGACATTGAGGCGCGCGTCGGCGGCCTGGCTGGCGATGTAGCTGAGTTGCTGACGATCGGACAGCGTGGTCACGAGGGGTCCTCGCTGGTGACGGCCTCGGCGTCGTCGCCTTCCTCGTCGGCGGGCATCGGTTCGACGTCGACGATGCCGGGCCAGGGCTTGATCATGCGAGCGAGCAATGGGAAGTCCTTGCGCAGGGGGTGGCCCTCGAAATCGGTCGGCAGATACATGTTGCGCAGGTCGGGATGGCCGTTGAAACCGATGCCGAACATCTCGTGGCACTCACGCTCGTGCCAGTTCGCGCCGGCGAACACCGTGGTCCACGAGTCGACGGCGAACGGCTCATCGGGAACGTCGGCCTTGATGGTGACGCCGACGTGGCGGTCGAGGTCGACGAGGCGGGCGAACACCTGGAAGCGAGTGTCACCGCCGGTGACCCCCTGGCGGATTTCGGTGTCGGGTTCGCGCGGCTCGGCGGTCGGATCGTCCTCGCCCTTGCCGTAGGGCGACGGCATCCAGTCGAGACCCGACAGGAAGCCGAAGAACGTGAAGCCCGCAGCCTTGAGCGCCTCGGCGGTCTGTCGCCAGGCGCCGGTCTGCACGCGGATCCACAGGTCGTCGTTCGGGGTGATGTGTGTGTCGACGATGCCGTCACCGATGCGGTGGCGCAGGTCGTCGATGATCCCCTCGCGCAGGCCGTCGCCGGGAAGTGCGAGAGGTTGTTCGCTGGTGTCGGTTGCGGTGTCGGTGGCGTCACTCAATGGGGCCACCGCCCACCACGATTGGTTCGCGCTCGGGTGCCGATGGCGCTTCGACGGCTGGGGCGGCGGCGACACGTTCGCGCTCGCGGGTGGCCTGATTGGTGGTGAACTCGTCGCCACGCCACTTGGCGGCCATGTCCTCGTTCTTGATGCGCTGCTGCAGCAACACGACGCCTTCGAGCAGGGCCTCGGGGCGCGGCGGGCAGCCGGGGATGTACACGTCGATCGGGATGATCTGGTCGACGCCCTTGGTGACCGAGTAGCTGTCCCAGTAGGGGCCGCCGCAGTTGGCACACGAACCCATCGAGATCGCGTACTTCGGCTCGGGCATCTGCTCCCAGAGGCGGCGCACGGCGGGTGCCATCTTGTCGGTGACCGTGCCGGAGATGCACACGAAGTCGGCCTGGCGGGGGCTGGCGGGCAACGGGATGACGCCGAGGCGCATCACGTCGTAACGAGGCGAGCCGAAGGCGGCGCCCATCTCGATCGCGCAGCACGCGAGACCCCACTGGTACACCCACAGCGAGTACGAGCGGCTCATGTTGAACAGCTTGGTGAGCGGTGCCGGCATCCGGCCGCGGTCGACGAGACCCATGTCAGTTCCCCGTTTCGATCATCACGAACAGCCTCACACCCACCGGAGCAATCCGCGCTTCCAGGCGTAGACGAGTCCATCGAGCAACAGCACGATGAAGATCAGCATGGCGATCAGCCCGAAGGTGCCGTAGCGCTCGATGTTCGCGGCCCACGGGAAGAGGAACACCGCTTCGACGTCGAAGATCACGAACAGCAGGGCGAACACGTAGTAGCGGACCTGGCTCTGCGACCAGCCGATCCCGACGGGGTCGACCCCCGATTCGTAGGCGATGCCCTTGTCGTAGTTGGGCTTGGACGGCCGCACGAGCGCTGCCAATCCGAGCAGGATTCCGCCGATCGCCAAGGCGGCGAGGCCGAACCAGACCACGGTCAAGTAATCGCGCAGGAACTCCGACATCGGGTCGAGAACTTATCAGGGGCCGGGAAAACCCACCCAAATGTGGGTCTCTGATCGTTCGGACCGGCGGTGATCGACTCGAGCGCGTCGATCACCGCCGGTCGTCGCATCAGAGAACTTCGCCCTCGGTGGCCTCGGGTTCGCCGATGACCATCCACAGTGCGCCGGCGAGGACGGCGCCGATCGCCGGGAACAGGATGAACGCCCACACCTGGCCGAGCGCCCAGTCGCCCTGGAACACTGCCGTCGCGAGCGAGCGGGCCGGGTTGACCGAGGTGTTCGACACCGGAATCGAGATCAAATGGACGAGCGTGAGGCCGAGACCTGCAGCGATCGGACCGAACCCGATCGGAACACCCTTGGTCGTCGTCGTGCCGAGCACGATCAGCACGAAGATCGCCGTGACGACGATCTCGATGATCGCCACCGACAGCAGGTCGAAGCCGCCCGGCGAGTGTTCGCCGTAGCCATTCGATGCGAAGCCGGCGTCCTGCGCCCTCGACAGGTAGCCGTCGGTACCACTCAACGTCAACGCGATGAGGCCGGCGCCGACGATGCCGCCGACGAACTGGCCGATGAAGTAGGGCGCCGACTTCGCAGCATCGAGCTTCTTCGCCATGATCATGCCGATCGTGACCGCCGGGTTGATGTGGCACCCGGAGATGCGACCGATCAGATAGGCCATGCACAGCAGGCTGAGACCGAAGGCCAGTGCCACGCCGAGCGCTCCGACGTTGAGCCCTTCGTTGAAGCCACCCGTCGCGAAGATGGCCGTACCCGGCCCACCGATCACCAGGACGGCGGTGCCGAGCGCTTCGGCGAGCGGAATTCGTACGTTGTCGTTCATGAGTGCTTGCCCTCGTTTCGTCCCCGACCGCGACCGGCTGTCGCAGTCCGTCGAATCGTATGACACCAGTTCTGTCATGTGGGTGATTCCCCCATCACCGATCACGCAGGTACGTCGGTGCCGGGCCATCGCAACCGGTTGCGATGAGCGAAGCGACCGGATACGGCGGTTTCGCTCATCGCAACCCACGAGATTCCCCCACCGATGAGCGAAGCGACCGGATACGGCGGTTTCGCTCATCGCAACCCACATGGGGTGTGGTCGCCGACCAGTTGAAGGCCAATGACCTCGAGATCGTCGGATCCGAGATCCGGCTGTCCTTCGAGGACAGGACCACCGACGACGCCGTGTTCGACTGCGCCGTCGCCAACGCGTTCGTCCAGGAAGGTCTGTCCGTGACGATGATCGATCCGGACGGCGAGGTCGCCTGCGAGTGAATTTCACCAGGGGTCTGACCCCTGGTGAAATTCCGCTCAGGAATCGAGGACGGGGGCGAGGTGCTGTTCCGCCTCTTCGATCGTCCAGCCCTTGCGCTCGGCATAGTCGTTCAGCTGATCGCGCTTGATCTTGCCGATGCCGAAGTACTTCGACTCCGGATGGGCGAAGAGCAGCCCTGACACGGACGAACCCGGCCACATCGCGAACGACTCGGTCAGCTCGACACCCGCGGTGTTCGGCGCGTCGAGCACGTCGAACAGTGCGGCCTTCTCGGTGTGGTCGGGCTGGCTCGGATAGCCGGGCGCAGGACGAATCCCGCGGAACGACTCCTTGAAGAGCTCGTCCGCGGTGAACGACTCACCGGGCGAGTAGCCCCACAGGTCGGCGTCGGTCCGAACGCGCTCGTGGATGCGTTCGGCGAACGCTTCGGCAACCCGATCGGCCAACCCCTTGAGGAGGATGGACGAGTAGTCGTCGCCGGCGGCTTCGAACCGATCGGCGATCGCGTTCTCCTCCGGTCCCGCTGTCACGACGAACCCGCCGACCCAGTCGGCGACGCCGCTGTCGATCGGCGCCACGAAATCCGACAGGCAGAGGTTCGGGCGGCCATCGGACTTGGTGGCCTGCTGGCGCAGTCCGTGGAAACGACGGCGCTCGGTCGACCTCGACTCGTCGGTGTACACGACGACATCGTCGCCATCGGACTGCGCCGGCCAGACACCGACGACCGCGCGGGGGTGGAACCACTTCTCGGCAACGATCTTGTCGAGCATGGCCTGCGCGTCGTCCCACAGCGGACCTGCCGCTTCGGAGAACTCGGGATCGGTGAGCACGTCGGGATACCTGCCACGGATGCCCCAGAGACGGAAGAAGGGCGTCCAGTCGAAGTACGGCACGAGTTCGCCGACGTCATAGTCCTCGAAGACCCGCAGCCCGGTGAGCGCCGGACGCGTGATCGTGGACCCGTCGAACACCAGCTGCGGCCGGTTCGAGCGAGCGACGTCGAGCCTGACCCGGTCGCGTTCGACCGTCGAACGAGCATGCGACTCGACCACGCGGGTGTAGTCGGCCTTCAGCTCATCGAGAAATCCCTCGCGCTGTGTGGTCGACATCAACGCGGAGATCACTCCCGAGGCGCGGCTGGCGTCGCCGACATGCACGACCGGGCCGTGATAGGCGGGGTCGATCTTGATGCTCGTGTGCAGACGACTCGTCGTTGCCCCACCGATCAGGAGTGGCAGGGTGAAGCCCGTGCGCTCCATTTCGGTGGCGACGCGAACCATCTCGTCGAGCGACGGCGTGATCAACCCGGACAGCCCGATGATGTCGACGTTGCGTTCCTTGGCCGTGTCGAGGATCGTCTGGGCGGGCACCATCACGCCGAGGTCGATCACCTCGTAGTTCGAGCAGCCGAGCACGACGCCGACGATGTTCTTACCGATGTCGTGCACGTCACCCTTCACTGTCGCGAGCAGCACGGTGCCGGCCTTCGACGCCACGCCTTCGTCGCCCTCGGCCTCGATGAACGGGGTGAGGTAGGCAACGGCCTGCTTCATCACGCGGGCCGACTTGACGACCTGGGGCAGGAACATCTTGCCGGCGCCGAACAGGTCGCCGACGGTGTTCATGCCGCTCATCAGCGGCCCTTCGATCACATCGACGGCACGGTCGGAGGCGGCACGAGCCTCCTCGACGTCAGCCTCGATGAACACGGTGATGCCGTTGACCAGCGCATGATCGATGCGGCGGGCGACATCCCACGATCGCCATTCGGCGGCGGCAGGATCGACGGCTTGGGCTCCGTTGCCGGCGAAGCGGGCGGCGGCGTCGAGGAGCCGCTCGGTGGCGTCGGGGCGCCGGGCGAGCACGACGTCCTCGCACAGCTCGCGCAGCTCGGGGTCGATCTGGTCGTACACGGCGAGCTGGCCGGCGTTGACGATGCCCAACCGCATGCCCGCCTCGACCGCCTTGAGGAGGAACACCGAGTGCATCGCCTCGCGTACCGGTTCGTTGCCGCGGAACGAGAACGACAGGTTCGACACGCCGCCGGAGATGTTGACGTACGCCAGCTCGTCGGTGATCGCCTTGGTCGCTTCGATGAAGTCGAGGCCGTATCGATTGTGCTCGTCGATGCCGGTGGCGATCGCGAAGATGTTCGGGTCGATGATGATGTCCTCGGGTGGGAACCCGACCTCGTCGATCAGCAAGTGGTACGCCCGACGGGCGATGGCGACCTTGCGCTCGACCGTGTCGGCCTGGCCGACCTCGTCGAAGGCCATCACGATGACGGCAGCGCCGTAGTCGAGACAGGTGCGCGCTTGAGCGAGGAACGCCTCCTCGCCCTCCTTCATCGAGATCGAGTTCACGATCGGCTTGCCCTGCACGCACTGCAGGCCGGCCTCGATCACCTCGAACTTGGAGGAGTCGATCATGATCGGCACGCGGGCGATGTCGGGCTCCGACGCGATCAAGTTGAGGAACGTCGTCATCGCCTGCACGCCGTCGATGAGTCCATCGTCCATGTTGACGTCGATGACCTGGGCGCCGCTCTCGACCTGTTGCAGCGCGACGACGAGCGCCTCGCCGTACTCGTTGTCCTTGATCAGCCGGCGGAACTTGGCCGACCCGGTGATGTTGGTGCGCTCGCCGACGTTGACGAACGGGATGTCGTCGGTCAGTGCGAACGGCTCGAGGCCCGACAGCTCCAATCGCGGCGTGCGCGTCGGCACGACGCGTGACACCTTGCCCTCGACCGCCTGGGCGATCGCCTCGATGTGGGCAGGGGTGGTGCCGCAGCAGCCACCGACGACGTTGACCAGACCGGCCTCGGCGAACTCGGCGACGAACGCGGCGGTCTCGGCGGGCGTCTCGTTGTAGCCGCCGAGCTCGTTGGGGAGCCCGGCGTTGGGATAGGCGCAGATCAGCGTGTCGGCGACCGTGGCCAACTCCAGCACGTGCGGGCGCATCTCCTCGGCGCCGAGCGCGCAATTGAGCCCGACGGTGAGCGGCTGCGCATGGCGGATCGACTGCCAGAACGCGGCGGGGGTCTGGCCCGACAGCGTGCGACCCGAGCGGTCGGTGATCGTGCCGGAGATCATCAGCGGCAGCTGCGTACCGTGAGCGTTCATCGCGCGACGGCTGGCGACGATCGCCGCCTTCGCGTTGAGCGTGTCGAAGATCGTCTCGATGAGGATCGCATCCACCCCACCGCGGAGCAGCGCTTCGATCTGCTCCTGGTAGGCGTCGGCCAGTGCGGTGAACGTGATCGCCCGGTAGCCGGGGTCCTCGACCTTCGGTGACAGCGACAGCGTCATGTTGGTGGGGCCGACCGCTCCGGCCACGAACCGACGTCGACCGTCGATTCCGTGGGCCTCCTCGGCGGCTTCGCGGGCAAGGCGGGCGGCGGCCTCGTTGAGTTCGACGACCTGGTCGACCGTGTCGTAGTCACCCTGCGACACGCGGTTCGCCGAGAACGTGTTGGTCTCGGCGATGTCGGCTCCGGCGAGGAAGTACCGCAGGTGGATGTCGCGCATCGCGTCGGGCTGGGTGAGTGTCAGCAACTCGTTGTTGCCGGCGAGATCGCAGCCATGGTCGCAGAATCGATCACCGCGGAACGCCTCGTCGGACAAGCCGAGCGTTTGGATCTCGGTGCCCATCGCGCCGTCGAGCACGACGATGCGCTCGCGGGCGATCTCGGCGATCGGGTGATCGTGAAAGGGGTGCTGGCTGGCGGTCATGCGACTTCTCTCTGGGCGACGGGGGCGGTGCGGTTGGTGTCTCGGTTGGTGCCGAGCCAGACGGTGACAGTGAGACCGTCCTGTCCGGCGGGGGGCTCGACGTCGGTGATCGTCGGACAATCGAATCCCGACTGGTCGAACCAGTCGACGAGCTGTTGATGTGTGAATCCGAGGCGGCGGTGCGCGGCGGCGCGTAGGAAGTCGTGTCGATGCGGCGCGAAGTCGACCACGAGGAGTCGGCCACCAGGAGCGACGAGTCGGGCCGCTTCGGAAATCGCTCGCGTCGGGTCGTCGAGGTAGTGGAGCACCTGATGGATCACGACGAGGTCGAAGCTGGCCGCGTCGAGCGGCGGGCTGTGCACGTCGCCCTGGCGGAGTTCCCAGGCGGTGACACCGGCCCGTTCGAGGTTGGCTCGCGCGACCGACAGCATCGAGTGGCTGGTGTCGAGACCCACCGCTCGGTCGGCCCGATCGGCGAGCAACTGCAGCATGCGACCGGTACCGGTACCGACGTCGAGCACCCGACCGAGCGGCTCATCGCCGACGGCGTCGAGGATCACCGCTTCGACGGTGTCGGCAGCAGCGTGCAGTGAACGCTCCTCGTCCCAGATCGGGGCGATCTGCTCGAAGTACTCACGGGCGGCAGCCGCCCGGCGAGCGCGGGTGATGTCGAGGCGCGACACGTCACCAGCGAGGACGAGATCGTCCACGTCGATGGCGTCGAGCACCTCATCGACCAGACGACGAAGTGTCTCGGTCTCGCCCAACCGGAAGAACGCCCAGGTCCCCTCGCGGTGTTTGGTGACCACACCGGCATCCACGAGCAGTCGGAGATGGCGCGAGACCCGCGGCTGCGACTGCCCGAGGATCTCTGTGAGATCGGTGACCGTCAGTTCGCCGTGGCGCAGGAGCGCGACGATCCGCAACCGTGTCTCCTCGCCGACCGCCTTGAGCGCGTCGAGCGTCAGATCGAGCGAACCAACCATCCGAGCACTATATAAAGACATGTGCATGTCTGCAATGCCAACCGATGGTGAGCGATCGGCACGACACCAGCACGACCTGAGCCCGAAACATGCCCGGTTTGTCGCGCTGAGCGCGCAGATCCAGGCATTTTTCGGGGTTGAGGTACGGTCGCGGGCATGACAGCGGTATTCCATCTGGGGTTGACGGCGGAGATGTTGCAGGGAGCGACGCTGGCGATCGTGCCGGGTGACCCGGCGCGGGTCGAGCGGATCGCGGCCACGATGGACCGTCACGAGTTCCTCGCTGCGCACCGCGAGTTCACGTCGTGCCTCGGCTGGCTCGGCGAGACGCCGGTCGTGGTGTGCTCGTCGGGGATCGGCGGGCCGTCGACATCGATCGCCGTCGAGGAACTCGCACAGCTCGGTGTTCGCACGTTTCTACGGGTCGGGACCACCGGTGGAATTCAGCCACAGCTGCAGCAGGGCGACGTGATCGTCACCACGGGCGCCGTGCGCCTGGATGGGGCGAGCCTGCACTTCGCGCCGATGGAGTTCCCGGCGGTGGCCGATTTCGGCTGTACGACCGCGCTGGTCGAGGCGGCGCGGTCCGTCGGGGTCGAACCGCACGTCGGGATCACCGCGTCGTCAGACACCTTCTATCCCGGCCAGGAGCGCTACGACACGTTCTCCGGCCGGGTCACCCGACGGTTCCAGGGAAGCCTCGGGGAGTGGCAGGCGATGGGGGTGCTCAACTACGAAATGGAAGCCGCCACGCTGTTCACGATGTGTGCATCGTCAGGGCTGCGCGCCGGCTGCGTCGCGGGCGTGCTGGTCAACCGCACACAGAAGGAAACGCCGAGCGAAGAGACCGCCCAGCGCATCGAATCGACGACGGTGTCGGTGGTGGTGGAAGCCGCGCGCCTCCTCGTCGGCTGACGCTCAGCGCGTGCGCTACTTCGACGACGCAGCGAGGTCGTTGCCGGCGATGAACGCTCGGTAGAGGTCGAGCAGCGACTGCTTCTGGGTGTCGGTGAGGTACTCGTCGGTGGCGATTGCCGACTCGGTGGAACGGGCCGGCGCTGTTGCGTCGCCGTGACGGCCGAGGTAGGCGAGCAGCTTGTCGCTCGGCACGTTCAGCGCCTGCGCGAGGCCGTTGAGCACGCGGACCGACGGCTCGTGGAGGCCACGTTCGAGTTGGCTGAGGTAGGCATCCGAGAGGTCGGCGAGCCGGGCCAACTCGCGCTGTGAGAGGTCGGCGATGCGGCGTTGGCTCTTGATGAACTCACCGAGCGCGGTGACACCCCGAACGGATCGAGCGTCAGATCGTTCACTCATCGGAGCCCAGACTACGACGACGGTGCCGCCGGACCGGGGGGCGGTCCGGCGACGCCGACGGCGTCGGTGGTCACTTCGAGGCGACGGTCTTCTTGGCGACGGCCTTCTTGACCGGGCGCTTCTTGGCAACGGCCTTCTTCGCCGGGGCCTTCTTCGTCACGGTCTTGGCCGCGTCGGTGACGGTCTTGGTGGTGCCAGCAACAGTCTTGGTCGCGTTGCCCGCTACGGACTTCGCCGAAGCGACGACCTTGTCGGACGCGGCCTTGGCGTTGTCGGCCTTGATCATCTCGGCGACACGCTGGTTCATGTCACGGTTGAGCGAAACGGCGCGCTCGACGAACTCGAGGTAACGCTCACCTGCGATGGTCGGAGTGGGGAAGCGATCCGCGAACGGCAGCTCGACCTTGAACTGCTCGGACACGCGATCGGCGGTGGTCACCGCCATGTCGACGATGCGACGGTTGGCATCGAGCACCGCGTCCAGGATCTGGTCGCTGGTGCTGGTGAAACGCTCGCTGACATCGTTGTCGTTGATGGCATCGGTGACGGTGGTGGTCGCCTCGTTGGCGAACTTGGTGATCTGCTCGAACATGTCGAACTCCTTTGGGTTGGTCTTCCTGGGGGATGCTGGCTCGTCGAGCGGGTGCTCGATCTGCCTTTCTGTTGCAAACTATACCACGCATTCCGTGATGCGCAACGTGTCTGCGTAACATATCTCGCACGCATGTCGGACATGCCTGACGGAACCTCCGACGCTTGAACTCCACCCACTGGCGTAACGTGGCGCTGTGGGAGGGAACCGATCTCCGCGCGCTGCCGCGACCGCGAACCTCGTCGCGGCTCTCCTCGTCGGCACGCTCGCGCTGGGCGCGTGCGACAGCAGCGACACCGCACCGGACGACATGGTCGATCCGTCCGACGCGATCACGGCGATCGTCGCCTGGCAGGCCGACGACCAGGAACCGGTCATCGGCGACGACGGCGAGCCCAAACTTCCCGTGGTGTACGTGGTGGCCGGTGACGGCGCCACCATCGACGTCGGCATACAGGCCGACGTGGCCGAGTCGACCAACGACTGGGCGACCGTGCGCTTTGCCGACCACGTCGCCGACACCTTCAACCCTGATGTCGACGGTGAGCCCGTGCGCGACGACGGCGCGATGCTGCTGGTCGGGCCGATCCCCGAGCCCGCTCGATCGATCGAGATCGACCTGGTGCGCTACACCACGATCGACGACGGCGAGATCTTCCGACTCGAGATCACGACCGAGATCCCGCCTGACAACACCGATCCGGACGCTGCGCCGACGGCGACGGTCACGGCAGTGATGCAACCCTGATCAGTTCGTCGGCGAGTTGCAGCGCTGCAAGCACGTCGGATTCCCCCACGTCCGCGTCGACGTCGATGGCACGACGACGCAGGTCGTCCAACCGGCACCTTTCGTCGCCGGACACCAACGCACCCGCGACACTTTGGGCCAGATCGACAGCAGCCGACGCGTCGACGATGGCGACCCGCGACGAGCCGGCCTCCCACGCCTGATGCGCCATGGCCAGACGAACGTGGGCACCACCGAGATGATCCTCGGGAGGACCCTCGAAGCGATGCGCCTCGCGCACGCCTCGCACGAACACCGCGAGCGCCGGCACGTAGATGGCGGTGAGGACCATCATGCTCACCTCGACGGGCAGGGAGATCGGCGTCGCCAGCACACCACCGAACACCCAGGCGAGCTGGAACCGCGTTTCGTAACGCGCACCGGCGCGACCGAGCAGCGCCTCGGGGGCGCGACGCTGGAGCAGGCCGTCGAACGCGTTGCGACCGAGCGTGGTCGACAACCCGACCAGACCTGACGTGACGATCAGGAGTGGAACGGACGCACCGAGGATGCCGATCGCCGTGAACACCGCCGGCAGTGCAAGCGCCAAGCCGATCAACTGCTCCTCGGTGAACCAACGACGCAGGACCGTCGCCGCCGTGTGGCCGACGAACGCACCGATCCCGTAGGCCGCGGCGGCAAGCCCATAGACCAGGGCCGGTTCGCTGGAGCGTCGAAGCGTGAACGCGAGGGTGAAGATGAAGAAGCCGACGGCGGCACGGATGGCGAGCAGCCCGATCGACGACACGACCACCGTCGGGAGATGAGTCTCCGCGTACTCGACGTCGTCGGGTGTCGCCGCGACCGTCGAACGGGGGCGGGCCCACAGCACGACCGCCCCGGCGAGAGCGAACAGCACGGCTCCGACACGCAGCGACCACTCGGCGCCCGCCGCGGCGAACACAACGCTCGCCGCAACCACGCCAAGCGCGGCGGTGACGCTGGCGAACCGCGCGAGCCGCGCGTTCGTCGCCACGAGTTCCTCGGGGTCGTCGACGAGCGTCTGCACCAACGTCTGTTTCACGATGCCCGACGCC
Source organism: Ilumatobacteraceae bacterium (assembly GCA_963774765.1). Taxonomy (GTDB): domain Bacteria; phylum Actinomycetota; class Acidimicrobiia; order Acidimicrobiales; family Ilumatobacteraceae; genus Sva-07. The sequence continues at coordinate 152,537 of CAVZGP010000023.1, forward strand.
TTGCTGGCGATCAGCAGCAACAGCACGACCGGATAGAACGCCACCTGCAGCAACGTCACGGCGAGGATCAGACAGAACACTCCGCGCGACACGAAGAACGCTGAGGCCACGAATCTCTGCGAACTGCGGAAGCGGTCGACGGCTGGGCCGACGAGCGGTGACAGTACGGCGAGCGGCGCCATGGTGATCAACAGGTACAGCAGCACCTGCTGGCGCGATGCGTTGGGGCTGACGTTGAAGAACAGCGACCCAGCGAGGCTGACCGACACGAACGCATCGCCCGCAGCCGCCAACGTGTGCGCCGAGGCCAGCGGCACCACCGCTCCCCTGCCGATCAGCAGCCGGCGGGCCCGCACGTGCCAGGACACGCGGTCGGTCGTGATCGTCGCCTCCCCCTTGCGCTCACGGCCGTCGGGCATCGTCACCATCTTGCTGCATCCGGGATCCCTACGCCCCGATGGCACGGGCGGGCGAAGATGTGCGACCGCCGGTGCGCCGGGACGAGCACGCTGCACGACGTTGATCGATCCCCCGCGGGGCACACCGGCCGACCTACGGTTGACACCATTCGAGGGGGAGGTGCTGGCGTGTTCGTTCGATGTGCTGTGGCCATCATGCTGTCCGTGGCCGCGTCGAGCGTGCCCGCCATCGGTGCAGAACCGCTCGAAACGATCGAAACCGGCGCCACAGCACGATCGCGGGCGATACGCCTCACGCCGCCGACGCGTTCGGTGTCCGTGATCGCCGGCGGCGACGTACTCACCGAGGAACGGGTGCGTGCTGCTGCTGCGACGGCTGGCTCAGCGAGCGGAGCCCGTTTCGACTTCGGTCCGATGTTCGGCGAGGTCCGAGAGGTGATCGAGGCCGCCGACCTGGCGATCTGTCACATGGAGACGCCGATCGGTTCCCCTGGTGCCGGCTACGGGTCGGTCGGGCGTTCACCATTCGGCGGCAATCTGCTCCTTGCGCCGAACGAGATCGCTGGCGGACTTCGCAACGCCGGATTCGACCGATGTTCGACGGCCTCGAATCACTCCAACGACCTCGGCCCCGCGGGAATCGACACGGCGATCACCGCGCTGAATGCGGTCGGGATCACCACCGCGGGCACGGCGCGGAACGTGAGCGAGTCTGCGGTGGCCGTGTTCCGTGTCGACGGCGTGAACGTCGCACACCTCTCCTTCACCACCTACTCCAACACGGCGTCGCCGACCGAGCCTTGGCGCCTCAACCACACCCGTGATGCGCGTCGCATCGCCGACGATGTCGCTGCAGCCAGACGATCCGGTGCAGAGATCGTGCTCGTGAGCCTTCACGTGTCCACCGAACTCCAGACCGGGCCGACAGTCGCCGATCGGACGCTGGTGACCGCGATGACATCGATGTCCGATGTCGACGCGGTCTTCATGCACGGACCCCACGTCGTTCAGCCCTTCGAGGTGATCAACGACACGCCGGTGTGGTGGAGTCTCGGCAACTTCGTGTCCGAAATGGGTCCGCCGTCAGTCGGGCGTTATGCCAGTCCGCGGACGAGTGACGGTCTTCTGGCATTCGTCCGCTTCGACGAGCGCGCCACGGGTGGTTTCGCGGTCACGACGGCCTCAGTCGCCGTCTGCAACGATTTCGCCGACCGAACCGTGCGATCCGCAACGGTCGCGCTCGCCCGACCTGATCTACCGACTCGGGTACGCGACGAACTCTCGCAGTGCCTCGCCCGCACCCGACAGTCAGTTCCGGCTGCGCTCTGAGGCGGACGTCAGCATGG